>JBBSQY010000004.1:0-114170 GCA_038243585.1 Candidatus Sumerlaeales bacterium | reverse complement strand
GCCGGAAAAGCCACGGCGCAACGGCGATGCAGACCTTAAGGCAAAGATCCGCAAGTCCTTTGACAAAAGCCGCGGCACCTACGGCACGCCGAGAATCCGCATAGAGCTGGGACGCGAAGGCGTCCGCTGCGGGCGGCGTCGCATTGGCCGTCTCATGCGCGACGAGGGATTAAAGGCGCGAAACAAGCGCCAGTGGCGGCGAAGCGGCACTACGGTGACCGATCCCGCTCTGGCCCCGGCTCCCAACCACCTGGGGCAAATACCCCGTCCAGGCGCTCCCAACCAGGTCTGGGTCAGCGACATCACCTACCTGCCGACGCGGCAGGGATGGCATTATCTGGCCGTTGTCATGGACCTTTACTCGCGAAGGGTCGTCGGCTGGGCCACCAGCGAGAGTCTGGAAACGCCTCTTGTCACAAAGGCGCTAGAGAGGGCCATCTCGCTGCGGGGAACCGCCCCTGGACTCATTCACCACTCCGACCGCGGTTGCCAATACGCCAGCCGCACGTACCGCGCATCACTGACCCAGGCAGGCATCACCGCCAGCATGAGCCGCAAAGGAAACTGCTACGACAACGCCGCAATGGAAAGCTTTTTTGCCACTCTAAAGACGGAGGAATTTGACCCCTACCCAACCACCACACGGAGCCAGGCCGAACTCAAGGTTTTCGACTTCGTTGAAGCCTTCTACAATCCCCGGCGCATCCACATGAGCCTCGGCGGAAAATCGCCAATGGAATTTGAAACACTGTCTAACCAAATCCCAAATACTACTAATCCCTAATTTACTACTGTCCGATAATTCGGCACAGTTTCAAAAGGCTTTAATTTACTACTGTCCGATAATTCGGCACAGTTCAAATTCACTGTTTTTCCTGTTATTCCGATGCGCTCCTAATTCCGGTCAGTGACGTGTGACCTTAAGCACTCTCTTACAGTAGGGTCAAGTATGGGAGTTTCTTTCACAATCAAAACCATGTCCTCAGAAGTCAACGTGTAGTCACAAGATCCAATCTGTTTATACAGCGGTTCAAATTTTGGGTTTAATAGAATAAAAACGTTACTGCCACCACATGGCACTACAGCAAAATAATACTCATCTTTGGATATTACGGATATTTTGTTAACCGGGGCAAGACTGGTAAGCTGCATTTTACCAATGCGATCGTACTCTAACTTTGAATCCATTTCATCCGTGCAACCCGTAAGTTGAACAACCGTTATCAGAAAAAAGCACAGGTTCAATACGAGCGGCTTCATTTGGGATCGAATCCTTGAAACATGGTTTCTGGAAGCGCCGATCCTTTTGGAACTTCAATGGAAATAATTCCCAGATCAGACGCTGAATCCTGTAAAGCACGTTCTAAGGATTTAGGAAATGGAGAAACCGGCGCTAGAAGAGGAAAACCATAGGAAGTCGGAATCTTATTCATCAATCCTATTCCAGCTGCCGCTAAAGCATTGGAGCTTCTTAACGAACAGTTATCTGAAAACTTTTGCAAGGGTTTTGTATCGGCCTTCTTCAAACTCTCCAGTATTTTTCGCTCTTGCCCAGGTGTAGTATTAAGCAGGTATACGGTACTATTCCTGTAATCAGCTTGTTTCTCTAGATAATTACGCATGCCCCCGCCAACATCTGCTAGTCCAGTTCCAAAACTGTAAACTCCCTGCCCGCTAACCGCCACGGCGGCGTGTCCAAAAGGGTTGCCAGTTACTCCCCCTGTTCCAACTGCTAAGGTACTATCCCCAATCACTACCGCGGTAACTAATCCAGTAGGATCAATCCTGGTAAGCGGATTGCCCCCCACATAATCATACAAATTAATCCCTCCCTTAACCCCAATGGGATCGCGGCTGATCCATCGGCCCATTCTTGGGTTGTAGGCCCGGAACGGAGCCAGATAGAGGCCGGACGGTTCATGGTAGAAGTGGCCGGTGTAGAGGAAGTCGAATTTCATGGTGCCGAGGGTCTGGGTCGGGACGCCAAAGGCGTCGTAGTCGTAACGGGCCACCACGCCTCCTGAGCCGGTTGTCACCTCGCGCAGGTTGCCCAGGTGATCTTTTGCGTAGTAGTACTTCACCCCGTTGCGGATTTCGCCCTGGGCGAAATACTGTTTGACCGGCGCGCCGGACACCGACGCGCGTTCCGAAGCTATGCGCATTCCGTCCCAGGCAAAGAACCGGTCGGCAGTCACGGTGCCGGCGGCGTTCTGATCCAATATTTCAAGATTCCGTTGACATTATATTGATGGCAGTTTTGAGCGACGCAGAACCCATTTGCCATTTTTTGTGGAAAAATTTGAAAGAAGCAGCACAATACTACTGCTAATTAATACTGACAACAGCTCATACCGCCTGACACGATACGCAATGTTAGCCTCTGCAAAAATTTCAAACCCAGCAAATACTAAAGCGAGACAAGAAACAGTAAGAGAAATCCAAGTAGCTTTACATTCCAAAACTACACTCGCAACAATAATTATAATAATAGGAACGATATAAGGCAACAGCTCATAAATGAAATTTAGCACGCTATACTTGGCCCAATCATTAGCTAGAGCAGCAGAAACGGTAATTGTGAATGAAGTTATAAGCACTACCACAACAACAGCGTTAACAATCTTTATGCGGCTGCAGGCAGCCGTAATTACAAAAATTTGCATAAAAACCGCCACGAAGCCCGCAACGCCAGTTTGCCAAATCATGAAGTAGGGATAGCTAATGTTAATTCCATTCCCTGAGGCCAAATCAAACGCTTGAGACCGCCCTGTAGCAAAACAAATTTGCACTAATTGCTCAAAAGCAAAGTAGGCAATGAAGCAATAGAGAAATGTTCCGGCCACAGCTTTTAACGTTACGTATTCGTTAGTACACTTTAGATCGAGTCTAATTATCATTTACATACACAGGATTCGAGAGAGTAGGGGACGGAGATTAGGGGACGGGTTAAGTAATTATTTTTTCGTGTACCCTCATAGAAACTCTTCATGCATATTAGGAGAAGGGTTGTCGATCTCTATTTTGGAATTCGGATCAGGTTTCTGGCGTTTCGGGATGCGTTCCAGCCTGACTTTCATTTCTTCGACGAACTTTCACCTCTGGTAGGTTTGCCGGTTTAGGTGTTTTGCTGGATTTCGGGACGCGCAACCGCTGGCCCCATTGATTCCGTCACGTCGCTGATGGGGCGTGTTCTTTCCATGAAATCAGGGCATCCATTAGAGCCTGCTTAAGATTTGAGCGCAGATTCCCACGATGTTTAACATGGTTCGGATACCCTGGAGTAACAATGCGTGCTTGTCGAGCCATTCGTTTGGACAGCAAGAAAGTTCCGAAGGGTGAAGGAAAAAAACGATGGGGTCAGAGGTGCGCGTGCCTGAAATCCCAAACCGGCTAGCTATTCCCGCACGGGGTCTTAAATGAAGGGCGGGGAGATTTGGCACAAAAGCACGAAAGCACGAAGCAAACGCCAAATAAACAAACACGGCAGGTGCCTAGTTGGATGACGCCCGCAGAGGCTTTGGATGAAATAATTTTGTGTGCCCTTTTCATTGTTAGTAGATAGAATCATTACTAGTTAGCCGAAGTTTTTCTTAGTCTTAGCGTTGTGCCGTTTGCTCCGTGAACTCTATTATATCCCCAGCGCTAAGTACGCCGTTTGTTGGGTCGTAACGATGTTGATCAAATAGCGGCGCGGTTCCTTTTTGTATTTGGTTCAGCGCGCTTGCTACGGAAGCGGGAGTTAAATCAAATTTGCCGTCGGGTCCGCGAGACCAGGCGGCGCGGTGATCTGCGGTTGATACAGATTGCAGGGTGTTGCTGGAATTTAGCGGACGATAGAATCCGGGTGACTGGACCACCCATCCCAAGACGGGAACATCGAAAATTTGATAAGCAAAGGGATCGGGTTGTTTTTGGGCCGGGATTTTACGTTGTGGTGATATTAGCCGTCTTAGCTCTTTTCGGACGTTAGTTGCGTGATCTCTCGCACTGACTTCAGAAGATGTCTGAGGAAGGAACTTGTAAAGAACTGGGGCGCTGACAAGCAAGACCACGAGCAAGGATTTTGCTGCATTTTTGACAAATTGGTGCTCTGCGGTTCCCCGCGCGAATGCTGTTTTGATTAGTAGCCAAGGCAAAAATATTATGGCTGCCAGGTGCATCCCGAGTATGAATAAGGCGACCACGACAATGAGGTATTTTCTGGCGGATTGAAAATGATGTTGCAGTGGAAGCAGATCGAGCCCGTTACGCCTTCGATACCACATCATTCCGGCCAGAAACGCCGTCCAGATAAATAATACAAGTACCCAGACAGCGGTGAAGGGCGCATAATTGTAACTTATATTGCTGACGCATATAGCGCAGGCATTCGCGGCGTCGGGCAATAGGGCAAGCATTGCGGCCAATTTGGGCGCGTGCCGAAGTATGTTTTTTTTCGGGGACATACGTAGCTGAATCCTAATAAAATCACTTTGCTTATTGCAGGAGAGTTAGCGTCTTCGTTCATCAGAACCTGTACGACCGTCAGATCAATCAAAATTTATAGGGAGCCGTGTTAAGTAACTTCGTTGTCCCCGTGATTTCCGCTCGTATAAGGTTTGGCCATATCTGAAGCTCAAAAAGTCAGCTGCAATCGGCCAGAGTTTCGATAACGCGCACCTCTGGCCCTATTGATTCTGGCGCGTTCGCTGATGAGGCGTGTGCTTTTCATTAAATCAGGGCATCCATTAGAGCCTGCAGAAGGTTTGAGCGCGCAGATTCTCACGTTTTGTAACCTGCAGCATCATCGGGGATTTGTTAATCAGATTGAGCGGAAGGGATCGAGGGTTGGACGGACTCGAATGTCTATCCTACGGCCGAAGTTTATGAAAGTGAAAGCTGGACTCATGTCCATGCGAGTCGGGTCGATTTCAAGCGTTTCCCGCACGGCGGCCATAGCCTCCACGTCCACCTGCTGATTAGGGTATGCTGTTTAACAATGGTTCCAGTGGTCATGCGAAGTACACTGCACATGCCGTCCATGAAGCGGCGGCAAGCAGGGCTGCGGCTGATGCGGGCACTATCTGTGTTTTTACGTGGTCCATGAGATCGCATCCAGTACACATCGAACTCAGGACGGTTGTATCGGAAATGGGGGAACATTGATCCCCGAAAATACTGCCATTTAAAACCGCAGCAAAACAGATCATCATATAGACTTCAATGTTCTCAACTCCCTGGGATTGGGCAACTGCCAGGGCCAGTGGCATCGCCAGCGGAAAGGTAACTGCATAAGTGCCCCAGCTTGTTCCGGTGGAGAATGCGATAACAATAGTGAGCAACTGAAGTAGCACCGGAAGCGACCAGTATGGAAGCTTGTCGCCTAATAGATCTACCAGATAAATGCCGGCGCCGGTCTCCCGGCTTATGGTGCCAACGGCAATCGCCAGCAAAAGAATAACGGCACCGAAAACCACGCCTTTCAGCCCCTGCACATAACCTTCCATCACGTTCAGCAGGCTCATGCCGCGTAGCAGCGCCAGGCCGAAAGCTACCAGCACTGCCGCGGCGAATGCCCAGCGCACCTGGGGCGAACCCATTACGATGAACGTGCCGACGGCGATGCTGATGATAGTGAAAAGTGGAAGGAAGAAGTCGATTATGTGCGGAGTGTAACCTGGGGGAACAGATGCGACCTGCAACTCTTTTGCGCTTAACGGGTTTGAGTCTGGCGCATCAAGTTCGCCGGTGGTCCTGGCGCGCTCGATGGCACGGCGAAATGTCGTTCCCAATACAGGTGCCTTATCCACGCATAGCAGAAGGGTTCCCAAAACAGCGAAAATGCAGTAGAAGCTGAAGGGAAGGCTGCGGAAGAAAAAGGAGACCCGGTCGGCCTCGGTGGCAAGGAAGGTGACGCCGGGCACGAACAGAAATGCCTGTACGTATCCGGGCCAAGCATTGAAGGCAAGAAAACCGGCCACGGGCGACGACGTGGAGTCGACTATGTAGGAGAGCTCTTCGTGGCTGACATTCTGATCGTCAGCGAGCGGTTTAACGGTAGTGCCTACGAGGACGGAACTGACTGTGCCACCCTGGAAGAATATAATCCCCAGCATCCAGGCCACCAGCTTGGCACTGCGCGGGCCGCGTACCACGTGGGTGGACATGGTGCGGGCAAAGGCCTGCGCGGCACCGGTGCGAGACCAGATGCCCATAAGGCCGCCTAACAGCCAGAGGTAAAGCAGGAGAACCCCGGCGGCGTCGCGCGTCATCAGAGTGGTGACGAGTACGTCATCGGTGATGTCATATTGCCCCAGGATAAATGCGCCCACGACCACGCCACTAAAGAGGGCCGTGAGGGGTTCACGGGTAATCCAGCACAGCGCCACTGCTATAATGGCCGGCAGGAGCGACCAGAATCTCCAATGTCTCTTTGCTGTCAGTTGATAATAGGCTGTAATTGAACCGTTGTCTGACTGAATTGTTTCATAGGCTACCTGCTCGGTTTTGACTGGGGCCACACCGGATTTATTTAATGCCGGGAGATTCGCGGGATTGAGTTCCGATTTGGCCAGCGCAACGGGATCGACTATGTACTTGGGCGCATCGCGAAAGACATAAAAGAGTTTTCCCGCCTCGTCGCGCTGCACGTCCAGTGTGTGGCGCTCCACGACCCAGGTGGGTGCCACGTACGCTCCCACCCAGTATGCAAGAATGAGAGCTGCGAAAAAGATCCACATTGCGGGGGACGAAAGAAAGCGAGAAAGGTTTCTATTTTTCATTCGTCGCAATCACCCCCGCAAAAACATGGGGTCAAGCTCGAATGGCCTGCCGATAAGGTTTGACCTATGATTAGGATTTTATCCCCGGGATATCGTACGCCGAGTCTTTGGGATATGAATTACAGCCGACATTCTCACACAGGGTCTAAGCCGCGCTCTACGGCGGTAGAACGGACCAGGCATCACGTCAGTCACTGGCTCAGAAGTTATCGTTTATTTAAAATCCTTGCTCTTTTTGTCTGATAACATTTATGAAGGGTTTAATAATTATAGCTTTATAGCCCATCCCTCCCTATAAGCGAGTCGTCTCATGATCGAAGTTAATTTTTCCGATAGCGCACGGGCTCACTTATCCCTGCTCGCGCTTGCGCTCCTACTAATTTGTCCTCATGAAGGCTGGTCTCAAGTAGTGTCTACCGTAACTTTACACACCACAAATCCTCCTGCCTTTGCTAAGCAGTCAGAGTATTACAAGTACGGATTTTTGCAGTGGATCGATGAAATGAAAGAAGCAAATGCGGCCGGAGATACCGCCGCAGCTGACGCAGCTAAACGCAAAGCAATGGCCTGGAACGGGGCGAAGCTGATTGCGGAACTTGCAGAGGCTAAATCCAGTTTAGTGGGAGGGGAAGTGAAAATGCTTCCTACTCCCGGGACTATTAATCCGGATTATTCACAACCTGACGTGAGCTGGCTCAAAGTTGTAGGAGAACCTGATTCTGTGGCGAACCTTCAGAATCAGGATAATCCTGCACACGTTCGCCTCTACCAGCATTATATAGCCGGCATGAGGATCTGGTATGATCGGGCCACTGCTGCAAAGTCGGCTAATAACGCTGCCGAACTGCAAATAGCCCTGACGAACGCACAGGCGTTTGAAGCTGCATATCTGTCCGTCAAAAACGCAGAGACACGGGCCCGCACCGCTGGTTCAATAATAGAAATAACACCGGTGCCGGGGCTGCCCCCTTTTCCCTCTGTACCTCTCCGACAGCAGATTGCAACAGCCGGAACAATGGCAGCACCGCCGGCCCCAATGTCAACCCCTGCAAGTGCTACTCCCCTGTCTCTGGCAAAGGTAGTTGTCCTATCTGACGCGGGTTTCTCCAAAACCATTCTTGACGGAACCTGGGTGGTGGAATTTGGGGCCACCTGGTGCGGCCCATGCAAGGCCATGAAGCCAGTCCTGGATAGCGTCTCCTCTGAACTGGGTGGCAGGGTCAAGTTCGGCGTTTTGGATGCCGATAAAAATCCGGCCTATCTGCGCCGTTATAATATAAAGGCGTTTCCGACTTTTGTACTTATTAAGAACGGCACAGCAGTGGCGACGAAAGTGGGCGGAATGAGCAGGCAAAAGCTTGTTGCTTTTGCGACGCAGTAATTTGATTCACTCATCCTGGTACAACCCCCTTATGCACTCGCCGGAGAGGGCGCTGGCGGGGCATGGATTTTGACACAAAGACAGTAAGGCACAAAGGAATAGCAGAAGCAAGAAAAGCGCGTTTTTATTGGGTTCACGGTGCGCGTCTCCGTGCGGCTCACTACGAAGCCCTCTAAATGCCCTGGGCTGGAATAGATCGCACCTGCGGCGCATGTAGGTCGCTGTTAGTCATTAATTACTTCCTGGCCGTCCGTCGAACTTTTGCTTGCCTCTCGTTCCAGCAGCGTCTGTTTTCGTTCTATGCCCCACCTATAGCCGGACAGGCGGCCGCTGCTTGAAACGACTCTGTGGCATGGTATGACTACCGCGATAAGATTCGCTCCGCATGCTGTGCCGACTGCCCTGACTGCGTTTGGAGTTCCAATTCGCGTGGCGATCTCTGCGTAAGTCGATGTCGTTCCCGGTGGTATTTCCAGCAGGGCCCGCCAGACCTTTTGTTGAAATTCTGTGCCGCCCATGTCGATGGTCACTTTCGGATCGCCGCCGGGGGATTCTATCATGTCGACAACACCGGCAGCACCTGCTTCCGCTCCGGAGTCCTTTTCGGACAGGACGGCGCGGGGGAACCGTTTTTGCAACTCAGCGCGTAACACGTCCCGCTCCTCCCCCATCATCACGCAGCACAATCCTCGCTCGCTTTGTGCCGCGAGTACCAACCCTAGAGTTGATTCGCTTATGGAGTAGCTGATCGCTCCGCCGTCGCGAATCGACTTTCCGGCTTTTGAATCGTGTTGCGCGGTCACTGAGTTCTTCATCAAAGTTTATCCTTAGGGTGTTAGACACGCCGGCTGCTATTATGTTAGCTTTCGCCCAAATCGAGTTGCGGTTTTTCTACTTATTTCTTTTACTCGAGTCCCCTTACCAGCTTGCTGGTAGAGATGTCGTGGACGATGGGGAGGGTGATGACTTCGCCTCCCTGCTCCCTTTGGAGGTCTGCGCCTTCCACTTCGTCGAGCAGGTAATTGCCGCCTTTGACCAATATGTCGGGTTTGAGCCGCGCGATGGTTTCGTGGGGAGTGTCGGCGCGAAATGCGGTTACGTAGTCGACCGCTTCTATAGAGGCCAAAAGTTCCTCACGCTGTTTTTGCCGAATTATGGGGCGACCTGTTCCCTTTAGTCTTTGAATGGATACGTCGGTATTTGTAGCGAGAACCAGAATGTCGCCAAGGGCCTTCGCCTGTTGAAGAAAAGCGACGTGGCCGGCATGAAGGAAGTCGAAGCAGCCGTTGGTCAGCACGATTTTTTTTCCGCGACGGCGCAGTTCATCGCCAAGTTCTTCGAGGTCGTCTTCGCTTATTAGCTTCTGGCCCAGCCGGCCGGGTGCCAGCGCGCGGCGGACATCCAGGGGAGAAACGACCGCGGGGCCGCGTCGGCCGACGGCGACTCCGGCTGCGAGGTTGCCGAGCTTTGCCGCCTCGTCTGCCGTCAGCCCGGCGGCGATGCCCATGGTAAGCCATGCGACGAAAGTATCGCCGGCGCCGGTCACGTCGAAGGTTTCGCGGGCCGATGTCGGAAGCAGAATCCAATTGTTCGCCTGATCAAGCAGCGCGAGGCCATCGGCACCGCGCGTGATGATGACGAGTTGTGACTCGGTGATGGATTTTATCCGCTCGGCGGCCTGCCTGAGTCCGGCATCAGTGGCGGTGGAAATCCCGGTGGCCTCCTGCGCCTCGCGGCTGTTAGGTGTGATGGCGAAGACTCCGCGATAGCGTGCGTAATCGCGGCCTTTTGGATCTACGAAGACGGGGATGTTGCGGGTAGCGCAGATGGTGATGATGTTTTCAAGGACGGGCGTAACGACGAACCCTTTCGCGTAATCGCTGATGATGACCGCGTTTATACTTTCGAGGCTGGTTTTGAGGATGTCGGCCACTGCCTCTATAGTAGCGTTTTCCATGCAGCCGGATTTTTCATAGTCCAGACGGACAATCTGCTGACCCTGGGATACGATCCGGGTCTTGACGACGGTTTCGCATTGGGGGGACATTAGCAGCGCAGAGGTATCGACGCCGGCGCCTGTCAGGCCGTGGCGCAACTTATGGCCGGGAGCATCGTCGCCTGTAACGCCGCAGGCCTGAACCCACGCGCCGGCGGCGGCCACGTTACGGGCGACATTGGCTGCGCCGCCCGGTATGGAGTGTTCGCTGTTGACCAGTACCACGGGCACGGGGGCCTCGGGGCTGGTGCGGTCGGTGGTGCCACTAATATAGTGATCCAGCATCATATCCCCTGCCACGAGAATGCGGAGTCTGGAAATGCTCAGAATAGCTTCTGTAAAATCTTTAGTCATAGTAACTTTTATTGCAACCTTCTGAAAAAGTGGTTGTCCAACAGTTAAAATGGCACATTTGTCAACTAACGCACCCTGCGCCCCCTACCATTTGTGGGGTCAGTGTGCTTTTTTTGTTAGTTTGATGTTTTTTCCTCTTGCGTTGAGCAAACCTCAAAGTTGATATCGCGGCAGATTCGAAGCAAAGAATCTAACATGAGGAAGGGAGAAGTTGTAATGGCAACTTTTTCGTTAAAAGTAACTCTTGCTGCTGCTGCTGTAGCAATTTCCGCTGTACCGGCCATGGCTGGCGGCGAAATCGCTGGACCACCAATGATGCCCCCCCAGGCGCCAATGTACAATCCAGCTCCACCACCAATGCAGCAGGCTGCTGCTCCGTATAACGGACAGTCTGTTGGCAATTCTCTGCTGGACATCGTCCTGTACTACGTCCCGAACCGCGTTCTGGATTTCGTAGACATCGGCCGCGCCAGCATTGGTATCGGCTGTGGATTCGGATTTAACGTCCGTGCCACAGAGCTAGCTGAAATCGGTTATGGTCAGTATTCCACGACCCGTTTTGGTATGAAGGGCCGTGTTATGCCCGTCTATGACGAAAAAATCGACGAAGCCGGTTTCGGTTTCCTTGGTTACGTCAACGGTTGCCTGCAGCGTGACCCATCCGAAGTCGGTGCTGATCTGCACTTGGGCGTAATTGGCGTCCAGGCTGCTGTCTCACTGGTTGAGGCTGTGGATTTCGTAGCTGGTTTTGCCTTGATCGACCTTCAGGGTGACGATCTAGGCCCTAACCCTTGGGACTAAGCGGTATCTCGCGGAGCTGAAAAGCGACGCGCCGCTTTCCGGAAAACGGCACGTTAAGATTGGCGGGTATCCCCAAAAGGGATATCCGCCTTTCTCTTTTTATAACAGGATGTAGCGCAAACCTCCGGCGGCGAAGGGCTTGATGGGAGCCTATTATGCCTGGGTCATTTTCCGGTTTGGTCACTCAGCGCTTTGTTTTACTTTAACGCTATGGCGCCCAGATCTATCGGCCCATTTACACTTGTCACCGGGTGAACATAGCTGCGGGGCTTATCTCCCAGCTGATGCACTTCAATTTTCCATGAGCCTTTGGCGGGTGCGGTTGCTGAAAATGTGCCGTCGCGTTTAACTTCTGCGGTCTGCATGGCAACCTGGTTGCCGATAAATAGAACGGTAACAGTCGGAGGCATTTTAACCCCGCCGATGAGTTGAAGTCGCCCTTTTACCGCCGGACCTTCAGCGGCTGCGGCTGCTGCGGCGTTGTCAGCGCTCATGTCTATCTCATAAAGATCCTGGTCGGGCACAACTTGAATCTGGCGTGAGATGGCTGTTCCGTCATAATTCCTCGCCCGAAAAGTATAACTCCCGCTCTGTACCGTGGAACTGGTCAGAAAGGTGTTCGTGTCATACCATTTCATAATAATCACTTGGTTGCGGAGCAGTTCGTTGTTGGCGGGTCGCAGATCTGCCCGGTCGAATTCGTGGCGGCTGTTTTTGACGCTGACAACCATGGCGCCTTCAGGCACGTAAGTACCACACGCCCCCAGCGCAAGCATCGCAGCGGCGCTCGCCGCGACAGCGCACGACCTTACAGCCAGGCGGGTCCGGCTCCTATTCATCTGGAAGCCGCTCCAGTTTCGCATACCGGGCAAGCAGATGGTGCTGAGTGCCGTCGTCCATTTCTATGATATATTGCAGATCGCCGCCGCTGCCACTGACAGAGGAAATAACCCCGTCGCCCAGAAGCACATGTCTCACCCGCGTACCCAGCGGGAACGAGCGTCCCCGGGTGGCGGGCTCGATATATGGCCTGGCCGGTGCCGCCGGGGCGGGGCCGCGACCGAAGGGCGTGCGGGGTTGGGAATAGCGCTGGGTCGGGAAGCCGCGCGTCTGGGCGGCAGGGGCCGAGACCGGATATCCCAGGTCCAGATCCTTCGGTGCGTCTTCGGCGTTATCATGAAACATGGGATTATATGGGTGTAGCGGACGGATTATGTCGGGGGGAAGCTCATGAAAAAAGCGAGATTCATCGTTATAGCGGCGCTCTCCGTAATACATCCGCTCTGTCGCGCGGCTCAACACGAGGATCTCTTTCGCCCGGGTGATGCCGACGTAGAACAGGCGCCGTTCCTCCTCATAGTTCCCGCGCTCAATGGCCGCGCGATGGTTTGGGAACAGACTTTCTTCCACGCCAACCATAAACACGATCTTATACTCCAGGCCCTTGGCCGCGTGTAGAGTCATGAGCGACACGGCAGCCTCGTTGGGGTCAAGATCGTCGGTTACGCTGACGAGGCTGACATCTTCCAGGTAATCGGTCAGCGTTATGTCCGGACGGTTGCCTTCCATGGTAATTATGGATGTCCGCAACTCTTCCAGGTTGTCGATCCGGCCCATGACCTCGATGTTGTGGGGGTCTCCCAGGCTTTCGACGTAGGCCGTATCTTTCATTATTTTTTCAAGAACATCGCTTGGCTTGTGGTCTTTGGCAAATTCCCGCCAGCCCTCAACCTGTTCGAGAAAGCGGGCAAACTTAGCGACGCCTGCCTTTGGAAGGCCTATGTCGGTCCCGTTAGATGCCGCCTTGATCGAATCATAAAAGCTGATACGATTGCGACTGGCATACTCCGCAGCGGCTTCGATGCTCTTATTCCCCAGGCCGCGCCGGGGGGTGTTAATTACTCGCTGGAGCGCGATGCTGTTTCCAGGATTAGCCGCCACCTGCATATAGGAGATTAAATCTTTAATCTCCGCACGGTCGTAAAACTTGGTGCCGCCGATCATGCGGTAAGGAATCTGATAGCGGCGCAGCGCATCTTCAAACACACGGCTCAGAGAGGAGACGCGGTAAAAAATGGCCATTTCGGAGAGCTGGTGGCCTCGCTTGCGAAGCTCCTCTATGGAAAAGACGACAGCCTGGGCCTCTTCTGTTTCGCTTCGCCCGACGGCCACGTATATAGGGGGGCCGTCTTCGCCGTCTGTAAACAGCGTCTTGCCGAGGCGTTCTGTGTTGAAGGTAATCACGGCGTCCGCCGCGCGGAGGATGTTGCCAGTGCTGCGGTAGTTCTGCTCAAGCCGGATCAGGTCTGCGTCTGGGAAATGCTTTTGGAAATCCAGCAGGTTAGTGATATCGGCACCGCGCCAGCTATAGATGGACTGATCTTCGTCGCCCACTACTGTCATGTTGCGGTGCTCCCGCGCCAGAAGGCTTACCAGCTCTACCTGCACCTTGTTCGTGTCCTGGTACTCGTCCACCATGAGGTAGCGAAACCGATCCTGGTACTGGGCGAGAATGTTGGGATTGCGCTCGAACAGCTGCACGGACTTCAGCAGCAGATCTTCAAAATCCACCGCGCAACTGTCCTTCAAGTAGTTCTCATACTTTTCATAGATTTCGCCGTAAAGCTCGTGGTTGTCGGCGCTCACCGGCTCCAGCTCTGAGGGTCCGAGCATGCGCATCTTGGCTTGGTTTATGATATTCTGGGCGTCTGCCGGCTTCACAATTTTGTCGGAGATCTGTAATTGCGTCATTACATGGCGAACGGCGGATTGTTGATCTTTGGCGTCGCAGATGGTAAAATTTGACTCCAGGCCTATAGCCCCGCCGTCGCGCCGTAGAATCTTCGCGCACATACTGTGGAAGGTGCTGATGTGAAAATCGGCCGGGTTGCTGCCGAGGGACAGATCGGCTACGCGGTGGCGCATCTCTTCGGCAGCTTTGTTGGTAAATGTGGCCGCGTATATCTGCCAGGGCCTGACGCCACGCTCGCGCACCAGGAACGCCAGGCGCCGGGTGATTACGCGGGTTTTACCCGTGCCTGCACCGGCCACTATCAGCAGCGGACCGTCTTGTGCGGTTACGGCCGCATATTGTTGAGGATTAAGGTTGTCCAATATGGGATCTGTCATACATTTCACCTACACCGGCTGGAAAAGAATTGTGCAACCTCTTCAGCCGCGCAATCAACACGATATTAATTTGGGACTATGAATCTGCCAAATCCGGTTACTTCCCCTCGCATTTACGCCCCGCGCCTGCATAAGGCGATGGAGTTGTGTCTGCACCTTATCGTCGGAGCGACGGCGCTGGCTTATCCGCTGTGTCTGTCTGACAACGGGCTCGCCGCCGTCCATCAGTCGCTTTCGGCCACTCCCCTGTTTCGAGAGCTGCTCCCGTGGATTTCCTGCGGGATCAGTCCACTAGTGTTAAAAGAAAGCATGCTGCTGACGCTGGTCGCGGCTCTGCTTTTTGTTTTTTCATGGATTAAGATCAAGGGGCAATACCTGGGGCTGGAGAAAAGCGCTCTGGGGCCGGACTATTTAAGGCCAAAATCATGGCTACCAAAGCCGGAAGCGTGGGCCTTTCTCCTTTTAATATATTTTGCGATCACCCTATTCTGGAGTGCAACGTTTCAGCAGGGCCTGCACACGTGGACGCTGATGGCGGCGGGCGCAGCCGTTTTTCTTGTTGTAAGGTCATTGCCCACTGGCGGCTCGTTTGTCGTGCGATTTATGGCAATGTGCGTCTTGTGCGGGATTGTGCTGGCCGTGCTTGCCCTGATGCAGCGGGTTGGCAATGCGCCGTTCCTGCCAGAATCTCTCGACCCCAGAAACCGCATGAGCTCCCTGATCGGCCACAACACCGGCCTATCTTCGTGGCTTATGTTTCCTCTCAGCTTTTCCATCTACTTCACGATGACCAACCGTCGCACCTGGGTTCGGGCAATTACTGCAGCTTTTGTGTTATTGTTTGTGGCCGTTATTACCGCCGCAGAAAGCCGGGCAATCTGGGTTCTGGGACTTATCCTTTGCGTAGTGCTTCCGTGGAAGCTATTGCGAGCGGGCAGAATGCAAATGACTTTCCGCTTTGCGCTGATGACTTTGCTGTCGTGGTCCGTAGCAGCGTTGTTGTTGATCGGCGTTTTAAATCACTTTTCACGGTCCGGCCCCATGGCGGGGCTTAGGACCTCGGTGGCGGAACGGTTCTCGGATCACGTGTTTAACATCGATCAGCTTCGCCGCGAAACCCGGATAAGAATACTTGCGGTCAGCCTGACAGAACTGGTTCCCCGAAACCCTGTGTTTGGAACCGGACTGGGAAGTTTTGGCTGGGAATATCCGAAGGCCCAGGGAGATTATTTTGCATCGAATCCCGAGAGCCGCCTGGGCACCACGACCCGCCGCACTGATCTGGCGCATAATGATTACCTGCAGGTCATGGTGGAAACCGGTATCATGGGATTTGCGCTGCTGATTGGTGGCCTTTTCGCCTTTATGCGAAACAGCATCAAGGGCTATCGTGCAATGTCGGTGGCCCGCCACCGCGCGCTGTGGTGGACGCTGACAGCGCCGGGGGCGGCGGTGGCGCTGCATGCGCTAGTGGATTTTCCGTTTCATGTGGCCCCTATTGCCATTGTCGCTATTGTTTCTTTAAGCCTGGCCACCCGCCTTTCGGGGGGCGACTTAGGCCTGGAGGGCGGTGAAGTGCCGGCGGCATTTCCGATTTCGGTTCAGCTTTCGAGAAAGGGATCGATTGTTGGCCTGATTGTCACCATGATCATATTTGTGTGGCTGCCCTGGGGGTGGCAGGCGATGGTGGGGCGAGTTGTTGTGTCGGACGTGCACTACAACTCCGGGGTTCATTGGCTTGGCAAGTATCTGGAAGGCACGGGTCAGAATCCGCAATGGCGGCTTACCATGCTCGACCGGGCGGGACGGTCATTTCGGGAAGCGGTGGTCAATAACCTGTTTAACGGAGAAGCTTATGAGGGACAGGCAACCGCCTATGTAAACCGTGGCAGTTTCGTATTAAATGAACTGCAAAGCAACAGGACTGAGCAGCTGGACAGTTCGACGACCGTTACCCTTGCGATGGAGATGTCGATAATCCGCGACGCCCAGGGGGCTATTGCCGTTACGGAAAATCAATTGCAGTCTGGGGGACCGCGCTATCACTTTACCTGGTATTTGCTGGGCAAGGCATGGAGGCTTCAGTGGGAATTGGAAAAGCATGGGGGGCAACCCAAAGACTTTAAATCCTACAACAACGCCGTGGCGGCGCTGCGCAAGGCCGTCTACTATAACCCCGCCGATACCGCCTCAGCACGCGAACTCGAGGATCTGCTAGTGACGGCAGCTCCCTTGTTGGAAAATCGGATCAAATGAGGGGAACGCGCACTTCGATCCCAAAGTATTAACCGTTGTAGATGCTTATGGCTTCGCGGCCGGCGTCACCTGGTATTGGCCTGGAGACAAATTGGTATAGCCGGTGTTTTTGTTTTTAAAAGCCTCAAGTTTGGTTATTAACTTTCCATCCTTTGTGATCTCCCATAAACCCGGTTTCAATCCCGTCAATGTAACCAGGGCAGTCTGATTCTGAGGGACTTTAAAAGCAATAGGATCAGATATCAGTTTGCCGGTCTTACTGAGTACCACCACACGGTCGGCAAGGGAAATTATATAAGCGTTTTGGGTTTCTTCCAACAAGGCAGAAAGGGTGGTTTGTCCGGCCTCGGACATGGTCATTACTGACAGAAACTGGTTTGTTTTTTGTGGCGTGGTGGGCGAGAACATTATGCGGTGGCCGTCGCTCTGAGGCTTGTCGGGTTGTGGCGGCGTGAGCTGTTTGCCAAACACATTGGTCGAGTCTTTCCCGCTCAGAATCTGCATTTTGCGATCGCCGGGCTGCGGAAGCAGCATCTGGACAGATACGTTACCGGATTTACCACCTTCGGCATTGGTTAACAGCACTCCGTCGGCAGTGGGCTGGGGCGGGTTCAGGGTGTTGATCTGCCAAAACTTTTCCACCTCGCTGCCGGAGGTCTCCATGTTATCGAGAACAATCAGGGCGGCAGGCATGCTGGAATTTTCAAGGTTCAGGAAGCAGAACGTGCGGACGTAATTGCGGATTTTATTGCTATAGGCCGACGTAAGATCGACTGAAAAGTAGCTAAAAGCAGGCTTGGCTTTGGAAGGTCCGAAATCTGCCGACAGTATTTTGCCATTTGCATACTGTGGGTCATTTTTAACAGTGGATACCGATGGTGGTGGCGTCATACCGTAGCGTGTACCGCCGTCATTTGGGTACCGACCCTGGCCAAATATCTCCTGTGGATCATAGGCCAGCATCATGCTATGGGAGATGGACCTCTTATTAAAGCCTTGGTCATAAGGGGTACCGTAGAACAGGTATTCTCCCAGATCAGCAACCTGTATCCCATGATAATAGATTTGGAAACTGCCGGCGTCGGAGTGCTGGTGATTCGCGAACTGATAGCCACCTCCGCTCATTTCGACAACGACATCGGATGATTTCTCGCTCATGGTCCAACCGGTTCGAGCGACCATTCCTCCACGAATTTTGCCGAAATCCAGGGTGAGAGGAAGCGCAGATAAATCCGGTGCAGGGGCAAGGTCGGGATCGTTTAGCAGCAGCACCATGACCGGGTCGTCCGGCAACCCTCCCTGGTTGAGGTACTCTCGTTTCATGTAGGGGTCTTTTGCGTAGGCGCTGGTCAACAGTGCGAGTGACCCTAACTTCGTGGCGCGGTCATAGGCGGTGGTGTCACCGTCAGCCAGCATGCGACCATTTGGCAGACGCATATATAGCCAATATTTTGTCACGTCTTCGATGTTAGCGTCGAAGACCTTTTCACCCGTCATCCGATAGAACAGCCACGCCGCATGCATATCCCAACCGAAACGATAAATGCCATATCCGATTCCCTGGTGGTGTCGCGGAGACTGGTATTCAAAATCCCGCATGGGCACGAGCTCTTCGAGGATCCTGTATGAGCAGTACTTGTAAGGCACCGGATCTTCATCGTATATGGCTATGGACATAGCGAGGAGATGAGACAAGAGCTGCGCCTCGCTTCCGTGGCCGTTGACTACGCGCTGTTTAAATGGGGGCCAACCGATTTCCATGTCGTCGGACAGCCTCATTAAATTTTTGCGGATGCTCGATCGGTCTTGCGGCGTCATCAGATCATAGCACCAATCGTAAACCAGGGCACCAGCGTAAATAGCCCTGCCGATTTCGCGGGTAATATCCAGAATGTTTCCGAATTCAACCGCGTCCAGGTAATCCCGGATGATCTTGACAGATTGTTGGCCCATGGCCCGTTCGCCGGTCATCAGGTAAACGAACGCCTTGTCGACGGCAGCGGTTTCCAGATCGGGATTGTAGTCCATTGTCCCGTCAGCACCTGGTTCAACCACTACAGGTTTTGCGGCGATCTCCTGGATTTTTTCCCAGGAAGGTGCATTCTCGGGTTTGGTGAGGTTTGCACGAATCCCGGGAAGGGTCTCGGCGCTAACCCACAGACGCGGATGGGAAGGCGGTGGCACAATCTTAGGCTGATATGTTGCCACCGCTGCCGGGACTGCCGGCTGCACATAAGGACTAATTTGAATCGAATCGAGAAGAACACCTTTCGGCAGCCAAACGCGAACTTCATCGTCCTCGCCAGTCAGATCAAACTTGCCAGTCGTTTGGTTACACATATCGGGCCGGCTCCACGGCACAAAAACCACACGTCGGACGGGGCGACTGTCGCCTACAGCGATTCGCAAATAAATAGACTCACGCTTGGACTTTGCGTTTTCCATGACCACGGCGGTATCGCTATCCACGGATGCACGGGTGGTAAACAGATAGCGGCCAGCTGTTGTCGCATTGACGCGAAAAACAAGATCGGGAGGCGCATCAGGGGTATCAACCGTGGACTTGGCGGCAGAGACAAGAGCCGCTCCGCTTTTGCCCTGGAACGAAGGCTGATCAACGATCTCGACACGGCCAGGTGCGAGGCCGGCGGCCTCTGCCTGGAGCACGATTTTATCAGCGGCGGCACTGCATGTTTTAGAGGTCAAAAGTAATGCTGCAAAGAGCAAAAAGAAGGATTTCATAGAAAACTAAAAGTCGGACCCGGTCCCAGCAATCAAGGCATTTTCCAGTCGTGGCAGTTATTACCTCACAGGAATCCCCAAGTTTGAAACTAACTTTCATGGCGAGATCCCATTTTGGTCGTGCGAAGCTGTAGATCTGCTATTATGTTCATTCCGAAAATTATCATCTGTCTTCGCAATTACTCGCGGCTCACGTTTTTGCAGGATCTCTCGGCTGGCCTGACAGTTGGGGTGATCGCATTGCCGCTGGCGATGGCGTTCGCCATCGCGTCAGGCGTGCCGCCGGAACGGTGGATTTTTACTGCAGTAGTGGCGGGGTTTCTGATTTCTGTGTTTGGTGGAAGCCGGGTACAGATCGGTGGGCCGACGGGCGCATTTGTCGTTATTGTCTCAGGCATCGTTGCCTCGCATGGTTATTCCGGTCTTGTGCTGTGTACTTTAATGGCCGGGATACTGCTGATTGTGATGGGGTTTTTACGCCTGGGCGCGATGATAAAATTCATCCCGTTTCCGGTCGTGACGGGGTTTACCGCGGGGATTGCGGTGGTGATCTTTTCTACGCAAATGCGGGATTTCTTCGGGCTGAAAATGAGCGAAATTCCCGCCGAGTTTGTTCCCAAATGGATCGCTTACGGCAAGGCTGCGAATTCTGTCAGTCCGGTTACTGCGGCGATTGGTGTTGGAACTGTCGCCATCATTTTAATCCTTCGCCGCTTTGCACCCCGCATTCCCGACATGCTCGTGGCCATGGTCGTGGCCGGGCTGCTTACCAGGTTTTTGTCTCTCCCGGTCGAAACCATCGGTACACGTTTTGGCGACCTTCCGCGCTCACTCCCCTCTCCATCCCTTCCCCCAATTACTCTTGATCTCTTGCGGGAACTCTCACCCGCAGCCATTACCGTGGCTCTCCTCGCGGCTATTGAATCTCTCCTGTCAGCTACCGTTGCCGACGGCATGACCGGGAATCGCCACAAGTCGAATATGGAACTCGTGGCCCAGGAGATCGCGAATATCGGAGCCAGTCTGATGGGAGGCATTTCGGCCAGGGGGGCTTATCGCGCACTGCTACGAATATTAAGAGTGGAGGCAAGACACCGGTTGCGGGGAATATACAAGCCCTTACTCTGCTTATGATTCTGATCTTTGCCGCTCCCCTGGCGAAGGAAATTCCGCTGTCTTGCCTTGCGGGCATTCTTGTTATTGTTGCCTGGCAGATGAGGCAGGTGCAACATTTTCGCCAGCTTCTGACGGCGCCTCGTGATGATATTGCAGTCCTGATGATCACTTTTCTCCTCACAGTATTTCTCGATCTTACGGTGGCTGTGCAGGTGGTGGTGGTGCTGGCTGCCATGCTGTTTATCAAGCGGATGTCAGAAGTCACAAACATCTCGGTGGTGACTCGTGAAATAAGGGATCGCGAAGAAACAGTGGATCCGAATGCTGTGTCGAATCGTCAGATTCCGGCAGGGATCGAAGTCTACGAGATCGCCGGACCATTCTTTTTTGGCGCTGCGGAGAAATTTAAAGATACATTGCGCTTTGTGGGCAAACCACCGGTGGTGCTTATCTTACGCTTGAGGGACGTTCCTGCTATTGACGGTTCCGGGCTTAACGTGCTGGGCGAATTGCTTAATCGCTGCAAGGCGGACAACACCAGACTAATGCTCGCAGACGTTCACTCACAGCCTATTGTTGCGCTGCAACGGTCGCATTTGTGGCAGCAGTTTGGTGAGGAAAATATTTTTGGTAATCTGGATGACGCCCTGGCAAAGGCGCGCGATATTATTGAGATTCCTGAGGATGGGAATTGAGTTCTGGATGACTGGTTCTGGATGACTGTTGGTTTAGTAAACGGAAAGCCCGGATTCTATCGGGGAGGGCGGTGAGCTTTATTGGAGTTTCTATCAGGCGCGAGGCAGCACCCACTCCTAAAGCTTGCAAAGTCGGTTTTGCGGACCCCATTTTAAACGTATGATTTACTTAAATTCTTTTCACTCCCTTCCGTTACGCTCTTTTCTCTCAGCCCTGCTTCTGGTGGTCTTTTCCAACACAACCTGTCCGGCGGCGGACACTTCATTAGAAAGTCGCCAGGGGTATCTGCAGGACAGCCTGCTCATAAATCGCTCGTTGCCGGGGCGATACCCGATGACGACGCTGCAGGACAAAACGTGGTCTGACTGGCAACAGCGCACAGGCGAACTTCCCCCGGATTTTAGCCAGATGCCTTCCATGCCCTTTTTGCCGGATCCTTTGGTGTTGCGGCTCGACGACAACACAACCAGAGCCGTTATAACACCGGAAGACTGGGAATTAAAGCGCCAGCGAGTCAGGCAACAGTTTCAGCACTGGATCAGCGGCACGGTACCGCCTGCGCCAGAAAACCTGGAGGCCACGGTGTTATCCGACCGGATGGATGGACGGGTGCGGGCGCAAATGATCGAGCTGAGATTTGGCCCATGCCAGGCCGGTCGCATGACCTTCGAACTGCTCATTCCGCCTGGTGATGCCCCGCGCCCAGTTTACATGACGCAGTGGAACCATCGAGACTGGGCACAGCTCGCTGTGCGGCGCGGGTATATCGGCTGCATCTATGCGGGTGCAGACATGAAAGATGATTCTGACTCGTACCAGGCTCTTTACCCCGATTATGATTTTTCTCAGCTTATGCGTCGCGCGTGGGGGGCGTCTCGCGTGGTGGACTATCTTTATACCAGGCCGGAAGTCAACAAGCGGCAAATTGCTATTACCGGACACTCGCGCAACGGCAAGCAGTCGCTGTGGGCAGCCGCGTTTGATGATCGCATCGGGGCCGTCATTAGCAGCAGCTGTGGCACCGGCGGCATCATGCCCTGGCGGTACAGCGACCCGCAGTATGTTAACGAAACCCTCGATAGTCTTACTTCAATCGCCAACGTCTGGTTCCATCCGCGACTGCGATTCTTTTTCGGGCGCGAAGACAAGCTACCGATAGACCAAAACGAACTTCTGTCGATAATCGCGCCGAGACCGCTATTGATGACGTTCTCTATCATGGAACATCAGTCGAATGTCTGGGCCGCGGAACAGTGTTTCCACTCCGTCAAAACTGCCTATGAGTTTCTCGGCGCACCCGACAGTCTCGGAATTTTTGAGCGTGATGGCGAACACGCCGTTGCTGCGCGCGACGTCGAGCGGCACATCGACTTTCTTGACGTGCAGTTTGAGCGGCGGGACATTCCGTGGGAGAACACGCTTATCTTTCACTGGGATTTTGAGAAGTGGAAATCGAACCATCCCGACGTCTCCAGTTCCGCCACAGCAATTTCTCCCGTCCACCTTCGTGAAAAGTACGCAGACGCGCAAGATTTTGCGCCGGATAAAGCAGCTATACTCAAGAGGCTTCGCTGGCTGACGGGCGACGAACCGCCAGGGGTAAAGCCCGTCGCTCCTGCCGAGACTGCTAAATCCAGGCACGATTGGAAGGACCTTATCACTGGCCGACCTGAGCTCAAACAGGCAAAAGAAATATACATTGGTCCTTATACCGCGATGGGAGATCACATGGCGGGCACTCTCTACTGCCCCGTAAACAAGGACGGTACCACACGGACAAAAGAGGGCGAGCGGTTACCGGTCATCATCTACCTGCACCAGTATGCCTACGCCCATGGCTACGCCTACGGTTATAATATGAACGGAGGAAGCGGCGGTGCAAGGCGAGTGCTGCAGAATATGGTGGACAAGGGATTTGCTGTGCTTGCGATCGACATGTTCGGCTTCGGCACCCGGCTCGAAGAGGCGGAGTATTTTTATAAACGCCAGCCCGCCTGGTCGAAAATGGGCAAAATGATCAGCGATGTTTCCGCGTGCGTAGACGCGGTTGAGACATTGGATTTCATTGACAAAGACCGCGTATTTCTTCTCGGCGACACCATCGGCGGCACGGTGGCGTTGCTGGCCGGGGCGGTCGATCCCCGCATTGACGGCGTTGCTGTGGTCGCGGCGTTCTCGCCATGGAGAGCCAGTGACAGCCGGTATGAAAGCATACGGGTCATGTCTCATCAGCATGGCTTTATCCCCCGTCTTGGCCTGTTTGCGGAAGATCCGAAAACCGCGCCCATAGACTTTGGCGAGATTATGGCGTGCATTGCGCCGCGTCCGCTTATGGTCGTTGCGCCCCTGCTGGATCGCCATTCAAACCCCAGTGCGGTAACTTCGGAGCTAAACAAGGTCGCATCTATCTACGCTGCTTTTGATTCGACCGATAATCTAAAGATTGAAAAGCCGCAAGAGATTAATCGCCTTACGCCGACGATGGAAGATTCCATGCTTGAATTCCTGCAGAACACAAAATAACCATGGCAGGGTTATTGAAGAAACTTTTTTTCATAACGGTCAATCGGGAGCCGCAGGATTGAGATTGCAGCTTGGTGATTGGCTGCAGACTACGCTTTTCCCTCATCAAACTGCTTCACTTTGTTTCGCCCCTCAGCTTTCGCCTGATAAAGGGCTGTATCCGCTTTGCGGACCAGCGAAGTCGCGTCCATACCGTGGTCTGGATAAGAGGCGACACCAATGGATATTGTCAGATCTTTGTATATTTCGTTCCGGTGCCGGATTTCCGTATCGGCCACGTTTACACGAATGTTCTCCGCCCGTTCGAGAGCTTCCTGTAAAGTGGCATCCGGCATTATAATAAGAAATTCTTCTCCGCCATACCGACATGCAATGTCTTCGCTTCGAACGGAGGTTTGAAGGATATGACTAAGACGCCGTAGTATCTCATCCCCCACTTCGTGCCCGTAGGTGTCGTTAAATTTTTTGAAGTGATCCAGATCGAGCATCATGACTGAGAGCGGACAGGAGTTGCGAATGCACCGCGCGAGCTCGCGTTCTATGGATGCCTCCATGTAGCGGCGATTAAACAGGTTTGTCAGCGGATCACGAACAGACTGGGCACGCAGCACTTCGCGCAGTTTAATGTTGGCCAGCACCAGACCGACATGCTCAGCTACTATTACAGCCAACTGCCTTTCGCCATCCATCCGATGATCATTTACCCTGCGACACAGATGCAAAGTCCCGATGGTGTCTCCCTGGGCCAGCATCGGCACACACAGAGATTCCATGCCTGAAAAATCTTCGAAGTGAGAACACGCTACTCCGGAACCACCGTCTTCCACATGATGAGGACGGCCTCTCCGCAGGGCCCAGCAATCGTCGGGCGCGAACATGGACTGCCCGGTGGCATCCTCACCCCAGCGGCTGATGACTTCGATGAGGTTCTTCGACGATCGAAGCAGGGTCATGGACCCGGACCACCCAGGGAACAGCTTTGCTGAAAAATGCTGAATGGCACTGCCAGCTTCTTCAATGGTAAAGCAGGCTTGTAGCTGGTCCGTAAATTCCTTCATCAGCGCCTGATCGCTAATTGTACGTTCGAGCGTGTTCGTACGTTCTGCTACTTTCCATTCCAGAACAGTGCTGGCCTCCTGGAGTTCATGTTCGGAGGTTCTCAGCTGTCCGATTGCCTCTTCCGCATGCTGACGAGCGCGCACCTGCCCTAATCCGAACATCAAAATCAGGAAGCTAAATATAGTGCCGGCTACGGCGGTTGCCGGAAACGCTCCCTTAAGATACGACGATCCGTAATTGTATGGGGAGAAAAATTCCAGCCTCCAATTGCGCCCTCTTATGGCGGTGTTGCGCACATCCGTAAAGCGGGAGTTATTGTTACCGTCGGCAATAGATTCGCTATCGGTCTCAAACAGAAAAACGGGTTTATCAAAAGTCGTATCGGTGGCACGGAGCTTAATTGAAGTAGGAGGTAGTCCTTTAAGCATAGCCTTAAAGAGATCGCGTGAAGGTGAAAGGGCTACGGTAAATCCTAACAGAGTGCTCCGGCGAGCAGCCTGTGACGCAGGGATTCCACCATTTTTATATACCGGGATAAACATGACTACTTCAAGTTGTTTGGGATCTAAAACACCATGGCTCAGCGCAACAGGCGCAGCGACGACGGGAATTCCATTATCCCCCGCACTTTGCATTGCGGCTCGCATCGCAGGCGTGGTGTTGATCAGCGCGTCCAACGAAACCAAGTTGCGACCCACAGGCTCCAGAAACTTGACACTTACAACGGATGCAGAAGTGGCTGGCAACGTACCATCCGGACTGGTGTGCAATAACAAAGTCGGTTCATACGGCTTATCCGGATATTGTCTTTCTATAAATCCGAGTTGCTGCACGCCTGGATAATATTTTCGAAGTAGCAGACGTCCCACATATTTGCGAAATTGTTCAGGACTGACGCTCTCATTAGCTCCAAAAAAGCCGGCAGTGCCCCGTAAGACCGCCTCATGCACCTCCATCATTGACTTGACGGCATTTGCAATTTCCATTGTCGCTTTTTGAAAACGCTGGCGATCTTCGGCCTCTCCAGCGACCCACACGTAACGCGCGGCGAAAAGCGTAAATGAAAGTCCTGCGACAAATAATAGCCAGGGAAGGAACGGCCAAATGTTAAACTTATTACCTGATTTAAGGCTCATTAGGGGCAGATGCACAATTCTGATTAACGATGGTGTCGTAAAGTTATATCTAACTTAAAGGGGCACTTATAAGAAGTGGTGCTATATGTTACCTAATACTCTCGAAATTCCAGCTATAGAAAACTTGCAATTTGACAGCGCCAGTTTTCAAAATGCTTGAAAACTGGCGCTGCTCTTAGTTACTAGTAACTGACCCGTTCTTCACCGGGTATGGCTGCGTGCGATGCGGGAGCGTATTGCTCCAATCGATAACTTTTTTCGCCATCTCGTTCACGGTCTCGCTGTCCTGTTTAGACAGGTCTGTCGTTTCCTTCGGATCCTTGCGGACATTAAACAACATGGCACTGGTTCCATCATCGTTCACCATTAGTTTCATGTCGCCAACGCGTATGCAGAGATTAGGGCTGCGATTCTCGCCTTTAGCCAACGGAATTCCTTGCCGCGGCTCTCCTTGAGCGTCGCGGCGCCCGTGCTCCCAGAATATGGCCCCTTCACGCATTACAGGGGTTCCGAGCATTGCCTGAGAGAGATCTTCTCCGTCCACTTTGCCGGCGCTTTCGGGCATTGCGGGTATTTTGGCTAAGGAGGTAAGAGTCGGCAGCAGATCCATCCCCGTCATAACAGTGTCGTTATTTTCCGTGCCTGCCGGGATGTGTCCGGGCCAGCGGATTACAAACGGCTGACGTATTCCTCCCTCGAACAGGCTGATTTTCATGCCGCGCATTCCGTCTGTTCGCGTATGATCATAATGCGGTGCCGGACCGTTGTCCCCGGTAAAGAAAATGATAGTATTATCTTCCATTCCTTCCGCCTTCAATCCGTCCAGCAAACGTCCGATCTGTCGGTCATACTCTTCCAGAACACCGTAAAAATTTTCTATGGGTTCAAACGCGTACGCCTCGCCGCCATACTTGGTTACCATTTCAGGGCTTGGCCAGAACGGCGTGTGCAAGTCATCCGGCCACAAAGTAACAAAGGTCGGTTTATCTTCGTTACGCTTCATAAAGTCCAGAGTTCTATCCACCATCTGGCGGGTACGGTCCCAACGGTCTACCTGCTCGGGATCTTTACGCTTATCCCAGGGGGCGTAGTTTGTGCCAAGTTTTGGATCCCGATCGGGGCTTTCCCAGGTACTGTAGAATTCGTCATACCCGTATTTACCAATGGAGGGTGCATTGTCTACATCCCGGCCGCCGCCCAGATGCCACTTGCCGACATGAACGGTGGCATACCCGGCCGCCTTAAACGACTTCGGCAGGTAGGACATTGCTGGATCCATGTAATCGTTCTGGTCAGCATTATTATTACCCTCGCGCTGCTGCAGATAGCTTGTAATCCCTGTCTTTGGAGGAAACATACCGCTTAATACCGCGGCTCTGGACGGCGAACATATAGGGCTGTTTACGTAAAACTGGGTAAACTTCATGCCTTCTTTCGAAAGCCGGTCGATATTTGGAGTCTTCACCTTCAATGGTGTTTCAGCAAAGCTGGATATATCTGCATAACCCAGGTCATCGGTAAAGATCATGACGACGTTTGGCTTTTTTGATGTGGCTGCAGTGCCTGTCGTTTGCGCCATTGCCGGCGTCGTGGGCGCCAATACAAAAACGGACGCCGAGATAAATACGGCAATCCGGGATGACAGTGCTTTGAGCGTGGTCATTGAATCCCTCACTTTTTCTTGATTAGGTAGACACGAGTAATATTGTGCAAAAAAACAGCGTCAAACAGTATTATGGACAACATTCGAATTTGCCTTAAGCGACTGGTCGGCAGCGCTGCTGAGAGAGTAGGATGGGCATTACTGCCCGTCTCCGCAGCTGCGATGCGCGGTGGTGCGCTCCTGCTGGAATGGTGGATATGGAGCAAGTGTTTTTAGTTTTAAGGATGATGATTACCGGCTTGGCAGTTTTTCAAATTTGGCAGCGGGCTGTTTTGCCGGAGCCAACTGAGACGGGCAGGAATGCCCATCCTACATTTTTGTCTCTGGCATAACGAATCGCTTATTTGAGCGATGCCATATCGATAACAAATCGATACTTTACGTCACCCTTCACCATCCGCTCAAAGGCTGTATTAATGTAGTCGATTTTTATGACTTCCACATCAGAAACGATCTTATGCTCCGCGCAATAATCCAGCATTTCCTGCGTTTCTGCAATCCCGCCGATATTGGACCCTGCCAGTGTTCTCCGCTGGGCAGCCAGGCTGAATACGCCAACCGGTAACGGTTCGCTGGGCAGCCCGACTAGAACCATGGCACCGTCTCGCTTTAGCAGGTTGAGATACGGGTTTATATCGTGTTTCGCGGATACTGTGTTGAGTATAAAATCAAAGGTGCGCATTTGCGCAGCCATTGCATCGGAGTCTCTCGATATCACCACGTCACTGGCCCCTAGAGCTAGTGCATCATCCTTTTTGTCAGGTGATGTAGTAAACAGGACCACCTCTGCGCCAAAGGCTTTTGCCAATTTCAGTGCCATGTGGCCCAGTCCGCCCAAGCCTACCACGCCCACTTTTTGCCCCGGTCCCACCTTCCAGTGCTTCAGCGGAGAGTAAGTGGTGATTCCTGCACATAGTAGCGGTGCAGTCCCCGCCAGGTCCAGCCCTGCCGGCACCTTCAGCACAAATGCCTCATCCGCAACTATGTTGTTAGAATACCCGCCCATTGTAGTTCCAGGCCCCTTACGATCCGGGCTGTTGTAGGTAAACGTCGGGGCGTTCTCACAATATTGCTCCAGTCCGTCCTGACAGCTTGAACACTCTCTGCAGGAATCTACCATGCAACCTATGGCGGCCATATCCCCCACCGAGAAACTCGTCACCTCTGCGCCCACCTTAACTACCCGGCCGACAATTTCATGGCCGGGGACTATGGGATACGTTGAACCTCCCCAGTCGTTTCGCACCTGGTGGAGATCGGAATGACACACCCCGCAAAACAGGATTTCCAGCACCACGTCTCGCGCATCTGGCTCCCGGCGGGAAAACTCCAGGCCTGCCACCTCCGCATCTGCGCTTACTGCCCCATAACCCTTGGATTGTATCATCCGATTTTCTCTTTTCTAAAATTCGTAGCGATGCACTGCGTTCGGTAATAATGAACTTCACCTTGTACCTATAGCACATCATGTACACAAATGGCATACCTACATGATTGATCGGGGATGAGCCCTTGGTGCTGAATGTGCCGTAGAGCAGCCGAGACCTTATTTCAGCGGGCTTGTTGGAGACTTGATGTCGTATACGTGGCTTTCTGTTATCACCAGGTCCGTTTGTTGATCCCAGTGCTCTAGCGGCACATCTTTCTCCATCTGGCATTCGTAGGCGAGGCCTATCTTCAGGCAGTCTGGTCGTGCCGTGGAAAGCAGTCTATCGAAGTATCCGCCCCCGAAGCCTACCCGGTAGCCCGCTTTGTCCCACACGATGCCCGGCACGAGAATCACGTCGATAGCTTCTGCTCGCTTTTCCATGGAAGGTTTCGGGATAAAGGCTTCCTCGGCATGAGCGCGATCGGATACTTCAAAAAACCCATCCCGGGGCAATGCTCGAATATCCGGTGACGGCGTTAACACAAGTTTCTTCTGCCCCAGCATCGCATCGATAATGGAGAGCGTGGATACTTCTCCGGATCGGGATAGATAAGAGAACACCACATCCGCAGTTATGACGCGCGGCAGTGACATTAACGAGGCCATGATTGCCTTGTCCCACATTAGGCGATTGGTTTCTTTAATAGAAGAACGCACTCCGCGGTAATGTTCCCGCAGCAGCGCCTTTTTTTCAGACAGAGACTTTTCCATAGAAGTTCGCGAATCTCATTTCGCCGTTACCCAGGCAGTTATTTTTAGAAGGAGCCACTTTTGACCCGAAGATCTCTTATAGCAGGATCGACCATTGTGATGGCCTGGCTTTTGACAATGGGATACCTTCTTAAAACGTATTATTTCGAACGGTCGGCTCCGCCTGCGTTTACAACTGAATCTCTTTTAGGTTCTGTTAAGGTCGTTCCGCGATGGCAGGATGTGGAGGAGTATATGCTCATCGTGAGTATCGAAGACAAGGGGGAAAAAAGCACCCCGGTAGGTGCCACGGCAACAACCATCCGAAAGTCTGATGAAATCACCACAAACGCTACTTACCGCGCTCACTTTAATCTGGAAGGTAAGCTCGCTCCACTTTTACCGAAGGCAACTGTTAAAGTCGTGGCCGATATCAACACCGATTTGAATCTCAGCGCGTTTCATGGAGAAACCAGACTAGGCCCGTTAAACCTCAGCAGTACCGGACTGGTTAGCGGCAATACTCTTAATGTAGCCGTCGTTAACGGGGACAAGATAAACCGAACCAAAGTTGCATTAAAAAACTCCATAAGCCTGGCAGAGGCGTTACGACCACTTTTAAGCCGCCAGATGGAAATCCGGGAAGGAAGCCGGATGTCGGCACCTATTATCGATCCTCTAACCGGGATTAACAGGGGAACACTCACGGTTGAGATCCAGGATAAAGAAACCATTGTGATTAACGGCAAAGAACTGCAGGCTTTCCGGGTGGAAAGTTCTGTGGGCGACATTAAGACGCTGATGTGGATTGATGACGACGGCCAGACGATCCGTAGACAATTGCTGGGCAACCTGTTTATGGAGCGTACAACGATGGAAGAGGCTGTGCGACAAGCCCCTTCGCTTGTGGAACAAGCTGAAATGCAGCCGCTTGATGTGGCTGCATTCGCAGATGTACCATATCAAGGCTCTGAAGACGCAGCCGAAACACGGGGGGGCGGGTTGGCGACGATCCAGAATCTACTTCGGTAGCGGGAATATTTGTGGGATAAACATACGCGGCGAGGGCTAGATTACTGCGCTTTCAACACCCGGCCCACGGTTTCTATTGTTTGATCTATTGTTTCCTCCGTATGCGCCGTGGAGATGAACCACCCTTCGTACTGACTGGGGGCGATATAAATGCCGTTATCTAACAGGCCATGAAAGAAAGTGCGAAAACGTGACGAGTCGCAGGATTTGGCATCGTTGTAATTGAGAACCGGGTTACTGGTAAAAAATGGCGTGAGTATGGACCCTATCCGCTGAATTTGGACATTTACGTTCGCGTTGGCAAACTGGCTAACCAAGCCATCCTCCAGGCGCTGCCCCAGGGCATCCAGATGAGCATACAGGGATTGCCCCTGCCGCTCAATTTCTTTCAACACGACTAGGCCTGCGTTCATGGCGAGGGGGTTTCCGGAGAGAGTGCCGGCCTGGTATACCGGCCCAACGGGTGCCAGTTGTTCCATTAGGTCGCGTTTGCCACCATAAGCCCCGCACGGTACGCCGCCGCCTATGATCTTACCGAAACAGGTGAGATCGGGGCGGACCCCAAGCAGCTCCTGCGCTCCGCCTGCGCTCATCCGAAACCCGGATATGACTTCATCGAAAATGAGAATTGCGCCGTGGCGCAGGGTGAGTTCTCGCGCCGCCTCCAGATAGCCGGGAACTGGCGGTACCAGCCCCATGTTGGCTGCTACAGGCTCTATAATGAACGCGGCGACATCGTGTCCATGCAGAACAAAAGCCTGTTCGAGCTGCCTCACGTCATTGTATTCCACCACAATCGTTTCCGCGGCCAACGCGGGAGAAACTCCAGCGGTACCGGGAACCCCTAGCGTGGCAACTCCGCTGCCGGCTTCGACCAGGAGCGAATCCACACTTCCGTGAAAGCAGCCGGCGCATTTAATGATTTTTCGGCGACCAGTCGCTCCTCGTGCCAGGCGAACGGCGGAGGTTGTCGCTTCGCTGCCGCTATTGACGAATCGGATCATTTCCACAGAGGGAACCATGCGAGTGACGAGCTCGGCAATTTCCACTTCGGCAACTGTGGGCGCACCGAAGACGCTCCCATTTTCCGCCGCGGCCTTAATAGCTTTCGTTACGAAACCTGGCGCGTGTCCAAACAGCAATGGTCCGTAGGACATGACGTAGTCGATATAGCAATTGCCGTCTACGTCCCAGATTTGTGCGTCGCGCCCCCGTGACATAAATGGCGGGGTACCGCCTACGGACTTAAAGGCCCGAACGGGACTGTTGACGCCGCCAGGAAGGCAGTTGACGGCTCTTTCAAATAGGACTTGGGATGCGGTTCGAGGCTTTCTGCTCAATTTTTCTCTGAGTCAGGAATGCTGGCGGGGTGCTCTACAACATTGGCAGTAGGCACATCGGACTGAGGTGACAACCACTGGCGCGGTATGCCTACGATATTTTCCAGATTTTGCCGAACCTGGACGAGCGGGATTTCATTTCCGCACTGGCCGCAAAGAAAGGTTTTACCGGGCGGCAACGGCGCATAGCCAGTGTCTACGGCCGCCTTGGGGTCGAGCTGGAGCTGGAATTTATAAGCGGCGCGGCACCGCTGGCACTGCACGTCAGCGTTTGCGCTGCGGATAACATCCTGCTGGGCCAGTAACGCGGTAATCTCCGCAGGCGTGCGGGCGCGGCGCGGGAACGGCGGCCTTGCCGTAAAACCATGTTCAACTACAAAGTCGCCGTCCATGAAGAGGGAAAGGGTGTACCGACCCTCCGCTGGTAGCGGAAAACTTTCAAATCCGAAAACAACGTTTGCAACATTGTCGGCATTATCCAGCTTTAAATCCCCGGTGGTGTTGCCGAGAACGCGCCCATCTGGTCCACTAACCTGGAGTTCCAAACGATGGCTACCCGGTTCACCGCTGAAACCTGCCAACAGATAAAACTGCTTATGGTTCGCCGGAAAAATAAATGAAAATATCGTGTCGAAAATGCCAACAGCGCTAAACTTGCCATTGTCGTTCTGAACGCTGTCGCACTGTATGAAATATTTTAGTTTTGGTCTCGGCATGGTTGTTCTCATTTATTTTCTGGTTCAAAATTGCAGTGATTCTGATGGAAGAATATCCGGCCTGGCAGAAGCCAGGTAGCAATTAAAAGAGGTCGGGAATAGTTGTCATATCAATAGGTTCAGCGCCAACCTTTTTCGGTGCAGGGCGGCACTTGATCCAATCACCCGTCACCATTTCTTTGTATCCCATGCCTGGTCCAACCATTGGATATACGCCTGCGTCAGGATCAATCATGACTTCAAGAAAAGCAGCACCGTCATGGGCGATAAACTCACGAAGAGCACTTTCCACTTCGTCGTTCTTCGTGACGCGTCGCGCGAAGCCGAAACCATCTGCCTCTGCCGCCTTCACAAAATTCTTTTTGTGAAGGGTTTTGTCACTGCCGCTGAAGCGCTGATCGAAGTATAGCTTCTGCCACTGACGCACCATGCCATCGCCCATGTTGTTAAGGAGCAACACCTTAACAGGAATGTCGTAGTTGGTAAGGGTTTCCAGCTCGCCCAGGTTCATGCGTATAGAACCATCGCCGTCCACATCGATTACCACCTTGTCAGGACAGGCAATTTGCGCACCTATAGCGGCGGGCAAACCGAAGCCCATGGTGCCCATGCTGCCGCTGGTCAGCCACGTACGTGGGTGCTTATAGTTAATGTATTGAGCGGCCCACATCTGATGCTGACCAACGCCAGTGGAAATAATTGCATCGCCATTTGTAATTTTCGTTAGGGTTTCCAGGACGAAGTATGGCTGAACGTGTTCGCTGGTTGTGTCGTATTTAAAACCGTATTCTTGTTTCAGTCCGTTAACATGGTCTACCCATGGAGAATAATCTTTGGTGAAGTTGCGGCCATATTCCATGAGATCGATCAACGCTCGTTTAGCATCACCAATATGGCTCCAGTGAACCATTTTAACCTTGCCGATTTCGGCGGCGTCGATATCTATGTGCGCGATATGACGCGCGTTCGGGGCAAATTCATGCACTTTTCCGGCCACGCGATCATCGAAGCGGCTGCCAAGTGCGATGAGAAAGTCACAGTCTTCTACAGAGTAATTGGCATAAGCGGCGCCGTGCATACCGAGCATTCCCATGGAAAGACGGTCCGTCGTATCCATGCCACTCAGACCCATAAGAGTGGTTACCACGGGGATCTGAAACTGATTGGCGAAAGCCCGCAGCTCCTCAGCGGCGTTTGAAGCGATAACGCCCCCGCCCGCATAAATCAGAGGACGTTCGCTCTGGGACAGCATCTTGAAGAACGACTCGGCCCGTTCACGGGATACGCGAGATTCTGCCAGCTTGTCCATGCGATGCTGCCAGCCTCTGTTCGGAAGCACGCCAGCGCCCTGATACGCGCCGACCCAGTTCTGAACATCTTTTGGAACATCGATCACTACAGGACCGGGACGACCGCTGCGGGCAATATGGAACGCCGTGCGTACAGTCGCTTCCAGCTCCGAGGGATCCTTAACGAGGAAGCAGTGTTTCGCGCAGGAGCTCATAATGTTGTAAACGGGAGCTTCCTGGAAGGCATCGCTGCCGATGGCGGCAGTTGGAACCTGGCCACAGATCAAAACAACAGGCACAGAGTCCGCCATGCTGTCGCGTATAGGAGTGACGCAGTTAGTCGCACCAGGGCCACTGGTCACCAGGAAAACGCCGACCTTGCCCGAGGCGCGAGCATAGCCTGCGGCCATAAACCCTGCTCCCTGCTCATTGGCGGGAACGATAAGACGAATAGGATCCTTGCCGGTGGCAGTATTTCCCCGGTTAGCAGCGTTATGAGTAAAGACGGCATCATAGGTCGGAAGAATTGCCCCGCCAGAGTATCCGAAAATAGTATCTACGCCCTCGTCGGCCAATACCTGGACGATCATTTCAGCGCCCTTCATTTGTTTGCCGGCCAGAGGATGGCTGGAAGGAGCTTCCTGGGTAGATACTGTACTCATAATGTCGCTTAATTCTCCGTTTAAATTTCGCTGCGTCCGATGGATATGGGGCAGACAATTATATCCCTACATTGCATAACCAGCGGTTCAATTTATTCAGGAAATGGTGGGAAGTTGCCGGCAACTATCTTGATCCATCTTTTAAGTTTATACGATTTAGTGCCGTTAGGCTTTCACTAGCGGACCAGGCTTTTGGCCGCGGCATAGAGCTGCTCGATAGCAGGCGTAGACACCTCAAAGGTTCGCTCGCGCCCGTTGGTGACAAGGGTCGTAGTTCTATTTATGCGGGCCGTCACGTTCATCTCGTTCAGAGGCGCGTCGTTTTGCCCATAGAATCTCACCGATATGGCCGGGCCCTTATCCGGGGCGACAACCACCTGGCTTGAACCGGTTATGTCTTCCGTATATTCCAGCCCATTAACCATTGTCAGTATAGTCCCGATCTCGCGCAGATCAAGAGTTGAGTAGGTGCTTTGGGATGGCTTCAACAGTTTCCATTCGTTGCCCTCCCGCTTCACTTCGTAAGTTTCCCCGTCTATGTCCAACTCCACTTTTGCGAGGCGGGTTAAATCTACCGCGGCAAAATTCTTGTCCGCTATTTCGCTGGCGAGGATAAACATATCGCGGGACATTTGCACGGTGAAGATTCCCTTATCCGTGGAGCTACGCGCGAAACTAGGTCCACCGACGTCTCCCTGTGAGCCGCCTACTTCCAGGCTTTCGGTTTTTGTTTTGTCTTTGCTGGTCATATTAAACCGGATCCGGGGATTATCCAGCCCATAGTTCGCCAGATCAACCGGATTCGAATCCACATAGTCTACAATGCGCAAACTGGTAAGAGCCGCCAGGCGTTCGTTTAACGACTGCTGGTTAATTCTAAATTCCTGATCCCCAACAAGTTCCCACATGTTCTGCTCGTTGCGTATAAGGGCAGTCGGCGCGGCGCGGGCGATCTGGATAGTAAACAGGCCCACGTCGTCCACTTTCATAGTAAACAAATCTCTAGAACGGAAATACTGGCTGTTGCGTCGGATTTCTGTTACGGTTTCGCTGCTAAGGGCCATGATTTCCTCTTCGCCCGGATGCTGCGCCACGTATACAGGACCATCAGGACCTTCCGCCAGCGCAACATTAAGTTGCTGAGGGCGAGAGCCGGCCTGGCCGGTCAATGTTAGCGATAACGTTGGACTGCTGAGGGCCTCCAGCGCGGCAGCCATGCTGGTGGGGCGATCCCCCTCCTGGCTGACATAACCCATTGCGCGAAGCACGCCAAGACGATTAAAGTATTCGCTCACTATGGCTTTTTCCGCAGTCGCCTGGATAGGTTCGGCGATCTGCCATCCGCCCTTTTGATTGACCAGCTTTACGCCGCCGTCGTCGGGCATTGTAATTTCAAAAGACTGATATTGCTCCAGGTTTCCGGTGTCCACATCCAGAAGCCGCGACCGGCGGAAATCGAGAGGGGAACGCAAAAGCGTGTTTTTTACGTGCTCGCTGACAGTGAAAACCTCGTTAGAGACCGGATACCGTCCGAACACCTGTCCTGTATACACGGAGTCGTATCCAAGCTCAATACCAAAACTGGTGCCCCAGTCCCCGAACTTGCCTTCCTGAGAAACAAGTGTCAGCTGAACTTCGGGTGTAGCAAGACCATACTGGGCTAGATTCTTAGCGTCTACAGGGTTACGGCGACGGGCGGAGGTAACGTTTGTAAGTACCGTATCCACCACTTCCCCATCGGCGGGAGCGTCAACTGGCTCCTTCATTCGCCACCCTACTGTTGTACGCACCAAACGGACTGAGCCCTGGGCGTTTTTTAGGATAATCTGGTCCACCGCGCTTATATCCACGCTGTCGGCCAGACTGGCGTCGCGCACGGCGCGAATAGTTTTGTTTCGAAGTATCTGGCTATCCAGAAACAGTGCCATTACCATCAGGACAAGGATTATGAAAGAGAGAATGCTGCGCTTCCAACTCATTTTAACGCGCCCCTTCTTGCTATAGAGTAGCCAAGACCCCCAAGGGCAATCAGGGTAGGGACGGCGATAACAACAAGTATAAACAGGAACTGTCTCTGGCCCGGGGTCAGTATAGCCGGGGTATTTTCAATTTCTGCGCTGGGAATGGCGATCAGTTCTCCGGAGTCCGTAAGCCAGTTAACGCCGTTCATAAACATCATCCAGCCCTGATCCGTAAGGTAACGGCTGGTTAAAAAGCTGCCGTTGCCAACCACCATCACTTTGGCGGCGCCTTTTTCTCCTGTGGCAGGTCGTACCTGGGTGGCTACAACCCCGAGAGGTATGGATTTCAAATCATCCATGTCAGGAGTAATTTTGGGTTCAGTTCGGGTGACGAAAACCCGCCGAAGTTCTTCGATCGGGAATGGCCAGGCCTCGGGGCCAGAAACAAGAAACGTCTCAAGGAAGGTATTGCGCGGTGCTGTACCCTGCGTCACGGGACGTGCCTGTTCAAAATTCAAAATAGCCTTATCCGTCGGCAAGCCTTGCGTAATGCGATGTTCTTTTGCTATAGCAGGCGTTATCATTATGCTTTGGCCCTGCTGCTTCGCGAGGGGCATCACCACTGCGTCAGGAGGAAGCTGAATTCCGAACTGTTCTATAACGGACCCAAGATTAACGAGGGCTGTTCGGATTTCATTACCGATCTGCGGAATATCGGGATTTAACAGGAACATTACACGACCACCGCGCTCCAGATAAGCCCGAAGCGCCCGGGTTTCCACGCTGTCGAAATCGATTCGCGGACGCACGATCACCACGGCGGAGGCGTCAGCCGGAACGCTCTGACGGCGGTCCAGTTCTAAAGGCACTGCCTGGACATATGCCCTGCTCAGCTGATCTGACAGGTTTTGCAGGTTGTCAGGATCAGTGTTTTGTCCGCGCATAACCGCTGTGATTTTGTCTTCCGCCAAGGCCGGTTCTCCATGGCCTACGGTAAAATAGAGGGTTAGATCACGGCCACGAAGTAACTGAACAATACCATTTGTCAGTTGCTCTTCTGTCAGCTTGCCGACCTTTACAGTGTGATCTGCGCGCTGGGTGTCAGTGGTCATGCGCTCGAGGTACATTTCACCGGGAAGGATTTCAGCGCCGTACTCACGGGCAACGCCGGTTTCCAGAAACGGATCGACAATGCGATAGTCGAACTGGGGAGAATAGCGGCTGTATTCGCCCAGCAGTAGGCTGGCGGAATTCCGATCCTGCTTGCTGCTTACAAAAACCGTCGCCCGGATAGGCTGATCCAGCCGCTCCAGAAAGTTAGAAGTAACCGTGCTTAAACTGAAATTACGGCTTTTAGTGGCGTCAAAAGTCAGCGGGTGCTTCTGCAAAATCATAAAGAAAACGACAGCGGCTGCGCAAAAGAAAAACGAGTACAGCGCCATGTTGGCGTAGACAGGCAAGTTTCGAGTAAATCTTGGAAGAAAAACCACCGATCCGATTACGATACCGAGGATACAAAGCGCAGACGTAATAATATTAAACTGCCCCAACAGGGCCGTGGCTACCAGGCCCGTAAGAAACAGAACCATGCCGGCAAACAGCAGTATCTGCTGCTGATTATTGCCAAAGGATTTACGCGCTGGTTTTGTGGATTTAACGTCTTCCATTATACTCTCCACCGGCGCAGCTCAAGAATACGTGTTGTGAGAAACAAAAATATGACAACCAGCAGCAGGAAGTACGCGGCGTCTTCCAGACGAAGAAGCCCGCGCGCGAACTGGTCGGTATGGTAACGCATACTGAGGAGCTCAAGAACACGGCCCAGACCCTGGCTTGAGGGCGGGATGAACTCGCCGGCCAGGAAGAAAAACAGCAGAAGCACGAAGCCGACAATAGCGGATACAATCTGATTTTCGGTGAGGGCGGATGCAAAAAGACCAATTGCCGTGTATGCGGCCGATGCCAGCAGCGCGCCAATCATAGCCACACCAACCACCAGCAATTCCGGATCACCAAAACGCATCATCAAAAGCGTGTAATATCCGCTAAGGATCAACATGCCCGCCACGACAGTATACGCTGACAGGAATTTCGCGATGACGATATTCCAGTCAGTAAACGGCAGGGATTTCAGCAATTCAAATGTGCCGGTTTTCTTTTCTTCTGCCAGTTGGCGCATGGTAAAGATGGGAACTATGAAGATCAACAGGAAGTTCAGTGCAAAGAACATCTGGCGAACGACCAGCAGCGTAAAATTCAGGGTGTCGATGCCGTTTTCCTGACGGTATTCAACGTCGGAACTGGCATGGCTGAAATCGTTCATAATACCATAAAATATTAAACCACTCATAAACAGAAACAGCGCCACACACACGTAAACGGTTGGCGACGTAATATAACTTTTCAGTTCGCGTCGATAAATGGGGAAGAACTTAAACGGGTTCATTAGACGTCGCTCTTCTTCTCGGAAATTTGATCGGCAGCGGCCGCAGTAAGCCCTTCCGGAGTATTAGAGGCTTGCGGGGCCGTATCATTGATTGAGGCCGTCGCAGCACGGGCGGCAATTCCACTGCCGCCGGCCGCTTCCGAGCCAGCTTCGCCGGCAACGATTTTCAGGAAGACATCTTCGAGGCTCATGCCCAGTTCGCGAAGCTCGACGAGGGTCCAGTTGTTTTGAACGGATGCCTGAACAATTGCCGGGCGCACATCTGGTACTTCGATTCCGCTCGTTATCGTATATTCCGCAGCACGCCCGCTGACGCCGCGAACTTCGCCCCCCGGTCCAACATGGACATCGCGCACGCCCGGTAACGCCCGCAGGCTCCGGACCACGGCCTCTTGCGGACCAATGATGCAGGCCACGGCCTGAAAACGATTCTGTACCCTGGTGGTAAGCTTTTCCGGGGTGCCGCTGGCGGCAATTTTGCCACGATTAATAATAATTACCCGAGAGCAGGTCATCTGAACTTCAGGCAAAATATGGGTGCTTAAGATGACGGTACGCTCGCCCGCCATTCTTTTGATAAGCTCCCGCATGTCCGCGATCTGCCGTGGATCAAGACCGGAGGTTGGCTCGTCCAGAATCAAAACTTTTGGGTTTCCAATAATCGCCTGGGCCAGACCGACCCGCTGGCGGAATCCTTTGGAGAGTTGGCCCACCATGCGATGGCGCACCTCACCAAGGTTGGTTTCTTCGATGGCATTGGCGACAAAATTTTTGCGGTCGCGCCGACCAAATCCCTTGGAGTGAGCGACGAAGTCCAGGATGTCTGTGACCGTCATATCCCGGTAAAGCGGCACGCCCTCCGGCATATACCCGATTACACGGCGAACCTCGTCTGGCTCATTTAGAACATCGAAACCCGCCACCGTAGCTTTTCCCGCAGTAGGCGGAAAGTAGCAGGTAAGTATGCGCATGGTCGTGGTTTTGCCGGCGCCGTTCGGACCAAGAAATCCCAAGATTTCGCCTTGGAACAACTCAAAAGACAGACCGTCCACGGCGCGCACGTCGCCAAATTGTTTTATCAGATTGTCTACGCGAATCATTAATTAAAAACCGTTACCGGATACTCTCCTGGCGAAACTGGCGCTTTCCCTGATAGAGGGTTACGCCTACACACCAACTGGTGAAAACAATCCCGTGCAGCTTCTTTAATGGGAAACCTGCAAAGCCCGCGTCAGGGCTAATAGCATCCCGAGATGAATTCCATCGTGCATCATGCTGAAATTCAATGCGTCCGCCGGCGTTCTAAGGATGACGTTGAGCGAAGTCGTATAGGGCTCAAGAAATGGTTCGTCGCCGCGATCTTTCATCGCGTCAAACAGGCGACCGCTCAAAGGTACGATATCGTCGACAAGGTCGTTATAAACCGGCAGAGGATCATCGCCCCAATCAGACGGACTGCTTCCCTTTGCAAACCACCGGCGATATTCGTCCGGGACGGGTAGCGGCTCTTTTAAAATCCCGTAGGTCAGCATACAAGGCGTGACCAAAAGATGCCCCGCATGCCAGCGGGCATTGTTGTGCCAGGTCGGTGGCATAGCGTCGGCCTGTTCAATGGGAATGCTTTTAAATAGTTTAACAAGCACCTGGCGAGTGCCAAGGCTTTGATCAATGAGGGTATCCAGTGTAATCATAATCAACAAATCCAATCCGAAAACCGCTGTCGCAAGCAGAAAATGATTCGGCGTCCAAGTTACGCGACGGAATCGAACATTGACCGGGAAATTTTAAAGAGCGGTACGAAACGTTTAAGGCCGGAGTCTTTCGCATGGGCTCCTGCCGGTTACTTGGCCGTCAGGATCAGGCGAATCATGTTTAATGCGGTCTGCGCGGATTGGAGGCGGTTTCCTGCCCGGTTTCCCTGGAAGTGGTTTTTTGTTGTGGCTGCGCCTCCGGGGCCGGCTACGGAAATGTAAACGAGTCCTACAGGCTTACCCGGCGTTCCGCCATCAGGTCCGGCTACCCCTGTCACGGAGATGGCATAATCCGCGCCGCTGACCCGCCGCGCGCCCTCCGCCATTTCTATCGCGACCTCTTCGCTGACGGCTCCCACCGCATCGAGCGTTTCTGGTTTAACCCCCAGCACGCGGGTTTTTGCTGTGTTACTATAGGTCACGTGACATTCGCCAACGTAGGCGGAACTGCCCGCCACATCTGTCAGCATCTGGGCCACCAGGCCGCCGGTACATGATTCCGCAGTCGTCACCCACGCGCCCCGCTCTTTCAGAAGTTTGCCTACCGCACTGGCAAGGGTGTCATCGTCCAAACCATAAATCATCGCCGGATCCAGGCGCACCCGTACCTGCTGCTCGTAATTCGCCAGCATTTCATCAACTTCCCCCTGCGAATCCGCCATGGCCCGAATCCGAAGATCAACCCCATGCTGCTTGGCCAAAATGGTGAATTCAATCCCCGGCGATGGCTGAAACAGATCCGCAATCAAACTCCCGATAAGAGATTCCGGGTGGCCGTAAGTATGGATTGTTCGAATGCCGCCGATGCGTGCGGCAGAGAGATATTTCCTAAGTGCGGGCATTGCGAGCTGATCGAGCATCGGCATCATTTCTGACGGTGGACCTGGGAGTGCCAGGAGGCCACAGCACGGGAGATCGCCCCGGCCATCCGGCGCGATGAGAAAGCCGGGCGCTGTGCCCCAGCGGTTATACAGTGGCACGCATCCCTCTGGCAGCAAGGCCTGCACTTCGTTGGCCTCGGGCATGGGCCCCTTGCCGCTGGTAAGGAAACGGCGGCCCATGCCCTCGATGGCGACTTCGTCGCGACACAGTGGGCGCTGAAACACCCGTTCAAATACGAAGCGGTTGACGTCGTCGAGGGTCGGACCAAGGCCGCCGGTGCATATAACCAGGTCTGCGTTGGCGGCCGCAAAACACAAGGCCTTTTCAATCGCCTGTGGATCATCTGGCGCAGAAATGATAGCGGTAACAGTCACGCCCGCCAGGGTAAGCTTCTCCGCCAGATAACGCGCATTGGAATCGGCATACTGACCCTGCAGGATTTCTGAACCGGTGCTAAGCAGTGCGGCGCGTTTAATATGCCATTCAAACGGAATTTCGGGGGTCAATGGAGGCTCTTTTCGTAGGGAAAATACATTATAATCATCTCAGGATTTGGTCAGGTTCTGCCAATTATTACACGTCTAAAAAGAAACCTGCCCTACGTATGAACAAATTTCCCCAAACAATGGTTGAAGGCATGGGTCAGCCGTCTGCGTTGTTTAGCGGAGCCGGCGCCCCTTAAATTCCACAACACCCGCCCGGATGGCATCAACCGGCGCGTCGGGAAGGGGCCGCAGTTGGCGCAGAAATCAGACATCAAAAAAATTCTTATCATCGGCAGCGGTCCGATTGTCATCGGACAAGGCTGCGAGTTTGACTATTCCGGAACCCAGGGCTGCAAAGCTCTTCGTGAGGACGGCTACGAAGTCGTTCTCGTTAATTCAAACCCCGCGACAATCATGACCGATCCGCAGTTTGGCGATCGCACGTATATAGAACCTTTGACTGCGGAAGTGGTGGAATCCATCATTGAGCGCGAACGTCCGGACGCCGTTTTGCCCACCCTTGGAGGCCAGACCGCCCTTAATCTGGCCATGGAACTTTCCGGAAAAGGCGTCTTTGAAAAGTATGGTTGCGAACTCATCGGGGCCAACGCCGATGCAATTGACCGCGCCGAAGATCGCCAGCGGTTTAAAGATACCATGCTGGACATCGGCCTGGACGTGCCGCGCAGCGTCATTATCCGCGCGGAGGGCCCGCGTGAAGAGCAGATTCGCATCGCCGCGAACACCGCCCTGGACAAAGCTTACGAGCTCAATTTCCCTGTCATTATTCGCCCGTCATTTACATTGGGCGGCAGCGGTGGCGGCACTGCTTATAATGTGGAAGAATTTCTGGAGATCGCCCGCAACGGCCTGAACCTCTCCCCCACTCATGAAATAATGATAGAGCAGAGCATTCGCGGCTGGAAGGAATTCGAGCTGGAAGTGATGCGCGATATGTATGACAATGTCGTTATTGTCTGCTCCATCGAAAATGTTGACGCCATGGGCGTACATACCGGCGACTCCATCACTGTGGCTCCCATTCAGACGTTGTCTGATCGTGAATACCAGGCGATGCGGGATGACGCGGTCAAAATCATTCGCGCCATCGGCGTTGAAACGGGTGGATCGAACATCCAGTTTGCTACCGAACCGACCACCGGTCGTCGTGTCGTCATTGAAATGAACCCCCGCGTCTCGCGCAGCAGTGCCCTCTCTAGTAAAGCCACGGGATTCCCGATTGCCAAAATCGCGGCAAAGCTCGCCACCGGCATGCGCCTCGACGAGCTGCCAAACGATATAACCAAGATGACACCAGCTTGTTTTGAGCCCAGCATTGATTACGTGGTAACGAAGCTTCCGCGTTTCGCGTTTGAAAAATTTCCCGGCTCTGATCCTACTCTGGGAACCCAGATGAAAAGCGTCGGCGAAACCATGGCCATCGGGAGGACTTTCAAAGAATCCCTGCAGAAGGGTCTTCGGGGACTCGAAATTGGCCGCGCCGGCCTGGGCGCCGACGGCAAGGTGACCGGCGCAAGAGCCGAAGATTACCGTGCGCAGTTGAATTGGAATCTCCGGAATCCAAACCCCGAGCGCATCTTCTGGCTGAGATCGGCTCTCCGTCCCCGCTGCGTGGATGAAACCGATTTCGCCGTGGAAAAACTTGGCCTGAACGGCATCGCCTGCGACCGAATCAGCTCGTTTATGACCATCGACGAAGTGGCGGATGCGACCCACATCGACCGCTGGTTCCTGCAAAATATCTATGAAATCGCGGTGTTTGAGCACACGCTGGCCGACGCGGCGGCGGAAATGTATTTTCAGAAGTCCGGAGCCATCGACCCGACCGGCCCGGAACATGACATCATGATGCACGCCAAGCAGCTAGGCTTTTCAGACAAGCAACTGGCTACCATTTTCTCCAGCCAAAAAGACACCTGGACCGAATGGGAAGTGCGCGATCGCCGCCTCGCACTCGGGGTTAAAGCGGTGTTTAAATCCGTGGATACCTGCGGCGGGGAGTTCGAAGCGCATACTCCCTATTATTACTCCACCTACGAAGATACCACCTCGGAATTCGCCAATGAAGCCCTGCCGACAGACCGGAAAAAGGTCATCATTCTCGGCGGCGGGCCGAACAGAATCGGCCAGGGAATCGAATTCGACTACTGCTGCGTCCAGGCCGTTTTTGCACTGAAAGACGCTGGCTATGAAACCATCATGGTTAATAGCAATCCCGAAACGGTTTCTACCGATTACGACACCGCCGACCGCCTTTACTTTGAACCGCTCACTGCGGAAGACGTGTTGAACATCATCGAAAACGAATGTGGCAACGGCGAAGTCTCCGGCATCATTGTCCAATATGGCGGTCAGACGCCGCTGGGACTGGCTCGCGCCATTGAAAAGTACATCGCAGATAAAAAACTGCCAACCCGCATTGTCGGCACCTCGCCAGATTCCATTGATCTGGCAGAAGATCGCAAGCGCTTCGGCGCACTTCTTGATGAACTGAAAATTCCATCTCCGGCGAACGGCAGCGGGCGGAGCTATGAAGAGCTTCAGGGACTTGCCAACAAGATCGGTTACCCAGTCATGGTGCGCCCCAGCTACGTGCTGGGCGGACGCGCGATGCAGATCGTCTATAATGATGCGCAGATAAGAAACTTTATGCACATCGCGCAGGATGTATCGCCGGAGCACCCTGTGCTGGTCGACAAATTCCTCGACGGAGCCATTGAAGTCGATGTTGACGCTGTCTGCGACTATCCCACGGAGAATAGTGCGGCTGATCAGCAGTCCAGCCAGATGTGTGTCATTGCGGCTATCATGGAACACATTGAGGAAGCGGGTATCCACAGCGGAGACAGTGCATGCGTCATTCCTCCCCGCACTCTTTCTGAACCGGTCCTTGACCAGATTCGTCGCTACACGCAGGCTCTCGGCAAGGCTCTTAACGTGCGCGGCCTCATGAACATCCAGTACGCCGTCAAAGATGAACAGGTTTACGTTCTGGAAGTTAACCCCCGCGCCAGCAGAACCGTCCCTTATGTTTCAAAAACGGTTGGTCTGCCCATCGCGCAGTTCGCCGCCCGGGTGATGCTGGGAGAATCATTGGAGACGGTTGGTTTCACGGAGCAGCCTACGGTAGATTACTTTTCCGTTAAAGAAGCCGTGCTTCCGTTTAATAAATTTATGGGCAGCGAAGTTCGCCTCGGCCCGGAAATGCGCAGCACGGGCGAAGTTATGGGTATTGATCCAAACCCAGGCCTTGCGTTCGCCAAAAGCCAGGCCGCAGCGGGCAATACCCTCCCGATGAGCGGCGGCGTGTTCATCTCTATCAACGATGACGACAAACCCGCCTTTCTTCCCATTGCTCAGAAGTTGTCAAAGCTCGGCTTTGAGATTTTCTGCACGGATGGGACCTTTCACTTCCTGGAAAAAAACGGTATAAAGGCCAGTCAGCTTGCCAAGATACAGGAAGGCCGCCCCAACGTAGTCGACTACGTTATAAACGGTGAGATCGGCATGGTCATAAACACCTTCAGTGGCCCCCAGGGTCGTCCGGATGAACATCAGATCCGCACCCTCGTCGTCAGCCGGGGCATCCCTCTTGTCACTACTATCAGCGCAGCCCGGGCAGGTGTCGAAGGCATTGAAGCGGTGAAGGATCAAAAGGTTACGCTTCGATCAATCCAGGAATACCACGCGCAAAATAAGAGATAAAATGGTGATCCCTACTAATTAAGTAGGGATCACCGATAAACAAAAAGGCCGGGTACAATTAAGTACCCGGCCTGAAACACACCTGGAAGTCTAATTCCAGTTACTTACGCAGACCCAGCTTCTCGATCAATGCGCGGTAGCGAGTAATGTCTTTCTTTTTCAGATAGTTCAGCATGCTCTTGCGCTGACCAACCAGCATCAGCAGACCACGGCGGCTATGGTGGTCCTTCTTGTGCGTCTTGAAATGCTGCGTCAGGTTGATAATACGCTCTGTCAAAAGTGCAACCTGTACTTCTGGTGATCCCGTGTCGGAATCATGCGTCTTGTGCGTAGAAATAATTTCTATCGTTTTATCCGCGGTAATGCTCATGAATCTTCACCCGTTTCTCAATTGATGTGATCCTAAACCCAGGGCACCGCCGGGTGACAGCGATTGACCGAGTAAAGGATTCTGCGGTCATATACGGCAGACCGCTCCAAACCTTCACACCCCTCGGTGCAATTGCGGAATCAGCGCCATAAGCAGGCGGCTAAACCGCTCTTCCACCTGTGCCGCATTTCCCATAACTTCCTCGTGGGTGGTCACGGCTGGTGTCGTCAGCAGATTACTGATAAAACTGATACCGAGCACCTGCCGCCCCGCATGGGTTGCCACCAGCGCCTCTGGCACTGTGCTCATGCCAACGGCGTCAGCCCCGAGCAAGTGGCGCAACATGGCCACTTCCGCCCGGGTTTCGTAACTGGGCCCGTGCATTCCAACATAGACCCCTTCGCGTAGAGTGATTCCCTCGTCCAGAGCGACTTGCCGCGCCAGCCCCCTCAGGGCTTTGCTGTAATTATCGCTCACATCCGGAAACCGCGGCCCACGCGCCTCATCATTGGGACCCACCAGCGGATTCTGAAACATCCAGTTGATCTGGTCAGATATCAACATAAGGTCACCGACGGCAAATTTCGGATTTAATCCCCCCGCGGCATTGCTGATTACTACTTTATTTACGGCGGGAAACGCCTGCAGAATCGCCTGCGGCAAACGGACTGCCTCCTGCGCAGATAATCCTTCATACAGGTGGCGACGCCCTGCCATTACCAGCAGCGGCGTGCGTTCATCTCCGCAATAGGCAAACACAAGCTTACCCGCATGACCGGCCACAGTTGACCCGCCGATGCCGGGAATATCATGATATGAAACTTCCGAGGCCGGCGAAATTCCTTTAACGAATCCACCCAGCCCGCTCCCGGCAATAACCAGGACGCGTGCTTCGTCACCGCCTTGTGACCGATCCCGGACAAACGCCGCCGCCTCGTCAATTAAGCTCACGCCTAATCGTCGTCCGGCAGCACGTCTTCATTCACAAAAAGCTCTTTAATCCGTTTCGGATTCGGAGCGAACATGACTTGTTTTCTAAAATTGCGATTTTTGAGTTTCAACACAAGCCGCGCCAGCACTTTTAAGAAGTCGCCCGCCTGCTTGTCATTTGCGCCGATCATCACGACGATATAAACCGGTTTATCGTCCAGGGACTCAAAATCAATGCCCTTGTGACTCCGGCCAATAGCGATCACGAAATTTTTGACCGACGAAATCTTCACATGGGGAAGAGCCACTTCGATCCCAACGCCCGTGGAGATTACTTTTTCCCGCTCAAAAATAGCGTTAAGCAATTCTTCCCGGTCGGTAACCTCTGGCGACGTCGCCAGTACGTCCACCAGCTCCCGAAGAGCATCTTCTTTTGTCGTCGCTTTAATATCGATGATGCGCGACTCGTCTATCATCTTGCTGAATTCTATCATAGTCTCTTTAACACTGCTCAGTCTTTAAGGGTAACGCGACATATTGCACCATCACAAAACCGGATTGTTCACCCATAACCCTACGCCGGATCAATATCCTGTACTGATTGCTCAAAAAAATCACCGCGTTGTCAAAATCGGCATAGTCATTACTTCGAGGGGCGCCGTGCGAAACTTAAGCACATATGGTGTATTTCCGAGGGTTTGTCCATTGTATGCCCTCACCCGACTGGATATCGTCACCGTATAAGCCGTATCGGCCTGCCACTGGGTGGAGACCCGCACCGTTGTCCAACCGGTATCGTCGGCATCTGTGTGGGTGGTCGCTACGCTAATCCCGTTATCTGGACGCACCTTAATGGTTCGGTCGTTTATGCTGTTCGGGTCAAGCCGGGTATTAAATGTAAACAAAACGGCATTTTGCAGTTGATCAAGATACACTCCGCTGGCTCCGTTTTCCGGCGTTACCTGGATCACTCCCGGATTGGCGGTCCTGAACGAAAAAGTATGCGGCTCCGCCATAGTAACTCCGTCCAGGTTCGCTGCGGTCTGCGCAATGGTCACGCGGTACAGCGCTCCAAACTGTATGGGCGACTTCGCATTGTCGTTCGATAGGTTAATTATCAAGGTGTCGTCATCCGCACCAGCTCCCGCTCCTTTGCCGATGATGGCTGTAAATGGGGTCGAAGGTGCCAGAGAGATTGCGTCGCGCACACTGGCCGCGTTCATATTATCGCTAAATTTTACGGTTATAGGTAAATCGAAACTGACCGCAACATTCCTCGCGTTGTCAGCCGGGATAGTAGAGATCACCCGGGGTCTATCCACATCCATCATCATGCGAATTTCACCGACATCAACCGTAGCCGCCGCGTTAACGGCCACGTTTGCAACCGCGCCTGGCTTGAAAGATTCCTTGCTGGCGCTGATGGTATAGCTGCCCGGTGCCACGCCCGTAAGCGTAAAACTGCCGTCTGCAGCGGTAGTTGCTACCGCCTGCGTCCCGTTTGCTGCCACGTTTACCCCTCCGGATTCCGGCAGTGGTTCATCGTCCATGTTCACCAGGACCACGCGCCCTCTTACCGTGCCGCCGACCTCTCCCCCGGCGCCTTTTTCCAGCCGAACTGTTACCGATGCTGATCTTTGGGTTTCCAGATCTACGGGAATCTGCACCACCGGCCCGCCCGGCACAGTGCCAATCAGGACATAGGTACCAGACGTAATATCGTCAAATCGGAATTGCCCCTGCTCATTGATCACCGCCACCTGGCTTGTGCCGTTGATGGCAACTGTCACATTGGAAAAATCTGAAAGTGTCTGCCCTGTCGCGTCTCGCAATTCTACAATTCCAACAATGGATCGCAACTCTCCCGGCTCTGGCGGCGGTTCGGACAGCACCGGAGTGACCGCGTCTGCAGCAACCGCTGCGGCCACAGACGCAGGCGAGACGGGATCCCCAGGCTGCACCAGTTGAAGAGCGACATCTTGCATGGTGACTACACCAGTTGTAACGTCCACCAGTTCCAGCGTCTTATATGGCAGATAACCGTCATGATAAAAACTCAGGTGATACTGTCCGGGCTCCACATTCATGATGCGAAACTGTCCGTCGTTGCTACTTACCGTTACGAAGGGGGTGCCGTCTACTTCGACCCGGACGCCGCCGTTTTCTCCCGGCATCCCTTCCAGCAGCACATTGCCCCGGATCATGCCCAGGTCAGTCACGCTCACAGGCGCCGTGGTTGCCGCTGTCCTGGCCAAAAGCGTGTCCGCCGGCTGCAACGGAGTGGCGGACGAATGTTCCGCCGGATTAATAATCAGCCCTTCGATGATCTGCCCTTCAAAACCCGACTTCTCGGCGATAAGATCATAAGTGCCGCTGGGAATTCCGTCAATGCGGTAGCGGCCCTGCTGATCGCTACGGGCCTGGTAGGGGGTGCCGGCCAGGTATACAAGAATACCGGCTTCGCCCGTGCCGGGATCAGGCTCTGACAACCGCGCCAATCCGGCGATGGACCCAAGGCCCAGTGGCTGCTGGTTGTTCTGACATCCAGCAAACGCGGCTAATAAGAGTGCCGCCAGTAGACCCATCAAAATGGTAGTCGGGAAATATGGCAAACGATTGAGGTTAAATGCTCGTTCAGAAATCATCTATTGTGTCTCCAGGTGCGTATATGACAGCGGTCAATGACCTTCTCCTTGCAACAAACAACTCAAAGAAAATACAGGAAATCCGCCAAATTCTTGGAATTGGCTTCGCTGGCAGGATTTTATGTGCGGCGGACTTTCCGGAATTGCCAGAGCCGGAGGAGACCGGAACCACCTTTTTAGAAAATGCGCGTCTCAAGGCCGACTACTATTGCAGCCGGACGGGGTTGATTTCACTCGCCGACGATTCCGGCCTTGTGGTTGATGCGTTGGGCGGACGCCCCGGCGTTTATTCCGCCCGATATGCCGAAACAGAAGCGCTTCGCATCTCGAAATTAATTTCTGAGCTGGACGACGTGCCTCCGCCGCTGCGGACAGCCCGCTTCGAGTGCGCCCTGTGTGTAGCGCTGCCCGGCGGAAAATACATTGAACAGACTGGTACGCTGGAAGGCCGCATCGCGCATTTTCCGAAAGGAAGCCATGGATTCGGCTACGACCCTGTATTCCTTGTCGGAGACACAGAAAGCACCCTGGCTGAGCTACCCGCGACAGAAAAAAATTCGATCAGCCACCGCGCTGTAGCCATGAAGAAAATACAGGCCGATTTGCTAAACGCCCTTATAGTTGGTTAAGTAATCGTATTTGCCCATGACCCTGCGTTATATAATTCGACCCTTCAAATATCTATCATATCGAAGCAGAAAGCAATCCTTTGAATACAGCAACCGTTCTCGGCGACACGTTTTCAACCACGGCCTGGGTCGTATTTAATCTTTTTGTACTCGCCATGCTGGCTTTGGACCTGGGAGTTTTTAACAGGAAAGCCCATGTCATCAGATTCCGCGAAGCCTTGGGCTGGTCTATATTTTGGATAACTCTGTCTTTGTGCTTCAATGGATGGCTTTATTATTCTCATGGGCGGCAGATTGGAAATGAGTTTCTGGCAGGGTATCTCCTGGAAAAATCCCTGAGCGTCGATAATATCTTCGTGTTTATCATGCTGTTTACTTACTTCAACGTCGCCCCCCAGTATCAGCACCGATTACTGTTCTGGGGCATATTAGGTGCCCTTGTCCTGCGCGGTGCCATGATCGCGGCCGGAGCGGTTCTGCTTGCCCGATTCGACTGGGTGCTATATGTGTTCGGTGTCCTGCTTATCGTCACTGGTATTAAAATGGCCGTCCATAATCCGGAGAACGACGATCCATCCACAGGGATGGTTTATCGCCTTGCAAGGCGTTTACTGCCGGTAGCAGAGGGCGACCACGGCCAGAAGTTCTTCGTAAAGATTAATGGGAAAAATTACGTTACGACCCTTTTTATTGTGCTTCTGGTTGTGGAGACCACCGATGTTCTATTCGCCATAGATTCCATACCGGCCGTATTTGCCGTCACGGATGATCCTTTCATTGTTTACACATCAAACGTGTTTGCGATCCTGGGTCTGCGAGCGCTTTATTTCCTGCTGGCCGGCGTAATGGACATGTTTCGCTATCTCAAGTATGGCCTCGCGCTTGTGCTATGTTTTGTGGGTGTGAAGATGCTTCTCGGACACTCGGCTTACAAAATTCCCATCGGTATTTCTCTGGGTGTCATCGCTGCCATTCTTACTGTATCGGTTGTAGCCAGTTTGATGTTCGTGAAACATGAAGAGAAAGTAGAAGAAGAAGAGCAAATCGGCCAGGACGGCGACGGGGTTTAAATTATATCCCCCAAGTCCATCCAATATCCGAATCGTAGATGACCCTGGCGTATCGCCCTGGCTAATTTCTATTATATTTCTGTCCCGTTCTTGTTTAGCACCAATAAGCCCGGAATAGATCTTTTGGCCTCTCGAATCCATGGCTGATATTCTTCCACCTTGCCTTCGTGAAACGAAAACACGACGATCGATACCTGTTTTTCTCTTAGCCACTGCGCCGATTCCGGCGTCCATGCCCCATCGTCCCAAGGCACATCTGTCGGCGCAAACGGCATCCGGGCACTGTAGGTGATGGTTGAGGGAATTCCATAGCCCCACAAAAGCTGCAGGATATGGCTGTGGGTATAATACTTTTCCACCGGCATAACCAGTACCCCGCCGTGCTTATAATGCTGCTTAACTGCCTGAACAAGACCTGGCAGTCGAATAGAGGGATGGTGCAGATAATTTGTCGGACCGGGCGGGGGGAATTTGAGTCCTTCGATACCCGGCAAAAATGCCAGCGCCAGCGGCGCCCAAGCAACGAGTTGGTTTTTCCGGCGAGAAATCAGCTGGCTTACGATTGTTGCACCGGACAGGGCAATGCACAGATGCGCTGGCCACACCCAACGCTGAGGCAGTCGTATATTATTTAATACTGGAATCAGCTTTAATAGCCGTCCCGGTAGACTGCTGAAATGCTCTCGCCCAACAACCAACACGTCGCCCAGTGCAAAAATGATAAATACCCATGCGGCGATTGTCGCGTATAAAACCACGCGCAGCCGGGAATCCCTCTCAGTCTTTTTCTGGAACACGTACCGAACTGACGCCACCGACGATAGCCCCAGAAAGATTATCGGAACAAGCCCCAGATAAGTGCCTTCGCTCCAGGTCAGGCCGTGCCTCTGCCTGACTTCGACCAGGCTGCGGCCAATAAAGTGTCTGTCCGGAGGCATCACCAGGCTGCTCGCGTCCACCAATCTCAAGCCTTCTCTATCGACGGAATACTCCATCCTCCCATCCCAAATGGCTAGAGCCACGGGAACAAGGTGAATCGCGGCGACCAAAAGAGCGGATATATAGAAAATGGAGCAGTTTAAAAACAGAGTCCGCCAGCGGTGGTTTTGCTCTGTCAGGGTCATGGAAACCAATGTAAACCCTCCCAGTATTCCAGCGAAAACAGCCATTGTCTGGTCGTTTAAAAAGGCTAAACCGAGAAAAAATCCGGCAGCGCAAACCAATCCCATTTCCCGCCCACCCTGCAGCCTGGTCTGCATTCCCCGCGAGACCATCCATAGCGACAGCAACATCCAGTGGGTTCCGAAAAAGTGATAATGCCCGGTTAAGGCAAACATCCGAAACCAGGAAAAAGCAACCGCCGACGCCGCAAGCATCAGGACCGGCCACTGACGAACACCCCAAGCCCTTAAGGCGGCGATGACCAGTAATCCCGTCGCTGTTGTGGCCATCAGCAGATTCAGGTTCGCCCACAAGATCGTTCCCGGATAACCGCCCGGCAAAAGCGGCGAAGACAGCCAGTAAAGCACTCCGTCAAGCCAGGTATGAGTGCCATACAAAAACAGGAACCCGTCTGGAAAATACGCATTGGTAAACCAGAAGCCGGGGCTACCGTGGTTCAGAGCATAATTCACCCAGCCAAGGTTCCAGAGCATAACCGTATTGTCGCCAATAGAACCCGGTACCTGGTGCAGAGGGTCTCTCCAGGCATCCCACGTGAAGCAAAGATGCCACGCGGCAAACCACAGAACAGCAAGAAGCCACCACACTTTATTGGAAAAGGTTTTAGTATCAGTCATAGCGACTTGTGTTAAAACCAGCCATCAAATGCCAGCAACACAAAAAATCTCACCCAAATCATAATCCGTTTTATTAAAGTTATCTTACTTCGGCTCTTGCTTCTTTTCATGCTGGTGTGTCAAAATTTCTCTGCGAATGAGTCTCCGCCAAATAAGGAGCATTGCACAAGCCTCAGAATACCATCCCCGCGCGAGTTGTCTCCCACACGGCGTCTGCAACAGCCCAGGCGATGCTTTGCATGGCCGGTTGCATACCAGGCGACTCTATTCAAGGAACAGTAAAATGGCAAAACCAGAAATGGACACCCTCACAGTCTCCGGTCGCACCGAAACTGGAAAAGGACCAAACCGTCGCCTCCGCTCCACCGGTCTAGTACCGGCAATCATCTACGGCACCGGCCACGAGCCGAAGATGGTCTCCCTCAATTACCGTGAACTTGAAAAGGCCATGTCCAAGGCCAATGCGGAAACGAACCTGTTTCACCTGGCGGGCGAAGCAGCAGGCAGCAATGTAACCGCGGTTATCCGTGAGTTGCAGCGCGACCCGCTGACACGTCGCTACCTCCACGTCGATCTTCTGCACGTCCGCATGGATCAGGAAGCTGAATTTGAAGTGCCAATTCATTCCGTCGGCACCCCGATTGGCGTTCGCGAAGGCGGTCTGCTCGAAACGCATCTTCGCATGATCGTCGTCCGTTGTCTGCCGGGCAACCTGCCGGAATCGATCGACGTCGACATCTCGGCCCTGCCAATCAACGAAAGCCTTCATGTCAGCGACATCAAAGTCCCTGAAAATGTGACAATCATCACTGAGCCACAGGAAACTCTGTTTGCGGTCCACGTGATGAGAGCCGCCACAGCAGCAGAGACCGCAGCCGAAACCCCAGAACAGCCGGAAGTTATCGGCAAGCCTGCTGAAGAGAAATAAATCAGGCCAATCGCCCGGTTTTTTATTTGTAACCGGGTTGATTAACATTCCAGGAACATCATTCCAACGACATCGCCCGCCTTAAGCAATAAGGCGGGCGATTTTTTATTGCGTAGCCCTCACTGACCGAACTAAAAGTAGCTCTATAAATGTCAACTCATACGAATTTACCCGCCCAGTCTTCTCCGGTTCCCGGATGCGCTACCCTACAAGGTACAGAGCGTTATGCAGAGAAGCACGCAGAGCTCCACCCGGGACACTTCCGCCTTGCTATGGACCTGGTGTTTTCGTCTATCGGGATTGGGACCTACCTTGGCGAACCGACCGACGAAACCGATGCGCGCTATACCCAGTGCGTGATTGACGCTGTATCCCTGGGGTGCAACGTTATCGATACTGCCATCAATTATCGATATCAAAGAAGCGAACGCGCGATCGGAACCGCGCTTGGGAAATTGATCGCTCAGGGGTTTCCTCGCGATGAGGTTATCCTATGTACAAAAGGCGGATTTATCCCGTTCGACTCGACCTATCCCACTGACCCGTATGAGTGGATAGAAGACAACTTGCTGGTAAAAGGGGTAATCACCCCGGATGAAATCCATTCCAGCGGTCACTGCATGGCGCCGATGTATCTGTATCATCAGCTGAATCAAAGCCTGAAAAACCTAAATGTTGAAAAAGTCGACATTTACTACCTTCATAACCCGGAAACCCAGATGGGTGACATGAACGAGCCGCGATTTTATGATGCGGTAGAAATGGCTTTTCGTGCGCTGGAGAACGCGGTTCAGGAAGATAAGACCAGCGTTTATGGCGTTGCCACCTGGGATGGATTTCTTGATGCTCAGGGCACGGGTCAGCTTATGCAGTTGGAACGTCTGGTTGAAGTAGCCCGACGGGCCGGGGGCGAAAACCACTGTTTTCGCGTAGTGGAGATGCCCATTAACCTTGTAATGACCGACGCCCTAACAGTCTCCAATCAGAAAGTCGGAGACGCCAAATGACTTTTCTGGAAGCCGCCCGCGCCTTAAATATTTCTGTAGTCGGCAGCGCGTCACTTTTACAGAAAGGGCTGGCAAAAAACCTTCCGGCTACTCTGCGTCAGGCCATCACAGGGTTTCCTGACGATGCTGCCCGGGCCATTCAATTTGCCCGCAGTATACCCGAAGTCGCAAGCGCCCTTGTAGGCATGAGCACTCCGGCCCACGTAAAGCAAAACCTGGAATTGGCCAGCCATCCGATTATGACGGAACAAGATTTCACCATGCTCTTCGGCGAACGATAAAATGCAACCATCCGCTCCGGTTGTCCGACGACAAAACAGAATGGGCGTTTCGCCTGATTTTCTAACTTTAACTTCTGCGCCTGCATCAAAACACTTTTAATGGACCGCATTCTACTCATCAATCATGATTTCCCGCCGACTCTTGCCGGAGTGCGGCGTATTATAAAATTTGCCCGTTATTTGCCCGAATCCGGCTTCACCCCTCTGATCCTCGCTGCCTCCCCCGCCGGACACAGCACCCTAGATTACGACGCCCTAAACGAAATTGATTCGCAAAACTGCCGCATCTGGCGCACCCATAGCCCCGACCTTGATCAGCTTCAGGCTGCCGCCCATCCCCTCCTCGCCCCCATGCGCAGCCTGCGCAGCAAATTGGATCTGGCCGCTGCAGACAAACCAGCATCGCCCCGCACCGTTCAGTCTACTCGCATGCGCATGCTCGGCAGCGCCGCGACCACGGCCCGCCGCATCCTCGCCCTGCCCGATGACCGCTTTCCGTGGCTGGCTACTGCTATCCCCGCCGCAGAACAGATCATCCGCAGCCAGGCCGTTCGTTACGTCTTCACTTCATCGTACCCGAACTCAACCCACCTTATCGGCCTTTATCTCAAGCGCCGTTACAACATCCACTGGCACGCCGACTTCCGGGATGGCTGGACCCAGAACCCCTATTTCGCTGACTATATCACACCGGCCCATCGCCGTCTTAACGCTCACCTCGAGCGCCAGGTTGCGCTCCACGCCGACACCATCACCGCCGTTAGCGCCCCCATCGCCGACTACTTCTCCGCGCTCTCCGGGCGCCCCAACGTCACCACCCTTCCCAACGGCTTCGATCCGACGGACCTGAGCGACATTCCTGACCTGCCCACTGAAAAATTCCGCATGGCCTACACCGGAACCATGTTTATGCAGCGCTCCCCCGACAGCTTTTTCGCTGCAATCCGCGGTCTTCTGGATTGCTACCCAGGGCTTCAGGACAATATCGAAATCATTTTCCGCAGCAATTTTAAACCGGAACACACCGAGATGATCCGCGACCTCGATCTTTACCCGATCGTTTCCAACTGGGGCATGGGTACCTGGAAAGAAGCTCTCGCCCTTCAGAAAAGCGCCGACGTCCTTCTTGTGCTGGAAGGCGAAAAACCTAACGGCCACATCATGCTCACCCAGAAGATTTTCGAATATCTCGCTACCGGAAAACCCATCCTGGCCATCGCCCCTCCCGGAGCCCTGGCCGATCTTGTCCGCAATACCGGCGCCGGCGTCGTCATCCACCCGGACAACGTGTTTCGTATCAAGGAAACCCTGTTCGAGCTATTTCTGGGCCGTCTCCAGCTCCGCCGAAATGAAGCTCTCATCCAGACTTACACGCGTCAGCGCCAGACCGCGGAACTCGCTGCCATTCTCCGCACTGGCAGCCCTCATGGCTAGCCCCGGCCGTGGCATGTGCGCCAATCACCCCATCCGCCGGGCCTTATACGGCTGTCGCCGCTGTGGCAAGCCCATCTGTGATAACTGTGCCATTGCCAGCGGCGGACGCTTCTGCGGATCCGAATGTGCCGCTGCCTTTCAGGAGTTTCAGTCCGCTATATCTGATACCCCGGTCCGCCGGCGCACACGCTTTTCCCTGCTCGGATGCCTCCGCACTCTCATCATCAGCGCAATCCTCGGCGCGGTCATCTGGTTCGCGCTAACGCAGCTATTCAACACCACAAACCCCACCCAGATGGCCACCGAACTGAAAAAGATGATCCGCCTGGCCTTCTAACGAAGTCTCATTTTATAGAGTTCATTAGGCCCAGAGACTCCACTCCTGCGCACGATAATTCGGCGAAGTCGGGAGACCCCTTATTTCCCGTTCAATTTCAATTTGACACAACCTCAAAATGATTTTCTGGTTAGTGGTAACATCAACGGACTCGTTCGATCAGCTCCCACCATTTTAATGAACAGGAAATAACACGATGTCCGGTCATTCCAAATGGGCCTCAATCAAACACAAAAAAGCAATCGTTGACGCTAAACGCGGCAAGACCTTCACCCGTATCATCCGCGAACTCACCATCGCGTCCCGTATGGGCGGCAGCGATCCCAGCGCAAACCCCCGTCTGCGCACCGCGATAGCCGGCGCAAAAGACGTCAACATGCCCCTGAAAAATATCGAAAACGCTGTAAAAAAAGGCGCTGGCGAACTTGAAGGCGCTACCTACGAAGAGATGGTCTACGAAGGTTATGGCCCCGGCGGCGTCGCCATCATGGTCGAATGCACCAGCGACAACAAAAACCGCACCGCCGCAGAAATCCGCCATATCTTCAGCAAGGGCCACGGAAATCTCGGAGCCGTCGGCAGCGTCTCTTATCTCTTTGAAAAACATGGCATCATCCTCATTGCCCGCGAAGGGGCAGACGAAGACCAGCTCATGGAAATCGCTCTCGAATCTGGTGCCGACGATTTCAAATCCGAAGAGGACGGCTTCACAATCACCACATCCCCCACCGCTCTTAACGATGTCCGGGAAGCCATTGAACAGGCTGGCTTTAAAATTGAAAGCTCTGAAATCAGCAGCATTCCCACCATGACAAAAGCCGTCGAAGGGAAAGACGCCGAAGGCGTTCTCAAGCTGTTGAATACCCTTGAAGAACACGACGACGTCGGCATCGTCAGCGCAAACTACGACATCAGCGACGAACTCATCGAACAATACCAATAAACCCAGGACACCCCCATGAGATTAAAACCGGAAAAAATAGAATCCCTGGCCCGCAAGGTGGCAGCATCCCTAAAGGCCCACAAACGCGCTGAAATTATCGCCCCGATAGATCAAATTGAAGGCACCGTACGCCGCCTGATCCAGGAAGATCTTAAACGGGAAGACGACCTCGAAAAAGAAGCGGAACAGATCCTCAGCCAGCACAAAATGAATATCGACCGCCAGAACATGAGCTACAATACCCTGCTCGACCGCACCAAAAAAGAACTCGCGCGACAAAGAAAAATCACCCTGTAACTGTCAGCCACCAGCTAAAAAAACATTCATCCCACAGGACCCCCGCCTCATGCGCCTTTCCGAAGACAGAATCCAGTTCATCGCCGGCCAGATAGCCGAAGAACTTACCACGAAAAAACTAATCGACTTTAAGGGCAGCTCCATCGTCCTTGAATCCGAAATCGCCCGTGTTATCGACGAAGACCTACGCATTGAAGAGACCATCGACCGCGAAGTCGTTGAAATGATCGATAAAATGCAGCGGAAAATTCCCCAGGGCAGCGCCGAGTGGCAAGCCATATTCGCCCAGAAAAAAGAAGAAATCGCCCGCCGGCGTAACTATATATACTAGGCTTACAGGCGCCCTTACCCATGCCGGCATCAGCGACTTCGGACGAAACCAGTGGATTTCTTTCCGACATCTTTCCAGGCCGCGGCACTTTTCCTGCGGCGGCTGTCGCAGATCATCTCCCACCCATTCGTTCCCGTCTCTGTGAACTGGTCTGGCTGGAACCCGCCCTATTCCACCTCCACCCGACGGGGACCGTTACACTTCTGCTGGAAGAGCATTACCCTCTCATCACCGCTCGGCTCAAGCGCCCGGTTACGCCGGGTTGTCTGGGCGAACAAATTGTCATTCGCGGCATCGACCCGGGTAATCTCACCGTTCACTCTACAGTGAAAATTGGCGACGCCATTCTAATTATAACAAAAGCCCCTGATCCGACCTCCCCCCTCCACCCCGCCTGTACTCTGCGGTTTCTGGAGGAGGGCATGGCCGAACCCGGAGCTGCCGTACTGGTGAAAAAGCCCACGTTCTTACCAAATTAATTGCTTGAAAAATCCAGTTAATTCAGTCAGGTACTGCGGATGCGCTCTGCTCAGGCGTCCCGATAATCCGGCATAGCCCAGCTCACCTGTTCAAAACTAGCGTGAGGCGTAATACGCCGTGTCAACGCCGCCACGTCGGTCTTGCCCGGTGCCCAAACCCTCGCCTGTTGCACATTCTGATCAATTTGCTCCAGCGTTTCCATTCCCACGATTACTGTGGAGATCGGCAACGAAAAAGCCCATGAAAGAAGTTCGGCTGGTGTGCTTTTTCCCTCACCTTCGCCAACTAGGCCGCGGGTTACCTTCATGGCGATGATACCCATGTTCTTCTTTTCTGCCGCCGGTAGTGCTACTTCTCGAAATGACTTATGGTCCGCCGCATTCAACGCCATTAATACCGTGTCGTAATCCAGTTTCTCGATAATGTTCCGATGCACCTCCGCCTTCTGGTGCCCCGTAAAGCCAATAAATCTGATTACCTTCTGGTCACGTAATTTGCGCAGGGCAGTCAGTGCACCGTCCGGTTTCTCCCACGCCGCCGGGTCATCCTTCGGCCCAACGTCATGCATCTGCATCAGATCAAGATGGTCTGTCTTAAGATGCGCCAGGCTTTCTTCCACGGATTTCATCATGCCATCATAGGTACGGTCAGCCGTTTTTGTCGTCAGGAAGATTTTATCCCGGTATTTCGGAAGTACTTCTCCATACCTCTTCTCGGATGCGCGATCCTTGCCATAAGATGATGCCGTATCAAAATAGGTAATCCCAAGTTCCACGGCCCGTTCTAACATTGCCGCCCCTTGCTCCTCAGACGCAATCAGGAATCGCGAACCTCCGCCAAAACCAAGCATGGAAATTCTTGCCCCCGTGTTTCCCAGGGTCCGCAGTGGGATTAAGGAGCCGCCCGCACCGGCCGTCGCAGCCGTGCCAGAAGTAAGGCCCTCGGCCGCCTGAATGCCTGAAGGAATCATACCTGCCAGGCCGATTGCAGCAGCCCCCGCGGCCGCTCGTTTCATAAAGTCCCGTCTGGAGACTCCGTTATCTTTGCTGTCGTCCATGGCGCAATCCTTTCACTTATACGAAGATCAGCTAATAGAAAAGGCAAAACCCACAATAACAGGCAAGTCAAGCTTCTCAATGCCGCCTGCCTATTACAATCGAGAGACGAACTATAGTTCATGCCGAAAAAGACGACGACTAAGCCCCATCCAATTTTTCAACGCAATTTTCCCTTGCAATGACTCGCGGAGCAACCGCCTTTTTATCTTAGAAATAATCAGGAGAAACTCTCACATGAGCGATGTTAAACGAGTAGCAGTTTTGGGCGCCGGCGGTTTGGGACGCAATATGGCCCGGCTTTTGGATTTCAAAAAATCGTTAACCTTGGTCGCTATGTGTGATACCGAAGGTTTCGCCTACAGCGCCGACGGTTTGTCTTCGTCCGAACTCTTTGATCACCTGCCCCCCGGCCACACCGTCGGCGACGTAAAAAACGTCGGGCTGCGTGCAAACAATCCCCTTGATCAGGTGCTGGCCCATGCCGGCAAAGGCGAAATCGACGGCATCTTCCTCGCATTGCCAAATCTTCCTAATGAATTCATCCCTGAGACCATCGACCGCATTATTGCCAGCGGCTACAAAGGCGTGGTAGTCGATGCCTTAAAGCGCACCTCCGCCATGGATATGGTATTCGCGCGCCGCGAGGCCTTGGCTGCGTCCGGCGTCACCTATATCACTGGTTGCGGCGCCACTCCCGGCCTCCTCACCGCCGCCGCCAGCCTGGCCGCTCAGTCTTTTGTCGAGGTTGAAGACGTTACGATCTGGTTTGGGGTTGGTATCGCCAACTGGGAAGCCTATCGCGCCACTATCCGCGAAGATATCGCACATCTTGCCGGCTTCGACGTCAATAAAGTTTCTGCCATGTCCGACGTTGAAATCGAAGCGGAACTGGAATCGCGGAACGGCCTGCTCGAACTGGTCAACATGGAACACGCCGACGACATCATGCTTGAGCAGGCGGGTATCCTCCACCGCAGCAAAGTCAAAGTAGGCGGTCTCGTTGACACTAGAAATCCCGACAAACCTGTCAGCACCAGTGTAAAAGTCACAGGTCTCACCTTCGAAGGCAAGCGCAGCACGCACACCTTCACTCTCGGAGACGAAACCAGCATGGCCGCCAACGTAAACGGCCCCGCCCTTGGCTATATGAACGCCGGATTCTGGCTAAATCGGCAGGGAATAACCGGACTGTTTACCAGCGCAGACCTGATGCCGCGATACCCGCAGTAAGAGGTAAGCAGCTAATCAAGGCACCATTCAAACTCGGTACCTTTTAGTATCCCGGCAACTGCTTCATAATTAGAAATGATGTTTCGGAGAGAATCAGGGTTCCCTTTGATCAGGTCGGAGTGAAGCTGCCTCGAAGCATCAACTGACAAAAAGTTAAGCATCCGCTCCACTTCTCTGTCTTTGTGTTCGATAAAATCTTCGTAATAGACTCGCAGATAAGGCATCCCTGCGACAGCTTCTTCCATTCTTTCGTTTGCCCGGGCAATGCTGGTTAATCTCGAAATCAGCTTCTCTTCCTGAAGGGTAACCTGCACCCTTTCGACGCTGCGCGTCGTGTGGGCCACGTTGTTTACCCTTTTAACTGACCTGGAAACCAGCGTCTTAAGTTCATTTTTCCTAGTTACCTGGATGATGGAAGCGTTATTACGTCGAAGGTAATCCAGCACCGTAGGAAACTTACGATGTTCCTTTTCCATCAGCTTAAAACCGATAGCCTGAAATTTGTCCTGGGAGTACAAATCGTCCAGATATTCCGCCACACAGGAAGGTCGCATCACCAGGTCTTTTACCCGCCTCGTGAGAGAGGCCGTATACCAGGATCTGTAATTATGGGCAAAATCAACCCCTCTGGGCCGAAACAATCTACCACCAACGACAAAAGCCTCATTGATACACTTGATATCAGGATGGCTGTCAAGGTTGGTGGCTATCAGTTTTGTACCGCTGCGGCGGACGCCCACTATTGCAAATTTAACCATGTTAATTATGCTTTCCGGTGATGAACTACAAAGTAAGGTTGGCTGGGGGACGATTAAAATACAGTTGCAAAGCGTTGTCAGATGTCATCTTGCGCACAGTTTTTTCGTCCACGGATTTAAGCTCAGCAATCCGGGCGACTACATGAGACAAATAGGACGATTCATTGCGTTTGCCGCGATAAGGAACTGGTGCCATATAGGGCGCGTCTGTCTCCAGCACAAGATTTTCAAGCCCGATTTCCACAATCACCCGATGGACCTCATCAGCTTTTTTAAACGTGCAGGATCCACCGATACCCAGCATAAAGCCCAGTTCCACAGCCTGTGCCGCTTGCTCAACGGTGCCAAAGTAACAATGAAGAACTCCGCGAGGATGAGCCAGATCAGGAGCTTCAGTGCCGTAAAATTCCTTTAACATTTCCATGCAATCGTCATACGCCTCTCGGCAATGAATGACAATGGGCAGGCCTGTCTCTCTCGCCAGCTCCATCTGCCCTATGAAGGCCGACTTCTGCACATCGCGCGGTGCGAAGTCATAATGATAATCGAGACCCATCTCCCCCACGGCGACAATGCGACCGGGATTCTGCTCAATCTGGTCCCGCAACCTGTCCCTGACGCCATTATCCCACGCTTTCGCCTCATGAGGATGAAGCCCTGCCACGACATAAAAGGCATCCGGATTCTCTCTGGCCACTTGCAGCGCCCGATCCGTATCATCCGGATTTACCCCCACAAGCACAATCCGCTCAACGCCCGCCTGTCGGGCCCGATCCAGTACCTCAGGAAAATCCTCCACATATTGTGGACCATGTATGTGTGAATGTGTGTCGATCATTGTTTCTGAATCCATGAACATCAGCCCTCCAGATGCTATCAACATTAATTGCTGCGAATTGTTGTTGCCGTCGAAGCGGATTTTTGTTTCTTTGTCGTGCCTTCTGATTTCAGTCTTTACATTGATGCCACTACACCATGAGGTTCTCCCAGTATAAGCATGGGCGCCATCACACGACTAATATCCGCGGAACTTATGAAAGCCGTCCGCCTGAAGCTGCCCTGGATGGGGCTGGCGTTCAGCGCGATTATCGCCGTCCTGGCGAAACAGACGGTTGAGCGTATGGCCACGCCCGGTGAACTTAGCTCGCGCGTCTATCTGAGCTACAACCTGAACCTGGCCTCGACCGCGATCATACCCATCTTCTCGACTGTGTTTGCGGCCACGTTGCTCGCATCGGAAACCAGCCGCGGAAGCCTGCGCATGATCCTGCCGCACCCCATACGCCGGTCTCAGTTTCTACACGCGAAGCTGATCACCGGCCTGCTCTACCTCCTGCTTATGTTTCTGGCGAACTTGGCAGTAGCACTGCCCATAGCCGCCGGCTACCCTCTTACGACGAAGTTTGACGAAGGCATGGACCTGCCGGGCCTTGGAGGCCAGCTTTGGATATTCGCCATCGCCTTCGGCCTTACCTACATACCCCACGCAGCCACCGTGTGTTTTGCCCTCCTCGTAAGCGTGCTCTCCCGCAGCGTGGCCACCGCCATCGGCGTCGCCGTTGGCCTCATATTCTGCCTGCTGCCTATCCAGGTATTCGTGCGGTTCGGCGATGTCGACCTCGGCGATTACATCTTCAGCAGCTACTATGACAAAGCCATCGGCATAGGAAACAGCATCGCCATCGGAATCCCCGAAAGCTGGAACCAGGAAAACATGCACCTGCTCCTGGCCACCAGCCTGTTGAGCTCTGCCGTTTTCCTGGGAACGGCATATTGGGTTTTCATCCGACGGGATATGAACGGGTAAAATCTGGTTCTTTGCAAAATCGCAGTAGCAGCGAAAAATTGTGAGCGGACATAGACGAGGAGTTTTGGAGTGCGGTGGCAGGACCGGAAAAAGAGAGCCTCCCGCCTGTTCTACTACAAAAGCCATGAAGAAAGCAGAAACCACTGTGTCAGAACCGGTGATATGAAAGCCCATGAGATACGCCAATCGTTCCTCGATTTCTTCGCCGAGCGCGGACACAAAATTGTAGCATCATCCCCGGTAGTGCCTCCGGATGATCCCAGCCTGCTCTTTACCACGGCCGGCATGGTCCAGTTTAAATCCCTTTATGCTGAGAGCGGTCAGCTGCCCTACACCCGCGCCTGCAGCGTGCAGAAGTGCCTTCGGGCCGGCGGCAAAGGCAGCGATCTTGAAAACGTCGGGCGCACCCTGCGCCACCATACGTTCTTCGAAATGCTCGGCAACTTCTCCTTTGGCGACTACTTCAAGCGGGAAGCCCTGCTATGGGCCTGGGAGTTTTCAACCCAGGTGGTCAAGCTGGACCCAACCCGGATCTATGCCAGCGTGTTTGAAGACGACGATGAGGCCTGGGATATCTGGACCAAAGAAATCGGTTTGCCCGAAGAACGCATGGTGCGTCTGGGGGCACGGGATAACTTTTGGGGACCCGCGGGCGATACCGGAGCCTGCGGCCCATGCAGCGAATTATATTATGACCGCGGCGAAAAATATGGCGCCGGACTCACGTTTCAACACGCCACCACTAACGACGACGATCCTGGAAGTCGCTACCTGGAATTTTACAACTGTGTATTTCCACAGTTTGACCAGCAGAAAGACGGCAGCCGGCCGCCCCTGAAAAATCGCGGCGTCGACACCGGTTTAGGTTTCGAGCGCATCTGCTGTCTGGTGCAGGAAAAAGAAAATTTATATACGACGGATTTGATGCTGCCCATCGTGGAACGCGCCGCTCAGCTCATGGGCGTCGGCGATTACCACAAAGCTCCCCTGGAAGTTCAGCAGGCCGTTAATGTCGTGTCGGACCATATGCGCGCCCTTACGTTCGTCCTCAGCGAAGGTATTATGCCCGGCAACGAAGGCCGCGGCTACGTATTGCGTCGCCTACTCCGACGCGCGGCTCGGTTTGCGCGACGCGTCGGTCAGGAACAGCCCTTCATGGAACACCTGGTGGATACAATCATTGAAGCAATGGGCAAAACCTATCCGGAAATTACCCAGCATACTGACCACATTAAAAAGGTGGTGCGCACAGAAGAGCTCGCATACGTGCAAACGCTCGGCGCTGGTCTGTCGCGACTCGAAGCTCTGCTTTCGGGCGCAGGCACCGCCACCCCTCACCTGTCTGGCGACGATGTTTTCCAGCTAACAGCCACCTATGGCCTTCCATACGATGATATTATGGAAATCGCCGCAGAACGCGGCTTCAGCATCGACATGGAAGGCTATCGCAAGCATGTCTCCCAGCACCAGTCCATCAGCCGTCAGGGCGGCAAAGGCACCAGGCTTGGTGACCTTTCTGAGTATCTGAAGCAGATTGTAGAGCGAAGCGGCCCAACCGCCTTTCTGGGTTACCCGGAAGAGAACGGACCGAACACCATGGAGATGCTCCAGAATATGCTGGAGCAGCAGAGCGATGAGGATTTCGACCCCCTTGCCTTGGAAGATGATGACGATGACATCGGCGAAACCAGCAACATCCACGACATGGAAACCCTGTTCAAGACCAAGGAATTTCAGAATTTCCAAAATGGCCTGACAGATTTGTTTAGCGCTGCAAACTCTGAAAACCCTCTAAATTCTGACGATGATGATGAAGAGGACGAGTCGGATTCCTATGCCGATCCGGAAGACTTCCCATCGGAAGATGAAGTGTTCGCGGCCATGGAAGATGACGATTTCTTCTCCGGTGCCTACCCCGTCGCCACCGTTCCGAATGTCCTTATCTGGGGCCTCTTTAAAGACGGCGAACCCGTTGAGACCGCATCCACCGGTGATGACGTTGCGCTCGTTCTGGATCAGACGCCGTTTTACGCAGAATCCGGTGGGCAAGTCGCCGATACCGGTTGGCTCACGTCCGGCAACTGCAGGATTCGAGTTTACGATGTACAGAAGAGTCCGGAGAATGTCTACGTTCACTTTGGCACCATCGAAAACGGAAACTTGAGCCGTGAGAGCGTACTCGACGCCGGCATTGATGTGGAACGCCGTATCGATATTATGCGGAACCATACCGCCACCCACCTGATGCAGGGCGCACTCAAGCGGGTTATCGGAACCCACGCCACGCAACAGGGATCCTATGTCGGCCCCGACTACCTTCGTTTTGACTTCACAAACGCCAAGGCTCTCGGAAGCGAAATGCTGGGAGAAATTGAGCGTCTGGTCAACGAACAGATAATGGCGGACGCTCCCCTGGAGATCGAAACGATGGCGCTTGAAGAAGCTCGCCAGTTGCCCGGAATCATCGCTCCTTTTGGCGAGAAATATGGCCAGCGGGTTCGCGTCGTCGACGTGCCCGAGTGGGACATCGAATTCTGCGGTGGAACTCATCTGCTTTCCACCGGTGAAGCTGGACCGTTTTTCATCATCTCCGAAAGCGCGGTATCATCCGGCGTCAGGCGCATTGAAGCGGTCACCGGCCGCGCCGCCATCGACATGATTCAGCTGGAGCGCGCCATGCTGAAGACGTTGTCGGAGGACTTTAAAGTGCCCCGCGCCATGATTAGCGAAAGGGTCGCAGCGCTGCAGGAAGAACTGAAAGCTGCCAAGCGGGATCTGGCCAAATTCCAAGCCGCCGCCAGCGGAGCCGACGCCGCTGACGTGCTTGCAAAAGCGGAGGTCATCAACGGCATAAAAATAGTCGTTCATCAGTTTAAAAACCTCGATGCCAAAGGCCTGCGAGACGCCTACGACGCCATGAAGTCACGTCAGCCGGAAAATCTCTTCGCCCTTATTGGCTCGGTAAGCGACGGCAAAGCAGCCTTGATCGCCGGTGCAAGCAAAGACGTAGCCACCCGTGGTTTGTCAGCCGGAGAAATCATCAAAGCGGCCGCCCAGGCGGCCGGAGGCAGCGGCGGCGGCAAACCGGAAATGGCCCAGGCCGGCATAAAAGATCCTGAGAAATTAAATGACGCCCTCGAAGCAGGTAAAGCGGCAGCCCGCAGCAGAGTCTCCGGACTTAATCCTTAAATCGGTACCGAATTTATGATCCAGAAAGTTCACTCGCTATGACCAGCCCCGACAAACGCCGATTTGGAATCCTGACCGCCGGAGGAGACTGTCCCGGCCTCAACGCGGTCCTGCGGGCCGTAGGCAAGACTTTGATGGGCCATGGCCACGAATTTATCGGCTTTGAAGACGGCTTCCTTGGAATTCTTGAGCGACGCTGGCGCCGCCTCACCAGCTGCGATTTATCCGGCATTCTCACCAACGGCGGCACCATTCTCGGATCCAGCAACCGCGACAACCCCTTCATGTGGAGCCCCACCAGCCACCTGCCCGGCGGAGAGCCGTCGACCGATCATTCCGACGTGGTGGTTCAGGTCCTGAAAGAGCTCGATATCGAAGGTTTAATCGTCATTGGCGGCGACGGTTCCATGACCATGGCTAACCGCCTGATAGTCGAAAAAGGTCTTAAGTGCATCGGCATCCCAAAAACCATTGATAACGATCTTGCTGCCACAGATGTCACTTTTGGTTTCAATACCGCTGTGCAGACTGCGACGGAATGCATTGACCGGATTCACTCCACGGCCATGAGTCACCACCGTGCAATGGTGGTGGAAGTAATGGGTCGTTACGCCGGATGGCTCACTCTTTATGCCGGCGTCGCCAGTGGATCCGATATCATTCTCATCCCTGAAATTCCGTTTCGCATGGAATCCATCTGCCAGATGATTAAAGCCCGGTCACTGGTGGGAAAACGATTCAGCATTGTTGCCGTAGCAGAAGGTGCAAAACCGTTGGGCGGAGGTCTCACCGTCAGCAAAGTGATAGCAAGCAGCGCTGATCCAATACGCCTTGGCGGCATCGCGATGCGCCTTGCAGACGATATCGAAGCCGCCACCGGCGTGGAAGCGCGGGCGACTGTCTTGGGACACATTCAGCGCGGCGGCACTCCCAGTGCCCAGGATCGTCTCCTTTCAACCGGCTTTGGCCACACCGCCGCAGAACTCGCGCACCACGGGCAGTGGGGTCAAATGGCCAGCTATCAATGCGGCAACTTTGTCTCAGTGCCCCTGGCAGACTGTATCAAAACCCTGCGCACGGTCCCGATTGATCATCCTTATGTAGTCGGTGCCCGAGCCATTGGAACGTCTTTTGGGGACGAACCCTGCGAGGCAGTATAGACATTCCTATCTGTCCCACCCTGGAGTGACTACAGTTAGCAGCCAGTCCCGTACCGTACCCTCAAGTCCAACACGAATCAATGACTTCGCTTAGAGGCTATAAATCCACGATGCTTTTGAACCCGCCAGAAACCATCCGTTTGCAGTCGAACGGCATGTTTTCCGGATCACAGCTCTCGGTCAGTCGTGGGTCCTTCATCACCTTTGCATTAATAGCGTCCCGCTGCTCTCGCGACTCAAATACGATATAAGCAAAAATAACCGTCTCGCCCTCTTCCACTTTTACCGCGCTTGAAAACGGCACCATGTGTTCTATGTTGAGATCATCACCGACGCATTCCCGGTATTCCAGGGCGCCGTGTTCAATCCATATTTTACCGGCCTTTTCGGCAATTGCTCGATACTTATCCAGGTTTTTAATCGGTACAGGCAGCACGTATCCGTCGACGTATTTCATAAAATTTCCTTAATATCCAGGTAGTTGTTTTGCAGGTGATTACGGTTTTCCCCGTTCCGTCCCTTCGCAGTTAATCATCCAGGGAGTTCCAAACTGATCCACCAGCATTCCGAAGCGGTCGGCCCAGAAAGTCTTCTCGATGGGCATCATGATTTTACCGCCCTCGGCGAGAGCGGCAAATATACGCTCGGCCTCTGCCGGCGTGTCTACGTTCATAGAGACAGAAAATCCAGCTGCCGGCTGCTGCATCCCCGGTGGATTGTCCGAAGCCATAAGCACGGTGTCGCCGATCTGCAGCCTGGCGTGCATGATTTTATTTTTCCAATCGGCAGGGACATGGTCGCACGCCGGCGTTTCTCCAAAAGGAGACATTGTAAGCTCGCCGCCAAGGCTCTGCTGGTAAAATTTAAACGCGGCTTCACAGTCGCCGCTGAAGGTCAGGTAAGGGCTAATCTGCATACTATTTTCCTTTTCAATGGTCTTGTTGAACTAACAACGAACGAGGCATGGTTCCAGAGACATTTATCCCTAATTTCTTTTCTCCATAAGCATTTCCGCTCTCACTCACCAAATCTGCGGGCATTTCGGGCCTGCGCTTTTGCACCCTCTTCCCCGCGATCTTTTGGCGGCGCATTAGACTCAAGCATAGCAAGGAGATTACCAGAGACCTCAGCTATTGCGTCGACGGCTGATAAGAACGCAGCTTCGTTTACTTTAGAAGGCGCATTAAATCCGGTTATTTTACGAACGAACTGCAGAGAGGCCGCTCGCACCTCTTCGTTGGTAACCGCAGGTTCAAAATTGAACAGAGGTTTGATGTTTCTGCACATTAACTTCACCTCAGTTTGATAATATAGGACATTCGCCGCGTCTGAAAGGTCCGGCTAGCGGAAGCCATCCTCTTCGTAAGCCTTCCTTTTCCATTCATCCCCGTCCCCTTCCAGAAAATAATTATCTGGATCGTCAGGGTCGGAAGATAAGGTAGTAGGCTGTTCGAGATTTACCCAGACGGCGTCTTCCTCAGACCACTGTTGGCGTATAATTTTAGAATTGCGGCGCTTTACAAAATATCCAACAATCACAAGCAACGCCGCGACGCCCCAGAAAAAACCACTGGTAAACAAAGTTGCCACCGCGAAAAGCGGAGACTTCAGTTCATTGCGCCAGCGCACCGCCAACCCGTCCAGCTCCACCGTCGCCCCCAAGGTTTTCAGGTACCGTTTACCGGAATCTCCTCGAATGGCTTTCAAAAAATGGGATAAGGAGCTTCCGTGATTTTCCCGGATAAGAAACCGAGTCACGGAATAGGACTGAGCGTAGGCCTGGTTGCGGTTCGTGATGTCCTGCGGAAACGTTTCCACCAGTTCTCGAAGGGGAATCAGTCCGCCCGTATAGGCCGCAATCGCCATGCTTCCCTCGCCAGGAATATCCGGCCACTCCCCCGCCACCACCTGCGCCACCCCCTCGTGCAGCCAGCGCGGCACCGGGGCGTTGCACTTCACATCCAGGTAAACGTGAGCCAGCTCATGCACCAGCACCTGCTGTATTTTATCGGCGGCCGATTGCGCCATGGCCGGCATACTGATCACCACCAGCTGTCTATCCCCGATGGCCACGGCAAGAGATTGCTCCCCCTCGCCGCCGGCGAACTCTAAAAACTGCTCGTCCGTGCCGGCCACGATGAACCGGACAGGAACCAGGAGCGCGTCGCCGGTTTGAGCATTGAGATTTCGCAGAGCGGCGGTGGCGTGGCCAAGGACGGCGGCGGCATATTTTTCATGGCCCGCCGGGGCCTCCACCCGGATAAGATTCTGTTCCAGTACAACTGGGAATTCCGTCGGCTGTCCGGCGGCAAAAATGGTAACGGCCAAGACTGTCACACAAATTGCATAACGACATACCAACTGGTGGATGCCGAATTTGCGGAACTCTTGTCGTCTTTGATCCATCAAAGGATATGTCAATCACCGGTGAACAATATTTGAAGATTCAGGAGAATCAGTAGAAATGCTATCGTTAAAAAATACCCTCGCAGTGGCCTGCGCCCTTTCGGTTATGAGTGTCGCCATGGCCCAGGACGCAAAAAAAGCCCCTGATTTCACGGCCCAGGATTCCGACGGAAAAATCCACTCCCTCTCCGACCACAAAGGGAAAGTCGTAGTCCTTGAATGGACCAACCCCGGCAGCCCAGTCACCGGCCATGACGGCTGCCCCTTTGTTGTCCCCCGTTACGAAAAGAACATAATGCAGAAATTGGCGCAAAAACTCACCGACGATGGCGCGGTCTATTTGGCCGTCAACAGCCATTTCTATAATACCGCCGCGGACAGCAAAGCTATCGATGATAAATACAACGTGCCGTACCCTATCCTGCTCGATACCTCGGGCACCATCGCCCGGGCCTATGGGGCCAAAACGACGCCCCATATGTTTGTTATCGGGAAAGACGGCAACATCGTGTATGACGGCGCGCTGAACGACAACGCCACTCCCGACGTAAGCAAAGATGCTGCCGCGACCAACTACGTGGAACTGGCAGTAGCAGCAGCGTTGAAGGGTGAAAAACCCGAAGTTACCAAAACCAAATCCTACGGCTGCGGCCTGAAATTAAGAGATTAAGTTAAATCCTACAATGTAACGTTACAGGGGCCGGATCCATTAATCCGGCCCCTTTTTTTATAGGCAACGTGGGTTATGGTGCTTCCGGCGAAGGACCTGCAGTTTCAGGTGCAACGAGCTGAATCGCGGATCGGCGCTGATGTTTTGCACAGCCATCACTACCGCCCGCTTTTGCCCAACCAAACACACCAGCTTTTTGCCCCTCGTAATGCCCGTATATAGCAGATTTTTCTGAAGCATCACAAACTGGGTTGTGTGGACCGGGATGATAACCGCCTTGTATTCGCTGCCCTGGCTCTTGTGTACGGTTATGCAATAGGCCAGTTCCACGCTGTCCATTTCCTGAAAATCATAGCTGACGATGCGTCCGTCAAAATTGACTTTCACCACCTGGTCTTCCCGATCAATCCCCGCTATCACGCCAATATCTCCGTTATAGACATCCTTGTCGTAATCATTGGATGTCTGCATAACCTTGTCCCCCGCCCGAAACATGACGCCGTTCCGCTCAAGCCCGGTAGTCCCGGGATTCAGCGCCGCCTGGATTTCCTTGTTCAGGTTCTGAGTCCCGATGACGCCGCGGTGCATCGGGCTGAGCACCTGGATCTCATCCCGGGCGTTAAAACCAAACTTTGCCGGAATCCGTTGCCGCACCAGGTCGCGGATCGTTTCCAGCGCCTTTTCCGGCGTTTCCGCGTCGAAAAAATAAAAATCTCGAACTGCGCCGCCTTCCGTTTCTCCGACGAAAGATGGTGGCAGCCCCTGGTTGACCCGGTGTGCGTTCGTAATGATCAGGCTCGACGCTGCCTGCCGAAAAACCTCGTTCAACCGCGCCACGGGCACCACCCCACTGCGGATCATATCCATCAGGAAATTACCCGGCCCCACCGACGGCAACTGGTCAACGTCTCCCACAAATATAATCGACGAGGTGGACGACGTGGCGCGCAACAGCGAATGAGCCAGCCCCACATCGATCATGGAAGATTCATCAATAATCAGGAAATCCGCGCGAATTGGGTTCTGCGGGTTACGCAGATACTTTCCCTCCTGCGGAGAATACTGGAGCAGGCGGTGGATGGTCCCGGCGGGAATGTTTGTCAGCTCCTGCATCCGCTTGGCGGCGCGTCCGGTGGGAGCTGCCAAAACCGCGCTCACTCCGTGGCCCTCCAAGATGCGCAGGATAGTCCGAATGATGGTGGTTTTCCCGGTACCAGGCCCGCCGGTGATCACCAGCACCCCGCCCTTCAGGGCATCCATCACAGCAATTTTCTGATTCTCGGCAAGGCGAAAATTATGACGCGATTCAAACTCCGCGATGTTCTTTATACCGTCCATCTTCGGAAAGAGTTTTCCCGTACAAAGCACCCGGTCCAGGTGTTCCGCCAGGCCCGTTTCGTGACGATGAAGATGCGCCAGATAGACGGCCCGGGTTCCGTCTGAAAGAACTTCCATGACAATATGATTTTGGGATTTCAGATCATTCATCGCCTCCACGATCAGCTCCTGCGCCACACCCAGAGCCTCTGTGCATTTTGTGATCAGCGGATCCGCCGGAAAAAACGTGTGGCCGTCGCCCGCCAGATCCTGCAACTGGAAATGAACTCCCGCCTTGCTTCGCTCGATAGACTCCACGGGAATTCCCAGCTTTTGCGCGACAGCGTCCGCCGACTTGAAACCAATCCCGCGAACATCCAGAGCCAGTTGATAAGGATTTTTCCGAATCTGCGCGATGGCGTCTTCACCATAATGCTTAAACACCCGCGTCGCCAGCCCCTGCGGAATGTTATACTGCTGCAAAAACAGCATGATCTCGCGCATGGCCCGATGCTCCGTCCATCCGCGCTTGATCATTTCCACCCGCTTTTTCCCGATGTTGGGCACCTCGGACAGCCGCTCCGGAGCATGTTCAATGACATCGAAAATCTCGTCGCCAAAAGCTTCGATCATCTTTTTGGCATTCGATTTTCCGATACCTTTAATCAGGCCGCTGCCCAGGTACTTTTCCATCGCCGCCGCAGAGCTTGGCAGCACCGAAGTGTAAGACTCGACCTTGAACTGTCGCCCATACTTTTTATCGGTTACCCACTGCCCGTTGAGCTGCACCACCTCCTGCGGTTGCAGCGCTCCCAGCTTGCCAACGATGCAGTGTTCCACCTTGGAACTGGGGGCCGCATCTGCGGGACGAATGGCCGCGACCGTATAGGAAGTTTCCGGGTTGGAATAAAGGATACGCTCGACCGTGCCTTCGACAGTCTCCATCCTGGCATCCGATCTTGGTTTGCCTTTATACTCTGAAACCGTCACAGTGGCGAGTCCGGGTCATTCCGCCGATGGCGTCGGCTTTCTTCCTGCTTCCGCGCCCTATCCGTCGAAACGTCCCATACGACGCGCCGGACGATACCAAAAAGGAACCACAGCACCGCAACGACTGCCAGCAGGATGGCAGACTGAACAACCCGACGTCCGACAACGCGTCCGGGATCCTGCGATCGGCCAAACTCCCGGAAGGTCACCAAATATTTGCGAACCTCAACCGCATGAGCCGTGCCCTTCTCCACCGCACGATCATACGCTTTGGCCGCCATGGAAAAATCTTCCTCATGCTCCAGAAGCATACCAAGCGCCAGCCAGGCTTCTCCAGAATTCGGATACTCTCTCAGCAGTTCCGCCACGCCCTTTGACGTGTACCCTTCCGGGAAAGCGACGGTAGACAAATTCTCTTCCACGCCCTTGCGATTTAACCATAAGGGAGTCAGGGCGTCGATCATAATATGATCCTTGGCATACTGATAATTGGCCCTGGATTTCTCCTCGAAATCGATCATCGACAGGTGAAATTCTTCAGCGTGGTCTCGAAATCCCGGCTTCAAGGCAATCGCCTTAGTCAACGCCTGACGGGCCGGCTCATATTGTCGCATAGCGTGGAGCACAGTCGCGTAACTGCAAAGCGTCTCATAATCCCCCGGCGCTACCTGAAGAATCTGCTGGTAGATGGTGAGAGCTTTTCGGCTGTCGCCAGACTTATGCAGCGCCCACGCGAGGGTTAACTTATCAGATACCTCCGTAGGGTTATCCGGAAGAAGCTTAATTTCCTGACGCCAGTCACTGACTTTGAAATCTTTTTTTGTATCAAAAGCGCCACTGAAAATCTTGTCCACCGTAGCCTTCGACGGATCGTCAGGATCAATGCCGAAGTCACCGTAGCTACAGGCAGAAACCGAAATCGGGCCACCGGCAACAACAAGAGCTATAGCCCCCAGGCAACAACCTCGGCATACCACAGAGAGGACGCGAGGTTTAAAGTCTTTAGAACCATTAAGCTTAATCATGGGTTCGCCTGGATCTCACAAATAGTGTACATTCCCTTACAATGGCCCAAAGATGATAATTGCTGTGCAAGTCTCCGACAGCCTTACCATCAGAAAATTTTCCAATTAACAGTTGAGCACAACCCGTTAAACCCAACAACCCCCGTATGACTAACCAAAACGCCCATAAAAACCCTGGGAGCGCGGGGGTCCCCGCCCGCACGCCTCTAACAACCAACAACAACACCGAGACCCACGCGCTCAGAGAATTGCCCAATTAACAGTTGAGAAATAAACAGTTAAAACCCAACAACCCCCGTATGACTAACCAAAACACCCATGAAAACCCTGGGAGCGCGGGCGTCCCCGCCCGCACGCCTCTAATAACCAACACCAACGACGATGCCCCCAAAGCCCCAAGCACCCCCAGGGGATGGCACAATAGAGGTTATCTCCCCCACTGCGACCTTGCCCAGTCGTGCCAGTTCATCACCTACCGCCTGGACGATGCCTTGCCCCCGGAAGTTGCCAGGCGACTAACTTCCGAATTGGAAACATCACCAGCAGACCCCGCCTACCGCCTGCGAATCGAAAACTATCTCGACGCCGGGCATGGCGAATGCATACTACGTCACCAGCCAATTGCCACCATTGTACGAGATTCATGGCAACACTTCGACGGCGTGCGGTACGATCTTCAAGCCTGGGTAATCATGCCGAATCACGTGCACGTGCTGATCACGACGCGCCAGACAAGCTTGTCGGACATAGTCCAGGGTTGGAAAAGCTACACTGCCAGAAAGATCAACATATCACTCGGGCGAAACGGAAAAATATGGCAGGCAGACTATTGGGACCGCTACATCCGCGACGATAACCACTACGCCGCCGCCATCGAATACATAAGAAATAATCCAACCAAAGCCGGACTTGCATCAACCCCCGAAGATTGGCCCTGGACAGACGTAAGCGCAGCAAGTCCTGGGAGCGCGGGCGTCCCCGCCCGCGAGAAGTGAATCAACTTATAAGCGGCATCTAGCAAAGCGACTCGGTGAGGTGATAGATAACAATCCACCCGGCGACGTGCAAGCACACGCAATAGCTCTGGGAGCGCGGGCGTCCCCGCCCGCGTAAATCGCGTCTATTAAGTGCGGGCGGGGACGCCCGCGCTCCCAACAAAATGGTTAAACCGAAAACCAGCGTGCTCCCTCCTAATACAAGGGAAAAGCACCCAAACTCACCGGTCGCTTGGACCAGATCGCCATAATTCAAGTGATTCGAAATCCAATGGAAACCCCATGCTAGTGGCCTCGATTCCATGCTTTTTTATTAAATCCAGCAGCCTTATTTTCCAGCTGTTTTCCGGACTTACAATATCAAGAATCCAGCCCAGCATGACCAGCGTGTTATAGATTTTCCGTGGTTCATCAGCATTAAAACTACCCGAAAGGCTGACAGGCTTAGTGCGTGGCAACTGCATTGTCACCGTAAGCTGACGGTTCCAGAGCCGACTGTGATGGGCGCAAATATTACGAACGTAAGTCAGATGGTGCACAAAAGTTTGAAGAACATTTTCATCAAGCTTATAAGTGGAAGCAATACTGCTTCTCGTTTTCATGGGCTTTAAGTTTGAAAGCCAGCGCGACAGAGTGCCCAGCGACATGACTTCACAAACCGCCCAGGCCGGCGGCAAATCCGGCTGCTGGTACTTTTTCGCATAGTCCTTGATGAAAATCTCTTCAGACCGGGACACGTCTTGTTTAAGGCGCTCCAAGTCATTTTCCCACTGATGGTAATTGACCGCAATCTGGTAATTGAGATAAGCATGTGGGCCATGATTATGAGTAATATGGTAGGCCCATTGGCATCGGAGTGAGACTTCAACCCGCTCAACGGCGTCCAGTATCAGCAACTTGAATTCTCGATCAAAAACGTAGAGATTCAGTATGCTTTCAAAGGTCGTACCGGCTTTAAAAGTATGAGTTGGGCGGTCAACTTCGGAATTCAGCCAATAGGCCGTAAGCCGGTAATAATTTATATGCCTTAGGTGGGTGCGTGCGCCAGGAAGATCGTTAAACGTGATTCCCCGTGATTTCAGCAGCGCAATTTGTTCATCTATGCTTAACGGAGGCTTATTATAGCGCACTCTTCGCCTTGATGTGGCCGCATTAAAAAAAAGTAACCCGCCGGTTTGAGGATACTCAGGGAGCATTGCCTTGGCGGGTATTATTACTCTTATGTATAGTACTCGCAGTAATGAAATTCAAACTCTTACGTTTACAATCGCGCCAGCAATGCTTGGAGATCCGTAAGCGGTGCTCTACCGATAGTAGCATTTTCAACGCAGCCGCACACATTAACTCCTCTGGCGGTCCAGATACACCTGCAAAAAGATGGCAGCCGCCTCTGCGTCGATCCGGGCTCTACGCTTTTTCTGACCTATCCCCCGCTCGATTCGCAGGGCGCGAGCCATCATTGTACTTTCGCTTTCGTCTTCCATGATAATGGGGATCGGTGCAACAGCCTCCCCTATGCGGCCTGCGAAACGCTCGACCTTTCTCGCCTGAAATCCAGAAGTTCCGTCCATGTTCAGAGGCAGCCCCACCAGTACGGCGCACACGTCCAGCGTCCTCGCCAGGTCAACCACCCGATCAATGGTGGTTTTGTCCCGCTTCAGGATCAAAAGAGGACTTGCAAGGAAGCCCGAGCCGTCGCTTACCGCCACGCCCACCCGGGCTTCTCCCACGTCGAGAGCCAGGATTTTTCCAGAAACCTTAATCATTTTACGTGCCTTCATCAATAATTCGTCTGCAGACTGTATAACAACAACAGCTACAAAGACTTGTTACGTTCGCTTTTTTGCGTCTCGCTTGGCGGACGCATGAATAAATGGCCTATCGTCATCATAAGTGCGCAGGGTTTGTGGTGATTTCTGGAGGCTATACCTTCTTCTAATGAGTACGTACTACCCTAAAGCAGGGGATCTAAAAGAATCCTGGATCGTCGTTGACGCCAGGGGCGAAATTGTTGGCCGACTGGCCAGCCGTATTGCATCCGTATTACGTGGAAAGAACAACCCCACGTTTCATCCGGCTGTCAATCCTCAGAACCATGTGATTGTGCTGAACGCCGATAAAGTTGTCTTTACCGGCAAAAAGCTTCGTCAGAAAAAATATTATCGTCACTCGGGTTTTCCGGGCGGAATCAAGGAAGAGGCCGCGGGAACATTGCTCCAGCGCAAGCCTACTGAAGTGTTGCGTCTGGCTGTGAAGGGCATGTTGCCTCATAACCGGCTTGGCGACGCCTTGCTCCGCAACATCCGCATTTATGCGGGAGACGTGCATCCGCATCAGGCTCAGCTTCCGGTTGACGCCACTCTCACCAAGAACGCCAAGTAAGGTACTGGACTAAGATATGGCTCTCGAGCAATTTTATGGAACCGGTCGCCGCAAATCGGCCACCGCCCGCGTATACCTTCGGCCCGGTAAAGGTCGCTTGATCGTTAACGGTCACGAATGGAAAAAATATTTCGGTGAGCGTCCGCTTATCGAGCAGGTTGTTAAACACCCTCTTCGCGAAACCCACACGGTTTCAAAGTATGATGTGGTTGTAAACGTGACCGGTGGCGGAACGATGGGTCAGGCCGGCGCAATCCGTCATGGCATCGCCCGCGCTCTTATCCAGGCCAATCCCGCTCTGCGTCCCGCTCTGAAGCGCGCTGGTCTGCTAACCCGCGATCCACGCATGAAAGAACGCAAAAAGTATGGTCAAAAGGGTGCCCGCGCGAAGTTTCAGTTCTCCAAGCGCTGATACGCAACCTTTTTCAAATCAATTACGAAAGCCCGGACTCGTCCGGGCTTTTTTCTTTGTATACTGTTTAACTAGTGCTTGCAATTCAATAGGTGGAAACTGTCTTTAGCGACAGCTCTTGTAACGAGAGCCACGCTAAATCTCAAGTTTAGAGCTGATTGATATAACACGCTACGTTGGGAATCTGTTGATGATTAAACGAAATGCTTTCGCCGCATTAGCGATTACGGCGACGATGGTCGCGGGATTACACATAGGTCATGCGCAACCTGGAGACGCTGTCGGACAGTTGCCTGTTCTTCCAGCCCTGCCGGGCGAGGTTCCGGCATCGGGTGGGCCGGGTGCTATCCCGTCTGCGGTGCCACCGACGGCTGGCTTGCCTGCTGTGGATCCGATGCCGGCACTTCCAGGAACTCTTCCATCAGCGGTTCCGCCCACCGCGGGCATGCCGCCGGTACTGCCCGGGCTGCCCCCAGTCAATGGCACCGTTCCCGCATTGCCCGTGATCCCTGGCGCCCCTCCGGTATTGCCCGGACTTCCAGGCGCTCCGGTGTCGCCCTTTGGGACGACCGGCGCTCCAACAGATGAAGCGATACCCACACCTCCCCCATTAGGAGCTATGGATTTTGGCGCCTCGCCTGGTTCGCTCGCAGATACAACAAGCACCGTTGCTAACGCGGCAGCTCCTTCTCAGCTTTACGAATTTCTGTTTATTGAAGACCCTGACTATGGCGTAGTGCGACAGAAGTTTGAGGCTGGCGTAGCAAAGAACCTAAAACAGCAAGAGATCAATCGCCTTTTGGACTTGCGCCGAGCTGGTCAGCTACCGGGAGGCGGCGTTGATATCCCAGGCGTTACTCCCCTCGGCGACCCTGCATTAGGTGGTTTAGGCGGTGGTGACCCGATGTTGGGCATGGATGGCCTTGCCGGAATTGGTGGCGTATTAAACGCCGGGCTTACCAATGAATCCGCTGTGCGGGCCGCTGCGGAATGGGATTTTTATTATCAGCAACTTGAGATGTACGACCTTTATATTCGGCAGAAGCTGATTCCGGACGCAGAGGACCTGCCGACGCTCGAGTATACCGCGGCAAATGCTCTTCAGGAGCGCCAGGACTTATTCGAGTCGTATCAGGAAGCGGCGATCCAGCAGAACAATACGGATTATAACGCAAACAAAGAGTTTTATGAACGGCTGCAAAAGCGTGAAGATCGTCGACAGGCCTATATCAACTGGACGCGCCTTGTACAGCGACAGGTTACGGAATGGTCAGAGGTATGGGCGCGGGAAGTTTTTGGAACGCGTTGGGCCGATGGCGAAGTCGTCAGGGTTGACGACTGGTACTACGGGACGGATTTCAACTCCGCTCAGCCTGTGCTGGTAGCCATTGATGATCGGGAATATGTCATCAGCCGTCAACCACTAAGGAACTTGCAGGACGGTCAGTTAAATGTTATTTCCAGCAATATGACCCCTTACGATATCATTGACAGCAACGGATATCTCAAAAATCCGGTAATGGAAACACTCCGGGGCACACTGGTAATTCCGCCTGCGCCTCCGGTGTATTCAACCAATGCGCCAACCGGCACAATCGAAATCTTTGACGGGTCGTTGACTGAATAGTTTCCGGCAATGGTATGTCTGGTGGACTTGTAGCAATGTTCTTTTTCAGGCAGTTTAAAGGCTGTGAAGAGGAGTAGTAAGGATCAGGTCAGATCTTAAGAGAACCGTTGAAATGGTGCGAAGCGGTGACTGACTTTCCTGAACTCGCCTTGGAGTCGCACAGGTGAACGGCGTTGTATGCCTTAGCCTGCTGTCGTGGGATTCGCGTTAAGAATCAATGAAGGCGTCTGGCGGTTTCTGCCAGAAGCAAAGCGAGGGTGGTACCCCGAATTTTAATTTCGGCCCCGCATCCGGTCACATCCGGGTGCGGGGCTTTTTGTTTTACCTTATGAAAATGACTATCAACTACATACAGACAACCACAACAGCGCTGGTCCGGCAGACGCAATGGGCAGCCCCCGCGTTTCTCCACGCCCACCGATTGCGAAGCTATCCGTAGTTACGCTCACCTGACCCCGTTCTGCTTTTCCTGCCCACCACCGAAACCGTTTAAAAGAGAGATCACTCATGAATCCTATCGACACCACTGATAAAAATAGAGTTATAGTTTTTGACACCACCCTGCGCGACGGGGAGCAATGCCCCGGCGCTACAATGAACACGCGGGAAAAGCTCGAGATCGCGCATCAGCTCTCGCGGCTGGGCGTGGACGTTATCGAAGCCGGCTTCCCGATTTCCTCCACAGGCGATTTTGAATCGGTGCGCGCCATCGCATCCGAGGTGCGCGGCCCTACGATCTGCGGGCTGGCTCGCGCCGTTGAAAAAGACATCACTCGGGCAGCAGAGGCACTTCAGCCTGCAGAGAGCCGGCGAATCCATGTATTTATCGCGACCAGTCCGATCCACCTGGAAAAGAAGCTGAAAAAGACCCGCGAACAGGTAATCAAATCGGCAGTCGACTCCGTAATGCTCGCCAAAACCTTTACCCCTGATGTCGAATTTTCCTGTGAGGATGCGGGGAGAAGCGATCGTGATTATCTGGTAGATATCGTTACGGCAGTTATAGAAGCCGGCGCGACGACCATCAACCTGCCTGATACGGTTGGCTATGCCATGCCCTGGCAGTTTGGAGAGATCATTTCTTATGTAATGGGCAACGCACCGAATTCTGACCAGGCCGTGTTCAGCGTGCACTGCCACAACGACCTGGGCCTTGCGGTGGCCAATTCCCTGGCAGGACTCCGCGCCGGGGCGCGGCAGGTGGAGTGCACCGTGAACGGCATCGGAGAGCGCGCCGGCAACGCCGCTCTTGAGGAAATAGTCATGGCCCTGGATGTGCGGCGGGAAGATATTGGTCTGACCACAGGGATTAGGCCGGGAGAAATCTACCGCACTTCAAAGATGGTCAGTACAATATCCGGCCTGAAGGTACAGCGAAACAAGGCCATTGTCGGAGCCAACGCTTTCGCCCATGAGTCGGGCATCCATCAGGATGGCATGCTGAAAGACCGCGGCACCTACGAAATAATGCGTCCGGAACATGTGGGCTGGACCGGTGAATCGATGGTACTGGGCAAGCACTCCGGACGCCACGCATTTAAAACCCGGCTGGAGCAACTGGGATTTGATCACCTGAGCGACGATAATGTCAACGCGGCGTTTGAGAAATTCAAAGAACTGTCTGACAAGAAAAAGGACATTTTTGACGAAGACCTCTACGCGATTGTGGACGAGCAGACGGATCAGCCTGGCGAAGAAGCTTTCCGGCTCGTATACGTGGGCATCTCCAGCGGCACAGAGACGGTGCCGACAGCTACCGTGAAGGTCGCACGGGGCAGCGAAATCCTGACCGACGCGGGCACAGGCGACGGACCGGTAGATGCGCTGTTCCAGGCGATACAGCGGATCACGGGCGTGACTGCGGTGCTGAAGAACTATTCCCTAGAAGCGGTTACCGGCGGCATGGATGCGCAGGGGCAGGTCAGTGTGACCGTGGAAATCGACGGGCGCACCATCAAGGCTCGCGGATCAAGCACAGACGTGGTAACGGCCAGCGGCCGGGCCTACATGCTGGCCATCAACAAATACCTGGCTACGCAGAAGCGGGACGACAGCCCGGCAGAAGCGCCCGCCCGTGGGGTGTAAGAGCTTAGTCGGACGGACCAATAACGAAATTGTCTCTTTAAAATTTAACGCATTCCCCATTGACGCTTTTCCGTCTGCCTGTGTATCCATACAAAGTAACGTCGGGGGAGGCTGCTTTTTAGCCTGAGATGACCGGTTCAGCGCCAGCCTGGCGCGGGACCGCAAAACCCTTGGAACCTGATACGGGTAATGCCGGCGAAGGGAAGGCGTTCGGGGTCCCGCGCGGGTTCCGTCCGTTTTGCCTCTCCCCCACCGGTATTGCCACATCCTCCTGAAAAAAAGGAAACGGCAATGAGCGCAAACGGATCGCAAAACGGTAGCGGCAACGGACAAAGCAATGGCGACGGGGCGGTCGCACAAAACGAGAAGACGTCCAGTCTGCATTTTGACGATACCATAACGCGCGAGCCGTTTCCGGCCAGCACAAAGATTTACGTCGAAGGCGGGCAGCCGGGAGTTAAGGTAGCCATGCGCCAGATCGCCTTGAAACCGACCCGTATGATTGACGGCTCTCACGAGGAGAACGGCAGCCTTCGCGTCTATGACACAAGCGGACCCTACACGGATCCGTCCCGCCCTATTGATGTTCGCGCCGGCCTTTCCCCGGTCCGTCAGGATTGGATCACCGGCCGCGGCGACGTCGAGGAGATCGCAGAAACAGCAAGCAGCTACCGCCGGGAACGCCTGGCCGATTCGTCCCTGGATTCGCTCCGGTTCCACAATACGCGCAAAAGCCTGCGCGCGAAGCCGGGCCGTCGCGTTACCCAGCTTCATTATGCCCGACAGGGCATCGTCACCCCGGAGATGGAGTATATCGCGATCCGGGAAAACATGGGCCGCGCCGGCGACAGCCAGCAGCCTCGGCAGTTTCGCCGCCACGCGGGTAATAACTTTGACGGGGCAATTCCCCAGGAAATCACTCCGGAATACGTACGTGACGAGGTCGCCCGCGGACGCGCGATCATCCCGGCAAACATTAACCATCCGGAACTGGAACCGATGATCATCGGGCGCAACTTTCTGGTGAAGATCAATGCCAACATCGGCAACTCCGCCGTCACCTCGACCATCGAGGAAGAGGTGGAGAAGATGGTATGGTCGATCCGATGGGGAGCCGATAACGTGATGGACCTTTCCACCGGCAAAAACATCCATGAGACGCGGGAATGGATTCTGCGCAACGCCCCCGTTCCCATTGGCACCGTGCCCATCTACCAGGCGCTGGAAAAAGTCGGCGGCAAACCTGAAGAATTAACCTGGGAAATCTACCGCGACACGCTGATCGAACAGGCCGAACAGGGCGTGGATTATTTTACCATTCATGCCGGGGTGCTACTGCGTTATGTGCCGATGACGGCAAACCGGGTCACGGGCATCGTGAGCCGCGGCGGCTCCATCATGGCAAAGTGGTGCCTTACCCATCACAAGGAAAATTTTCTTTACACCCACTGGCGGGAAATCTGTGAAATCATGGCCGCCTACGACGTGTCGTTTTCCATCGGAGACGGACTGCGCCCCGGCTCCATTGCCGACGCCAACGACGAAGCCCAGTTCGGAGAACTGAAAACCCAGGGCGAGCTGACGACCATCGCCTGGGAGTACGACGTGCAAGTGATGAACGAGGGGCCGGGTCATGTGCCGATGCACATGATCAAGGAGAACATGGAAAAGCAGCTTGAGTGGTGCCACGAGGCGCCGTTCTACACCCTTGGGCCGCTGACGACGGACATTGCGCCGGGTTACGATCATATTACATCGGCCATCGGCGCGGCCATGATTGGCTGGTATGGCACCGCCATGCTCTGCTATGTTACGCCGAAAGAGCACTTGGGCCTGCCGAACCGGGACGACGTGAAAGAGGGCGTGATCGCTTATAAAATCGCAGCCCACGCGGCTGACCTCGCGAAGGGACACCCGGCGGCGCAGGAACGGGATTATGTGTTGAGCAAGGCTCGGTTCGATTTCCGTTGGGAGGATCAGTTCAACCTGAGCCTGGACCCGGATACAGCACGGGAATACCACGACGAAACTCTGCCCCAGGAGCGCATGAAAGAAGCGCATTTCTGCAGCATGTGCGGCCCGCATTTCTGTAGCATGAAGATCACAGAAGACGTGCGCGCCTACGCAAAAGCGCAGGGAATCGCAGAGGAAGAGGCCCTCGCGAAGGGCATGGAAGACAAAGCAAGCGAGTTTGTGACGGGCGGCGCAGAGATTTATCGGTGACAGATCTTTGCTAAATTGCCTGCGCCTATATATAAGTTAAATTTGCAGTTTTTTCAGTGCTCTCGCCACCAGGATGGCGACCACAAGTAGCATTCCAAACGGAGTAAAAACGCTTTGTTGTTCCCATGTACCCTGTTTTTATTTCTTAGATGAAAAGCGTACCATACTTATTCCTTCCCAGAAGGGCCTTACTGTTTAAGCCCCTTCTGGGAAATAATGATATCTCCTGACGAAACAGTTCCATTTGTTGCATTATAGAAATTTCGGCCCTTAATAAAATCAGTGGCCGTCTTATCGGGCCCCGCGGAAGACATTTTCCACTGCCCAAAAAGTTCCATGCTCTCGTCGAAATCGCTTCTTGAGACCCCGCCATTAGGTACAGAAGGTGCCCAGGCGCCCCTCGGAACCGGTGCAGCATACGCAGTTCTTGGGAGAGATGAGGCCGACCAACCCTGCAATGTGGACATATTGTTCAGGTAGCGATACCGTAACGCAATCATTCTCTGTATAGGGTTCACTGGTAAACCTGGACTACCCTCGCGGAACAGATCCTTCATTAAACTCGCATTAGTCATGTACGAGATAGGCGTAGTCATATTATCGGTTAAGTACCAGGGATAGCCACGACTATCAACGTCATATGGATATTTTGAATTGTCAACGGCATAAGTTTCCAGCGCGGTAGCCACGGAACGCATATCTGCATAACCACGAGACACTTTCGCCCGAGTCTGCGCCTCAAGAAAATTGGGGACAGCGATGGCTGCAAGAATTGCAATAATTGCAACGACGATCAGCAACTCAATAAGCGTGAATGCTTTGGTGTTCATTGGGCCAACTCCCTCTTATAAGATAATATAAAGTAAATTGTTACCTACAACTTTTGCAGTTTATAAGATAACAGTATATAAACCATTATCACTGTCAAGGATCTCCGTCAAAGATGACGACTATAACTTGAGCATGCGACATATGTCTGAACGCGTCGTCCTTCGATGTTGTCACTATACGAATATCCTGAATAATACCGCTCAGCGACCGCTACTGCGTCTTTCGGTTATATGAGATGCACAGTTTTGGAGGCTTTAACAGAATATGTCACGCAGGCGCGAAGCAATCAAGCGCACCGTTCTTCCAGATCAGAAGTTCGAGAGCACGCTTATCACTAAATTTATTAACAGCTTAATGCACGACGGCAAGAAAAGCACCGCCGAGAGCATCTTCTATCAGTCAATGGAGGCTGCCGTAACCAAAATTGGCGGCGAACAGACCCCGATTGACATTTTCACGCAGGCCCTCGAAAACATTAAGCCTCTTCTGGAAGTCAAGAGCCGCCGCGTAGGTGGTGCCAACTACCAGGTTCCCGTTGAAGTTCGCCCGGAGCGCCGCACATCGCTGGCGATTCGCTGGTTGCTTGACTCCGCACGCAAACGCGGCGAGAAGACCATGGCGCAGCGCCTCGGCAATGAAATTACCGACGCTTTCAACAGCACAGGTTCTGCCGTTAAGAAAAAAGAAGATACCCACCGTATGGCCGAAGCCAACAAGGCTTTTGCTCATTACCGCTGGTAGTTTAACCTAAGATTTTGGTTTTATCTTAAAACCCCGACACCTGAAAACGGTGTCGGGGTTTTTTAGTTTACATAACCGCTCTTCAACCTGATCCTAATAGCGACCTAACGCGGAGATATCTCTTGCCTACCGCCCTAAATGGCTTACTGCTGACGTAACTTGTAGCAGTCTATGGGGAGATAAAGGTTATGCGCGGAGAGCAGTTAGCCCGGCAGTGGCGCATTTTAATGTATCTGGGAAACAGCCAGCTCGGAAAGCGCCTGTCTCAGATTGCCGAAGAAGTGGAGTGCAGCGAGCGCAACGTGCGCCGGGATCTTGTTGCCCTTGAAGAAGCCGGTTTTGGCGTGTATCGTGAAAAGCTTGGCCAGTCCACGGTCTGGAAAAGCACGGAGGCCTTTCGATCAAACCCACCTATTCCGCTGACACCCATGGAAATCATCGCTATTCTGCTGGCGGAAACGGAGCTGAGGGGTTCTCCCGACGACTTTATCGCCGAGTCTTTTTCTGAGGTTACCCGAAAAATACTGAAAAGCCGCCCTCCGGCCTTTCGGGAGCAAATGGAGCTCCTGCAGGAAAAATTTTATGGAGGGGCTTCGAGCCGCAAACAGACGGGCCGCCCTGGACACGACCTGTATGAGCTGGTGGGAAGCGCCATCAGTAACAACCAGAAAGTCGCTGTATCTTATAAAAACGCCTCCGGAGAAAAAACAACCGGTAGAAGACTGGCGCCGCTCCACATCTGGGTGGCAAACAATTCCCGTTACCTGGTGGCGTTCTGCTATGAAAAGGAGCAGGTAAGGACTTTTCACATGAAGCGGTTTCAGAAGGTCGAGGTTCTGCCGGAGAAGTTTGAGAATCAGTGGACCTTCGATATGCAGAAACACGCGGAAGAAACTTTTGGAGTCTTCCACGCGAAACCGGAGCGCATTGATATCTGGTTTGATCCAATCCTCAGATCGTACGTTGAGGATCATCCGCTTCATAGTTCACAAACCGTAAAAGATAGCGAGAGTGGATTGCTGGTGCGCATCAAGGTCGGCATCAACGAAAGCCTGGTCAGCCGAATAATGGGATTTGGCAGCCTGGCGCGAGTGCTGGCTCCAGATCGGCTGGCGTTTCTGGTGATGGAGAAACATCGCAGCGCCTGTGAAACTTATAACACTCCAATCCCAGCGGCTGCACAATCTTTGCCGCTGATCTTTGAGTAACGGCTCTTAGTCAAAGCTGTGGTTCACCTGCGTAGCCGGCCAGGTAAGTTGCATGTTATGTTATTATAGAATATTTTGTCGCATGTCGAAAGTGTGACCGCATCTGTCACACCCTCCTGATAGATGATTGCAGAACTGCCTGGAGGGTAGAAAAAATGAAACAGCCTGCGTCTCGTCTTGAGCAACACTCCCGTGTTATTTCCACCAATAATCGTCGTGCCGGATTTCCTTTTGCTTCTCGCCGCCTGCACGAACATGCAGTAAGTTCCATAATGAGCGCTCCGGTAGAGCCTCAGCCGTTGCTTGCTCTGCAGCGGTTAGCGTTTCAGACAACTTCCGCCATATGCGTATGCGACGGTTTCCGGTCGGCACAGCGCTACTATTTCGAATTCTCCCGAGAACAGGGCATCCGCGGTGAAAAGGCGTTTCTTGTCCACGAGATGATGCCTGTGCATCAGCAGGATTATATATTAGATTGCCTCCACAAGCTAAGGAAGGGAATCTCATCCGTACCCATTTCGCTTTTTACGACCCAACATTATTACCATATCCTGATCGCACGACTACCCTGGATTGTGACCATGTCTGAAACAATCACGACGGTTCCTCCGGCCTTTGCGATCTCTAACACATCGAGCGGAGACAATTCCGACGTCACAGTCTCTTGCATTTGTCTGTGTTCGGGCACCGGTGGGCGTTGGCTGTTAATGGATCATGAGGAAGCCGCGACTGTCCAGGCAGACTTTGCACCATCGGCCAAGCTGGTGCCTCGCCTGCTGAGACACGCCGTAAACATCAGCGGGGATAGACTCGCCCCCTACCTCGCAATGATGTTTGACGTCCCAAACTCCTGGAAAAGTCATCCAGAACTGGCCACACGTTCGCTGTTGATATTCGACAACGGTGTTTGTGATCTGGGCTGCCGCCACCGCGGAATGCCGTCTCACATAACCTGGAGCGATCTGTTGGGGATTGTCTATTGAACGTCAGCCGCCAAGCCATGTCTCCAGATTTGCTTTTACAAATTCGTCATCCTGCATCCAGGGATAGGAGCGCTGGATGCGATCGAGCTCTTCGCTCTGCCCGGGCGACAGCACCTCATGAGGATTAAGACACAGGATGTTGCCCAGCAGACCCTGACGCCGGAGGATTTCATGGATTCCAGGGATGCACCCGGCAAATTTGTTGGCCGCATCAAAGACCACAGCATTGGCGTCCGTCAGTTCAATGTTCTTTTGAAGCATGGCCATGGGCACGTCACCGCCCGCCTCTATCAGGGCGTGAATCTCGTCAAGCAGCTCCACTGCCTTGCGGGTCCAAACGCAAAACTGCCCGAGAAGGCCACCGCGAATTCGGAGGCGCTTCTCCCCCGCATCCGTTTGAATCACGTACGGACTCAGGAGATCAGCGATAATGTTATCGTCATTTCCGGTGTATAGGGTAATGTCATTTTCGCGTCCAGCGTCGGCGACGGCGCGCACGACGTCAAAGGTCTGGTATCGATTAAACGGAGCCATTTTAATAGCGATAACGTTTTCAATTTCGGCGAATCTGCGCCAGAAACTATAAGGTAAAATTCGCCCGCCGACTGCGGGTTGCAGATAAAAGCCGATGATGGGAATGACTGCACTGATCTCCCGACAGTGGGCAATCATCTGATCTTCGGTGGAATCTTTCAAGGCGGCAAGACTGAGAAGTCCGGCGTCATAGCCGAGTTCCGTTGCCAGTTCCGCCTCGGTGATCGCCTGCGCCGTCCCACCGCAGATGCCGGCTATCTTAACAATAGGGCGCCCACCGGTAAACTTCTGATTCGTGAGTTCTTCCGCGCCGATTTCCAGCACAGGGCGGAAAAGATTGTGCTGCGGCTCCCGGATTTCAAACTGGGTGCTGTGGACCGCGACCGCGACCCCGCCACTGCCGGCCGCCACATAATACCGGTAGAGCGCCCGCTGGCGGCGTTCGTCTAGTTTTCGGTCCGGCGTCAGCGCCAGCGGTGTCGCAGGAATAACCACTCCCCTGCGAACGAGTTCAAGAATCTCCGGTGACGGCATAGGCAAAGCCATTTATACGTTGTCCTTTCCAGCGTTAGGGTCATCCAGATATTGTCCGTCCGTAACGGCAAAATGTGTAGGCTTGTTCAGATCGCGCCCGCCCCGCATTATCCATTCAGCGGTCATTTGAATCATCTCATCCGGAGACACGCGCGGCGCTCCAAAAAGTTCAATGGAACGGGACGCGTCGCTGAGAAACATTTTATCTGCGGGGGTCCCGGAGAACGTAACCGGTTTATCAAATATTTCGCCAAAACGCCGCGCGATGTCTTCTGTTAACAGCTTCTCCGGGCCTGTCACATTCAGGGCCACAGGCGGCCGGGCGGTGTGCTCCAGGCTGAGCAAAGCGCGATTGTTGGAATCGCCCTGCCAGATAATGTTGAAAGCCGGGACCGCATTGGAAACTGGCCGACCTTCCCAGATAGGACGGGCAATATCGGCAAGGACTCCGTATCGCAGATCAATGGCGTAGTTAAGCCGAAACTGTAATACATCCGTGTCGCATTTCTCGCTGAAATGCTCAAATATGCGTTCCCGCCCGAGGCAGGAGCTAGCATATTCTCCCACGGGATTGGGACGATCCGTCTCTCGGGATCCGGCGCTGGCGGCCTGTTCAAGCGCATAAACGCAACCGGTAGAAAAAGCCACGATGCGCGACGCCGCAAAAGCCTCGGCCACATTTGCCGGTACTATCACATTCATGATCCAGGTCAGCGGTTCGCTGCCAACCTCGCCAAACTTTCGCCCCGCCAGAAAAAGCACGTTACCGGCCTTAGGCAGGGCCGAAACCTGCTCAGCATCGCTCAGGTCACACACGACAGTTTCAATGCCGGCGGCCTCAAGCGCGGTTTGCTGGTTCGGATCGCTAAACCGGGCCACGCCAATGATCCGCTTCCGCACTCCTGCCCTCTCACACGCCTTCTTGGCCATGCGCGCCAGGCTTGGGCCAACCTTTCCTGCCACGCCAAGGATTATGATATCTCCCTGGAGACGGCGCATCATCTCTACGGTTTCGGGATACGGTTCAGATAAAAGCTCTTCGAGCTCATTTTCGTTTGCAGGTGTATACATTAAGGTTGATTACCCGACTCAGTTTGATTTTTTGTGCTTGTAAATTAATACATTTAGGAACCCGTTATAATGAACAACTCGCACAACGATATTCTATCTCCAGTGGGCGTGTGTGTTCTTCCGCGACCAAACAAAAACGGTTCCCGGACTGTCAGCTACCCGGATTACATTTATGAAATTCTGGACGCAGCCGGGCTTTTTTACACCCGCGAATCCCTGGAAACGCTGCCAGAACGACTTGGCAACATTGGAGTACTCGTCACTGTGGGTGAAGCGTCACTAACCGATGATACGGCGGCGGCGTTGACGCAATGGGTGCACGACGGCGGGGCATGGATCAGCGTTGCCGGGGTATGCGGCCTCGGTGCTTTGCTGGGCGTAGAGGCGGAGGCTGCCGCGTTTACCTCTTTTGGCGGCGGCATGGGGACTTTGGGTGAGGGTTATCTAAAAGTTAACAATTCTGATCACCCGGTTTTAAATCATCTCGAAATTCCGCTGCACTATTTTAACGGGGCTCCGCTGAGAGCAACGGATGCGTTGGTGCTGGCCCACAGCTTGAACGCGCACGGGCAGGAAACTGAGCGGCCAGTGCTGTCTGAAAAGATTAACGAAAACGGCATCGCTATTTGCATCGCGGTAGATATTACGGGCTCCGTTGTAGCAATTCAGCAGGGTCGCGGCGCCGTGAGCCGCGATGGTTTTCCGGCGCCAGACGGCACTGCTCCTGTCTGTGACGAAGTTTTAAAAAGTGGTGACGGCGGGGCGCTGGACTGGCTTCTGGATCGTCAGCCTGTGCCCGGATTGCCGGGTCTTAACGCATTTCTACAGCCGATCGCCGACCAATGGCGCGAGCTGTTGCTTCGGGCCATTTTTTACTCCGCACACCGCCAGGGGGTGGACATACCGGTGCTGTGGCTTTATCCGAACAATCTGCCCGCCATCGCTCATATTTCGCTGGATACGGATGGCAACGATCCTGATCAGGCGGAGCTGCTTTTCGACACCCTGGAACGCCAGAACGTGAAAGCGACCTGGTGTACCATCATGCCAGGGCTGCCGCAGCCTTTCATGTTGAAAATCCATGAGGCGGGCCATGAACTGGCCATGCATTATGACGCCATGACGGACGGCCTGCACTGGGGCGCGGATCAGTTTTCGTTGCAATGGCGGGGGCTGGTTGATCTTTTTGACGGACGGCAGCCGGTGACGAATAAGAACCATTACCTTCGCTGGGAAGGTGACGTAGAACTATGGCGGTGGTGTGAAGCACACCAGATCGAGCTGGATCAGAGCAAAGGTGCCAGCAAGACAGGCGAGGCCGGCTTTAATTTCGGAACGTGCCGCCCTTATTATCCGGTGGATTTTCAGGGAAACCTGATTAATGTGCTGGAGTTGCCGACCTTTACCCAGGATCTGGAGATTTTCGTGCCGAAGGTTTTCGCGGATGCCCTGATCAAACCGGTGATGAAGCACCACGGAATCCTCCACCTTCTGTTTCATCCCGCGCACACCCATAAGCCGGCCACAAACCTCGCGCTGGTGGAGGTGACGGATAAAGGGCGAAGCCTGGGGCTGGAATGGTGGACGGCGGCGGCGATAAACGCATGGGAGCGGGCGCGGCGCACTGCGAAGTGGAGCGAGTATAAATCAGGGAAAGATGGCGCCGCAGCCAATGTCCACATCTCTGCGGAATCAGCCTTGGAAAACGCGGCTGTCCTATGGATGAAAGGACCTGCGTCGCCCGGCTCGACAGGTGCCCGCTGGGGATTCGAGGCCAGCGCGGAAATCATGAATTTAAGCAGCGACCCCGCAACCGTTTCCACAATGAAGTAGAATAGGCGTCCCGCCTGTTTTCTCCAATTATTTCTTCCTAATCCACCATCAACCACCACCGAGAAACGGATCTCTAAATGACGACGCCAACGACAACAGACCAGCCTGCCATCAATGGCGGCCAGCCCGCAAAAACGGTCCCATATACTCGCCAGCCAAAGTTTGGCGACGAGGAGCTTCGGGAACTGAAAGAGGCACTCGACCAGGGCACTTTGTTTTATCATTTCGGGGAAAAGGTCAAGGCGCTGGAAGCGGAATTCGCCGCCCGGCACGGCGCACGATTCGCCGTCGCGACCAGCAGCGGGACTGCCAGCATCCATACTGCGCTGATAGCCGCAGGCGTGTCGCCGGGGGGTGAAGTTATTGTGTCGCCGATTACGGACATGGGCAGCGTCGGCCCGATCCTGTGGCAGGGAGCCGTGCCGGTTTTTGCAGATGTGCATCCGACCCGCCACGTAATGACCGTAGAAACGGTCCAGGCAGTATTGACCGAGAAAACGCGAGCCGTAATCGCGGTGCATCTCTGGGGCAACCCTGCGGACCCGACAGATTTGCGAGGGCTGTGCGACGAGCGCGGCATCACGCTGATCGAGGACTGCGCCCAGGCATATGGATGTATGCACAACGGGCAGTGGGCGGGGCACATCGGACACATTGGCTGCTTCAGCCTCAATGACTTTAAGCACATTTCGGCCGGCGACGGCGGAGTCGTTATCACTGACGACGAGAACCTCGCGACGCGCATGCGCCTGGCGACGGACAAGGGCTACAGCCGGGTGCAGGATGGGGGCGAACGGAACCCGACTTTCCTGTGCAATAACTATCGCATGACAGAACTCCAGGGAGCTGTCGGCATAGCGCAACTCCGCAAGCTGGATTCCATCATCCAGCGACGACAACAGTGGTGCGACGAATTAAAAACGAGACTGTCGGGCCTTCCGGGCATTCAGTTACCAGAGATTACGGCAGGCGGCGAGGCATCATGGTGGTTTTTCATGTTCCGGGTAGTCCCGGCAGAACTGGGCGTTTCAGCCGATCAGTTTGGCGAAGCATTAAATGCGGAAAAGGTCCCGGTGGGAGTCCATTACATCGGTCGCTGCGTATACGAGTATCCAATTTTTACGAATCACAGCGCGTTTGAGCGCGGATCGCACCCTTATGAGGCCTATAAGTACGAAAAAGGCATGTGCCCTCAAGCAGAGGACCTGCTGGCCCACTGCCTCATTCTCCCCATAAACGAAGGCTTTACCCGGCAGGACCTGGATGAAACAGTAAAGGGTTTTGAGAAAGCAGTCGCCTGGGCGCAGAGTAGAGGCTAACCACCAAACCAATCAGATATGAAGCCCATATATCCTATCGATACAACGTCCGAAAACGGCTCAGGCGCAGTGCGGATAAGTTAAAAGAGCAAGGGAACCGTTACAACCGCAAACCCTAAATATCTGCAGGCTGTATCTGTTTCTTTAAGAGGTATAACATACAAAGAAACAACCATCCTCTTTTTATCCTCTGTCCATAGGTGCGACTTTATGATTAGAACCCGACTTCCCCGCGCATCCGCTTTTACCCTGATCGAATTGCTGATCGTGGTAGCCATCATCGCGATACTGGCAGCCATTGCAGTACCGAACTTCCTGGAAGCGCAAACCAGGGCCAAGATAAGTCGTGTTGTGTCTGACTTGCGTGTCTACGATACGGCAGTTGAAACTTATCGTATTGATAATAATAAGACACCTGTTACAAACCGGAGCGCGTTTTCGCCGGCACTTACGCGTCTTGAAATGTTCAGATATTTAACGACCCCAATCACCTATATCAATTCAGCCCTTCCCGATACATTTAATAAAGTTGATCCTCTTCCGGAAAATCGGTACTTAGCAGCATGGGGAAAAGATTATCTCTTTACCAATGGCATTCCAGATGATGCCGGGCGTACACGATGGGGTAGCGTGTTCAAGAGTTTCCCCGAATATTCCGATGGTACCAGGCTGACCCGCACAAACTTCTTTTTTATGTTCAGCGCGGGTCCTGATCAATTATTCGACGTATTGACACCGGTATTTCTTTCACCTATTTTTCCGTACGATGCCACAAACGGCACGATTAGCAAAGGTGATTTAGTCAGATTTAACGGTTAAATCGACTGGGCAATACCATTAAATTTTCTAATTGGATACTGTATGATATCTCGCTTCCTCACCTGCGCCTCTCTCGGGCTCGGATTTGCTTTGACCTGCGCACCGGTCGCTTCTGCTGAAACTATTGTAAACGCAGACATTATAATAAACGGTGGCTCGTTCGGTGCCCCCGCCGCTGCCCTTGCAGCGGCTCGCGCCAATCCCGCCGCATCCATCTTACTGATAGAACCCACGGACTGGCTGGGCGGTCAGGCCACCTCACAGGGCGTGTCTGCCATTGACAACTCCCATCACCAGCCTGCCCAGGCCATCATGAACAATAACCGCAGCGACTACTACGCGGCGGATTATCTTGAGTTCCTTAACAAGATGCGCGACACCACAACTACTGCGCCGGGCACGGGCCTTTCTCCAGAGGGAACCTCATGGGTAAGCCGCGAAACCTACGATCCGCGAACCGGCGCGTGGGCCCTCGACCAGATGATTGCCGCGCACCCGAACATCCGTGTCATGAAAATGACCGTTGTAAAAGATGTTGAAGCACAAAGCGTAACAGATGCCCACGGGCCCGCCCGTCAGATAACGTCCCTGACTCTCGTTCAGCGAACCCCCAAGCCTGGTTATGCGCCGTTCACGAAGTTTCTTTCCGAGGAATTTCCAGACTGGTACAACGCCCAGGATTCTGCTCAGTTTACGAAAAACGTTTTCACAGTTACACCCACCAACTCTACCCGCGGCATGGTGGTTGTCGATGCTTCCGAGACAGGCGATTCCATCGTATTGTCTGGTGCAGACTATGTGGTTGGCCGCGAAAAAACCACAGAAGTCGTGTCTGCCTCTGGTCAGCCTCCGGAGCATTACGAAAACTATAGCCAGGCCACCGTGTTCCCGTTCTGCATAACAGATGCCCTCACCTCTGATCCGGAAACGGCTCTCAAATCTCCATGGCCTGATTTTGAGACGGCATACCAGACCCGAAAAACCGGCTATTTTAGTTTCGGTAAATTTTCGTGGGAACGTATATGGACCTACCGCCGGCTGAAAACCACCGGCGCATCGTTCAAATTTGACGAAGCTTTCCGCGGCGACGTCACCATGCAGAATTGGTATCCCGGCAATGATTACCCGGACAAATCCATCTACCTGCCAAAACCCGCAACGACCCTGCAAGCCAGCGACTGGGCGGGTGGACTTGATCTTTCCGCACTCGCAGGCGCGGAAAAAATTGCCCTGGCGTTCTACTTCTACATGAAAGAACGCAACACCCAAAGCTGGGACACTCATTACCTGCGCGGCGACGACCCGCTAAACATGATGGGCACCCCTCACGGCCTCGCAAAATTCCCCTATATTAGAGGCGGACGCCGCATTCTCGGCCTCCAAAATTTCCGTTTGCTCCAGAGCTACCTCCTTCCGGCAACGACTGGCCCCGCCGCTGCCACCTCATACCGGTTCTACGATTCCGTAGGCATAGGCAACTACGCCATGGACTCCCATGCGGTAACGGGCTCAACCGGCGTCTCCCACGGCATCTCAACACCAGCGCCGTTCTATCTCCCTTACCGCGCCATCGCCAGTAGCAACGTGCGCAACCTGCTCTCTGGTTGCAAAAGCTTTGCCGGCACCTACTGGACTAATGCGACCTATCGACTGCACCCCATTGAGTGGGCCGTAGGCAGCGCCGCGGGCGTAGCCGCCGCCCATATGAACCGCGATTCTCACACAAACATCGAGATGCTTGAGTTGCCCCATCTTCGCCAGATGCAGACAGAAATTTCCACCAACAGCCCCATCCACTGGAAGGCGTATGACTCAGCCCCGTTGCCCTCAAAAGATGGAGATCTCGTGGTTAACGACCTTAAAAGCGTAACCTACAATGTTCCATTTGCAGTTAAGGTTTACAGCTTCGGAAGCACCCGCGCCGAAGTACGTATCAATGGCCAGCTCGCTGGCGAAACCTCCACCCAGGTAAACGATCACCTGCTCTTTAATAACGCCATCGCCACCACGAATCCTGTAACCTTGGAAGCACGATGCTTTAGCAGCACCGGCAGCCTGCTCTCAACGCTTACAGTTCAGATCGACGTTACCGGCGTTCCCAATGATCCTTATATAGTCGACAACAGCGATCCGCGCTTCGCCGTCACAGGCTCCTGGGCAACCGCCGATAGCCAGGCAGATAAATACGCCGGCAATTATCGCTATGCCGCTGGAACCGGCGGACTTAAAAAAGCAACATGGACTTTAAATCTGCGCGCGGCCGGCGAATACATGGTATCAGTCTGGTATCCAGCAGCCTCAAACCGCGCCATAGATTCTCCGTTTACTGTTTTTCATGCTGGCGGTTCGACTCTTGTTCGCGTGAACCAGCGTCAAAACGGCGGGCAGTGGTTCCCACTCGGTATTTTCCAGTTTAATGGATCGCCGTCCGAGCGAGTCGAGCTCACTAATCAAATTGCTGATCCCCAGGTCAGTAACAATTATGTCCTCGCAGATGCAGTGAGATCGCAACCCCGTCCACCCGCCCACGTCGATCAGTGGGCCGCATACTAAACGGTCAGGAAATGTTTTAATGACGTATAGAAACGTCAACTGAGCCCAAACGTTACTATACTATAGGTCTAAGAAAAGGAACTGAAGTTAATGATAAAGTATTTTTTCTCAGCAGCTATCCTGGGCACCTTGTTGCCGTCTGCCGTGGCTCAAACAACACTTACATTAGAATGGAAAGTGCAGGCAGACGATCCGCAAAGCAACTATATCCTTGCCGGAGGGGATGCCGCTCGCAGCATGGCATTAAACACCAACCCGGCCACAGGCGGCAGCTTGCTTGTTGCCAGCCGGAGCAACGGAAACTTTGTGCGTCGTCTTAATCCCGCCACCGGCGTATTAAAAGATCCGGCAGTCATTCCCAACAGCTATATCAGCTCCGGTTCCACTTTCGTTATTAATAAGGTGGCCGTGAGCGACGATGGGGTTATCTACGTTATGAACCTCGCCGCCGGCGGTAGCACAAGTGCTGAGCAACACTTCAGAATTTTCAGACATACCAATGAATCCACACCTCAGACTATTGCTGCTGATATTCGCACAGATAATTTTACCGGCAACGGCGGACCAGGGATTAACACCCGACTCGGCGATGACGTAGATATTATCGGCACTGGCAACGATACGAAAATCCTGGTGGCAGGTACGCCCGGCAGTGTGAGCCTCTTTACAACGACCGATGGAGGACTTACGTTTTCCCATACCGCTTTAACACTTAATCCTCTAGGGGCGGGCATGCCTCACATCTTGTGGGATTCGACCACACCAAACCGATTTTTCTACCGTGGCACCTTTGGTGAACTTGCCAGGGCCTACGACATTAGTGGCAACACCGCCAATGGCGCAACAGGGTTGGGCAATGATCTGCCCAGCCAAGGCGCAGCACCGGCATACGGGCCGTTTGACGTAGGTTTAGTCCAAGGTGTAAAGAGCGTCGTGCTCGGAATTGGGCCGTCCGCCGCAAACACCAAAGATAAACCAATTCTCGTCTTTCGCCTGTCAGACCTACAAACGGACTACTTCGGTTTCGGTTCAGAGTTCACCGGGGGTGCCAAAGCCAACGGCAACGGCTCGGGCGATGTTCACGTGGATTCCACAAACAACAGCATCTACGTCCTCTACACAAACAACTCGGTAACCAAGTACACAATCCCTCCAGCCGCCGTAAGCGATTGGTCCCTGTACCAGCCAGGGCAGTAAATCCGTTTGCCCGAACTTTAAACCAAACATGAGCCCCCCCCGGTTTGCTTCAGAAACCGGGGGTTTTTAAGTGTATCTGGCAGTATACAGTAGAATTCGATCGGACAGCAGCGCTTTGGTTTAAACTTTTAAGTGCTTCGTTTTGTCTGTCCTCTGCATATTAAAATCTGTGTTTACTTGTTTATAGGTTCCCGGGAAACGGGTGCAATTCAGCAAAATGCACGATGATTACGACCACAAGTTTCCGGCTTTAGCCGGATCCCTCTTTGCACCCTCATTTATGAGGGGTGTTAGTAATTTGTTTACGGTTATAGCGCGCTTCAGCGTGGCTTTTGTTCCGCTTCAGCGCCAGTCACAGCAATGGATTTCACTGCTGAAGCGGTTATGAAGCCCGTCTTTTACTCAGGCGACATGTGCCTGAAAAACTAAGCTCTATAATAAACATTTGACCGCTTAGAGACACGTGAACAGGAACTCCGAGTTTCTCACAATAGGCTTTTACCAGCGCCAGTCCCAGACCGAAGTGGACTTCTGGAGTCACTTCATCGCCAGTGCGGGATTTATCTTTTCTCCAAAGCGGTTCAAAAAGCTTGTCGAGATCGTCGTCCGATAAAGGCACCGCCATGCTATTTATCACCCGCAAGCCAACACGATTCTCATCAACTTTTTGAATGATGTCACATTGGATAGTGGACATGACAGGCGCGTATTGCACGGCGTTTGAAACCAAATTTGTTATGATGGCAGTAGCCAGGGGCTTATTAGTAGAAATATTGATAACGTCCCATTCGCTCATGGATAATTCCAGATTCTTTTTCGTTATCAAGTCGCGAACATGGTCAAAACAGTGCCGAACAACATCTGGAAGATCGATACTTTCCACTGGCCCGTCTGCACTGCCCGACTCTGCCCTGGCAAGCGAGAGCAGCGCCGCTACCATTGCTTCCATCTGGTAAGTTGCATCAAGCGCGTGGTTCGCTGAGCCAAGCAGTAGTTGTTGGTCCTCCGGCCATTTAAGGGCGATCTCCAATGCCGTACGGCTTTCCGCCAGGGGCGTACGAAGTTCATGAGAGGCGTCCATGGCAAAACGCCTTTCTCGGTCAAACGCTATGTCCAGTCTGGCAAGCAGGTCGTTTAACCGTGCAGTGATCGGCTGAAGCTCGACGACCCCTTCACCGTCATTGATGTGGGTTTTCAGGGAAGACGCACTAATCTCCGCCACCCTTCCGGCTAAGGCACCGAGCGGCCTTAATCCGCGGCTGACGGCGATACTTACGACCACGGCAGACGCCGCTGGAAGCAAAAGCACACAACTGACAATAATCAAAAGGACTTTAGCCAGAATAGCTTCAAGGTCTGTCGTGTCGCGCGCTACCGCTATAGCGGCTTTCCCGCCCTTCGACGGACCGACAAACCTGACTTCGTTCTTTTCCTGGATCGGATCAAACTGAAAGCCAACGGTTCTTACGTTTACTCCACTACGTAGTTCAGTAACAGATGCCTCCGGGTCCTTGGGGGATCCCCACTGTTGCGGCAGATTCTGCCCGGCGAGAGACTTCGATCTCGCCAACACGCTCCCATCCGGACTCCAAACCTGAAAGAAGTGGTCGGATTTTTCTGATAGGAATTCCGGCATATTACCGTCAGAGAACTCGAAGTGGATTTCACCTTCCTCATCTTCAACAAGATTAGCGATGGCGCGAGCCTTCGCCGCAAGGATGGTATCAAACTGATGAGTCAGCGAGTGCCTCGCCCAAAAGAAGCCGAGAAATCCTGAAATGACTGTCAGGAGCAGAAGCCCGCCGACGATCGAAAAGATAAGTGTTTTTCGTATGGACGTCAAGCTTCAGTGTCCACCGCGTCAAGCACATAGCCAACGTTTCGCTTAGTCTGAATCAGCGAATCTTTAGCACCATGGTCTGGCTGATCTATTTTTTTCCGTAACACGCAAACGGCAGAATCCACAACATTACTCGCCGGCTCGATGCGTCCATCATAAATATGTTCTTCAATTTCAGTGCGACTGACGATGTGCCCTTTTCGCAGAGCCAGGTACTCAAGAAGAGCAAACTCCCGCGCTGTCAAATCTAGAACTGATCCGTTACGCGCGGCAGTTCTTGACGACGTGTTTATCTCAAGAGGCCCGACAACAACCAAAGGGTTTTTCAAACCGTGTTTTCTCCGAACCAGGGTCTGAATGCGCGCAACGAGCTCATCAAAAGCAAAGGGCTTTACGAGGTAATCATCTGCGCCCATCCGCAACCCTTCCACCCGGTACTCGACAGCGTCGCGAGCCGTGAGAATGAGAATATACACGTCATTGTGCTGCTGCCGTAGTTTCCGGATAATTTCAATTCCGTTCATATTTGGCAACATTAAATCCAGAACAATGACGTCGTAGGATCCAGCTCTGGCCATTTCATAACCTTGCTGCCCGTCGGCGGCGGTGTCCACTGCATAGCCGGTTCGGCGCAATCCCTCTTCAAGGGATTGGCGAAGCCTGCGAGAGTCTTCAACCACGAGAAGTCGCAATAGCCTACCCCTTCACTTCTTCGGCGACAAAGAAGTCGGCGCTATTCGATTCGCCGCGGTCACGGGACCGGACAACGGGATGACTTTGCCCATCACGCGGTTCCCGGCACTTTGAGAAAAAATCTCCCAAACCGATCTTCTTAGCTATGCGGCGTCCGCCTGAAAGAGCCACGAACAACGCCAGTCCAATACCCATCTGCAGGTGGTTCGCCTTGGCGGCCGAACTACCAAGAGTTGCAAAGATGATGGTCAATGGCAGATAGCCAAGTATTGTGGCCGCAATGAAAGTCGTAAAGCGGATTGAGGAAACGCCGCACACAAAATTGGTTAACGTCGAGTTAGTAAGGGGAAACAACCGGAGATAAATGACGAATCGAAAACCTTGATGACTAAAGGAATCAACCCACTTCAGCATTCGTCCCGGCAGCATGCGCAGCAACGAAGCTCGGAGGATGTGGCGACCAGCAAAGAAATTAATAGAGCTCCCGCCTAGGGTTGCGACAAGGGCGATGGCAGCGCCTCCGACAGCGCCAAACAGCGTCCCTGCCACAGCGCTTACCCAAATCCGCGGTACCCCAACGGCATTTAGTCCGGCCGCGGCCAACAGAAACAGCAATTGCACATGAGGTTCGTGATTCTGAAAGCGTGCTCGCAGGTGGTCCATGTTAAACAGCTCATCGCGAATCCAGGCGTTGTCCATGGCATAGGCGGCTCCAATAAAAAATGCCGCGACGGCACCAATGTTAAAATAATCTTTTAAACTAAGGCGCTGCTGAGAATCGCTGCCGATCGACGAACCTGGTATGTCCGAACGTTGAGATACACTCGACACTAAGCACTCCACCAATAATGCTTCCGCAACATACCGTATAACTCCATTCTAACACTTCGGGTTCCAAAACAACGCGCAGGCCCAAGTTATACGGCATATAAGCAAATAGCTGTCGGTTTTTCGGCCTGCGTAATCTTACGGTAATCTTCATTCGGTAATCATCAATTCAGACAGACTATCTGCTCTCTCATGATGCACGGTCGGGGTCAGACGAGGGCACTTTATGAGATCAAAAGCATGACTGGATTTGAATGAGAAATGTTCGACTTTACCACCGCGAATTTCTCGCGGAACAATCTTTAAAAACGGCTGAGAATGATACATTGACCGATATCGCCAGGGCAACACACCGCAAGTTGCAGTTGTCGGTCATAATTCCCTGCTACAACGAACAGGAGAACCTGGTACCACTTATCCAGCGGCTTCATCAGTCTCTTGAAACCTGCACAAAATCCTATGAACTCATTTTTATCGACGATGCCAGCACTGACGCGACAGCCGAAATTCTTCGAAATCTGGCAAAAGACGATACGCGTCTGCGTGGCATATTCCACACATCAAACTTTGGTCAAAGCGCCGCCCTGCTGACCGGGATACAGCATTCGCAAGGCGACATCGTCATCAGCATGGACGCAGATCTGCAGAATGATCCGGCAGACATTCCAGCCATGCTTGAACTGCTGCGCCATGCCGACGCCGTATGCGGTGTCAGGCAAAACCGCCAGGACTCCACGGCCAAAAGGCTGTCTTCCAAAATTGCCAATAAAGTCCGCCAGTGGATCTTACAAGACGACATCCTTGATGCCGGCTGTTGTTTCCGGGCGATCCGAAGCGACGCTCTGCAGCAACTGCCCGCATTCCGCGCGCTCCATCGGTTCCTACCCACAATATTAAAAATCCACGGCTGCCGCGTAATTCAAATGCCCGTCGCCCACCACCCCCGCATCCATGGATATTCCAAATACGGAGTCGGCAACCGGCTGTTTGTGGGCCTCTATGATCTTATAGGAATCCGCTGGTATAGAAGCAGACATATATCTCCGACCCGCCACTGATCAGGAGCCATGGTCATCTCCAACCGTTAGCCGCCCCGCCCATCTTCTATCTCAAAACCACTTCCGTCCGCATCGCTACGCAGAATCACATGATCAACCGTATGGCCATTTTCGTTACGCACAGTGAGCGCCATAGCGCCTCCGTTAATTTCCATTTGGACAAACGAACCCAGCTTATTGTATCCTACTGCCCGGCCCTTATCCGGCGTCATGGTTCCCGTAGTCAGCTGACCGCCTGAACCCGACGTAACGTGCAAAGTTCCATCGACTATTTCCCGGCGTTCATAAATGTGATTGTGCCCGGAAAAAACCACGTCCACTTCCCCCATCACAGGCTGCAATAAATGACGCAGCTGCCCAGAAGGTCCATGATGAAACTCCGTCGCTTCCAACGGCGTGTGTAGCAACAGAATTTTCCAAACCGAGTTGCTGGTGCCCACCGCTGAGGTCAACCATTGAAGCTGAGCCTCATCACCCGATTTCAAAGACTCCGAGTCGCACACAAAGAACGACACCGAATCTTGACCAACGCCATAATCCAGAGAGTAGTATCTGCGTCCAACCATCTTAAACGGCGCAAACTCAACCTCCCCGCGCGCCCGTCCACTATGATAATCGTGATTCCCGAGTGCCGCATAAAAAGGGATATTACGCGACAGCAATGGAGCGAATGGCTCCGTAAATAATGTCTGAAGCGATCGGGCGACACTGTGCCCGTCATAAAGGTTATCGCCCAGCAAAAATATCCCGTCCACAGCGTTAGCCAAATGGCGCTTGGTCATCTCTCTGACAATATTGTAAATCTGCGGTTTCCCGCTGCCTGTGTCTCCCGCTAACAGAAAATTCATCGGCTTACTCTGCGTGTCCCCACCGGAACTCACCGGCTTTCGGAACAGCATAAGATCATCCTTCGAGATAACAAGTGACCTTCTTTGAGTATAGCCGGCCTGTATCAGTGAAGCAGCAATTTTTTCAAACCGTTCACCGTCATTTTTCAAAACAACAAGATTGGGTAGTACACCACCGACCGTTTGAGATGTTAATCCTAACGCTTCCGCGATCTCAAATGTCCGCAACGCATAATGCCCATACACATGATACTCCGCTTTCGACGCGCCCCCGATAGCGCCAACCACTCCCCCCTCAGGCTCCCGTCCACCCCCACCTTGCGTTAGCTCCAGGTCCAGTGCATTGCTCAGGTAACGGGTACTCTTAGACGGATCAAACGCCGGACGCACAACCATGAAATTCGCCCATGCGCCAACCATGATCAAAGCAACCCCACCATAAAGGAAATCCTTCCAGTATCGCGACGCCCTAAGTATCCGCCACCCGATATAAAGTATCGCCAGGCCGCAAACGATTAACAGCGTCATGCCCGCTGCCGAAACCCACACAACATCATTACGCACCCGCTCCGGATACATGGCAGCAAAAGCCCCCGCCCCCGCCATCAGCAAACCCACTGCACCAACGCCCCCCGCACCGACTCGTCTCACGCTGACAGGCAACCGTTTGTCAGCAAAAGATCGATCAAAGAAAGCACCAAGCAGAACCGTAGCCGCTGGCAATAACGGCAAAAGATACGCCTGACGTTTACCCTGCGCAAAGCAAAGCAGCACAAACGGAAACCCAATCCATGCAAAATAAGGCCTCGCAGCGAAACCAATCTCCCGCCTCCCGCGAGGTTTCATAAAGGCCATGGCCACCGCCGGAAACACCAGCCACACCCAGGGAAATAAGACGCTGCTAAATATCCGTGGTAGATAATACCAGAACGGCTCACTGTGAGCCCCGTCCAGCACCCGCTTATACGTCTCTCCCGCCACCTGTCCCTTCACAAAATCAGCCCCATGAATTAGCCCCTGCAGATAGAGCCATCCGCCGATAAGCACACCCAATCCCACGATGCCAAACACCGGATAAATTGATCGTGCAACAGACCAGCTTCTGCGTGACCAGGCCTCCCACCCAACCACCGACAACACGATGATAATAGCCAACGGCCCCTTAACAAAAAAAGCCGCCGCCAGACAGCCCCAAAACACAAGGCATCGCGCGGCGCTAACCGGCCCCGAATCCAAGGGCCGAGTAATCCACGCGCACAAAGACCCCGTAATAAACGCCGTGAACAGCATATTAAGTTCCACAGTAGGCGCGTTTTCCATAAACAGCGGAGACGTCATAAGCATCAGTGCAGCAAAGAAGCCCGAACGTCGACCGAAGCTGTCGCGACCCAGAAAGTAGGTCATGATGACCGTGGCAATAGCAGCCAAAACGGCCGGAAGCCGCAGCGCCCAGCTGGCAACATCACCCCCGGTCAACTTCAACATACCCGCAAACAGCCAGAAAGCTAACGGCGGCTTCTGGTCATAAGGCGCTCCATTGACCGACAGATAAAACCAATTATGCCGCGTAAGAAGCTCCTTGGCGATCTGCGTATACCGCCCTTCGTCCGGCCCCCTTAAGTCCCACATCCCACACGACGTAAGCCAAAGCCCCGCACCCAGTGCCACCAAAACCAAAATATCGCGAACTGCTGGACTTAAACCCTTAATCCATGTCATCAAAACTCAAAACGCTTCCCACATCACAATTTGAAGAGAAGCTACAGAATGAAGATTACCACAAGATTACCAGCCCTTGGAAATCGACCCCTGCCCGGCCCGGCGGCCCCGGCAATGCGAGCCATCGTCCCTAGGTTCGAGCAAGAACCAATCATTCATTCGGATAAGCACGGTAAATGTTCCCGCGTAGTTTCGATGATATAATTTATTGCCACCGTAATCTTCCCGTAACATAGAATCGGTATAGCTAACCAGGAAGAGGCCAGTCAACACACCTGAACTCTTCTATAAACCCAGGGAGAAGAACAATGAACGTTTGGCACCGCGCGGTATTAGCAACGGGTATATCAGCAACCCTCGCAGTTTCAGGAACAAGTATGGCCGCAGACCAGGAAGTAAACATCGCAGACTTGCCGCCGGCCGTAAAGGCAACCTTGGATCAAAATGCCAATGGTGCAACCATTGGCGAAATCGAACTGGAAGAACAATCCGGTCAAAAGGTCTACACCGTCGAACTTCACCAGAACGGTAAAGAACGCGAAATCATGATTGCTCCCGACGGCAAATTCCTAGGTGAAGAAGCTGAAGAAAAAGACAACGATGATGATGGCGACGACGATGAAAAAGAGACTCCCGTCGAAATGGCGAAACTACCAGAGCCGGTGCGGTCGCGCATTTTGGAAATTTCCAAAGGAGCCACAATCAAGGAGCTGAAATCCGAAGGCAACGGACCCACAATGGTGTACGAAGCCGAGTACGATGTAAATGGGCAGGAGCAATCCGTGAAACTCGCCGGCGACGGCTCCGTAATAGAAATCGAAAAGCATATCGCTGTAGATGCGCTACCAACAACGATCTCACAGGTCATTAAGCAAAAATACCCAACCGGCACCATAAAAGAAGCCGAGCACGTCGAAGAGCACTACATCAGCGTTGAGGTCGTAGACGGCGACAAAGAACACGAGCTGAAAATGAGCCCGTCAGGCGCCATTCTGGAATCCGAAACAGAGTAATAGCAACACCAATACCGGACCCCAGCCACCCATTAACAGGCTTAATATTACACGGACACGAAGATGCACAACGGTAGTGCATCTTCGTGTAGTGCATCTTCGTGTAGTGTGACCCTGCAAATAGTGTGCTTTTAAGGATATATCCCACAACAGGCGCGACAACTGCCTGGCTGGAATCTTACTGTTAATGCCGACGCGAAGAATTTGAACCCGACAATACGCGCGCGTCTTAGCAATATTGCTGTCCAATGACACTCCTCGTTGCACTCAGCCCTGTTCTTCTGGTTATACTCTTCCTTGTAATACTTCGCCTGCCGGCTAAGATAGCGATGCCCCTCAGTATGGCTATCACTGCAATACTGGCCGTTGCCGTCTGGCAGGTTCCAGTTGTCCACGTCATTGCGTCGGTGCTCGATGGGGCTATCATTGGCGGTTCGATCCTTCCAATTGTTTTCGGGGCCATACTCCTTGTCAACATGCTCAAATTAAGCGGTGCCGTGGAAAGCGTACGCCATCGACTGTGCCGTGTAACCCCCGATCCGCGCCTCCAGTTAATCCTGATTGGCTGGCTCGTGACAGCATTCCTGGAAGGCATCGCAGGATTCGGCACTCCGGCGGCCATCGTCGCTCCCCTGCTCGTAACCTTGGGGTTTCCTCCCATTGCCGCTGTCGTGCTAACGCTTGTTGCCGACAGCAGTCCCGTAACTTTCGGAGCTATTGGAACTCCGGTACTGGTCGGGCTTGAACGTGGACTCCAAGCCGGAGACGGTTCAGCAGCTATGATCGAGCCTGACTTCATAAACCAGGTTGCCGTGCGCGCTGCAACAATGGACCTGGCCATGGGCTCTTTTCTTCCATTAATTATCGTCGTCATGTTCACCCGATTCTTTACCCCGCGGAAATCATGGACTGAGGGTTTTGCTGTCTGGAAGGTTGCCCTGTTCGCAGGCTTTGCATATACCCTAACAGCGGCTGCCACCGCCGCATGGCTTGGTCCGGAATTCCCCGCGCTTGCCGGCGGTGGCATCGGATTGCTTGCCACGATTATACTGATACAAAAGCGGATCTTCCTGCCTCGTACCTCGTGGAGCTTCGACCAGGAATCCGACCTGTCATCTCGGCCGGAAAATACGCAAATCGCACCCGCGCCAGCCTCAATGGGTTTCCTGCGTGCGATGCTGCCCTACGTCCTCCTCGTGGCTCTTCTGCTAATATCCAGGATTAACGCACTACCAGTAAAAGAGATACTTCGTCAGTGGAAAGTTGGCTCCTCAGATATCCTTGGAACCGGGCTCGGCAGCCTGATTGAACCTCTCTATTCCCCGGGCTTCCTCTTCCTTATCGCCGCCGCAGCCACGGTATGGCTTCATCAGATGAAACGTCAGCAGGTTCGTGAATCAGTTATATCAGCCGCGAGCGGGATTCCCGCAACCGCCGTATCCCTGATTGGTGCGGTTGCCATGGTACGCATCTTCGTAAACAGTGGTATTAACGCGTCCGGCAATGAAAGCATGCCAGTGGAACTTGCCCTCGCGGCTTCATCCACATTCGGCTCTGCCTGGCCGCTGGCGGCTCCGTTTATAGGTGCGCTGGGGGCGTTTGTCTCGGGCAGTGCCACTTTCAGCAATCTCACATTCTCCCACCTGCAATACTCCATAGCCCAACAGACAGGCATCAACCCTGAGATTATCCTGAGCCTCCAGCTTCTCGGAGCTGACGCTGGCAACATGGCATGTGTCCACAATGTAGTGGCAGCAGTTTCAGTGCTGGGACTTCAAGGAAAAGAAGGCACCGTCATCCGGTACACCATGGTGCCAATGCTGCTCTTTTGCGTAGCGGCAGGGGCATTGGGCCTACTTGTTACATGGTCCGGATATTAACTCGATCAGACAAAAATGCGAAATGGAACCATTCTGCAAGAAGCTGTATCCCATTCCCATTTGTGGGCGTGATCTAACCATCATGCCACGGTCAACGCGTTGCTCATGTCACCCTGTTTAGTTTCTTGTTACGTAGAGAAAGTTAGGTCGTAATCGCTCCAACGTGCCCTTCCCATCAATCTTCTTGTTAATATTCTGGTCTCCGATGATGGTGGAAACGCTACCTCCGCCATCAAGATTGAAGGCAAATCGCACATTTAATGCTTTCAGCACCCTTTGCAATTCACTGACAGTCATTCCCTCACCGTCATATCCTCTACCGCCACAGCTGAAAAACAAGATATCCTTATTGTCATATTGAGCCACGACCTGTCTTGGATGCTTGGTTGTTGAGTTGTTCTTAAATAACTCCATACTCGTAATCTCGTGATCAACTATCAAAGGAGAGAATGCGGTAAGCGCTGTAGTCGACCCACCTTTTAATATATCCGAAGCAGTGCTGCCTGGCGGATAATATACTAACTCATTATCTTCTTTTATACCTAAAGTATAAGATTTTTTTGACAGCGCCTGCTTGATGACCCCATCAATAATCTGTATGCCTACAGGTTGCCTTCTACCATCTGGCAATTTGCTTAAGCCCATTGATGCATTGATGGCTATATCAGTGTTCTTCCTGACAGCGAACTCTCTTACGGTTTCACCTTTTGCTTTGTATGAAATCTCCATATGGAGCTTAATTAGTTTCCCATTAGTATCTCTGTGGTTAATACGGGTTAGATAATATGTGGTTTTTGACTCATCATCAAAATGCTTGCTCAACTTGGCATTGGCCGCAAACCACGGATCGCTGATTATGGCAATCCCGTCATCCCCTGTATCACCGCCTGAAACCGCCGGTTGAACAGCCGTGCTGGTAGAGGCGGAGGTGTCGGAGCCGGATTTTTTGCCAGACCGCCCGGAAGTGTCGGGCGCCCCCGAGGCCGGAGCTACGAGCAAGGCGAGAGCTGTGAGAATACCAACGGTGAAAAAATGAAAGCTGAACACGAGAAGTTCCTTTACTGAAATCGCCTGAAATGGCTGACCGTTCCAAGTACCTGCCGTATGCAATAATAATGTTCGGATGCTGTCCAGCCCGAATCATAGATCATCCTTATAGTCGGGTCTGACTGGCAATGAACTAGCCATTGCGGGTGTTCACTAGACCAACCTTCTACAATTTCACCAATGCCATACCTGACTACATATCGTGCATAACCTTCGGAGGGATTGCCGCACGCAATGCGTTTAACACAGCAAAGACGTCAATGATCTCCTGGGCAATCGCCCCACTGACAGGGTCTAGATATCCAGCGGCTGCAAACCCCATCCCAACCAAGCTCAAAGCCATCCCACCCACGGCCGTCTGAAGGGCAATAGTGCGCATCCGGCGGCTTATATGGATGAACTCATCCACCTTCTTGAGCGAGTTATCCATGACCACAACTCCAGCGGCCTCTACCGTCACGTCGCTGTTCTGGCCAATGGCCAGGGCAACCGTTGCGGCGATCATCGCGGGAGCATCGTTAATGCCGTCGCCCACATACAACGTCTTGGACTTCGCAGTAAGCTCTCGAACAATTTCGAGCTTTTCCTCCGGGCTCTTCTGATAGTAAACCTCAGTGATACCCACCTGCTCCGCCAGGTAACGTACTTCCGATTCTCGATCGCCAGACAGTAGCATTATCCGTTCAAAATCATGGGTGGGGCCGAGATGGCTGACAAACGAGCGGCTCTCGGAACGTGGCGCATCACGAAAACGCAGCGTTGCCGCATACTGCTCATCAATCGTCACCACGCATTCAAGCCCCCCGCCAACCGGTGGAAGCTGGTCTGTGCCCGAGATATCCTGCATAGCCATATGCTTACGGCTGGTGATCTGAACCCGACGACCCATCACCGTCCCCTGCAAACCGCTGCCCGGTGGTTCACTGACCTGGGTTGCTTCCGGAGATGGCAGCGCCGCATCCTTCGCAGCATTAATGATTGCGCGAGCGAGAGGATGTTTCGAGTAACGCTCCAGACTAGCTGCCAGGGTCAGCACATCCTGTTGCTCGAATCCCGGCGCAATGAGTTGCTCAGTCAGTTTTGGTTCCCCATATGTCAGAGTTCCAGTCTTATCAAATATCGCAACCCGACACTCAACAATCTGCTCAAGTGCGACTGGGCTCCGGACAATAATGGCCCGGCGCGCACAAAGAGATATCGATCCGATGATGGCGATTGGAATCCCTATGAGTAACGGGCATGGAGTCGCAATAACCAGCACGGCAAGAAAACGAATCGATTCGCCACTGATTGCCCACGCCAACAGCGCTACAGCCAAGGCGACTGGGGTGTAGAAAGCTCCCAGCTTATCGCCCAGACGCCGCAATTGTGGACGGCTCGACTCGGACTCGCTGATCACCCCCATGATCTTTGCATAACGAGAGTCGGCCGGAATCCTTGTAACGCGGATCGTAAGCGCAGACGCGCCATTGATCGCCCCGGAGATTACCATGGATCCCTTGGTCTTGCTTATCTGGAATGGCTCGCCAGTAAGGTAGGACTCATCCATTGATCCGTGGCCCTCTTCAACAATGCCATCCGCCGGACAAATCTCATGAGGAAAAATGACAAGCGTATCATCTACCAGGATTTCGGCCAGTGGCACATCCAGCAGTTCTGCTCCATGCTTGCGATGCGCAACTGAAGGCAACCGTTTTGCTAATGCAGACAGAGCCGAGGACGCACTCTGCAGCGCATAGCTTTCCAGCGTAGCACCGCCCGAAAGCATCAGAACGATTATCGATCCAGCCAGGTACTCGCCCAGCCAGATGGAAGTGATTATGGATATGCCACCCAACAAATCGGAACCAAAATTTCGTTTTAAGAGGCTCTGGAGCAGGTCGTAAAGAAGCGGGAGCCCCCCGACAACCAGCGTGACCAATAGAGGAATCCGGTACGTGTCAGAACTGGTATGAAATCCGAACCGTAGTACGAGATGCACTAGAATGCCCACAATGGCCAGGGCTGCAATCAGCGAATTCTTACGCTGCCAGATCATCATTAGTGTAGTCACAGAGAGGGTTTATCACTTTCAGTGCATCTATAAAGAACGCGCTGCGCATGTAAGCGAGACTGAAGCAGCACCGTGATAATATAGACAACGCCGGCAGCTTTTCCATAGCGTTTCGCCGATCTATGGGTGCTTAATAAGACATGTCAGTGTTGGGCTGGCTCCATCTCTATCTTTTAATACAGCAACTTCCGCCCGTCATCTATTTCTACACGACCCGGTCAATGGCCACGTGGTAGTGAGGATCCTCGCTGATGTTTACTTCCACGAGGTCTCCCGCGCGGTCCAGGAGGCGGCGGCAGTCGTCGCTCATATGGCGCAGATGAAGCCGTTTGCCGGCTTTGGCATAACGCTCCGCCAGGGTATTAATTGCTTCCAGCCCGGACTGATCATAAACGCGGGTAAAATAGAAATCGATCACGACATCCTCCGGGTCATTGGCAGGGTCAAACAATTCCCGGAATCGCAAGACAGATGCAAAAAAGAGCGCACCATGAAGCTGGTATATTTTGCTTCCAAACTCGTTAAACGAGATGTCCGCAGTCAGATGCTTTGACTTGTTCCAGGCAAATATCAAGGATGAGACGACAACTCCGAGGATTACCGCCGTGGCCAGATCATGCATAAACACTGTATATCCCGCAACTAAAAGCATCACCAAAACCTCGGTTACAGGAATGCGCCGCCAGGTTTGAAGAGTTGTCCACTCAAAGGTGCCGATGACAACCATCAGCATTACGCCCACCAGGGCCGCCATTGGAACAGCCTCAATCAGCGGAGCCAGGAACAGTATGAACACCAGCAATCCAACAGCTGCTGTAATTCCAGACAGGCGCCGACGTCCGCCCGATTTAACATTGATCAGAGACTGACCGATCATGGCACATCCGCCCATGCCGCCAAAGATACCGCAGACTGCATTGGCCACGCCCTGCCCCATGCATTCCTTGTTCCCGCGTCCACGCGTTTCGGTAAGCTCATCAATAAGCGTAAGAGTCAGAAGCGATTCAATAAGTCCCACCCCGGCCAAAATCAGAGAGAAAGGCAGAATGATCCATAGGGTCCCCAGCGTTAGCGGTGGCAACTTATAGTCCAGCCATGCAAACCGCGGTAGTCCCCCGGCGATGCCAACCTTTTCGGGATCCACGGTTGAAGCTGCCGCAGCTGTTTGCTCCGGAGAAAGCGCAATGGCGGAACCGTCAGAGTCGAGAACTGCCTTAACCCCTACAGGAAGTGCGGCCTGCGCGGAACCAATAACCTCCGTCGTTATTACGCCCTGCGCACTCGCCACGGCGGCGGCCCTGGAATTATCCACCAGCATATCATGCACCGTCCGCACGGGATTCACAGTTTTCCCGGGAGCATCCACCATGGCGTGATTGATTCCGAACGCAATCACAGATACGGTCAGGATCGCGGCAAGCGAAGACGGCACAGCCTTGGTCAGCCGGGGCAGAAAAAAGATGATGGCCATTGTCAGGACTACCAGCCCCAACATCAGCCACATGTGTCCGCCCGATAGAAATTCCATCGTACCGGCCGCACTGAAAGTTTTAAAACTGCCAACCTGCGCCAGCAGAATAACCAGCGCCAGCCCATTAACAAACCCAAGCATGACAGGATGGGGTACGAGCCGAATCAGTTTACCCAGCCTCAGCAAACCAATGATGATTTGAAAAATACCGCAAAGAATGACCGCAGGAAAAAGATAGCCGATTCCATGAACAGCAACAAGCGCAATAACCACCACGGCCATAGCCCCGGTCGCTCCTGAAATCATCCCAGGCCGTCCACCCAGAATCGCGGTGATAAAACAAATGATAAAAGCAGAATAGAGACCCACCAGCGGCGGAACACCTGCCACAAACGCGAACGCGACGGCTTCCGGAACAAGGGCAAGAGCGACAGTAAGACCAGACAAGATCTCTGCCTTTGGCGATCCTTGAAACGGCGAGTTAAGGTCGAAGACCATCGGGCGTATACGGAGAAAACGGGGAAGACGAACTGTAATATTAGACATAACAAAACCTTATTAATATGGTGTAGGGCGAAACTGCTTATAGTGCTTATGATGGTGAACCGCTATGCACATCTTTGGCGGTTAACTAGGTCAGGAGATAATGCGAAAAGGAGATGGCCTTTTTCAAATTAAATCTGGTCTTCAACTACGAACGTTGACTCCCCCGGCGAAAATCACTCGGAGTCGTCAGGGTGGAGTAAGCGCCAGTGAAGTCACCGGCGAGGTTTGGAACTTTAGTCGTTTGTTAGAGAAATGCAATAGGGCCATGATTTACTGTATCCCGTCAATTAAAGCGAAATTCGCGTAGTGGTTCCATTTATCCGGACAGCGCTGATAATGTGCGTACGCGGCGGCATATACGACATGGTTTCCGTCCAGAGATACTTTTCCCGTCCCTACATTTCCAGAAATTCCATGGTATGTGTCACCTTATTTCCGATGTACTCAAAACCGTGTCGCCCGCCCCCTGATGTTCCGGATTGGATTTTTCAGGGTTTGGGTTTGGCGGATCATTTCTACGCAGCTGGCGAGGGCGTCGAGGCCGTCGTCGTGGGTGTTGGGGCGGCCGTTGTATTCGTCCGCCTGAACGAAGAACTCCTGCCGCAGGGTTTGCTGGAAGAGGATGCTGCCGGCGAGGATGTGGGGTTCGAGCAGGCTGATGCGGCTGTGTTTGCTGTGGGTGTTGGGAAACTTTTCGATGGGCAGGTGCCATGT
>JBBSQY010000003.1:0-131702 GCA_038243585.1 Candidatus Sumerlaeales bacterium | reverse complement strand
GTGGGTGCCGATGCCGGAGCTGTCGAAGGTGACTTCGCCTGAGCCGGATTTCAGATCGCCGGACCAGACGGTGTGGGATTTACGAACGGTTGCCATTGTGTGTCTCCTTGGTTGTGACCTTGATATAGTTCGATTTAATTGGCAACAGCGCCGGTGAGCCTATTCATTGCCTTAAAAAAATCAAGTACGTTTATATCGTAGCCGCAGACGCTCGAGGACTACGCCGGTTTAAAAATCTGCATGGCTGTTTGGAACGGCATCAGCAACTGATGCACCTGGTCTGCCAGATTTTTAAACAACACGGCAACTTCGCGGCTGACGGGCACATTAAAAAAGAGGACTATGGTAAACATATCGCTGTAGGTGAGCAACCCTCCGAAACCGACCACGCTTTTGATGCCGTGAGGGATGACGAAATTCGTCTTGCTGGGAATGTATGGACTTTCCAGAGCATCCTCGACATAAAAGACGCTGAGGGGATAATATCCGGCGACGCTTAGCTCTGGGTTGGGTTTTACTATATCGTGCAAATTGAGGCCGAGCATCCGAATCAGGTTTGAGATCATTGGGGTTTGTTCGACGACATCGACGCTCTGAAGGGAAATGACTTTATGATTTGTTGAATCGTGGCGAGAGTTCCAATCCGGGTGATCGCCCCGGCTTCCAAGCAAAACCAGACAACGCAACTCGTGTTCAAGGTCGTCATCCTCAGGAATTATTGGGCGCATATCCTGGGGCAGTTCATCCACAGCACAGGTTTTAAACAGCCGAACCAGTGAGCACTGGGAGGGTGCGTCGGGCGTGGCCCGAAATAATTCGTAGAAATGGTTGGCCAGCGAATCGGCCACTTCTTCCATGCAGTGGCCTTTACCGTGCAGGCCAGTGAGGGAACGAGAAACTCGCACCAAGCTTTCCGCGTTTAGCTGACCGACATCCTCAAAAGCAGCGTTCAATTCTATTCCTGACGGTATTAAAGGATCTTCTTTTTAGTGGCAGATCAATGGGCTGCGGTAGCGTTGCCTCGGTGTCAACATTTATTGTAAGTTGGAACAATATCTGGGCGCAGCTCAGCAAAATGCGGGAACGGTTACGGCTACGATGTTACTGTTTCATTGCAGGGCTGAAGGCTCGAAACATTCGACCTTAAGTAAACCCCAATCTCTGACACTTAAGTTCCTCTAGGCTGCTATCTATGTATCCGGTTTCTTCCCGCTATGCACCGGGCTTTCAGCCCTGAAATAATTTGGATCACCACCTGGGCCTCCGACCCAGGCTGGTATGCAGTCGAACCTTCGGTCCTTTATGGAAATATGCAAGGAATTTACAACCATGTTAGATTTGACCAATGACAAGGGCGGTGCTCTACTGGTAAGAAGATCTTGATGCTTCGCATTATAGAATTGCACCTTCGGCGCTTTTAAATGGTAGGCCCAGGGGGGGGCGTTTGGGATGGAACACATTTTGTTGGCAGCAAGACAATAACCTTTAGCGCACTGAATTAGTTAAGAAGCTTACTGTTCAGTACAAACCGACTATGGAAGCTCGTCAACATTTACAACTTATGCTTATCCTTGGGGCGCTTGCCGCGCTGGGACCCTTTGCTATTGATATGTACCTTCCGGGATTTGAAGACATCGCGGCTGATTTCAATACGGATATCGCGCATGTCGGCCTTTCCCTTACCAGCTATTTTATCGGGATATGTGTGGGGCAAATCCTATGCGGTCCGTTGATTGACCGTTTTGGTCGCCGGACGCCTCTTATAATTGGATTGATTTGCTTCACCGCCGCATCGATCGGCTGTGGCTTGGCACCGGGGCTTTATTGGCTGGTTGGCCTCCGGTTTCTGCTCGCGCTTGGCGGGTGTGTCGGCATGGTGGCCAGTCGCGCCATCATACGAGATCTTTATCCTCCTCATGAAATCGCAAAGGTGTTTTCCACACTGATGCTGGTGATGGGTGCGGCCCCCATTCTGGCCCCAACCGCAGGCAGTTTTTTCGCGGCGCATTTTGGTTGGCGCTCTATTTTTATCGCTCTTGCACTTTTTAGCGTTGGATTGCTGATTGCGGTTTATTACCTGCTGCCAGAAAGTCGCGCCCCCGACCCCACGGTTTCTCTAAAACCCAGCTCTGTCGTTCGTGACTACCGGATCGTGTCACGGAACCGGGATTTCGCCGTTTACACAGTAGCGGGCGGCCTCAGCATGGCCGGCCTGTTCGCTTATATCAGCGGCGCTCCCCTGCTGTTCATGGCCGTTCTTGAATTATCTGGAACCCACTTCGCCTGGGTGTTTGGACTGAACGCGATGGGATTTATCGCAGGGGCGCAGATCAATCGGTTTGTGCTTCAGTATGTCTCTCCACATCGGCTGATTATGATCGCCGGCACCTTCGCTACGTTCATGGCTTTGGGCCTGACGCTGGCCAGCATTGCTCATGTTAACAGTGTCGCCGTCTTTGGTGTGCTGATATTCTTTTTCATGATGGCGTTGGGCCCATTAATTCCAAACACTACGGCGCTGGCTTTACAGCCCTTTAGTAAATTCGCCGGAAGCGCATCGGCTCTTATTGGCAGCATCCAGATGCTGCTTGCTGCGCTGGCCTCGGGCGCGATTAGCGTCCTTGCAAATGGATCAGCGGTACCGATGGCCTTAACGATGCTGCTTTGCGCCGGCGGGGGGCTCCTGATTGTTGCGAGTCACGGCTTTTCTGCCGCTGAGACAGTGCAGTCTGCTCCGTTGCATAAATAAATACAATGGCCAGATCCCGTCAGGATCTGGCCATTGATAAAGTATCAGATTTCTGCTGGATGTTACCCTTTGTGTTTGTTGCCTTTTTTACTGCTGAAAAAGTGCTCGTTAAGCTGGTAGAATTCCGCTTCCAGAAATTCCAGAGCCAATGCAAAATTAAGAATGGCGATGTCGTTAGCCGGGGAGCGGGTTAAGGAATAGGTAAATGCGGGGCCGCCATTTAGACTTACGATAAATGGAGACACGGCTAATGCTACATCCGTCAGAGTCAGGGCGGTATCAAAGCTGTCGTCGTCGATGGTCACAGGTTCGCCAACCAACAAGTTCAGGGCACCCGCATGACGCGCCTCGACTGTCGCTATGGAGCCGGCAACAGCCAAATAGTCCGGACTTTCTATAGATGGAGCCGCGCCAAGATAAGCGCCTACACCAACGTTTTCAAACGTTTTAGCGAGCAGGACGAAATCTTTATATTTTTTTTGGTCGAGACCGGCAAAGGTCGGCTTTGGACGGCCGGCAGCACCGAGGGCTGCAACAAGGAAATTGACGTGATCGTTTTCATGCTTCAGGATCGATTGGAAAAGGCCTGCGGTGTCAATTTTATCCTTTTTGGCTTTGGATTTTGCAGCAGCATTTCCCGGCACCATTGAAATAGCTGCGGCTGCGGTACCGCCCACAACGGCGTTGCGCAAAAAGTGACGCCGGGATACGGGAGAGCCTTCATTAGTAGTTTCTACCGTCGGAGAAGAGTCGTCGTTATCGTAAAGCTTCATTATTACTTCCCTTACTTACTTATCATTTTTTATGTTGATAAGGAGTTCGTGCGAATTCGATGCCGGATGTCAAGTTTCAATAATTTTTGACTGATAACGGAGGCGACGCAGAGCTGGCGACGAACGGCAGTGGTCAAAACCGAAGGACGGACTTATCTAGTCTTGTTCCACAATTGCCGCGCTTGTCACCCGGTCATCGGCTACGCTGATTTGTCCCGTTCCGTCCGGCCATTTTGTGGCCTTTACTGCGTCTGCCGCGATGGACTGCGTTTTGTTCGCAATGGGCGTCGACAGGCTCACCTGGCCTTTGGCCGCCTTGATGTTATAATCTCCGAGTTTTACCCAGCGGCCACCTTTGGTGCGTTGATCCACGCGTAATGTGGTCGCGCCGTCGGCGTGGGTCACGGTAAATGGCGCATCGGCGGCCAAGTCTGCCCCCTGGGGATAACGAATGCAGATCTCATACAGCCCGTCCTCCGGCACAGCCAGGTTCCACGTGGCCGAGGTTGTGTCGGATGCGCCAGATGCCGTCAGGTAATTGTCCCCGAATTTTTCCTGGGCTGAGGTGGAGGTTGCCCAATCGCCGCTGGTGGTAAAGTAACTTGCATCGCTGTTGTCCCGTTTGACTTTTGGCGGGGCTCCGACGTCCAGTCCCGCCCGTTCAATTATTGCTTCCGCGAAGCCGCCCAAAACGCTGACGCCATAGGGGGTTGGTTGACTCGTTTCGGAATCAATGAAAGCATTGCTCAGCACGGCAAGAATCATTTCCTTATCGTTGCCGGGCATTTTAATGTAGGCAAAATCGGCCAGCGTGTCAAATGCGCGTCCGGTCTTGTTCTCATAGATGGCCCCCGGCGGCACGCCGAAGCCAAGGACACTGTCTGAGCCCAACCGGTCGTGGGTCAGCAAACCTCGCATATAGGTGGTGCTGCGAGACTCAAGTTTTCCTTTTATGATTTCCAGTAGAAGCGACGCATTGGCATTGGTCTGCATGGCGTTTCTTCCGGTGTCTTTCCACATGCGCTGTTCAAACCCAGCGGGCACATCGCCGCTGTTTGTGGGATAGGTTTTCACGTGAACCACCTGATTTTCCAGAAGGCCGCGGCTTGACAGGAAATCCGAGGCGTAGAGGCGCGCGGACTTCCATTGTTCGTAGGATGCCGTGGTGCCTGCGTCAGTTACGTTTGTCGTTTCCGTGATGGCGTCTACCACCCGGCCCGTCGCCACGTTATCAGAGTGTCGAATCATGGGACCTACGTGGGGCTCAAGAAATCCAACGGGCTTATTATTGACCCGTTCCCAGTGGGCCGCGGCGGCCATATAGGCCAACTTCACAGCGCTCGCCGGATAATGCAGCGTGTCCCCACCGTAGCTGCCCCGCCTCCACGTTCCATCCTCCGCCGGCAGCAGCAGCGTCACATCAAGGCGGGTAAAACCAGGCTGGTTTTGTGTGCGCTCCGCCAGGAAATCGGCCCGAACGTCGGCCACGAGTTTATCCAGCGCCGGATCGTCCTTGATGGTAAACTCGGCGGTTTCCGCAACGGCGGTACCAGCGCAAATAATGATCGCCGCTGCGATGGCAAAGGTCTGGTTAAACATGAGGAAGTTTTCCTTCTTTAGTGGTGGGTAGGAATGCTGTGCGAAGCTGAATAAAGATTGATTATTTCCAGGTTTCTCGGGCGTCTTGGACAGACAGGAATGTCTGTCCTACGTGCTCAATATTGCTTGTGTAGGTAGCGTCAGATTTGGTTACCGCTTCCGCGCGGCGGCCAGTGCTTCTGAAATTACCTGCTGCACTTTTTCGATTGGCATCCGTTCCTGCTGCATGGTGTCGCGGTTGCGCAAGGTGATCTGCCCATCTTCCAGCGTGTCCATATCAACGGTCACGCAGAAGGGGGTGCCGATTTCATCCTGGCGGCGGTAGAGTTTTCCAATTGCGGCGGTGTCGTCGTAGACGGTGTAGAAATGGGGCTTGAGGTCGCGGGCCAGTTTTTTGGCTTTTTCCACCAGCTCGGGCTTGTTTTTCAGCAGGGGGAACACAGCGCATTTGATGGGCGCGAGATCATAATGGAGGGAGAGGAACTTGCGGACTTCCTTGCCTTCGACTTCTTCTTCGCGATAGGCGTCGCAGAGGAACGCCAACAAGGCGCGGTTCGCTCCCACGGCGGGTTCGATGACGTAGGGCAGGTAGTGTTCGTTGCGGGCCTGGTCGAAATAGCGCAGATCTTTGCCGCTGTGGGTCATGTGCTGTTTCAGATCGAAGTCGGTGCGGTTGGCGATGCCTTCCAGTTCGCTCCAGCCGATGGGAAACTCATATTCGATGTCCACACAGCCCTTTGCGTAGTGGGCCATTTCGTCTGCAGCGTGGTCGCGCATGCGGAGCTTTTCTTCGCGGATGCCGTAGCGCAGGTACCAGTTGAACCGTTCCTGCTTCCAGTGCTCCCACCACTGCATGTCGTCCCACTCGCCGGGGGCACACATCTCGGGGGGTTTGCAGAAAAATTCCATTTCCATCTGTTCGAATTCGCGGGTGCGGAAGATGAAGTTGCCGGGGGTAATTTCGTTGCGGAAACTTTTGCCCATTTGAGCTATGCCAAAGGGCAGTTTGCGGCGCATGGTGGTCTGGACGTTTGCAAAATTGACGAAGATGCCCTGGGCGGTTTCGGGGCGAAGGTAGGTGACGGACGCGCTGTCTTTAACTGGGCCGAGGTGGGTCTCAAACATGAGGTTGAACTGGCGCGGTTCTGTCAATTCGCCGCCGCAGTCGGGGCAGAACGGTTTGACGCATACGGTTTCTTCAGCCAGGGTCCAGTATCCTTTGGGCTTTGAGCTCCACTCTTTGCCTTGGCGGACTTTCTTTTTGACGGCGTCCACGTCATCGCCACTGGATGGAACGACGAGTTCTTCAGCGTCGTCGCCCTCGTGAACAAGTTTGATTCCGAAATATTGGGGTAGATGATCCTCGCGAAAGCGACGTTTGCAACCTTTGCAGTCTACGAGGGGATCGCTGAAGTTGGACACATGGCCGCTGGCAACCCAGACCTGTGGGGCCATGAGAATGGCGGCGTCCAGCCCCTCCATGTCGTCGCGCTCATATACCATTGCGCGCCACCAGGCGTCTTGCACGTTACGCTTAAGCTCAACGCCAAGAGGGCCGTAGTCCCACGTGCTGCCAAGTCCGCCGTAAATCTCACTAGACTGGAAGATGATTCCTCGTCTTTTGCAGAGGGATACGATGGTATCCATGGTAAGCGCCATGATGCTAAACCCGATCTTTAGTTATAAAATATTTTGCCTCAGCTGAGTGCGCTCAGGTCTTAAGAAATTCACATACCGACAAGGCGGAGAAAATTGTCATGGCAAGGGTGCAAGTGGGAATAATATAGCTGCGGACAGCTCGGCGAGCCTTGTAAACTCTAGATTTCTCTTTGTGGCGGACGGCTCGGCGAGCCTTCCCTACCTTGGGTCCTCTGCGGCGGACGGCTCGGCGAGCCGTCCCTACCCTAGTAGGGGCAAGTATCTTACCCGCCAAAATTCTGAGTCAGGTAGACGTATGCTACGGTGTCTTTCATTCCGACTGCCACACCGACGCCCATGTCTTTCAGTGCCGGGTTCAGGATATTTTTACGGTGGCCCGGACTTTCCATCCATTGCGTTACGGAGTAGACTGCCATTCGGTTGTAGGAGTTAACGTCCATTTCGATTATCTGCGGGGGCCGGCCGGGGTAGGATTGAACCCTCTGGCTGTTTACTATTGGAATCATGGCGATGTTTTCTGCGCTCATGGACGGCGCGTAGCCCGTGGCTTCTATGCGGTCGCGGGGAGCAGTGCCTTTGAAGAACCCTTTGGATTTGTGTTCGAAGTAGTTCCGCGCCGCCATATCTCTGCTGTGGCCGGTGGCCGACTCATGAAGGTACTGGTTGTTCTTGAACTCGGACAGCCCGGCGCGGCGGCGTTCGATATTGGTCAAGTCGAAAACCAGGCGCGAGAGGAGTGACTCGTTAAAGGACTGAGCGTTAATCGGATTGTCTGCTTCTGTTGGTTGATGGCTGGATGTGTTTGATTTTGGATTGGTGTTGCTTTTAGTGGATTGGCTGGCTTGGTCTTTTGTGGTTTTTGATTTAGAGGTGGAGCGTGTTTGCGCTTCCCCTTTGGATGGGAGCAGTAGAAGCGTTATTGCGCATAGCGTTACGTAATAGAGGGTTAAATTTATAGTTTGGGTTACGGTGATTTTGACTGACATATTTGGTTCCTCTGGCATCCCTTCGGGGCGCGATAATCTATGCTATACTGGGGGCTATGTCTCTTCGCCCCTGACCCCTGGCTGCCCTCTGAACTCCCGATGGGAGAAAAAAACGAACTTTACACAGGCGGGACGCCTATGCTACTTCAAGTGTTCCAGCGGCCCGCCTTGCTTGTTTACTTTTTTGTGTTTCCCGTTTCCCATGTCAGGGTAAACTCTGGATCGCGGATTTGGCCGCTCATGATTACTGGGAGTGGAATCTTTATCAGGCTTTCGCCGCCGGTTACAGAAGCGGCTGTGCCGAGGGCACGTACCTGCGGTAGGTTGCTTCGTTGAAGCATGGCAGGGCTTACGTAGCAATCAAATTTAAGTCGCACCTGCTCCGTCCGGAGGTCCATAATGCCAATCCCCTCAGCCGACGCGTGGGCACCATTAACCTCGGCTTTTGTGATACTCATGACGCCGTCTCGGATTGTTCCTTCGAGATTGGCTGTCTGAAATTCCAGTTGTTGAAGTTCGGCAATTCCCGTATAAGAAGCAACCTTTTGAAGGACTTCAGCGTTGGTTATCCGACCTGGACCCAATTGCAGCCGCACGGTTCCGTTCATGGTCTGGCGTGGTAACGCGCCGCGGACGCCTCGCCACTGGGTTTCAATTACGGCGTTGCCCTGAGAGACGATCTGCGCGTCCAGTTTCACGCTGAAAGCGTTCAACAACGTCATTGCTTCCACGTTTTGAACCTGAATGGTCATGCGCTGCATCTCGTCAGGTCTGCTCCAGTCGATCAGACCCCTCCCCTGCATGGTTCCGCTGCCGAGATTGGCGGTAAACGCATCTATAGCAAGTCGCCCATCAAGCTGACGTGACTCCATCTCAAAGTTTTTCAGGCCAAGCTTTTTGGCTTCCATGCGAACGACTGATACTTCGCCTGGTTGTCCAGCACCGAAGATTCCGGACTGGGCTTTTCGCTGGGCGGAGGCGGTTACAACTATTGCCAGTATCACTATGGTGGTTGCCAGCCTAATGATTTTCATTTTCCCTCAATTTTGACACCGCATTATAGTTCTGAGAACGCTACTGGTACTCTGTAATTGACGCTATTGCGTAATCAGGCTTAATGCCTTCAATACACGCAGTATTAGACATTACTTTCGCATAGTGAAATCAATAATCCACGTTTCCGCCATCAATTCTCTATCTGGCACGTAAACATCCGTGGATACGGGAATGGCGTATTTCTGTATATCCAGCAACTTTTCATAACTTGCAAGGAGTTCGCCAAAGGTAAACGCTCCGGCGGCACGAGTCAACTTGTCCATTCTGAAAGCCGGCTTTAGTGCGAAAAGGTTCTTGTCCATTTCGTGGGGCATAAAGTTAGTTCCATACTCAGACTTTTTAACTCCTCGCTGCTGAAGCACCGGTGCGCCGGCGGTTTTTGCCTGGATAAGGAGTCGCAACTGGCTTGCCAGCATCATGTAAGGGCGGGGCGATCCGGGCGCCCGGCGCTGCCACTGACGCCAGATTTCGAGAGATTTCGTTGTCTGCCGGGCGAAGAGGGCATCAAAAAACGCAAATTGCGGGCTGTCTTCCTTGAAGCCGTATACCGCTGACTGATTTTGAGCGAACTGCACTACGGGATTGCTCGCGCTTATGCGCTTAAATTTCTCGTAATCTTCCAGTACTATAATAATGAGGACCGCAGGGAGAGACGGCAGTTCCGCCGTTAGGAAGGCTGCCATGTGATCGCTGGAACTCTTTTTCGGGCCTGTATCCGCAGCTACCTTCTTTTTGCTTCTGCCTCCCTTGCCGCCGCTTTTCCCGTCGAAAAAGTCGTTTACCGTGTACATGGTTACCACCCGGGTAATATCCGGCAGGAATGATACCATGCTAAGTTCCGACAGCACATCGTCTAGAACTTTTTTCAGCTGAGGCGGATTGCCGGTGGGGACGATCTCGAAATAGTTGTCTTCTCGTTCTTCTCGAGAAAGATGGGCGGTAACTACCTGGTCTTTAGCGCGCTCAATGGCGGCCTCATCGTCGCCATGGAGAAAATAGAATTTTCTCTTTTTATCAACGCGAGCAAGAGGGTTCGCTGGCGGTTTTTTATCCCAGGCCATTAGTTATGCTGTCCATGTTCATCATATTATGTTTCAATACCAGCAGAGCAAATGCCTCAGTCAACCCCATTGAATTTATGATCAAATTCTCTGCATTTCGCGGCAAGATGGATACACGACTGCGACGGCTCCGCATGAGCGCGGGTCTGCGGAATTTGGTTGAAGAGACCACCGTCACTCCCGGCAACCTGATATACCCGATGTTTGTGTGCGAGGGTGCCGGGATCCGGCGGCCGATCGCGTCGATGCCGCGAGTCTTTAATTTCAGCGTGGATGAGCTGGTTAGGGATGTAGAAAAATTTGCGGGTACCTCGCTTGGCGGCATACTGCTTTTTGGTATTCCCGACGCCAAAGATGAAACTGGATCTGGCGGATGCGTGGAAAACGGGGTTGTCCAGCGGGCCATCCGGGCTTTGAAGAGTCATTTCCCTCACCTGATGGTTATTACGGACGTTTGTCTTTGCGAATACACCTCCCATGGTCATTGCGGGATTGTCGGCCAGGTTGGCACGATTTTAAATGATGAGACTATTGAAGTACTTGGCCAGATGGCCCTGTCTCATGCCCTGGCGGGGGCCGATATGGTGGCACCTTCAGACATGATGGACCTGCGGATCGGACATATTAGAAGCAGTCTCGACGCCGCAGGGTTTTCTTCTCTGCCCATAATGTCTTATGCGGTCAAGTATGCCTCGGCGTTTTACGGTCCCTTTCGCGACGCCGCGCAGAGTTGCCCCACGACGGGTGATCGCAAGAGCCACCAGCTGAATCCGGCCAACTGCCGCGAAGGATTGCGCGAAGCCGAGGCCGACGTTGCCGAGGGCGCGGATATCCTTATGGTAAAACCCGCAGCCTATTATCTGGACATGGTTCGCCTGCTGCGCGACCGCTTTGATGTACCCATAGCCGCTTACCAAGTCAGCGGTGAATACAGCATGATCAAGGCCGCGGCGGCTAACGGCTGGATAGATGAGGCCAGGGCGGCGCGGGAATCTCTGATTTCCATTCGACGTGCAGGCGCTGATATAATTCTCAGCTATTTCGCCCGGGATGTCGCTCTTGGTCACATTGATATATAGTAAATGAGCCTATCTAATGCTCGTTTGGAATCCTTTGAATCCTAAAAACGTAATTTCCAGCGTCATATGGCTGACTTGTCTGTTGTCGATGTCGCCTGCACAAGCGCAGGTGCCTGCTTATTATTACCAGGGACGGCACAGAGTTCAGGTTAATGTACAAACTGATGCCCTGGCGTTGGAAACAACTGCGCCCCTGTCAGCCACTCTTCGAGGGGTATCGGCTGCGGATCCCGCCGCCAAAGTTCAGACCACCTCGGATCGCAATGAGAAATTAACGGTTCATATTAAAGCTCAAAATCTGGCCGAATTAACTGGCCATGCCCAGCGCCTTCACAAGTCCATGCCGAACGTGAAGGCGCAGGCTATTCTGGCCGCCCCGGAAACTTCGACAACCGCGCCTGTAAAATTTTTGACAAGTCAGATATCCTTTCGCCTGTCGGTGGGACGCCCAGCAGCGCCTTTAGCGGCTCGATATGGCCTGACCGACCTGCGACCGGTACCTTACTCCGCCAACACTTTTATCGCGACAGTTGACACCACGACCGACATTCTCGCTGGCTTTAACACGGCTAACGCCATGCAGGAGTCCGGCGACGCAGAGTGGGCTGCGCCGCTTATTGAAGAACAGAAAAGGCCGCGCGCGGCTTATGATGATCCAATGTTGCCGAGCCAGTGGCACCTTATGAACATCGGCAGCAATACCGTGCAAGGCACAGCAGGCCACGATCTTAAAGCTGTTTCCGCCTGGGACCTGGCCACCGGCGATGGTGTCAATATCGCAATAAGTGATGAAGGAGTGCAAACATCGCACCCCGACCTGACCGAAAACGTGCGCATGGATCTGGATTATGACATCAACGACGACGACGACGACCCTACCCCATCCCCTAACCAGGCCCACGGAGTTGCATGTGCCGGTGTAGCCGCGGCGCGCGGTAACAACAGCATCGGTGTATCCGGCGTAGCGCCCAGGGCCGGCATAGTAGGTTTACGCCTTTTGGCGACGGCCATTGGAGATTCCGATGAAGCCACGGCAATGGCGTGGAAAGCATCAGAGATAATCCCGCAAAACCAGGTATCGATAAACAGTAATTCCTGGGGGCCGAACGATACAGGAAGCGTGCTCCAGGGGCCTGGGCCTTTAACAGAAGCAGCTCTGGAGTATGGAACGACAACCGGGCGCAACGGCAAAGGGATCGTGTACGCCTGGGCGGCGGGAAATGGACGAACGGCTAATGACAACATCAACAAGGACGGTTATGCGAACAGTCCGTTCGTAATTGCCGTTGGAGCCTCTAATTCCGCCGGCACGTACAGCTATTATAGCGAACCGGGGGCAGCGCTTTTAATTAATGCCCCAAGCGGCCACTACTCTGATGGAATTGTCACGACAGATATAACGGGCACAGCCGGATCCTCCACGACCGACTATCGCACAAATTTCAGTGGGACATCCTCCGCGACGCCCGTCGTGGCTGGCGTGGTTGCGCTCATGTTGCAGGTTAACCCCAGCCTTACCTATCGAGATGTGATGCATATCCTGGTCGATACTGCGACCATAAATGACCCTGCCAGTCCGGGATGGAAGACAAACGGCAGCGGGCGTAAGTTCAGCCATGATTATGGTTTTGGGCGTGTTAACGCGCTGGATGCGGTTACGACCACCGCCCAGTGGGAAAACGTAGAAGCGCCGGCGACGATTATAGAAGTTTCAGCTGCATTACCGGTTCCGCTTTCAATTCCGGATAATAACGTCTCAGGCGTAACGGTTTCGATTCCAGTCATGAGTATACCGGGGTTCGTAATTGAACATGTGGAATTGGAAAGTAACATTACGCACACTTACCGAGGAGACCTTAAAATACAGTTGCAATCGCCCAGCGCCATGCTCAGCGACCTCGTACTAAAATCGTCTGATGCCGGCGATAATTACGACCACTGGCGTTTCAGATCTGTTGCCCACTGGGGCGAGGAACCGGGGGGCGATTGGCAGGTGAAGATTAGCGATTTAGCGGCGGGCGATATTGGTGTAGTGAGTTCTCTTACATTACGCATTCGCGGTTATATAATGAACACATCGGCCATTGCTGCATGGACACTGTATTGAAGCACAGGCAAATTCAATCGAGCTTCTGAAATAGCTCACGCCGGTGAAAGTAGGACAGAATCGAAACTTTGTCTTACTAATATCGGCAGTGAGGCTGAATGAAACATATCTGGGTATTATGCGGTGGTCCCTCCACCGAGTTTAAGGTTTCGCTCAGCTCCGGGCTCTGCGTTTGTCAGGCGATTTATGCCGACGGCCGTATCGTCACACCCGTTATCGTGACCCGTGAAGGTAAATGGCTGATTTCGGACAGAGCCATCCAAGGAGCTGAGTCGAGAGAGTGGCTGGATGATTTTTTTCGGCAAGCCGATGTTAAGGAGAATCTGGGAGCAGAGCTACCCGCCGCCCTGCAGCGTATGATTTCCGAGGTAGACTGTGCATTTCTGGCGTTTCATGGCCAGTTTGGAGAAGACGGGGCCATCCAGGGATTGTTGCAGACGGCTGGCGTGCCGTATATTGGCTCAGGCATACTTGCCAGCGCTCTCGCATTTAACAAAGCCGCATCGCTGGATATTTTCGCCGAGGCCGGTCTTGCGGTGGCCAAAAGCGTATTGGCCACGCGCAAAAATCCGTTTCCAGCAGGAATAGAAGAATTGAAATATCCTCTGTTCACTAAGCCGGTATCCGGCGGCAGCAGCGTGGGCGTTTCCCTTGTGAAAAGTTCGGAAGCTCTCCATTCAGGGATTATGCATGCATTAGAAACCGATGAGCGGGCTCTGGTGGAGGAAAAGATAGAGGGCGTTGAGGTATCATGCGGCGTGGTGGATTTTGTCGAAAACGGTCAAGTGGTGTCCCGTGCAATGCCTCCGACTTTGATTTCTCCCACGGAAGCAGAATTTTTTGATTACGAGGCCAAATATGTTCCGGGGAAATCTAAAGACGTGACACCTGCTCCCCTTCCCGTGGAGCTCATTGAACGTCTTCAGGCAACGGCATTGATCGCGCACCGGGCGCTTTTCTGTGAAGGTATGTCACGAACAGATATGATCGTACGGCCGGAAGCAGACGCTCTTCCGTTCATGCTGGAAACACAGACCATACCCGGTTTAACTCCCACATCACTCATTCCTCAGCAATGCGCTGCGGCGGGCATATCATTTGCGAAGTTAATTGATCACCTTATCGAACATTCCCTGTGGAGAGCCAAATCTCTTACTAATTATGAGTGAAACTTTACAACCTTCAGCCGGTGCCCCTACAGCGTCAGAGGTCCGCGCTGCTGTTGGAACTCCAGTGCAGATAGCCAAAAAGCCACGTTCAATTAATGACTGTATGGCTGTGGAACGAACAATTATGGCCAATGAACGCACTCTGCTGGCCTACGTACGGACAGCCTTGGCGGTTTTAGTTGTGGCTGTTACTATTATTAAATTTTTCGCATCTCAAGGAATGGTGATCCTTGGCTATGTGCTTTTGGTTATTGGCATCGTCTGCGTAACAATAGGGCTAATGCGGTTTACTGAAATGTACCACAGGCTTTCTGAGCTCGGCCGGTGTAGTGGCGACTCAGACGAGGATGATAAAAGCAGCAACAGATAGACTGCTGATAACTTTAGGCTTAAAATTTACGTGTTAAAGTCGATTTACCATTGATTTCCTGCTAAGTCCCAGCCATATCTTCTGACAGGATTATGCAGGAATTTGATGAATACGAATTGCATTCGCCCGACTCTCTTTTTCACGAGGGAATGGATATGCTTGAGTCCGATCACTTTGACGAAGCACTTAACAGCTTCGAAAGATTGGTCGTGGTTCAGCCATATAACGCCGAGGCGCTTTTTCAGCTTGGTATAACGCTTATCCGCCTGGGTCGCGTTTCGGATGCGATTCGGTCTTTTGAGTCGGCGATTTCTCTTTCTCCCACGGAAGCCATGTTTCACAGCCATTGCGGCTATGCGCTGCTGATGGCGGGTCGCCACGAAGCGGCTCTCGAAAAGTTTGATTACGCGCTGCACCTTCAGCCGGATAATTACGAACATAAGATTTACAAGGCTTGCGTTCTGGCAGAAAAATCTCGGCTGCGCGATGCTTTTACGATTCTGCATGACCTGGTCGAAGAACACCCGGATCACCTGGAAATCCTGCGGCATTACGCCAATGTCCTGTTTTTGCTGCATGAGGATCACGAGGCGTTGACGGCCTATGACAAACTGCTGAAGTTCGACCCGAACAATACGGAAGCCATACTTCATCGCGGCATTTTGTTTCTGCGCCAGAGCAACCGCCGCGACGCCGTGCGCTGTTTTCGCGAATATCTGGCCTTGTCACCGGATGATGGGCCGACCTGGAACCTTCTGCTTGAAACGCTGACGGAACTGGAACAGCCGGCTGCGGTAATCGCCGCCGCCGGAGATGCAATCCAGTCCGGGGTAGAGCTGGCTTTCATCTACCTTTACCGGGGCAGGGCTTTGCTGAACGAGCGGCAGTATAACGACGCCATTCTTGACCTGAGGCGCAGCCGCACCCTGGACGAACGGAACCCGGAAACACACCTTTTGCTGGCCCAGGCCTTTGCAGAACGGGGTCGGCTCAGGCATTCGCTGTTAAGCGTCAACCGCGCGTTGCAGCTTGCGCCGGGGGATCATCGGGCCATGATGCTGAAAGTGCGCCTCTGTCGGGATCTGAATGATCACGAAGAAGAATTTCAGGCGCTGGAAGTCCTGTTGCGCCATGACTCAACGGATTTCCGAATTGTTCAGCTAAAGGTCGATAACCTGGTGAAACGCGGCCTGGTCTCCGAAGCAAGTCAGTGCATCGACTCGTTCATCGCGTCAAACATGGCGCACCGTCGGGCACTACTAGTAAGCGCCGAACTGGCCGAAAAATTGGCGAACGCCGACCTGGCCAGACAGCGGTATACCGCATTGTTCAGCCAGGCAACCATCAGCTCGAGCACTTATCGGGCTTACTCTGGCTTTCTGCTGAGGCAAGGGGATAAAGCTAAAGCCGCCGCCGTGCTTGAACGAGCCGCGGAGACCTACCCCGCTAGCGCCGACATTCAGACGCTTCGCGCCATTGTGCTGCAGATGCTGGACAGGCACACGCAATGCATCCAGAATCTTGAGACATTTTTAACAGCACATCCAAGCCCTCCGGAGACTTACTGGCTCCTGGGTAAATCCTGGTATGCGCAGAAAAATTATGGGGCGGCGTTGAAAAATTTTCAGGCCGCAAGGCTGGGGGGCGCAGGATCGGCTGTCGGCCCTGATGCACCAGAATTTAAATGCCTGATGGCGGAGGCCTATTCGCTCCATCATCTGGGTCGCACGGTGGAAGGTATCGCACTGCTGGAGGAGCATGGACGCAGGTTTGCTTCTTTTTCCCGCGAGTTTCATGAGATTCTGGCGGAATTTTATAATCACATTTGCGCCTACTCAAAAGCCTGTGCCGTTGCCAGCGAAGGGCTTTGCCGGTTTCCAAGAAGCCCGGTTCTTCATTATCGCCTGGCCCGATGCAGCGCCGCCTTACGGCGAAAAAAGCTGGCGGTTTATCATTTACGACGCGCCATTCAACTGGACCCGACCCTGGTCGTTACTGCGTGCAACGACAATCGTTTTCAGCGTTATGCTCTGAGCCCTTCGGTGAACAAGCTTTTGAATTACCATTTTTATTGTCGCCGCATGGAATTCCTGGGTCTTCTTCTGCTGGTTACGCTGCTTGCCGCAGCCGTCGCCTGGCTTTTGCGGTAAAATTGTAAACCAGGCGATGTCGTTTATTACAGGCGCTGGCGCTGGCGCTCTTTTGCTGCTGTGGATGGCCGCCATGGCTCTTGTTCCTCGTCTTAGCCACAAAACCCTGCGCGACAATCTTGAAGCCTGGCTGTACCTGGCTCCCGCGGCCATTGTGTTGCTGGCTTTCTGGTTTTTGCCCGTCGCCTTTTCCATAGTGGTTTCGCTTACGGATTGGGTCGGCGCTGCACGGTTGTCGGATGTTCAGTGGGCGGGAGTCGAAAATTACCTGCGCGCAATTGGTGACAAGCAGTTTCACCAGGTGCTCTACAATACCGTCAACTACGTCCTCTACAGCGTTCCCCTGACGATGGCGGCGGCATTGGGAGTGGCTCTGCTATTGAACGGGCAGAACTGGGGACGCGGAGTTTTTCGCACAATCTATTTCCTTCCCTACGTGACTACGTGGGTCGCTGTTTCAGTCGTGTTCAAATACGTGTTCAATGAGCAATTCGGGCTGATTAATTATCTGCTTGAAACATCCGGGCTGCCCACGTTTGGCTGGTTGAATGAACCACGAGGAATCGTCGAGATGGCGCTTGGGACGGCAGGGCTGCAACTGAAAGCCCCGCTGCATCCGTTGCTGGCCGGGCCGTCGCTGGCCATGTTTTCCGTTATTCTAACATCGGTGTGGCGCGACGTCGGTTACTTCACGATTATCTTTTTGGCGGGGCTTCAAAATATTGATAGAAGTTATTACGAGGCCTCTGAATTGGATGGCGCTGGTAGCTGGCAAAAGTTTAGATTTATCACCTGGCCTCTTCTCACGCCGATCAGCTTTTTCGTTCTGCTCATCGCTTTTATAGCGGCTTTCAAGGTGTTCGTGCCAATGTTTATCATGACGCCAGGTGGCACGCCCGGTGGCACCACGGAAACATTGGTTTCCTATATGTTTAAAGTTGGTTTCACCGGGTACCGCGAACTCGGCTATGCATCGGCCATTGCATATATCCTTTTCAGCATTATTCTTTTTCTAACGCTTCTTCAAAATCGCGTATTCGGCAAAAAGGTGCATTACAGTTAACGGAGCCCCAGCTTAAATCCCGCAAAAATTTGCGTCTTTTCTAATTGTGGTCCATTGTGTTTCAGCTTTCATTGTACACAACGGCGACTTTTATATAAGGATTGACCCATGTCATCAACCCTCCGGATCGCTGCGACCCCGGCCGCTTCAACGCAACTCATGCAGGATTCGGGCGCTCTGCTGTCCGGACACTTTCGTCTCAGCAGTGGTCTTCATAGCAATCAGTATTTTCAGTGCGCGACGCTGCTTGAAAAATCGGAAGTCGCGGCGCGGGTCGTAGAAGCAATGGCCTTAATGGTTTCTCAGTGGAAACCGGATGTTATAGTCTCCCCTGCCCTGGGCGCCATCATTTTTGGATATGAACTTGCCCGCGGCCTCGGTGTTCGCAATATCTTTGCGGAGCGGCCGGAGGGTCAGTTTGAACTTCGGCGCGGCTTTTTTCTGAAACCGGGAGAACGAGTGGTCCTGGCTGAAAACGTAGTAACCACGGGCGGCAGCGTGCTGGAGACGGCGCAGATGGTGCGGGATCTTGGAGCGCAAGTCGTCGGGTATGCCGTCATTGTAGACCGCAGCAGAGGACGGTTCGCACCTGACGAACCGGTCTGCGCCTATGCCGCTCTCGACGCTGAGACGTATGCACCAGAATCCTGCCCGCTGTGCATTAATAATGTTCCGCTAACGAAGCCGGGTAGCCGAATTTTTAGTTAACATCTTGACCTGCCACTCTTGTTGCCCGAACTTCTTATTTGAATTTATTATTCTTAAGTCTAAAGGAAACCAACTATGCCGCCTGGTTCTATTCCTGTAATTGAAGTGCAGGACCTTGTGGTGGAGTATCGAAACGGTCGGCAGACTCATCGCGCCGTCCAGGGGATATCATTTACGGTGGACCCCGGAGAGTGCGTAGGGTTTATCGGGGCTAACGGTGCTGGAAAATCGACGACGATGAAAACGCTGATGGGATTCGTGTTTCCAGCGTCCGGTACAGTGCGTATGTTTGGTGAGGCAGCGGGCAGCGTAGAAAGTCGTCGGCGCCTTGGGTATCTGCCGGAGGTGGCCCTTTATTACCCTTTCATGAAGGCGCGTGAACTGCTGGAACTTTACGGTGGATTGCAGGGCCTGACCCGCGCGGATTTAAAACAGCGTATCCCATCTCTTCTTGAGGAAGTCGGCCTTGGCGGAAAAGGCAACCAGCTGCTCAAAAATTTTTCGAAGGGTATGCAGCAGCGACTGGGCATCGCCCAGGCAATTATAGCCAAACCGGAAGCCTTGATCTTCGATGAGTTGTCCAGCGGGCTTGATCCATTGGGGCGCCATGACCTGAGGCAGGTTCTGCTTCGATTAAAGTCTGAAGGCACGACCATTTTTTTCAGCTCCCATGAGCTTTCAGAAGTGGAATCCCTTTGCGACCGCGTCATTATGATTAACGAGGGCGTCATAGTCGCCCGGGCCGCCGTGGCGGACTTAATGGAACCGCTGAACGTGTTCGAGGTGGGTTTTACAGCCTCGGGTGAGTTGCCTGCGGAGATTGCCGCCCTAGGGCCGAAACAGGGTAATGCTGGATGGACGCTGGAATCCAGCGGCCAGGCTCAATATGCTGACGCAGTTGCAAAGCTGGCCCGCAATGGTTGTAGTATTCTCTCTACTGAATCGAAAAGGCGTTCCCTGGAAGATTATTTTATAGACCTCGTCAGGAACTCTGCTGGAACGCGGCAATGAGACAGATCTGGTTAATAGCTCGCGGCGTGCTGCTGGAAGCCGTTCGGCGTAAAGAAATTTACGCGGTTGTCTTGTTGTCACTGCTTCTAATTGGCGGAATCATGACCGTTAATTTTTTTAATCTCGAAGGGGTTTCCAAGTTTTATCGGGAGACCGCTCTTAAAATAATGAGCGTGGCGACGGCCATAACCACGGTTGTGCTGGCGTCGAGACAACTTCCGAGGGAATTCTCTAACCGCACTATTTATCCTCTACTGGCAAAACCTATCAGCCGGTGGACATTCCTGGTGGGCAAACTGTTGGGAGTTCTGCTGGCGGCAGCCTTTTGCCTTGCTCTGTTCATGCTGGTGTTTGTTGGGGGGTCTGCCTACCTTGGGGCCTCTGTGCCTTGGGGGCTAACGCTCCAGTTCATCTACCTTCAAATGATCATGATGCTTATCCTGGCGGGGATGTCATTTTGGCTGAGCTTGCTACTGAACCTGGACGCGGCCATCACTATAGGCGTCCTTTTTTACGCGACCTCTGCCGTCATAACTTCGGCCACGACGTTTCTGTATGACCTGGTGTCTGACTTTGGCCGCTTATGCCTGCTGGCCCTGACTTATATTTTGCCGCAGCTGACGCTTTTTGATTTATCGGCGAAGACCGTTCATTCGGAGGCGTGGTCGCCATTGCCGCTGACGACGATGTTGCAGCTTACCGGTTATGGGCTTGTCTATGGTATTCTTTATGCGAGCCTATCCTATATCAGCTTTAGGAGGCGTCCGCTATGAGCGCCAGCGCTTCTGCCGTAAAATCAAGCGCGGTAATGTACTGGCTATGCAGAGGCGTGTTTCTGGAAGCGGTCAGACGGCGCGAAATTTCTGTCGTATTCTTGTTTATGGGCCTGTTCATAGTCGGAGCCATCACGGCGCGTTTCGTCGGAGCCGAGTCCAATGCCGCAGCCGCTTTTATCCAGAATCTTGGTCTGTCACTGGCCTGGATACTTTCTATGATCGTTACAGTCTTGCTTGCCGGTCGGCAGTTTCCGGACGAGCTGGAACAACGATCAATTTACCCGCTGTTAGCGAAGCCGGTGGCTCGGCGCCAATATATCCTTGGGAAATGGCTGGCAACCTGGCTGGCAGGAACGGCCACTGTGATGGCGCTGAATCTATTGGCGCTTCTGGCATCGCCCTGGCCTGCCGGGGTATCCGTAAGTTTGCTGGTCCAGGTGTTTTTTCTGGAAATGGCGGCGCTTTCCATGGCAGCGGCTATCTCGATCGCGTTAAGCATCCGGCTGCCAAAGGCAATGGCCATTGTTATTGCCTTTCTCGTGATTTTCGCCGGGAGTGCGCTGATCAACATCATCCGATCCTTATTTGTCTTAAACCCGCTGCAGTCAGCCATCGAGTGGATTACGAACTACATTCCCGGTTTTAGCCGCCTCGACCTTGTTAATAATTTCTCTGCCGGGGAGCCTGGTCTGGCCGGATACGATTTTATTATAAGGATCGGCTACGGCGCTATTGTTTCGCTGTTTGCGCTGGGTGTGGCAATGATGCTGCTGGAAAGAAAACCTCTATGAACGCTTCCCGGCAATCGTCTCCTGTTAAAAAGATATTTATCGCTGGCAGCGCCTTCTTCCTGTTGTCGCCTGCGCTGCTCTCTCTACTGCCTTCTGCCACAACCTCCAATGAGGGTGATTCCCCGGCGCAACGCCAGGCGCGTAACGCCAGCGCATTTGCGATTATGTTAGGAGAATTCCGGACAAACCTGGGGGATATGCTCTTCGTTAAAACAGAGAGATACCTGGATAGCGGAGTGGGCTATGAACCGCACATCGACGAGCGTGCGATGGCGAAGACTGGCAGCGCAGACGCTGCCACGAGTGCCGGAGAAATGGTGCTTGAGAATAAGCTCTCGTCTCCCGAGATTAACGAAGCACTGTCTATCAAGCCCGGCACCGTTGCTTCTCATGCTGAGGAGGACAACCATGACCACGCCGATGATGCGGCAAGTGATCATGAGGGGCATGATCATGAGGGACATGATCACAGCGATCACGAAGGACACGATCATGATGATTCTGTCGTGAGAACTTTAATTAAAACTGCCGACAGCGACTTTCGAGGCTTTATTGGCTCCCTGGAACGGCAGGTTAAACCGTGGCGTGACCCTTCTGATCCTCATCAACATACGGCGGGCACGGAACTGCTGCCCTGGTACCGCCTTGCAACGTTGTCTGACCCCCATAACGTCCGTAATTACATGATCGGTGCCTGGTGGTTAAAGTCTATGAAAACGGAGGAGCAGCGAAACGAAGCGCTGAAGTATTTAAATGAAGGTGTTGCGTCAAATCCGAATGCTTACGAGCTTTATCTCATGCAGGGTTACGTGCTGAGAGATATGGGCAAGCTGCGGGAGGCTAGGGAAAAATTTAGAGTTAGCGCGGACCTTGCTATAACTCACCGCCCACCCGGTGGTGCTGATTCTACCTCGGAGTGGGATATAACGGATGACGAGCAATTGGCTGCCGCTATGACTATGGACGTAATGATGACCCGCGACATGGAAAGCACGGCAACGGCGATCCATGTCACTCATGACTATATCAAGCGGATCCCGACTGAGGGATCGCTGTCCCGAATGCTTGGCCAGTTGCAATCCGGGAATTAAGTGGATTGAGGACGCGTAGTCGCACAGCATAATGAAGCCATCACCCGCAATTCAATGTACAGGTCTGGGCAAGCGCTATTACCTGCGTGATAACGATGCTAATCCTGTAAAGCGCCTGGTTCGGCGCATTACCCACAGGGATCAGAACCTTCGACAACACTGGGCCTTGCGAGGTATCGACCTTACTATCAACAAAGGTGAGAGTGTAGCGCTTCTGGGGATAAACGGCAGCGGCAAAAGCACCCTGCTTCGAATGATTACCGGCATCACCCCCATTACGGAAGGTGGCATCGAGGTAAACGGCCGGGTCGGGGGCATCATTGATATCGGTGCCGGGTTTCATCGTGACCTGACCGGCTACGAAAATATCTTTCTGCAGGGCACGCTGTTGGGAATGACGCGCCCTGATATCTGGCGGGAACTTAAAAGTATCGAAGAGTTTTGCGAACTTGGCACTTTTCTCAATTCTCCGGTACGCCATTATTCCAGCGGAATGTTTCTGCGACTTGCCTTTGCCATAGCCGTCCATACAAATCCGGAAATCTTTATTATCGATGAAGCGCTGGCTGTGGGTGACGGCTACTTCATGTGGAAGTGCATGAAAAAACTTGAGGATATGAAGGAGCAGGGAACGACGCTATTGTACGTTTCTCACGTTCCTGAAATGGTGGAGAGCCTTTGCGAACGGGCCATCTGGATGCACGGCGGCCAGGTAAGGGCTGACGGCGATATTACGGATATTGTCCAGGAATACCAGCATTTTCAGTTCGCAAATCTGCTTGATGGTGATCCCAAGCGTAGCCGGCCGGAACTCTCGGCGCTTATCCCCTATTCCCGGTTCGGAACCGGGGAAATTAATATGCGTAATGTTACAATATGCGATTCCAGCGGTGTTCGGCAAAGGTTTTTTCAGCCTGGGCAGACGCTGGAAGTTCATTTTGACGCCGAGGCGAAAAATGATCGCGATAATGTATCGATATTCTTTTTCCTTGAACGTCCAGGACGTTCTGTTTCTATGGCGGACAGCAACCAGTACGGTACGACGTACTCTCTGAAGCAGGGTACGACCCGCCTTAAACTTCAAATTCCGGCGTTACCGTTCCGAGCAGGACCATATTTCATGACGGTAGCCCTTGGCGACGCAGATGATTATGGAATCCTTTACGACGCGCATCAAAAAATCTACTCATTTACTATTACTGACCCAGATGCCACCGCAGAGCAGTTTTCTAACGGCTTTTTAATACAACCAACCCTTATAAGTCAAAGCGCCCGGCAGAATCAAATCCAGTAACTACGTAACAGGCGGACGTTATGTGCCATTTACCGACCGCGTTGCTTCATATCATCATTTGATTCCAGAGGTCCCCGGGCGACCGTGTTAGCCACAACGGGCGTGGCGGACATGAACCGCCAGGTCATTGCACCAATCGCCACCGCTGCCAGCACCCAGACCGCCACATCAAACCAGTCTTTTTCGTAGCGTATGCTGGCAATTATTGAGACCACTGCCACGGCCAGCACGCACACCAGATAAAAATTTAAATCTTCACGCATGACATCGCGTACGCCCTCACGGCGTTTAGCCCCATAAAAATAGTAAATCAAAAATACGGAAAGCGCCACAAACGGAGCCAGCCAACTAAACATGATGCTCGACCTCTCGATTAATACAGTATAAGACAACACTTATAATCTTGCTCAACGTTCAGAAGCTTGTCCCACAAAATTTGATAGTAACGCCTGACATTATTGCTTTCTTCGTTGGCCGCCGCGAAATTGTTTATCTTCGGCAAATTCCAGTTGTTGAGAGAATTTTCAGATTTTATTATCTGACTGCAACTTCGCGGTTGACCCATGACTCCAGATAATGATGTTTTTCTTTCTGCTGCCCAAAATATTTCTATTGACGTGCATTGTTATGGATTTTTTAGGTAGCGCGGTATTTCTGTGAATCTGCGGACTTCCTTGGAATGTAATGCAGGCAGGAAACTTGACAAACATCGGAGGCAACAATGGCCGTAGCTCAAAAAGTTAAAGAACTGGTAGCCCAGCAACTCGGAGTGAATGAGGAGCAGGTTACTGATGAGGCGTCTTTTAAAGACGACCTCGGTGCCGATTCGCTGGACATCGTGGAACTGGTAATGGCATTCGAAGAGGAATTTAACATCGACATTCCTGATGAAGACGCCGAAAAGGTAACCACTGTAGGCCATGCTGTTTCTTACATCGAAGGTAAACAGGGATCTGCCCAGTAATAAGCTGTCGTAGCCGCGAATAGTCGCGGGCTGGGAAAATATGACAAACAAGGCGCGTCGGGTCTTCTATGGATGGCCTGACGCGCTTTTTTGTATTTTGGCAATAGCGTCCAACAGTCGTGCGCGGCGAACCGTCGATGCCATTAAGTATGTATAATCTGAGGCTTTATAAATATGGAAATTAAACGCGTAGTAATTACCGGTATGGGGGCCGTTACTCCTATTGGAACTGGTGTGCAGAAATACTGGGACGGTCTGATGGCCGGACAGTCCGGCATTGGTCCCATCACCCGCTACGATACATCAACGGCGGCGGTGCGCATGGCGGGTGAAGTCAAAGATATTACTCCAGAAGATCACTTCGAACGCAAAGAACTTAAGAAGCTGGACCATTTCACCCGGTTTGCCATGATTGCCGCCCGAGAAGCTTTGAAAAACAGCGGCATAAACATGGATAGCGTCGATCCTTATATGTTTGGGACGCTCATTGGGGTGGGCATGGGCGGCATTATGACCATTGAAGAGCAGCACGAAATTTTGATTAACAAGGGGCCAAACCGGGTTTCGCCGTTTACGGTTCCGAAGATGATCCCCAACATGGCCGCAGGCATGGTTTCCATTGATCTCGGGCTTAAGGGACCGAATAGCGCCATTACTACCGCTTGCGCCTCTGCAACCCACGCAATCGGCGATGCGTGGCGCATCGTGCAGCGGGGAGATGCTACTGCGATGATGTGCGGCGGCGCGGAATCCATTGTTACTCCGCTGTCTATTGCTGCGTTTGCGAATATGGGAGCGCTTAGCACGTCTAACGATACCCCTGAGCAGGCCAGTCGTCCATTTGACGCGAAGCGAAACGGCTTTGTAATGGGTGAGGGTTCTGGCATGATGGTTCTGGAGGAACTGGAGCACGCGCAAAAGCGTGGCGCAAACATCCTGGCAGAAATTGTGGGCTACGGACTTAGTGGAGATGCATTTCACATCACAAGCCCCGCGCCCAATGGCGAAGGCGGTGCCCGCGCAATTGCCATGGCCCTCCGCACGGCTGGCTTACAGCCGACGGATGTGGATTATGTGAATGCCCATGGCACCAGCACTCCGTTAAACGATAAACTTGAAACGATGGCTCTTAAATCTGTGTTTGGCGACCACGCTTATAAACTGAAAATCTCTTCTAATAAGAGCATGATTGGTCACCTGATTGGCGCGGCGGGCGGCGTTGAAGCTGTGGCGACCGTGATGACCATCCTTAACGGAAGGATTCCACCAACGATTAATCTGGATAACCCCGATCCGGAATGTGATCTGGATTACGTGCCGCTTACTGCCGTTGACTCCAAAGTCAAAGTCGCCATCAGCAACAGTCTGGGTTTTGGCGGCCATAACGCTACCATCGTTTTGCGGAACTACCAAGCCTAAGGCCGGTTCGGAGTTACCGGAGCAGTGTATTAATTGCTAATATTGAACACTGCAATAACATAGACATTCCTGCCTTTTCCATCGCATCCGGATAGTCAGGAATGTTTTTCCAACAGGTTTTATTAATGTTTTTGTTTCGGAAATAGGTAATTCCGTTTTCGGAAAAAACGTTAGATTGCTTCTGTAATTATATAATTAAGGATTTCTTGTGAAAAACCCTCGTATTTTGATTCTTGGCGCCGGCCCTACCGGCCTTGGCGCCGCCCATCGCCTGACGGAAATTGGTTATGACAACTGGCTTCTCCTCGAAAAAGCTCCGGAAGCCGGTGGACTTGCCGGGTCGGTGGTGGATGAGAATGGTTTTACGTGGGACCTGGGAGGACACGTTCAATTTTCCCATTATAAGTACTTTGATGATCTTATGGATGATCTGCTGGGGAAGGATGGTTGGCTTCATCATGAGCGGGAAAGCTGGGTCTGGCTGCGCGACCGGTTTGTGCCTTACCCTTTCCAAATGAACATTCGTCGCCTTCCTCATGAGGAAATGAAAGAGTGCGTTGCAGGGCTGGTACGCCTTTATAAGAATCCGCCTACAGGCAAACCCGCGAACTTCGGTGAGTGGATCGACGCTACCTTTGGCGAGGGTTTGGCCCGTGTATTTATGCGCCCTTACAACTATAAGGTCTGGGCTTACGAGCCGGAGAAGATGAACTATACCTGGATCGGAGAACGGGTCGCTGTAACCGATTTGGAGAAGGTTCTTAATAATATTTTTGACCAGGCGGACGCGGTGTCCTGGGGTCCAAACAACACCTTCCGTTTTCCCGAACGTGGTGGAACCGGAGCCGTCTGGCGCGAGTGCGCCCGCCGTTTACCACAGGAACACGTCAAATACGGAGCGGAAATTACCAGCGTCGACACGGAGAAGCATGAAATCACCCTGGCTGATGGCACGGTCGAAAAGTATGACCAGGTCATGAGCACCATTCCCGTGGACAAATTTCTGGCTATGAGCGACCTTCCGGAGCTGGCGGAAAAGGCGAAGGGATTGAAGTATTCCTCTACCCACATCTTTGGCGTAGGCCTGAAAGGCAAACCGCGCGCCGATGTAGAAAAGAAATGCTGGATGTATTTTCCGGAAGACGATTGCCCGTTCTACCGGGTGACTGTCTTCAGCAACTATTCTCCCAATAACGTGCCAGACATTACAAAACACTGGTCGCTGATGGCTGAGGTAAGCGAGAGTCCGGACAAACCCGTGGCTGCCACTGCAGAAGAGCGGCTGGAAGAAGTCATCCAGGGAATGCTGAACACGAAACTGATTGAAAGCCGGGACGACATCATCAGCACCTGGCAGATACGCCTGGAACACGGTTACCCGACACCAAGCGTCGAGCGTGACGCGATCATGTTTGACCTGCTACCGGAGTTGGAAAAGCGCGATGTGGGCAGCCGCGGCCGTTTTGGCGCTTGGCGCTACGAAGTCAGCAATCAGGATCACAGCCTTATGCAGGGAGTAGAGTGGGTAAACCACGTCCTCTACGGGGCAGACGAAACAACCTTATGGCATCCCGAAGTCGTTAACAACATGGGTCGTCCCGAGTTAAAAGCGAACAAGCCTTAAATATTTCAAGCCGGGTAAACTGTTTTGTTTACCCGGCTTGAAATTGATTCTTTATCGAATAGGCTAGAGTGCGTCTGCGCCTTCTTCTCCCGTGCGGATACGGTATACGTTATGCACGTCCATCACGAAGATTTTGCCGTCGCCTATGTGGCCTGTCCGAGCGTTCTCCATGACTACTTTGACTGCTTCGTCGATCAGGTCGTCCTCTACTGCCACTTCTAGTTCGATTTTCGGCAGGAAAAAGATATTGTACTCCAGACCTCGGTAAATTTCCTTATGCCCTCTCTGGCGGCCGTAGCCTTTGACCTCTGTGACGGTCATGCCTTTGATGCCGATGTTGTTCAGGGCATCTTTTACTTGTTCTAATTTGTGGGGCTGTATAATGCATTTAAGAAGTTTCATAAGTTTTCCTATCGCTTTCGTTTCTCAATATGTGGCTGGTGTTTCATGGTGTTTTTATAACAAATCCTGTACTAGAATAGATATGTTCTTTTCAGGAATTATACGCCGCTTCGCCGTGCTGTGTTAGATCAAGACCGATCTGCTCTTCTTCTTCTGTTACGCGGAGTCCGATGGTCATATCAACTATTTTCAAGATGGCCCATGATACTGGAACGGTGTACAAAATTGTAATTACAACCGCTAGCATCTGGGCGTTAAATAATGTTACTCCCCCGTGCAGCAGGCCCTGGGCATCTTTCGAAACAGCACCATTCAAATAATTGCTTGCAAATACGCCGGTCAATACGGCGCCGATAGTTCCACCGACCCCGTGGATCCCGAAAGCGTCCAAGGCGTCGTCGATGCCTTTACGTGCCCGCCACTGAACAAACCATGCGCAGACCAGCCCGGCAATCAATCCGATGATAATCCCAGAGGACGCCGACACAAAGCCAGCGGCGGGAGTGATGGCGACCAAACCAGCCACTGCACCGGACGCGGCACCGAGCAACGTTGGTTTATCGCGCATCTTCCAATCATACAGAACCCATGCGAGCGACCCGGCAGCGGCGGCGCAATGGGTGGATACAAATGCAACTACTGCGATTTTTCCGGAGCCAATAGCGCTGCCCCCGTTAAATCCGAACCAGCCAAACCAAAGCAAACCAGTACCCACTACTGTGTAGACAACATTATGGGGGATAAAAGCCTCCCTCGGAAACCCGCGGCGAGGACGGATCATGATTGCAACCAGCAGGGCTGTCAGTCCGCTGGTCATATGGACCACCGTGCCTCCGGCAAAGTCCAGGGAACCAAGTTTTTTAAGCCACCCGTTCTCGCTCCAAACCCAATGTGCCACGGGGCTGTAAACGATGATGGACCAGATAACGATGAAGACCAAATAGGCTTTAAACTTCATCCTCTCGGCGAATGCGCCGCAGATTAGCGCCGGGGTAATGATAGCGAACATGCACTGGTAAATCATGAACAGGCGGTGAGGAATTGTAGGGCAATACACCGGGTGTGGATCCAAGCCTATGTTGCGGCCTCCAAGAAATGCCCAGTTGAACCCCCCGAGAATGCTGTAATCCCCAATCATTATAAGGGACGGTGAAAAAGCCAGGGAGTAGCCTAGAAACACCCAAACAACCGTAATCACCGCCATTGCCGTAAAACAATGCATAAGCACGGACAGCACGTTTTTGGTGCGAACGAGTCCGCCATAAAATAATCCAAGCGCAGGAGTCATCAGCATTACCAGCGCGGCGCATATTAACATAAACGCGGTATCGCCGGTGTCGATCGCCTCCGGCGGAAGATGTTCCGTTTGCCCGCCGGAGCAACCTGCAAGTAACATTAAAAGCGTGAGCATCCCAGCGTTGGAAATCCATGCCGTTAACCGTTTTGCAATCATTTTACTCCTTACTCATTTTCAATTGATTAAAAAGAACCAACAAGACGTGTGTATTTTTGTCAATACAGAAATGAAAAAATTTAACAATACTGCATTAGGTGATTTAACTTTTAACCGTGGGGTATTTTTCTTTGGCTCAAGACCATGCTTGCCATCTCTATTTCTGTAACCCAATTTACCGCATTAGATTAGACGAGGAGAAATCCCCTTTGAAAAGCATTCTTTACAGCGTTGGCTTATTTTGCCTCGTCACGGCTTCAGGTTTTAGCGCCGCGGACTCACAAACATCTTCGTCCTTAATTACGGCAAGCCTTGTTACCTCCGCCACTACACAATTTGAAAACGGGGTACTAGGCGACCTTCAAAAAGTCGTCGCCGGTCATCAGGGCGTGATGGGAATCTACTGCAAACATCTTGGTAACGGCGAAACGTTTCAGATTAACGCGGACGAGCCATTTCCGACAGCCAGCACAATCAAGTTGGCCGTCATGGTGACCGCTTTTGATTTACTCGCAAAAGGCACAGGGCCTTACAATTCCTACTATGACAAGATCCCCTACGACGCCGCGAAAAGTTTCGGCGGATCGGGATTCATACAAAACTACAAAGATAAAACACAGCTGGAATTAAAAGAATTGATGCACCTGATGATTACCGTAAGCGACAATATCGCTACGAATATGCTTTGCGAGTGGATCGGTCTTGATGTAGTAAACGGATGGTTATCACGCAACGGGTTTGACAAGACTCGCATTTTTTCCACGGTCGGCGGATCAAGCGTTTCTGATCCTGATGGAAGAAAAATATGGGGACTGGGCCGCACGACACCCAGAGAGATAGGGCTTCTATTGGAAATGATTGTGTCTGGAGAGGCCGGAACTACCAGTACAACCGATGAGATGCTGAGACTACTGGGACACCAGTATTTTGACGGCGGCATACCCGGTGCAATACCACCGATGACTTATGTAGGCAGCAAAGGCGGTTCAGTCAGCGATTCCCGGTCTGACACTGCCATCATCGCATCCCCTAGTGGCGTCTATATACTGACTGTATATACGAAAGACAACAAAGACAAATCTTGGAACTCCTCAAACGAAGCCGAACGCGCCATTGGAAAAACATCAGAACTTCTTTGGAAGCACTTTAACCCGGAGTCTCGATGGAATCGTCCGGAGGGTTGCGAAAAATTTTGACATAGCATCACTGCGGGATTTTCGTTTTATTAACGAGTAAATTGTTGACCCGTGTTAACTTCCACGCGCATTGTTCCATGCGTTTAATCTGTACCAGACACCCGTTCACCATTATAGGAGACTTGCCCCTTGAATCTGAAATCCTTTTGCACCTGTCTCAGCGGCCTTGCATTGATTGGTCAATGTATTGGCCCCATTTCCACCTGCGCGGCTCAGTCTGCCGCTTCTGGTGGAAGTAATCCTCGCGGGGGTCAGGCCCCTTCGGGAGCGGCAGGGGGATCAGGCAATTTCAGTGTGGTTGTCGCGCCAAAACTAACCGAGGCTACAGCGAACTCTTTAAAGAGCGAACTGGTAAAAGAAGATTTTGTGGCAGCTGAAACCCGGACATCGGGAGAAGGCACTTTTGATGTAGTGATTGGTGGTCTCGCTTCTCGCGATGCGGCAAATGCTGTAATGGAAAAGCTGAGAAGCGGCGGCTATACCCCCTCAGGTATTGTGGATGGCACTACGCCCGCAGCAGGCGGTGGGGAATCTGTGTTTCGGGTACAGGTGGCCGAGTTCGGATCCGCGGCAGAAGCTGAAGGAGCAAGCGAGGTTCTGGCAGATGAGGGATTTGTCAACGTAGACGTGGTCCAGGAAAATGGCCGCCACATGCTGATGCTTGGTACGTTTAACCGTAAGGCGGACGCCAACGCTTTATTGACGCAGGTCAATGAAGCCGGCTTTGCTTTGGCGAGTGTGGTGAATCGTGACAGGCTCCGCGGCCCAAATACTGCGAACCCCGCATCTGCAGACCTAAGTAGCTTATCGCAGTCTGAGCAGACGCAAACTCGCCAGGTACTCGAAATGGCGGAAAAAGTGGAATCCGGCGAAGCGTCGGCTGCTGAGGTTCAGCAGTTGCGGGAAACCATTCAGAACCTGCCGGAAAATCAAAAAGCGATTGTAAGCAGGCAGGAAACCAGCCGATCCGCTGACCGTGAAAAAATGCAGCAGATATTTACGTTATACCGTGACTTTGAGCGTGCCATGGCAGACCGTAATTATGATTTCGCGGAAAAAGCACTGGCGGATGTTAGGCAGCTTGATTCTAACGATATTTACCTCGCAAGTCGAGTGAAGGCTTTAGAGATCGCGAAATCCGGCGGCACCCCGATCGTCACTTCGGCGGCCGCACCTAGTTCAACTTCCGTCGATCCGGCGCAGGTTCAACAACTGCTTAACGAGGCTCGTGCTTCGGAAACCGCCGGTAATAATGACGAAGCCCTTCAAAAATATCGCCAGGTGCTGGCATTGGACACCACCAATGGAGAAGCCCGCAGCAAAGTGGCGGCCCTCGGTGAAGCCCGCCAGCCCGCTGCGTCATCAGAAAGCGCGGACGGTGTTGCAGCGTTGATGCAAAACAAGCCTGTTCTCTACGGAGCTGGCGCTTTTATCGCTTTAATCCTTATTCTTATCTGGATGAAGTCAAGAGGGCGAAAAGTTAACGTAAAAAACTTACCGTCAACCGCCGGATTGTCGTCCTCCGGACCGGATTTTATTGACCCGTTAGCCGCTGACGGTGGCTACAACGCGACTTCTAATTCTACTCCCGCGGGGATCACCAGCCAGCCAGTAAATATGACATCCCCCCCGGCAGGCGGCCCTGCCATGGCGGGCGCTGCTGGAATGGCTGGTTTTACGCTTATGGATGACAGCGAAGACGAGGAGGAAGAACTGGCCAAACCTGCGCCAGTTCCCGCCCCTAGCCCGCCGGTCGAAGATAACGACATGGTTTCAATTGGTGCCTTCGACATCTCACCGGAATCATCCGCCGAGCCAGCAAGCACGATCGCACCCTCTGATGAGGTTGTATCCATCAACTTCGACGAAGAACCTGTCCTTCCAACAGCAGCGCCTGTGTTAGACAATACGCCGGCAAAGGTCACCAGCTCCATGGACGCCGATTTAGAGGCCCTGTTAAGAGGCAGCTTTAGCGACGCCTCGCAGGAATCCGAATCGGTCCCTGAAAGCCTGGAGCCAGCCGTGTCTGCGGCAGGCGCAATCGCCGCGTCCGGTTCAACAGAACAGATCGTCTTTCAACAGAGCTTCGATGAAGAAACGGAGGGGTCTTCACCATCAGACTGGCGTGGAGAATACGATTATTCCACCTTATCTGTCGCGAATCTTGCAGAAGCAGGACACGCAAAATGCCTGATGTATGAAAAAATGGAGGGCGTAGGCAGCGCGACATATCATTTAAGCTTCCCTCCGGCTAAGGGTCGGGTTACGCTGGAACTGGATGTTCGCTGCGACGATAAGAACAAGTTTCTGCTCGGCATTTATCTGGAAAAAGATGAGGATTTCAAGCAGTCGGTGCATACAATCGTACATCAGCTTGACCCCAATGGTCCTGCATCTTTGAGAGTTCAGGGTGAAGCCGTTCCCTACCAGATGGAAACCTGGCGCCATTTAAAATACGAAATTGATCTCGTTGAGGGATTGCTAGATGCCTGGGTTGACGATGATCAGGTTGTTAAAGGCAGCAAACTCCCGGTCGCCCCCGAGTATTTTAACACGCTGTCAATCCGCGACAACCTCGCTACTACAGGAACGTTGTACCTGGACAACATCCGCATCTCGGAGGCTTGAAATCGTTCTAATTAGCAGGACAAAGCTCAGCTGTGATGTTTTCGCATACTTTGGATTATCTATTCTTTCTCTCGCGCGGGCGGTGGTTTGAGTACTGAATTTGCCATTACTCTCGTCGAGGATATCAACGCTCACGTAAACGCCGTGGCTGTGCTGGATGCGATTGGATTCCATTCGGAAAAGGTGCAGCATGCCGGAGATACACTAAAGGCATTCTGTCCCATCCACAAAGATTCGCGCTTCAGATCTTTGCTGGTTGATAGTGAAAGGCATGCATTTCGATGCACGATCAAGACCTGCCCGGGCTACTCGGGCGGCTCTTTTATTGAACTTTACGCCCTCGCTAAAGAGTTATCACTTCTTTCCGCCGCTATTGAATTGGCAGAGCAGATGGGTCTGGAGATGGACCCAAACTGGAAAGATCATCTTGTCGAGTCCTATTTAAATGACGCAAGGTCGGCCAGGGATCGCGGTGATTTAACGGAAGCAGAGTCGCTGTTGCGGGAACTTATCTCCGTCTCGCCTGACCTTCCGGAGGCCAGAGTCATTCTCGCCTCCATTCAGGCGGAAATGGGAGACCCTCAAGCCGCCGCTGAAGAGTACTCGAAGATTGTCGAATACTACCTGTCCGCTCAGCGCCTCGATGACGCGGAGGCACTTGTTAATGATGCTATCCAGCGATTTCCTGATAATGAAGATCTGCTTTTTATGCGGGTCAAAGTCGCAGAGGGACGCGGCGACAATGATCTGGCCATCGAGCGCATGGAAAAAATCGTGGAGATCCGCGAAGGAACAAATCGTCACCTGGATAACATCGGACTCCTTGAACAGTTGGTTGAAAAGGCCCCGACCCGTACGGATCTCCCAATTAAACTCGCAGGATTGTACGAACAGCAGCACAATGTACGCGGTGCATCCCGGCAATATGATAACGCAGCGAAATCCTATTTAGCTGCGGGACTCACCGAAAAAGGCATAGAACTACTGGAAAAAGTCATCCAGTTTAATGGCGAAAACATTCGCGCCCGGTTGGATCTGGCCCGGCATCTGGCGGATTTTGGCAACATCGATAAAGCGAGAGACCATACTTTTCGCGCAGTAAATCAGCAGATTGATCAACAGGAATTTGGCTTCGCGGTCTCTACCGTAAATAGCTGGCTTGAACGTGAACCGGACAACATTGATGCGAGAGAACTGTTGGCTCGCGTGCTTCTCGACCAGGAACGTGGGACCGAAGCGGCCGTGTACTTAGCGGAAGGAGCTAAAATAGCCGCTTCGACCGGGTTGCACGAGCGCGCTGCAGACCTTCTGCTTCGGGCGAAATTTTTGTTGCCTGCCGACGCGTCGCTGCGACGTCGGCTGATTCTCGAATTTCAGGCCATGGATCAGGACCAACGCGCCGCCTTTGAAATGATTGATCTTGCGGAAATCCTATATTCCTCCGATCAGGCAAATGATGCCTCAGCACTTTTGCTGGACGGAATCTCAAAAGACATATCTCTGCCATTAAAACTTCAAATGGTGGCGTCGCTGGCGAATCATAATGCGGCAGATATTGCTTTGGATCAACTTCGGCTACTTTATGCTTCCGCAGAGGAAACGGCTCGCCCGGAAGAACGCGTAGATATTTATGAACTGATGGTTCGCCTGTCTCCGACAGAGCTGGAAAATCATCGACGTTACGTTCAGCTTCTTTATCAACTTTCTCCTGCACAGGGAGCAGAAGCGGCAGCTGACTCCATTCAGTCTCTCCTTAATAATGGTCAAGTCGACGCAGCAGTGGAAATACTGGAGTTTATAGCCGGCAGCCTTTCGGAATATGGGCAGGCCGCGCCTCGCCTTATCATGCAGGGAGAGCAGGTATCACGAACGGATCTTGTCGGGCTGATCTATCAAAACGTTATCCAGGGGTTCGCTGAAGAGGATGCCGAGTCTGCGCTTAAGGCGGCGCGGCGCATGGCGGTTCTTGATCCTTCACATCCGTCAGCACCTTCAGACATTGCTTTTCTTCTGTCGTCCCTTGGTCGATCGGCAGAGGCAGCGGAACAGTATTCCTCTGTGGCGACCACCCTGCGCGCGTCTGGAGATTTTGAGACGGCCCTGCAGTTTGCTCGCGAATCCGTCACGCTAAATCCCGATTCTGTTCAAGCATTAGCAATTCAGGCCATGCTGGCCGTGGAGCTTCTGACGCCGGATGAGGCCGCTCCGCTGACCGATGAACTATTGCGAGCAACGCGGGCGGAGACTGATCCTGCGTTAGCGGCAACTGGCTATCTCGCCTATGCCGATCTGTATCCTGATGATGATGCTTTCATTAAAGATGCAATTGAATCTCTGGAAATACTAGATGCAGCCGAAGGGGTCGCTCAACTCCGCGCTCGGCAAGCCGGACGCCTCTCAATGCAGGGTGACTGGAAAAGCGCCGGCGAGGTCCTGAAGCTGGCCGCCGCCTCTGCACCGCAGATTCCTCAGATTAGTGAGCAGTATGGCGAGGTATGCAAAATCACCGGCGCAAGTGACGCCGCCGCCAAGGCGTATGCCGAAGCCGCTACAGCGTATTCTCTGCAGGGCGATACGGAAAGCGCTGTCCGATGCACGAATTCCGCTCAAGTCGCAGGCCCAACTTCTGCGGCTTCCTGGGAAGCGCTGTTTCACGCGAGCGAAGCTACCGGGCTTGTTCCCGTCGCGCAGGCTGCAGCCGAGGAACTTACATCACTGTTTGCCGCATCAGGGCCACCTCAGACTGCGGTACGATGGGCGAAGGAACGGACGCGCGTCGCCCCGGACAGCGCAGAAGCCCACGAGGCTCTTGGGGCGGCGTTATTTGCCATTGACCAGCCTGAGAATGCCGCACTGGCTTTTTCCGCCGCCGCGGCCGCATATCTTAAAGCGGGGGATGCAAAGCATTCTCTTGCGACCCTACAGCAGGTGGTATCAAAAAACCTTTTCACTGCCGCTGATCAGGATACTCTCTTAGCAATCCTTTCGGGACAAGAGAAGAAATCAGACGTCCACGCCCAGGCAAGCCGACTCCTTGGCGTTACATTCGCTCAGACCGGCAATTTCGACGCCGCCCGAAAACTTGCGGCGGATCTATCTGACCACGCTGCAAAGGCCGGACTCTACCTGACTATTGCCGCCGCTGAGCAGGATCCAGAAAAGGCAACGGAAGCTTATGTGCAATCTGCTCGCGCCAGCAAGAGCGCCGGGGCAACAGAAGAATCTATTACGACCCTCCAGTCGGCAGTCGCTTTGGGCGTCGCGCCTTTTGAAGTCCACAGACTGCTTGCTATACTTTTAACAGAAGCAAAAAGATATACGGAAGCGTTCCCCCACCAGATTCAGCTAGTCCATAAGTTTACCGCAGATAAATCACCCCAGCTTGCAGCACTTCTTAAGCATCTGCGTAAGATACATGGCGCAGACGTCAACGCACTGATTGAACTCGCCACCGCCCTATTGTCCGAGGCACGTCCAGATTTGGCGCTGACCGACCTTGAAGCAGCCGCAACCATTGCCGGCGCTGATAATAACGCATCGGCACTGATCGCCATTTGTGGGTTGGATGAGAATTTAACTCGTCAAAGCGGAGTGCTCACGAGCGCCCGCGCCGATGCTCTAATGGGCATGGAGAATGAACAGCAAGCCCTGACGTGGGTTGCAGACAGCGGAAGAAACCTACTGGAATCCGGCAAGGCCGCAGAAGCACTGGAGATGGCCCGGCGCTGGACCAGCTTGGCCGGCACTAACCCTGAAGCTCATCGGTTACTTGCGGATGCTAACATCGAGTTAGGCAAGTCCGCCGACGCGATAAATGCTTTGCTGGAGGTCTCGAGACTCCTTCAACAATCCCGCCAGTTTAATGCGGCTCTGGAAGTTCTGGACCAGATTCTGGATATGTCCCCTGCCCTTCTGGCGGCGCTGCGGCATAAGGTTGAGGTTCAGAAGGCTCTTGAACAACCAGAGCATGCGGCCGTCACGCTGGCAGATATCGGCGACACTTTTGCAGCTTCAGACGATAGCGTCGGTGCTATGGCTGCTTATCGGGAATCTCTTACGCTGCACCCTGACAACCCGGACGTCTTATGGACCCTGGCAGAACTGGTGCATAAGATAGAAGGTTCGCCGGCAGCATTGCCGCTGTACCGCCAGTGGGCTAATCAGCGTCGAGATTCTGTCGACGAAAACCAGTGGATTGCCGATCTTATACGCCTGGTAGAAACAATTCCTGCATCCACAGCGCTGTTGCGAGATCTGACCGACGCTCAGATGAAGACTGAGCGCCCCATGGAGGCGCTGCCATATCTTAAACAGCTTTCAAATCTATTGGAAGCGGAGGGCGATTACCAGGGAGCGGCGCAGACGCTGGAAGCAGCAATAGCTCATGAGTCTGCAGCAGACCCACTTGAGCACTTGATCATCGCCGACCTTTATAGAAAAGGCAACAGCCCGGCACGAGCTCAGGACCATCTTCGCCATGCTGGCCGCATATTACAAGATAGTGGCAAGCCCGCCGATGCCGCCCAAGTGTTTGATGATCTGTTGAAACTGGCGGGGGATTCCGCCCTGCCTGAAGATTACAGCATCGCCGCAGCCGCTCATAGTAAGGCCGGGAACTCCGATTCCGCCGTTAAATTAATTGATATCGCTCTATCAGAGCTGGACAAGCATTCCGGAAACAAATCCCGGCGCGAAGCTCTTTTGGCCCAGGCGATTGAAATTGCGCCGCTCAATGCCGATTATGTTGTCCGTCACATGGATATGCTTCCGCCCGCACGGGCTATGACACGGGGATTGAAGTCTGCGCGCGCCAGGACCGCAGCATGCCATTCCGATGACGCAATCAGCGTGCTGACTCAGGTCATTGCTCTTGCGCCACATGACATGAGCCTGCGTCAGGAACTGTTCGAACCATTGCGCCTGACCGGAAACCGAAATCGCCTGCGTCAGGAATTAATGACACTGGCCAGTGATGCCCTTGCGTCAGGCGACACCGATGCCGCCATTGAAGCGATGGATGAAGCTGCCGGCTTAGTCTCTACAGCGCAGCAATACAGACTTCTGGCTGAACTAAACGAACGCTCCCGCCGTCTCGATCAGGCCACCGCACAGTTTATGACGGCCGCCCTGCTTTTCTCAGAAGACGGGAAGTCTGAACAGGCCATAGCAAACGTCAATCGGGCAATATCGGCGAAACCATCCGCTATCCCGGCGGAATCCATAGCGACATTGGTCCGCCGCTTGGGCGACGATGTCTACGATGTGGCTCGGGAACAACTGCGGTCGGCCCTAACGGCGCGACGTCAGAAACAAAGCCAGATTATTGCTCTTGCGCTGCTTGACACCACCACTCCGGCCCGTGGTCTTGAAATATTTAAAACCATCCATACCCTGGGTGGAAGCACCTTCCTGGTCGGTATCGCGCATCAACGCGTCAAAAGCCTGGCAGACCAGAATAAACTTTCTGAAGCGCTCGATATTGCGACTACATTATTGGATATTGCTCCGGATTCCGCGGATACATGGTACCTCGCGGCGCAGGTATTCAGGCAGTCTGAAATGCTGTCAGACGCACGGCGTTCCGCACTGGAGGCCGCCAGGCTGTTTAGTATGTCAGGTGCGGTTTCCGAAGAGGAAGATTGTTACTTGGAGGCTCTTGCCGCGGAGCCTGATAACCTTTATGTGAAGGCCACCCTGGCCGACTATTTTGTCCGAGAAAAGCGACAGGAAGAAGCAGTCGCCCTGCTACAGGAAGTTATCGTGTCGGCAGAGCAGATGAACAACACCGACTTACTTTTAGAAGCTTTAAATCGGGTTGTTCAACTGGCGCCGGGAAATACTGATCTCCGGGAAAAACTGGCAACGCGTTTGGAATCAATTGCACCGGATTCCGCCATAGACAATTGGCTGCAGACGGCAGAGCTATTTCAGCAGGCTGAGCACCATGAGCGGGTCCGGCGAATTTATGCACATGTGCTTACTCTACAACCGGGGAATGAAACGGCTTTGCAGGCGCTGTTGAACGATGCTCGGGATAATGGTGATCTTGAGGCCATGGGGAAACTCACTGGGAAACTGGCCGATGTGAAGGCTTCTCGACGAAACGTGGGTGAGGCCTGTCGTCTACTTCAATCATACCTTCAACTTGATCCCGATAACCTGGAAATACTGGAACAGCTTGCGTCGCTATCTGGCAAATCAAACGACGTTGAAGTTTTCACTACAACCACTCGCGCCCTTGCAACAAAGTTTCAGAAACTGGGAGATCACACCAGCGCCCTTCGTCAATATGAGCGTCTACTTGAGCGGTCACCCAGAGACACTGCCCTGCTTTCAAAATTGCTGGATTGCTGCGCGGGAGCAGGGAATTCTGAAAAAGGCCTCCTTTACGCTCGTCAGCTGCTGGCGGTCGCACGGGAAACCGAAGATCCGGAACGGATTCGCCTGGCTGCAGTAACTATTTTGAATTATGACAATTCCGATGCCGCCGCCCATAACGACTTGGGAGAATCCCTGTTAAGCCTGAACCGGGTTTCGGAAGCTGTCGCTGAATGGATGCGAGCGGCGGAATTGTATGAAGGGGCCGGCGAAACGGCTTATGCTTTCACGTGCTACCGCCGCGTAACACAAATAAGCCCTGGAACAGTCCAGGCATGGAGACATCTGGGAGAGCTGGCGATCAGCATCGGGGACATGGAAACTGCCCGTATGAGCGTTTTCCATGTAATGGATAAGGCCACCTCAACCGAAGCACAGCGAGTTGCGCCATTGCTGGCAAAATTGGTACAAGCCCTACCGGAGGACCGTCATGTCCATCAGACGGCGCTAGAATTTTACCGCAAGACGGAAAATCATGATAAGGGAGCCGAAGAGTATATTTGGCTTGCCGATCACGAAAATAAAGCGGGAAATTCGGAACTGGCCGAGAGTCTGCTGGCCGAGGGCACAAATTGGGTGCCATCCAATCAGCAATTGAAACAGGCTCATTATGACATGATCCGCCAGATGGGTCGCCTGGAAGAATTACAACTTCGCTTGCGCCGGGAAGCGGAAGAACATGAAAAGCAGGGACGACAGGAAGAAGCTATTTCTGTCCTGTATGAACTGGTTGATCTGGCGCCCGGACAGATTGCCTTGCACCGCGACCTTGCTCGCAGCCTTAACAATGCGCATAGGCCAGAGGAAGCTATTGAGCAGCATCTGCATATCGTTCGTATCCTGCTGGAACGCGCTGAGCTGGAAGAAGCCCGTGATCAGGCCGAAGCCCTGGTTGAGCAGTACCCGGAAAATATCCCATGCAGAGAGCGCATAGCAGATATGCTGGCGGCCAGTTCCTACCCGGACCTGGCAGCCAGATATTATCGGGCCGCCGCAGATGCTGCGCTGGGCGCAAAAGACACGGAGCGCCGCATTGAACTCCTGAACAAAGCTGTAAAGTTTCGTCCTGCTTGGGCGGAAGCGCGCAAAACTCTGGCCCAAGCTTGTGAAGAGGCGGGGATGCAGCAAGAGGCATTTGACGCTTGGCTTGGCCTTATCCCGTCGCTTCTGGATAGTGGCGAGTTTTCGGAAGCGACCGCAACGCTGGATCGTCTTTCCCGCCAACAACCGGATAGTCCGGAAGTGCGCGAGCAACTGGCTGAGTTGTATGAAAAAACAGGAAACCGGGATCAGCAGGCTGATGTGCTGCGGGAGCTTGTTGACATTTACGAAAAAGCGAACCGGGATTTGGAAGGCCTTGAAGCCTATCGTAAACTTGCGTCCATTGTTCCCGATGATCCAGCGATACTCACGCGGTACGTGGAGCTGCTGTCGCAAGTTGAATCTCCAGAAAAAAATATGCCTCAGGAATACGGAAAACTGGCAGACGCTCTTGAGCGGCGGGGCGATTTTGAGGGGGCTCTTCAAACTTACGAGCAGATCCTGGGAATGGCTCCGGATAACACCGCGGCGCGGTCGCGGTATGCGACATTCCTTCTTAGCCGGGGAAGTCGGAACAGGGCATTATCGGAAATGCGCACACTTGCGAACCTGTACATGGACCGCCATGAACCCTCCGCCGCTGTGGAAGTGTTGAACGCGGCTCTGACCATTTCACCGCGAGACGCCGATCTATGTCTCGCCCTGGCGGCTTCCCAAGAAGCCGCCGGCATGCACGAGGACGCCCGCGTAAGCTATTCCAGAGCCACGGCCATCCTAGCTAGTACGGCCGCGGTTAAAGGCATAGACACCTATCGTCGAATTTTGACCCAGGATGAAAATAATACGGCTGTCCGTCAGCGCCTGGTGGAGCTCCTTTTGAATTCAGGAGACACTATGGAGGCTGCTCGTCAGGCCCGGATTCTGGCGGAGGTTCATCTCAATCGCGGCGAGATGTTAGAAGCCGAAAATGCCTACCGCATCGTAGACCAATGTGAGCCGGAAACAGTGGATGATGTTCGCGATGCCATTCGCCGCGACTCCTATGATCCGTCGTTACAATACGTTCATTATGTACGACTGGGAAACCGCCAGTTTGACGCGGGCGATATTGATAATGCTTTGGACTCCTTCCGCACAGCCCGCAGTCTTCATGACGACCAACCAGAGCTAATTCAGAAGTGTATCGACTGTATTAGTCTGATCGCGCCAGAAGCCGAAGCTATTCCTGACTATCTTCTCATGGCCGAGAAACTGCTGCTGAGCGGTGAAATGCTCCGCGCCCGCCTCGCCTATGAGCAGGTGCGATTAATCGATCCGTTTAATAACGACGCACGCGGCGGCCTTGAGTCGGTGAATGCCGCTGAGAACATAAACTCCAAGGCAAACAAACCGACAGAGGATGACCATGTGCTAAAAGCCAGCCGCTCGGTGAACAAACGGGTAGCCCTGATGGACCTGTTGGTAGCGTGTCGTGAAGCGGCGCTGGACCCCAGCGACTCAAAAAAACTCGGCCAGTAGTCTGGGCGCGGCGAGTTAGAACCGCATATCGTCGCCTTCATCCATTTCAGCCATAAACTCATCCGGATCAACCAGGATGTCCCTAACTTTGCTGCCTACGTTTGGTCCGACAATTTCCCGTTCTTCCAGCATATCCATTACGCGACCTGCGCGGGCGAAGCCAATCTTTAGTTTTCGCTGAAGCAGGCTAACACTCGCCTTACGATGTGTTAGGATGAGTCTTGTGGCCTGACTGAACAACTCCTCGTCAATGGCGTCGCTTTCATCGGTATTATGCGTACGAACGGGCGCCGAGGGGGATGTGCCTCTGTTCATCACCTCGGCAACAGAACGGCCGTCACGCCGTTGCTGCTGATAAGTGAAATCATAATCGTCGCCGTCTTCAGGCATAGCCACTGTTGATTCGTCTGCGTCTATGCCGTCCATGCTGAGCATATCTTTACCCATTGTGTTGCTGGACGCCATCCGCAATTCGTCCTGTTCCTTCTTGGTCAGGAAGTCTTGCATCTCATACTGTGCCTTAGCTTGGCTCCTCACCCAGTCCGCGGTTGCTTCCACTTCGTCGTCGCTCAGGTAGCATCCCTGGAGCCGAATTGGCTTTGGGCTGCCGCCGGGACTGAACAACATATCACCCCGACCCAAAAGAGCCTCTGCGCCCATGGCGTCCAGAATCGTGCGACTGTCCACCTTGCTTGATACCTGAAATGCCACACGGCTTGGAAAGTTGGCTTTAATAATACCAGTGATAACGTTGACCGATGGGCGCTGCGTCGCCAGGATCAGATGCATTCCAACCGCACGACTCATTTGCGCGAGGCGGATGATATTGTCTTCCACTTCATTGCGAGCGATCAGCATCAAGTCTGCCAATTCGTCGATTACTATCACGATATGGGGCATATACGCGAGTTGACGCCCCATTGCCTTGGGGTGCGGCTTATCGCTTTGAGCGATAGCGTTAAAACCGTCAATATTCCTAACGCCAACTGCCGCCAATTTTTTATAGCGCTCGTCCATCTGCTCCACGGCCCAGGTCAGCGCTGCCGCCGCCTTGCGTGGCTCACATACCACCGGCGCCAGCAGGTGAGGAATCGCCTGATAGACGTTGAGTTCCACACGCTTAGGATCCACCATCAGGAATTTAACCTTGTCAGGGGTCATGCGAAAAAGAATAGAGCAGATAATAGCGTTCAGGCAAACGGATTTACCGGAGCCGGTACGACCGGCGATAAGCACGTGGGGCATGGTGGCCAAATCACTAATGAAGGGCTCACCACCAATGGTCATGCCCAGGGCAAAAGCCAAAGGGGACGGGTGATTTCGGAATACGTCCGTCTCAAGCATTTCCCGTAGGAAAACCGGCTTTGATTTCTTGTTCGGTATTTCCAGACCAACGGTTCCCTTTCCGGGGATTGGCGCGATGATGCGAACGCTTTCCGCTTTCATGCACATGGCTATGTCGTTTTCAAGGGACGCTATTTTCGCCACCTTCACCCCGGCAGCCGGCTGCATTTCATAACGAGTGACGGTAGGTCCCTGCGTTACCTGTACCACGCTGGCGACGATGTTAAACTCACCAAGGGTTTTCTCCAGGCGTTCGCAAATCTCCGCCACCTCTTCATTGGTCATGGCGTTTACAACGGTCGGAGGAGCGTTCAGAATCGTGTAGTGTGGTGTCTGATAAGGTTTTATCAGCGCAAGCTCACTCTGGATTCCTGGACCGGCCTCCGCCATGCTTACCAAATCATTGTCTTCGTCATCGGAAACGAGTGACAAACCGGGACATCCCTGCACCGGGACACTGGCCACAGGAACAGCAGGTGTGGGTGTTGACGGAGCAAATGCAGGAATGTAATTCGTCTGCGCGACGTGAGCAGTTGCAGTAGTTGCAGTAGTTGCAGCAGTTGCCGGTGCTTGGGCCAAAGCGGGAGCAGCGTCGAGTCCTGCCGCGAGCCTGCTGCTGCGTCCGTAGGTTTCGGGTTGCACATCCTGTGGAGTAAATCTAACAGCTAACGGTTGCTCTACGTCAAGATTATCCTTTTGCTCTAATCTGGAAGTAAACTGGGCGCCCCATGCCGCTAGTGGAGAAACAAATTTTCGCCACCCGCTGCCACGTATCCAGTCGGAAATAGCGATGATGGTGTCCCGTACCCGCACATCGGTGGCAGTGCTAAGGCTGACCACCAGCAGCGCGGAAAACAGCAGATACGCTCCCGCTGTCCCAAGCAACCCAGCCAGGTTCAGGCATTGAGAATGTACCAGGAAATTACCGAGAGCCCCACCTGATCTAAACCCGTCGTCTCCATTAAAATTACTTTGGGCATAGGGAATCGCTAACAAGGCACAGACGCTTACCATTGTGCCATAGAGCCCGATAATCCTGAGCCCTGCGCGATGAAGTCCGCTTCCGCGCCACACCAGCACGCCTGTTGCGAGCACCAGCAACGGTACTACGAAAGCGACGTACCGTCCGACGGCGAACGTGAGTCCACCGCTGACAACGGACCCAGCGCGTCCGACCAAGTTGCTGCCGGCGTCTTCGGTAATTAACGCCAACGTCATCAGCACCGCCAACAGCACGACGCCAATGGCGACCGCTTCACTTACCAATTCATCAGTAGCGGCGACTGGCTCGCGCTTGCGCCCACCTTGAACATCAATCATCGTGTGAACCCTCAACAGTCAACTTTGGAGAAAACGGCCTTAGCCGCTATCCCCTTCCACGGGAGATTCTTACAGGAAGCACGTGCGACCTGCAAAATCCGGATTCGAAGTTTATAACTGAACCGGTCGGTGCCGCTTGGTCAAGCACGGAATTGACCGCTTTAGAAACGAAGCAAATGCGAGAAATAAAGCGCTTTCCACAAAGAATCCCCTATGACGGACATGTCGGCGGATCAGCAAAATTACCTTAATGTGTTCAATATTGCTCAGAGCGCAACACCTAGCGGCTACCTAAAACGGATTGTTGACAGTGTGGTGAGATTCGTGACTCGCAGATTTTTTTAAGCTGAATGGCGTATTGAAGAATCTCTTACAGTTGTTTGAGTGTCATAACTCGAGTTAATTGACTCAGGGTGATTTCATGTGCACATCAGCAGTGGCCCGCGCTGGAGGAGTTGAGAGACTGGACGTTATAAATTTGACGCATATTTGTAAAATATCATTCTGTTGCCGTATCTGGGCACAAAATCAGTCCTTCAGCACAGGTTTATCAATTGGATAGCCGTTTAGCCGCCGATCCAGTGGCGCGACATATCCTGGAGCTTCTTGCTACGCTGGAAAAAGCCGCGGGGGTACGCGCTCATTATCGGATTCTGGATCCTCCGCCTCTGACGTCCACAGAACTACCCGCACTTCAGGTGGTTTCTCGTGTTCTGGGCGATTGGATCGGGCTTCGTAATGCCATGTTCGACCTTACGATCATCAATGACGGCCAGCCACCACGTCTCGTGCGTACGGATCCGGGCAACGAACATTTTGCAATGGAAGTACCCGTTTCTGCATTGGCCACCCCGACCACTGCACTGGCATTCATAACCCGCCAGATCGCGCGCACCTATCTTATAATCAGCAACATCGCGGGCGGCAGCGTAGAGCCGGACCGGACCGCCGGCAGCATGGCGGATGTAACCGCTGTTTTTCTAGGAATGGGAAAGCTTGTCCTTAACTCACCGGCTACAGGCCATGTTCCTCTGCCCACAAATGTTCCGCTGACCATTGAGAATCAGCCCCTTTCACCGGATTACCTGGCTTTCACCCACCGCCTCGTGTGCTCTATGCGAGGATTAGACTGGAACCAGCACACTTCTGGCATGAACACTCAGGCCCAAATTCTTTTGCGTGGCTGGGATTCATATCGCGATTCCGTTTTTAGTCAGGCTCTGCGCAACGTGCTTACTGCGTCGGCATCCCACCGGCCACTTATGGACGCGGTTGAGGATAACCATCTGGCTCTGGCCCGGTTTGATCAGATTCAACGGGCGTTTACTGCCACTGTGCTCGAACCGCTCCATCTGGAGATGGAACGCTATCATCTGACCTGTAAAGAGGGCATGGAGCGCCTCAATGCGCGCGAGCAGGATACCTATGATCCTTGCCTGCTGTATCTGAACCAGTTGCGTCGGCGCATGGACCTGCAGCGCTACGCCGACATGCTGCTGGTTCAACAGGATCACATCATTGAACGCCTGCGAGTTCTGACTACTGGATTATCGGATCTTGCTGCCCGCGAACTCGTTAATGTTGAACACTCCGGACACGCCATGGATAATGTGCAGTGTCCCTTTGATGGCACGCCCATATCGCTTTACGACGGGAATAAAGACAGCCGCGTAAAATGTCCTACCTGCGGCTACGCTTTTGTTGCCACGTCTGGATTGCCGCAAATCAGCGCCTTGCGTCGCACTCCTTTGCCCCCTGACACCAGCGCAGATAATGTGGAAGAACAATCATCCGGCGCAGATTCCAACCCGACTGCACAAACGGCCGCTTCAAGTAGCGCAGTTAAAAACGATGGGATCACGGCCATAAAGTCGAAAAAGTCCAATAGTTCCGCAACCCTGCTGATTATGGGAATCATTATCATGCCCCTTTCCTGGCTGCCTATGCTGGGGTATACAATTTATATGATCCTGCAGGGACTCGATACTCCCTTGGCGCCATTGCTGGGGAAAGCTGGTATATGGGGCAGTTTTCTAGGGTTGTCCCTCGTTGCCATGGGGTTAATTGGACTTGTAATCAGATGGTTTTCAGGTAGAAGTAACCGTCCCGCGACTGCACCACCGGCAAGGTAATTTTAAAATTGACGATTGACGAGGCCAGACGTTTGTCCGTCAACGACAGCCCCGGTTTACATCTCGAGCAATGCATCACTTTTCACGTAACCGTGAAGACCATTGTCCAGTTTTACATGCAGGTAATCTTTTTCAGAACCCTTAAGGTTACGGACGATCTGGCCCTGAGTAAGATTCGCTATGCGGGTAAACCGTTGTGCCGGGCCGCTTAATAACTCCGCTGGCGAAACTACGATGGCACTTTGGACTACACGTGATTGATAATATTGAGTAGCGGCTGGGATAGTAACGAGGGCCATAAATCCTGCTCCACCCAATACTAAGCCGTGCGCGATCGAGTGCAATCGGGCGTTGCGCGCGAAGAACAGTAAAACTCCACCAGTACAAGCAGCCATAAGCCCCATCCACAGCAGCGCCAACCATTCTCTTGCCGTCAAGAACCCATAGATTCGGCTCCAGATCGACTCCCTGACCACCAATTCATTAGCGGTTGTATTAAGGGACTGCACTGGTGCTTTTTTTACGAAAGCAATATTAGCCTGTATGTTACCATCACGCGGACGCTGTTTTTCAGCTCTTGCCAGGTGTGCGAGCGCCTGGGTGGCGCTACCCATCCGCGCTTCCGCGGTTCCAAGATTATAAAGGACAGGCGCAGTGTCATACCCTGCGTTAAGCAATTGTTGATAAGCTTCTCGGGCAGCTTCAAAATTCTGACCCCGATAGAAGGCGTTGCCCGCGGCAAACAGATCATTGGCAGTTTGTAAAGTCATAGTGGTTGCAGCCCGACCGTGCGTTGGGAAAACACAAAAAGCCATGGTGACTACCAGGATTTTCAGCAATGCGCTCATGCTTTTCAAATGAAAGTCTCCGACTCTTTAAGAACACGCATTGCTTCTGTGTAAAGTTCTCGCCCGTCAGCCTTGCTTAACGAAGACGGAGCATACTGAGCGCTGTCGCAAACTTCCAGAACTCTGGTCATAGCAGCGGTCAGTTCGGAGGGCGCACCGCTGCGTGTGAGATGTTCTTCCAGTGCAGGAATGGTTGCCTCTGCGCCTGTAATTCGGAATCGAGAAGCAAAATGGAGCCGCATTCCCTCGGCGAGTTCAGAAGCCATTTCCTGATTTTTCCCGGCATCTAAAGCAACCTGCGCGTCTTTAAGGTGCTGTGCTGATGACACTCGCGCGAGCTTTATCGGATCAGATAACTTATGCTGGGATTGCTTTTGTCGCCATGCGACCATTCCGGCAGCAGCCAGAAAAAATGGGGGTAGCAAAAATGTTACCATTCCCGGAAAACCTGCGAAACGATTTAGGCCGGAGTTGGGATCGGAAAGGCGTTCAGTAGAAATGTAGCGCAGGTCGAGCTCAGCCGGCGGCGCTTTTTCCGGCTCGTCTTCTACAGATTGAGGAGTCGGCGCCGGTGCTGGTCGCGTTCCCGGCGAGATGCTTAATGGAATTGCTTCGCTCCCTGTCTTTATAAAGGTTTCGGTTTTGGGTTCGAAGTAACTCATCTCAACCGGAGGAATTGTTTGTGCGCCGGAAACCGTCGGCCTAAGCGTGTAAGAAAATTTCTTAACGGACACGTATTCGTCTTCAACCTTATGGCCTGTAGTTTGTTGTTCAGGTTCGCCAAGCACAGTAAATCCGGGCATTGAGGGCAAGGTCGGTGGGGACAGAGAATCGGTGTTTCCAACTCCTTCGACTGTCACATCCAGCGCGATTGTCTCGTCAAAGGCTTTAGCCGTTTTTTTATCCACTTCGGCGGAAACTTTGAAAGTGCCCACTGCCCCGGCAAAATTGGCAGGACGGTCGATCTCGGGAACCGCTTTTACGTTCAGACTTAAAAGTGGCGATTGTGCAATTACTTGAATGGAATTTCCACCCATGACGGATAGAGGGTTGATAGATGAAAAAAACGGATCGTTTCCAAAAGGAGACGACGCCTGTCTGCCCCGGCTTCGCATGGAAAAAATCATGCTCACCTGGAAAGGTTCAATTTGTAGCTTTCCTGCTTTAGTGGATGAGATAACCGCTTCATAGACCGGTGCCACGAGATAGATTTTGCCGCCAATTTTGCGTTCCTGAAACTTGAGGTCCTGCGGAAACGGGTAAAGCTCTTCGGTGATAAACTCGTTCATGGGGGGAACTTTTACCCCATCCAGATTCGTGTGTGGTAATAAGCCAGCGTCTTCCAGTGCCTTCGGCTCAATAACAAGATGGTAAGATATTCGAACCTGCTCGCCATTATAGGGGTCGTTATTAGACAGAACAGGCAGAATGAAAATAACCCCCGTCAGTTTTCGCTGGAGTTCCGGGTTGCCTGACACATTCGGCGCAACAACCAGTCCCTCGAGTTCCGATGGAACATTGGTAGCCTTCGGCACGCTCCGGACTTCGACCTCAACCGGTTGCGTCTCAACAGTTTTCCCGTTGATAGTAACCGTGGATGGCGGGATAGTAAAGGTACCCTCTTTGCTCGTACGAATGCTGTATGCGTATGTGATCCGCTGTACACTGCGGAAGTCCCCATTGACGATATAACTTTCAAGACTTGTTTGCTGACCCGCGGGTGTGGGATTCGACAAGCCAGTATCAGGGCTGATCGCGGGCACGGCAACTGACGGTTGTCCCGATCCCGTAAGATTAACCGATACTTCGTATATAATCGAATCGCCGACGGAAACCTGCGCCGGTTGAACCGACGCCGAAACAGTGCTGTTACGCTGAGCGAGGCACAGGCTGGTACATAATCCCATCGCAAAGAAAAGAAGGAACCGCTGCAAAGTTACTCTGACGCAGCTACCAGTCATTTTTCATGTCCTGCTGATCGGTCGGTGCGCCCATCATCAATTGCAGCGCGCGCTGATCTTCGGGTGGTAGGGTATTCAGTAAACGGTCAACGTCTGTAGGGCTCATCTGGCCCACAGGAACTGGCTGACCCTGCTGGGAAGGTTCGCTCCCCTGCCCGGGAGTTTCACCCGGACCAGAAGTGCCTGTTGGTGTTGGCGATGGTGTCGGGGTTGGCGCAGGAGTTCCCTTTGGGTCAGGCTTCCCGTCCTGCTTTTTCTGGTCACCGGGCTTATCGCCGGTTGCGTCATCTGGCTTGTCCTCTCCCGGCTTTTTTTCATCTTCTTTGCCCTCTGGAGTTTTTTCCTCGTCGGGCTGGTCTCCAGGGTTATCCTTCGGCTTATCCTCAGGGGGATTTTCGCCTGGTTTTGAATCTTCACCAGGTTTTGGGTCGTCCTTGCCCTTCTCACCTTCTTTCCCCTGAGAATCCTGCTTGTCCTTCTGATCTTCGCCTTGCTTCTGTTCGTCTTTCTTTTCTTCTTCGTTTTTCTGTTGCTGGTCCTGTTGTTGTTGTTGCTGCTGTTCGCTCTGATTATCCTGCAGCAGCTTTTCCAGCTCTTCCAAGTCTTTCTTCGCCAATTCGTAATTGGCTTTCATGTCAATGTCGTCCGGCTTGGCAAGAATGGTTTCCTTGTACTCGCCAATAATTTCCTTCAGCTTACTGATGGCATCTTTAACTTCTTTTGTCGCGGCCTCATCACCCGAGGCCAGCTTAGGAGCCCACTGTTCTTTGTTTTCGGCGATAACCTTTCGCACGTCACGATGGTTTAGAATCGCCATTCCAAATCTTGCTTCGGCGTTCAGCGCGGGCTGAGTCGGATCATATACCTTTCCAAAAGCTTCCCGTGCAGCGTCGACCTTACCCGCTTTCGAAGCGGCGGCACCCAAGTTATAATGAATCTGCGGATCTTGTGGATCCAGCTTCGCCGCCTGATCATAAAGGGAAGTAGATTGATTGTAATCTCCGGCACGGTATTTTTGCAGGGCGTCTCTTGACCGAACAAAATCCTCTCCGGGGTAGGCAAACGCGGCACCGTGGCCGGTGACAATAGCGACAAACAATAAGCCTGTTCCAGAAGCGATTCTCCGCCTCCGGCGTAGCCAACTCCAGTGATGGACTCCTGCCAGCAGCGCCTCCGCGACAAAAAAGAGCAGCGCTGCTCCAAGGAACCATGGATATCGATCATGGAAAACCTTGTAAGTCTTATCCTGCTGTTTGCGGCCCCGGAATTGAGAAAGAGCGCTGGTAATATCGGCGATCTCTCCGGCGCCGATTTTTTCCGCGCGAATCGCCTGACCGCCCGTTGCAGAAGAAATTTTCTTTAAGGTTTCAAAATCCAGGCTGGTACGGACAACATTTCCTGTAGCGTCTTTTTTCGGTCCAGCCATGGTGGGTATAACTGCTCCGTCAGCGGTGCCGAGGCCGATTGAGAAGATTTTTATGTTAACTTCTTTGGCCTCGCTTATCGCCGCATCGAGCTCTTCCGTCAACTCCATTTGCTCGCCGTCAGTGAGGAGCACTAATATGCGGTCGTTGGATCCAGAAATATCAAAAGCCCCTTTGGCCGCATTAATTGCCGCTCCGATGTTTGTCCCTCTTGTCGATACCGTGTTCACGTCCACCGCTTTTAATGCCGTGGCAGCCATGTTATAATCCAAAGTGAGCGGGCACATGACGAGAGCGCTGCCTGAGAAGGCAACTATGCCGACCCGATCCCCCCGCGCTTCCCAAATCAGGTTTTTCAACAGATCTTTTGCCCTCGAGAGGCGGTTTGGCGGAAAATCCTTAGCCATCATGCTGGCGGATGTATCAACGGCAATAACCATATCGACACCGCGTGTTACCACTTGGCGCTCGTGATAGCCCCACTGTGGCCGGGCCAAGCCTAAGATGACAGCGGCAAGACCCAGGAGAAAGAGACCAATGCGCACCCAGCTTATGGCATTTATGGCAGCGATTCCGTGCTTAGCCAGAGCCTTGTCTGAGCCAAAGCGGCCCAGCAGCGCCCTCCGGTGCCCAACCGCCCAAACCAGAAACGCGCCAACAACTGGCAATAGGATAAGAAGCCAGAGCATATGGGGAATAGCGAATCTCATGGCAATAAAATAAACCTCGTTGATCTAAGGGCAAGTTCGATGAGGAGCAGGCAGAGGGCCGGCAGAACGAACCAGTGGAGAAGTTCGTTAAAATTGTCAAATTGCGTTGATTCGATTTTTGATTTCTCAAGCTTATCAATTTGCTGATAAATATCACGCAGCTTCTCTTCGTCTCCAGCCCGGAAGTATTTTCCTCCAGTGACCTCTGCCATTTTGGTTAAACTGGCCTCGTCCAGCCCGGCATCCACCCGCATACCGAAGGGTCCGATTTGTGGCGAGTTGCTGCCTACGCCGATTGTGTAAACTTTTGCGCCTAGTGCCCGGGCGGCTTCCGCGGCTTTTTGGGGGTCGATTTTGCCAGCGTTGTTTTCACCATCAGTAAGCAGAATAACGACTTTACTTTTGGCCTTGCTCTCGCGAAGACGATCGAGCGCCGTGGCCAAACCCATTCCGATGGCAGTGGTATCTCCACTGACCAGATTAAAACGTACCCGCTCAACAAAGGAATAAACCACGTCTGAATCAAGCGTAAGCGGAACCAGGGTGGCTGCTTCGCCGCCGAAAATCACAAGACTCAGGCGATCTCCCCGCCGCTCCAGTACAAACTGCTTTATGACGTCTTTTGCGGCTTCCAGGCGATTGGGCTGAAAATCTCCTGCGCGCATGGACAGCGACACGTCCAGAACCAGGGCAATATCTATACCCTCGCTAAAGGTTTCTCGCTCTATACGGCCATACTGCGGGCGGGCCATTGCGATTATGAAGAGGGCCAGGGCCACAATGCGCATAACGTCCAGCATCAGTCGCCAGCGCCGAGGATTTCCAGCGCTAATGGATGTGGCCAGCTGCGCAACTGGAAGAGAGATAGTGGTAGTGCGACGACGTTCCCGATGGCGAAGCCACCAGAGCAAAAAAGGCAGGAGGAGCAAAAGTAGAAGCACCCAGGGCAAGCCTACCCTAAATATAGAATCGCCGTATTGATCCGCCGCGAATGAGTTCAGGCCATCCAGATTCATCTCGACCCCTCTGACTGCTGATTAGATTCAGCGGGGTATGGAGGCGCTGTGGGACCAGCAGCCGGCGATGGTACTGGAGGCGGCGAAGGCGGGCCCCCAACGCGTGCATTGCGCCTATTGGATGCGGGATCTTCTACAGGTTCAAATCTATATTTGGTTAGCATAACAACGTCGCGACCGGACTGCAAAGCTTTGCGGCATCGGGATACTTCTGGCATCAGGCGAGCAAACTTTACCAAATCGGCCTCGTCCAGCATTTCTGACAGGCGGGCGACAGCGCGTCGGTATCCGTCCGCGTTCTCTGCCGGCTGATAACCCGCCCGCTCGTCGAGCTCTCGCAGAAGCTCGTTGGAAGTAAGATCCATGGCCTGGACGCCGTAAGCGGCTTGAACATACTCTCGCATAGCGTCGGACAGGCGCGTATAAAATTCTTTGATTTTTTTGTGTTCGATCAGCCGCTCGTTTTCCAAGTCGTCGATCTGTTTGAGAGCCAGCTCTGGCGGCGAAAGCGCACGGCCAAGCATTCGTTTCAGTCTGGCTGAGTAACGACGCCACAACCACCAGCCGAGTAGACCTACCAATAATAGTAGTATTATTGCGCTAGTCCACACAACTGCGGCTGGAACTGGCAGCGCCGTTGGCGGGCTTACCTCTCTCAGCGCCGAGGCCGACCCATTGCCGCTTAGCACGCTGTTCACTTCAACCCAAAGCGGCTCGGAAAGCACCGTATTTGACGTGGCACCGTCTTTGGGAGAGTAAGTCACTGCAATTGCGGGAACGGCTTCACGTCCGGTTTCAAAGGGAACAATCGTATAAGTATAGGTGCGCGTGTGAAGGGCGCCGCGAGGAGAATCAGAAACCTGCGGATCACCTATCGCCGTCCACGTGGTTTGAGTTTCAAATAGCGGAAGCGTCTCCAGATTCTGGAGATCAGGTGCTGTCGCCGAAACAATGAGACTGAATCGCGCCCCCACCGTTCCTGACGTGGGTTCCACCCTTGTCTCAACCCTTGGATAGCTGTCTCCCTGCTGAGCAGCAGCGTGTGCCGCCGGAAGCAACAGCAATAAGGGCAACAGAGAAGAGACTATGGCGCGTACAGTTCTCAATGAACAGTGGCGCTCCCGGATGAACTAAAGTCGGTTACGCTTACAGTGGTCGTATCCGCATCGGACGACGACTCGGTCGCTGTGGATGAAGCCGTGGTTGAGTCGTCATTAAGGCTGTGGGTTTGCCTCGCAAAATCCCAAAACCGTTCAAGACCTTCCTCGTTCACTTGTGGGTCGAAGACTTTTTTCATGTCCTCATCCAGTCCTGAACGAGCCTGATCCACTGCGCGTCCACGGAGGATGTTTTCTATTTTACCTCGTGCCTCGTCCAGCGTGATGTTAAGAGCAGGCACCACACTGCTGATCCGAAAGATATAATAGGAATCGCCGACCGGCGTCACTTCGGACACGGAATATACAGGTAACTTAAACAAGGCTTCGACGACCCGCGGCACTTCACCGACTCCACTAACCGACGTGTCTTTTTCCGTTATCGTTCCGATGTCTCCGCCGCGAGCCGCGGAAGTCTGCTCGATGGAGAAGCTCGTGGCTACTTCCTCAAAACGCTGGCCCGTCCTGAGCATCTGCAGAATTTCCGCCGCCGAAGTTTCAGAGTCCGACTTTATAACAGATACGTTGATCTGGCCAGGCTTCACATAATCGTTTAAATGCTCACGGTAATACTTTTCCACGTCGGCGTTATCCACTACCATAGCCTCTTCGCGGCGATCCACCAGGTAACGCTGGGTCACCAGCGACTTTTGATAATCGTACAGACGGGAGGTCACATCGGGATCCTTATGGACTCCGGTTTTTACCGCCGCCTCGTAGGCCATCGTTTCACGCACGATGCCATTCAGAAAACTCTCAAGCTTTTCAGGACTCTCGCGAAAATCCGGACGCAAAAATTCAGGGCGTTTTTCTAACGCGCGCAGCAGGTGGCCTGCTCGAATTTCGCCACCATTGTAGGTAGCTACTACAGGTCCCTGCAAGTCAGCCTGGGGTGCCTGCAACAGATCAACCCGTTGGATAATCGTCTTTGTTGTGACACCGTTGTTACTTGTGGGTTTGGCTTTAAAAACGCCGGATCCTTTAGCTCGGACGGCGGCGTTCCTGGCGCGCTCCTGCACATCCTCCGCGTTCATTGTTGAAGGTGAAATCTGACGAGCCTGAACGTAATATCTATTTGCCGTCGGATAGTCTTCCAAGTACTCATAATAGATGTTTGCCATTGCCAGCGCTACGTCGCCTTTGGCTTTTCGGCCGAGGCGCTTATTTTCGAAGGCCTGCTCATACTCGTTCAGCGCTTCGATGTAGAGTCCCGTAGTTTCCAGTTCATGACCGGTCTCAATATGACCTTTAGCCTGGTCAATGGATCGCCGGTCATAAACAATGACCAGCACCAGAACGAGCACTGTGAGGACCAGCCAGATAAGCCCGTAAGGCATACGGCGATTCCGCCTGCCGTCCTGTTCGTTGTGCGATGGGTGATGCTGTGGGTGTTGGCGAAGTCGACGTTTCATATTATTGCCTTAGCGCTCTCCGTTTAAATAACTGAACCATTGCTTCAATGTACGGACGGCCTGTCTGCACATCCATGCTGTCGATTTTCAATTGCTTGAAAAGGTGTAAAATCTCTTTACTGACCCGCTCGGTTACCTCTGCGTACTTGTTGCGAAAGTCCGCTTTCCATGTATCAACAAAAAGAACTTGTCCGGTCTCTGGATCATGGAACTGCACCAGCCCCATAGCCGGCATCTCACGCTCCCGAGGATCGCTAATCCTGATAGCGATCAGGTCATGCCGATTGTTAAGAGTGGACAGCGGTCTCCGCAGGCCGGCGGAAGGCAAAAAATCGCTGATTAGAAACACAACACTTTTGCGCTTCAATACTTTCATAACATGTTCGACTGCCACTGGTATGCTTGTGCCCCGGTGCATAGGCTTGTGGAAAAGGATTTCACGCACTACTCTCAGACCGTGATTCTTGCCCTTTTTGGGCGGGATAAATTTTTCAATGCGATCCGTAAAAATGAGAAGCCCAACCCGGTCGTTGTTTTTCAAAGCGCTAAACGCCAGCAGTGCGCACATCTCCGCCGCCATTTCTCCCTTGGTCTGGTCCACGGTTCCGAAATCGGTACTTCCGCTCAGATCCACCATCAGCATCACTGTTAGCTCCCGCTCTTCGCGAAATCGCTTAATGAAGGGCGTTCCGGTGCGAGCAGTTACGTTCCAATCGATAGCTCTTACGTCGTCTCCCGGATTGTACTCGCGCACATCCTCGAACTCCATGCCACGCCCTTTGAAGGTGCTGTGATAGCTCCCCGCCATCACATCGTTGACAAGCCGATCGGTGTATATCTCGATTTGGCGAACTTTCGCCAAGATTTCATTTGGGATCATTGGTCGATGACTTTCCAGGCATGAGCCCATGCATTGCCCGCGCTAACAAGCCGCATCAGGGCACCGGCACCTCATCAAAGATTTTCTTTATGATATCCTCGCTGGAAATCTCTTCGGCTTCCGCTTCATAAGTTGTAATGACCCGGTGACGCAATACGTCCATTCCAATTGTTTTAATGTCATCCGGGGTTACGTGAGCCCGATGACGGAGGAACGCATATGCCTTTGCCGCCAGCGCCAGACTAATGGTCGCGCGAGGGCTTGCCCCGTATTCAATATACTGCCCAACATCAATTTTGTATTCTTCCGGGCGGCGCGTAGCGATAACAATATCCAGAATATAATTTTTTACTTTTTCGTCGATATAAATCTGCTTTGCCAGATGGCGCGCTGTCATAATGTCCGCAGTCGTAGCCACAGGACGGACTCCAAAACTGTCTCCAACCTCACTGGAAGTAACGGCGTCTGCTGACTCGGCCGCAGGTAACTGAGGATCGGTCATGCGATCGAGTATCGCACGTTCTTCTTTTTTAGAAGGGTAGGTAACCTTCAATTTCAACATGAACCGATCAACCTGTGCCTCGGGGAGGGCGTAGGTGCCTTCCTGTTCGATGGGGTTCATCGTAGCCAGCACGAGAAATGGTTCCGGCAGCGGGTAAGTGGTGTCGCCAATGGTTACCTGGTGCTCCTGCATACACTCAAGCAATGCGCTCTGCACTTTGGCCGGCGCGCGGTTCAGTTCGTCGGCCAGCACAAGGTTCGTAAACACAGGGCCGCGGCGGGGCTCAAACGTCCCTTCCTTCTGATTAAAAATCAGCGTACCGACAAGATCGGCCGGTAGTAGGTCAGGCGTAAACTGTATTCGCTGAAAGTCGGCACTAATGGCCTGGCTCAAAGTTTTAACTGCCAAGGTTTTTGCCAGTCCTGGCACGCCCTCCAGCAATACATGGCCGTTGGACAACAGGCCGATCAACAGGCGATCGATCATGTAACGCTGACCTACGATCACTTTACCGACCTCGGATGTTATCCTGTCGACAAAAGTGCTGGCTTCGCGTATCTGCGCTGAAAGATTATCAAGTTCAGAATTCATTGGTTGTTTTCTCTACCCTTCACCGTCAAGTCATACTCGGTTTAAAGCCGCATGGCCTACAATTTAAAGATCGGTACGTCCGGAAATAGTCCACGCAAGATTCAATTTCTATTGTTTTCAGTCAAAAGCCCTGTAGATTAATGCTTTGGCTCGCCGGCGACGGAAACCTGCCGGGGGAACAGTATTGTCACCGCCGCCGGGAACCAAAAGGAATTTCTGTTATTTAGTCGCCGGGAACCATCTGCAGCATTGCAGTTCCGTTACGTTCAATATAAAGCATGTGGCTTCCCGTGTTACTGCTCTTCAGCGCCTCTTTAAACTCTTCCACAGACGAAACAGGCTTGCGGTTAACCTGGAGGATCACGTCACCAACTTTAATGTCCGCTTCTTCCACTGGGGATTTCGGGCTGACATCTTTAACCAGCAGGCCCGAATTGTTAGGCCCCGGCTCCAGCTTCATTCCGAGGAGCTTGTCGTCTGGACTGGTGCCTGGCAACTCCGGACGTTTGGCGGGATTGCTACTTTGCAGAGACTGATCGTCAGGCCGTTCCCCCAGAACTACCGGCACTTTTATCTGTTTCAGTTTTCCGTCGCCGTCATCGCGCCAAATCTCCAGCTCTACAGAGGTGCCTGCTGGCACATTTCCAATGTTTCGATGCATATCGAAGAGGTTTTTTATCTTCGTGCCGTTCACGCTGGCAATAATATCGTAATTCTGAATGCCGGCCTTTTCGGCTGCTGTACCTGCTGTCACATCGACCACAGCAATACCATAATCCTGGTCATAACCAAGTTGTTTGGCAAGCCCGATTTTCAGCTCATCCATTTGAATGCCAAGGTAACCGCGCAGCGCTTTGCCCTTGTTCATGATTTGCTCGGTAACCACTTTGGCGGACTTGCTGGGAATCGCAAAACCCAAGCCGCTCCACATACCGGTACTTGTGGCGATGGCCATGTTAATACCTGCCAGATTACCGTCTAAATCCACCAGTGCACCGCCAGAGTTTCCAGGATTGATCATCGCGGTGGTCTGCAACAGATCCTCGATAGCGGCTTTGTTAATGGTCCGGTGTTTGGCACTTACTATTCCCTCGGAAACGCTGTTTGTAAAGTCTAACGGATTTCCGACAGCAATCACGTGATCTCCGACCTCCATCAAATCGCTATTGGCCCACTCTAGATGGGGCAACGCAGAAGTGGCAGCGTCGTTAATTTTAATCACGGCAAGATCGGTCAGTTTGTCTGTTCCCACGATTTCAATATTAGTGAATTTGCGACCGTCCGATAGCGAAATTTCAATGTCTTCCCCCTCAACATTATCGACTACGTGCATGCTGGTCACGATATAGCCGTCCTCACGAATTAGGACGCCACTGCCAGAACGAGCATACTTATAATCTTCGCCATACCCGGGGTTCTTGTTCCAACTCTCACTTTCGAAAAGCCGTTCGAGATACTCTCGCATCTCTTTATCCAGTCCGTACCCCGGAGGTATTTGACTGTTGCGACCCATAACGATGTTGCTTTTAATTTTAATATTAACGACGGAAGGCGTCACTTTTTTCGCGACATTGCGAAACGTGTATCTCGTGAGCACCTGGTCAGGTGGCGGTGGGGCCAACTGTGAAGTGCCGGTTGTTTGTGGCGCGGCAGCGGGCTGAGCCCATGCTGATCCCATTGTCATTGAGAATGCAACAATTGCCGCTAAAGAGTTAGTGTGTTTTATCATAAATCACTCCATCAACATTCTTTCGGACTGTTAATCCGCAAGAGTATCAGGCGAAGGATATGCCATAAGCTTTATTTAAAGCAGTTCGTTTGGAACCCTATTAAAATCAACAACTCGCTCATAATATAAGTATTGTCAACTTTAGGTAAACCAGCCGAAGTCCGACATTTCGGTCATTGAAAGTTAAGTTTGCGCGTCATTCTGTCGCAGGGCGGATTAGGCAATGTCGCCGGTGCCGGGCACTGGCTTCACCGGAACCTCTGGATCCACTTGGTGCATTACACTTTCAACCGCGCCATTTCCCGCAGATTCCTCGGCGCTTGACTGCGAGGACTGCGTCCTCCCCCAACCCCAGCGCTTTGCGCGTGGTTCCGGCTCTGAAAGCGGCACACGCACCGGTTCTTCCGGAACTTGAAAAACGTAATGGATAAAATAGTATGCAACCGGCACGCCCAACAACATACCCCACACACCAAAAAAATGATGCCCCACGTAAAGGATGATTAATACCACGACGGGGTTCAACTTTAAGTGTTGCCCATATATGAGCGGGTTTAAAATATAAGCTTCGATCATATGAATCAGGACAATGAAAACTATAACCTTGATTCCAAGCACGTATCCGCCGGCATTTAACGCTACCAATACCGCTGGCCCAGTGCTAACAAATACCCCCAGGACCGGGATGAAGCTGAAGAAGAACACGATAATCGAAAGCAGAGCCACCTTTGGCAGGCCCAAGATTAAAAACCCCGCTAACGTAAGAACCGTATTGCATATAGCGATCATTGCCTGCGCCCGAAAAGACCTTGCAATAACAGCAGCAAAACGTACTACCGGCTCAGCGCTTTGCTCATAAAAATCATGTAGGCGGCTTCGCCCAAGTTTACGCACTTCTTCCCTAAGGCGCGTCAGATCCAGCACTACGAGAAATGCAAAGAGCAAGGAAAGAAAAAGAGTTGTTACAGCTGTAAATACCATACCGACTGATTGTTTTAAATAGATTTGACCCTGATCCTGAATCCGTTTCACATACGCCGGCCAGTCAAAGTTCAGCTTATCGATAAAAGCCATGGCGGGTTTGAGATTTGGATTTTGAGCAACGATATCATAACGCGCCGTATCCACTTTATCACGCAGGAAAAACAGTTCGTTCACGACAGTCAGCGCTTCAGTGCTCACTTTTGGAACCACGTAACTAATAAGCCCACAAAGTCCCACGAAGATAAACAGATATAGGGATATGATGATCATTTTTCGGGGAATTCGGGTTTCCCGCTTAAGATAATTGATTAGCGGAAGGGTGAAGCTAACGATAAGAAAGGCTAGAAAAATAAGAGCGAAAAAGTCCCTCAAAATATATATTAAGCCGAACAGCGCCACCCAGATAAGGGCTCGCCGATTTATGCGGTAAAAGCGGTCAAGACTAAATTGCACGGGTAACGAATTCCCTCGGTTTTATAAAATTGAAAAGCGAACTCCGCTTTTGTGATTAACTTATTGCTAACCGCCTACAAAGCTTTTCGGTTTTTCATGCCCCAGCCCACGAAGTAGCCCCGGCATCATGCCATTGTTATTTATCTGTCTTAAACCGGCTCTACGTATAGCTTTAGCTTCTCGGCCGCCACGACGCGGACATTTTCTCCCTTTGCGACCGGGGTGGAACTCTCGGCCTGCCAGTATGCTCCCCGAAAAAAAACCTGCCCTGTGAGCCCAAGTGCTTCAGAAGCCACAGCGACCTCCCCGATATACCCTTCATACCCAGACACAACTTTCTCCTGATAAGCCTTCACGCCCAGTACAGACAGGCTAATTCCAAGCACCATCACTAATCCGATAACGGGAATAACCCACACGACCGGCACGCCCCAGAATGATGATCCATCGCGCCAGATAATTACCGTGGCGGCAATCAGACACAGGCTTGCAAGAAAACCGATCAGCCCCTGGCTCACTATCTTAATTTCCAGCATCAGGAGAAATATACCGATGACCAACAATGTGGTCGCCGTCATGTCAGGCGTATTAATATCAGCTCCAACCCCGACCATTGCCAAGAATCGCTGAAATCCATTATTAGTAATTAGTACTTCGTATGTTCCCATCACTCCACCACCTCGGCTTCCAAGGATTTCACACCCAATACGTATTTCTCTTTTCCTTCTTTTACAATGCCAAACACAATTTTAACGACCCGGGATTTCAGAGGCTCCATTCCACGTTTTTTCAGCGCGTCTTCTTCAAGCCTGCTCATTACAGCAACGCTATCGCGGCTCAATTGAAAAATCTCATAAACCCCTGACGGGACTGGTCCCCCACCAAAATATCGCTCGTTCTCTCCCCGCGAAGCGCTACTTAGGAAATTTTGCCCCCGTCCGCCGCCGTCGATATGTCGCGTCACCACTTTCAGCTTGTATCTCTGCATGATATCTTCCACCACGGCCTCAGGGTAGCCATCAAGGTCAAGCTCACGCACAGCGCCCTCCGGGCCCCGGGTGCTGCCTCCGTTGTTGCCCGCGTTCGGCGGCGGCATAGGCAACGGAACCTTCGGCAACGGTTCAGCCAGCGCTATTTTCGTCAGTTGATTAAGTTCCGCTCGAAGTGCTTCACGATCCTTAGCAAGAATTTCGCTGAGTTCCGAGTCTGATATTTCAGCCTCTGCTGTTTCCGCCGGCATATCCAGGTCTCCGCCTTTCGCCAGCTCTCCATCTGGCAGTGAATCCTGCCCCTGAGGAGGCAAAGCGGTCGGATTTGTCGATACCATAAACTGCGTGGCTTTCCCCTCTGGCGGCGGCACAAGACGGAAAAACAATTGCCCGGCTGGTCCGGCGTTGGCCGCGGAAGCAGGCTCCGGCGCCCGCGCAAGCAGCAGCAAAAATGCCAACGCCCCATGCGCCGCTATCGCGAACATCATGTGTCTGTTCAGAATGCTCATTTAACGCATCTTAGTCATCCGGTCAGGTACTCGTATATTATACCGGCTGCTCCTTACCCTTCAGCCATTTCGCCTGCGATGTCTGCCGCACGTCTGCCGTCCAGCGCGGCCCCATGTCGCTTTTTCAGTTCCGCCATTACGAGACCTTTAGTCGCTACACCCGCCGCCATTATCGCGGAAATTTCCGTCCGAACTTCTTCGTCCGACAATTGACGCGGCAGATAATCCATGAGTATATCGATTTCCTTCTGATATCTCGCCGCCTCCACCGGGCGCTGCTCCCCGTGTTGTGCGATAAAATCCTTTAGGCTTTTTACATAAGCCTTTAACACCGGAGTGGCCGTATCTCCCTTTGCCGAAGGTGCTTTCTCCGCCTTTTGCAGTTCCCCCAGGATGTAGTCCAGAGTTTGTTTGCGCTCAGCATCACGTGCTTTCATGGCGGCAATGCGATCTGCCGCGATTCGATCAATTATTTTTTCAGCCATCTTATCCTCCATTAAAAAACATCTTATTCTTCCACTTGCACTTACCATAAACGCGTCATGTGTATTAAAGCACAAACGCAAAGCAAAGGAAACCGCAATGAGTGCTTCAACATCTGGCGTAGAAAAGTATAAAAATTATATCGCAGGCAAATGGGTGGATACCGGTTCGGACGGCTCCTTTAAAAACATTAACCCTGCCGATTCAAACGATGTTATTGGAGAATTTCCAGCAGGTGGCAAGCCGGAACTGGATGAGGCCGTGACAGCAGCGGAAGAGGCGTATCGTGAATGGCGCCTGGTACCCGCGCCCCGCCGCGCCCAGATCATTCATCGCGCCGGCGACATAATGGCATCGCGCAAAGAAGAACTGGCGCAGCTGATGACCCGCGAAATGGGCAAGGTTCTCTCAGAAACCCGCGGCGACGTGCAGGAGGGTATCGACACCGCCTATTATGCAGCTGGAGAAGGACGCCGGCTCTTTGGAGACACTGTACCGTGCGAACTTCCCAATAAGTTCGGAATGAGCCTGCGTATGCCAATCGGCGTGTGCGGTATGATTACTCCGTGGAATTTCCCCATGGCCATTCCAACCTGGAAAATTTTCCCGGCACTCATCTGCGGAAATACCGCTATTTTAAAGCCTGCCCAGGACACCCCGGCCACTGCGGTAAAGTTTGTAGAAATTCTGTTGGAAGCGGGTCTTCCCCCTAAAGCCATCAATCTGATCTGCGGTGAGGGTGCCGATATTGGCCGCGCCATCGTCGACCACCCCGGCATCCCTGCTGTCTCGTTCACAGGCTCCAGCAACACAGGCAAAGAAATTGGCTCGCGGGCCGGCGCTTTGCTGAAACGCCTGAGCTTGGAACTGGGCGGTAAAAATGCCATGATCGTTATGGACGACGCTGATATCGAGTTGGCTGTAGAGGGCGCTCTCTGGGGAGCTTTTGGCACCACCGGCCAGCGCTGCACCGCAACCTCCCGCCTGATTCTGCATGAAAAGATCCACGACAAGTTTGTGGAGCAGCTTGCCGAACGCGCCCGTGGCATCCAGGTCGGAAACGGGCTACACAAGGGCATCCAGATGGGCCCAATCATTAACGAAATTCAGCGCGACCGCGTCATGAATTACATTAACATTGGCAAGAATGAGGACGGCGCCAGCCTGGCCCTGGGTGGGAACGCGCTTACGGATGGAGACTACGCCCGGGGCTGGTTTATCGAGCCAACCATCTTCACCGGTGTAAAACGAGGAATGCGCATCGCCCAGGAAGAGATCTTTGGCCCGGTCCTCAGCGTATTAAAAATCAAAGACCTGGATGAAGCCATTGACGTACTGAATGACACGGTCTACGGGCTAAGCAGCTCCCTTTATACCCGCGATATAAACGCCGCATTTCGCGCCATGCGCGACATCGAAGCAGGCATCACGTATATCAATGGCCCAACCATCGGCGCCGAAGTGCAACTGCCTTTCGGCGGCGTCAAGAACACCGGAAACGGCCACCGGGAAGCCAGCCATACGGTGCTCGATTTCTATACCGAATGGAAGAGCGTGTACGTCGACTATAGCGGCAAATTGCAAAAAGCTCAAATCGACATTTAAACAAAACATCTTCCGGGCAGGCCAGTCAGCCTGCCCGGATTTTTTTAATCAGAACGGTTCAGTTATACTGTGTTTCTGTTGGAGCCATCTCCACGGTGTCTGTTGTTTCCAACCCTGTAGCAAATCCTTCTGTCGCAGTTGTAGCTTCAATAACGTCAGACAAATTAACCGCTACCCCCGGCGCAAAATCCTCTACAAAAATGCTGGCCAGAGTTGAAGTCGTCTCCACCATAAAGGTCCAGTTTGGCTTCGACCATGTTACGATCGTAGCGGGAACGTCGCCCGCAAACGGGTTACGTACGCTAATGCCCGTATCAGCGGAATTCGCCTTACCGCGGCCCATTGTCAGCACCCCAATCCCCTTTTCACGCTCATTATGCGCATCAACAGTTGATATTGCTGTCACGGTTACGGCGTTTGCTTCCGTATCCGTATACAGGGCCACATGAGCTCCGCTTGTATTATCATCACCAACCACCGCTACGTTATCAAGAACATCTGATATTGTCGATCGTTGGAAGTCGCCGACGGTTTCCGGGAATAGATCTTCTGGGGCCGTACTTAGGTCAGGATCATTCTTTTGTGTGACTGTAACAAGAGAGATGTTCTGTTTGGCAAACCGGTACATATATATGCCCATGGCGAGGCTGAAACCGACAGCAATAACTACAATCACGATACATCCGATGCAGCATGGTGAGGACTTGCTGCGTACAATGTTCGATTGAGACATAGATAATTTCCTTTTTGATAGCTGCAATTTTGACTACGGGACACACTCCCATAATTCCGCGCAACAAATAACCAGCTATAACTTCAATATGGGTCGCGACTCAATAAATGTATGGGACTTAGAAAGTCTTATTGTGCGGCAAAACTCAACAGAACCGAGTAGCTCCTGCCCCGTTACATGGGAACAAACTGACGGTTGGCCATGTATCAGGGACGAGAATTACAGGCGCCGGGGCCGATGCATTTCAGACGCTAAGGGAGCAATTTATTTATGCGACAATCCAGGTTGGCATTTCTGTTTTTAACGTTGTCATTAGGCGGTACGCAGGCCATTGCGCAAGAAGGCGCTATTAAGGCCGATACCGAAGCCAGCAAGGCAGCACAGCGCGCAGTGCTAACAACTCCTATTGCAGATGATACAACTGCTTCGCCGGGCATAGCTGCAAGCAAGAATCTTTTTGCCCAAAATGAACCGGTTGAGGTGGCCCGCTGGGACGGCGGCCAATTTACAAACGTCGAAGTCAGCGCCACCCTGGCCGTCAAACAACCTGCCGGCATTCGCACAATGCCCCCGGAACAGTTCGCAGTTCTTTCCACCTCCCAACAGAAAGAAATTATCAAAAATCTGGTGTGGGAAAGAATCTTATTAAAACAGGCTCAAGATTCCGGAATTAATGAAAATACGCCAGAAGTAGCTAAGGCCGTCGCTCTTCAGGAAGAAAACCTACTTAACCGGACTTATTATCAAAATCAAATAATGCCTCGCCTTGACGAGTTGACCGTAGATGCTGCCAGAGAATACTACGATAAAAACAAGGATTCCCAATTTACCAGACCGGCGCAGACAATTATCCGCGCCCTTCACGTAAGCACTTATGAAATGGTAACGGCCGAAGAGGGAGACACAATAGCCGATATAGCCAAAGCTGTGTCTGGCGATGCGGCCAACGCCGCCCTTATCCGTCAGGCGGCGTCCCCGTTCTATCTGCGTCAAACTCCTGTGGAAATGCAGGACGACGTGCTTTCATCTCCGCTTAAAGGAGGCGAAGTGCTGTTCGTTCCGCGCAATGCCGAAGCCGTTTCGTCAGCAACGGCTTTTGCAGAAACTCTTCGCGATCAAGTCGCGGCGGGCGAAAACCTTGATAAAATAGTCTCTGAGAACACCGACACGGATTTCCCTGTCACAGCCACCCAGCAGATTCTTATTTCTTCCAAAGCTGGTTATTGGGATGACTTATCAGCAGCCGCTGCTTCTCTTAAAACTACTACTATCAGCCAGGTAATCCAGACTCCCGCAGGCTTAAATATCCTTGTATTGCAAGACTCGGAGACTACGCAGATTACCCCATTCGCTCAGGTGCGGGATCAGTTGGTCGGCCAGGTAACTGGCGATGAAAACATGCGCCGCCAGACCGTTGAGGAAACTCGTAAGGAAATTCTGACTGAGCTGTGGAAAAAATACAACGTTAAGTTAAACGAAACTGCAATTAATCGACCTAACTACATGGGGCCTGACCCGCTCTCTACGTCAACTGTGATTGCAAGCGCGGGAGATTTCCAGTATACGCTGGAGCAATTCGTCAGCGATCTGCGCATGACGGGTAAAGACTGGGGTCAACTTACCAGTGAGCAGCGGCTGGAAGTGGCGCAGGTTGCGCCGCTCATTACTAATTACGTTATTGCCCGCGACGCCCGGGCTATGGGTCTGGATAACGATGAAGAATTCCAGAAGATCATCAAGCACATAGCCGAATCGGCAATTGTTGCCCTATACCAGAAGAATATACAGAATCCGGAAGACAATCGTGTTACTGACGCCGAACTGCGAGCGTATTACAATGACCATATTGACGCTTATACCAGTTCCGCGCAGGTGACACTTCGCGAACTCAGCAAACGCATTAATATAACCCTGTCTCCTGCCGCGAAGGCAGAAGCTGTGGAAGAGGCGCGGAAGTCTCTCACTGAAATTCGTTCACGTATTAAAAACGAAGAGGACTTTGCTCAGCTTGCCCGCCGCGAAAGCGAAGCAATTTCCACCCGCAGTCGTGGAGGCGTAATCGGAACCGTATCAGAGGACTTTCGCGGAGCAGCTTTTAAAAACCAGGTTCGACAGGTTAAAGAAGGCGAAGTGTCCGAACCGTTCCTTTACGGCAGCGAAGTCATGATCATCCGAATAGATGACCGACTTCCTCCTACCGCGCAGCCTTTTGAACAGGTTAAACGGCAGGTTATGAAGGATTATGCTCGCACTGAGCATCAGTATAAAAAGAATCAGGAAAGAGAAAAAGCCCTTGAAGCAAAAAACTTCAAGTTTCTGTTTTAGAAGTAATAAATTAAGCAAAATGCCCGTTTTAATTTTAACACAAAACGGGTGGGGCAAAATGGGGTGGATAGTCGGGCTCGAACCGACGACCTCCTGAACCACAATCAGGCGTTCTAACCAACTGAACTATACCCACCATACGGTTGCAACGAACTCATACCGTGGCCGGCAATACCTATTCTGCCTCATAATCAGTCCTTTGTAATCGAGACCTGACTGGCAGCTCAACCGTTTCAGGTTTTAAAAACTTTGCTTGCACCCGTGTTGCTTAGGTCCTCATAACCCCGTAATCACTTTACAGGAAGTTTCTATGCCCATAATTCGCCGCGACGACACAAAAGACCCTATCGATCAGTACATTGTCATATTATGGCAACAAAAGTGGCTGATTGTTGGAGTTGCCCTCGTTACGGCAATTCTGGTTTACTTCGCGTTAATTTTCGTACCGTCCAGTTTTCGCGTTAACTCGGAATTATTTGTTAACCGTTTAGCCAGCGCGCCCGACGCAGAAACACCCAATCCTGAAACAGTGGTCGCTTTGTTAAAAAGCCAGTCCGTAATCGAAAAAGTCAGAAACGACTATGTTAAGGCGTTTAATCTGGAATCCAGTCCTCCGGTAGAACGGTTTGCAAAGCAGTTTGATGTGGAAACATTTGTGCTTCAGGATACTAGCGTGCGTAAAGAGTTTTCTCCCGTGCTTAGTCTCCAGGTTGAGGCGCGCGGCAGCAGCGAAACCCGGTACATTATGGACCGGTGGATACGGAATTTCGTTTCGCAGTTCGGAAACTATATGACCCAGGAAGCCGTGAGCAAGCGAGATGCCTTCCTTTTGGAGAAGGAAGCTTTGGATCAGGAAATTGCCAAGCTTGAGCTGTTGGCGGCGGAGGCGGAATCCAACCTCCCCTATAAGCGGAAAATTCTTGCAGAAAAGCTGGATTTATTGTCACCATCACGGCTGACGCTGCGAGACCCAGATAGCGATCGTATAACTCTTGACCTTGCAATGAGAAGTCCTCGCATGATGCCCGGCCTTTTGGAGCGGTACAGTGAAGGGTTGTTGCGAACAAGAGCGGGAGACGTTCAACTTACTTCCACCGCGGAGTTGAATGCAATTATGACTTCGGTTCAAGATGCGCAATCCAGTATCACAGAAGCAGAAAAAGGACTGGCGGACGCGGTTTTCCAAGAGGCGAATATCAAACGACAACTGATTATGCTTAAAGCCAATCAGACTGCGATCAACGAAGCAATATCACGCTTTGCCGTATCTTCGGCCGTTTATAAAGATGTCATGACAGAAAGCGATCTGCCGGGAGGAGGAGATATACGTGCATTGTCCATGCCGGTTACCCCTGAAGCCCGCGTGTGGCCAAAGCGCGTAACAAGCGCCGCGGTTGCCGCAGCAGCGGCGGCGATACTTACAATGTTCTTCGTTGTTGCCCGAAATTTTCTTACAAGACTTTCGCCATCCGCCGGACAATAACACTCGGATAAGGCTGGTAAGCCCTCATGCTTTTACTTACCAACGAGGACTTACTAAATGGAGCTAGCTTCTGGAGATCCCGCCCCGGCGATAAATGCTGACGCGTCTAACGGGCGGACGGTGACGTTTGCTGATTATCCGGATAAATATATAGTGCTGTTTTTTTACCCGAAAAACGACACGCCTGGGTGCACCCGCGAAGCTTGCACATTTCGAGATTTCATCGCCAAATTAACTGGCCTTGGCGCAACCATCCTCGGGTGCAGCCCAGATGACCTCCGTTCTCATGACAGATTCATTAGCAAATATGATCTACCGTTTGTTCTGCTCAGCGACCCGGATCATCGGACAGCTCTGGATTATGGTGTGTGGAAAGAAAAAAATATGTATGGCCGCAAAATAATCGGAGTGGAACGATCGACTTTTTTAATCAGTCCTGACCAGAAGATCGTCAGAATCTGGCGCCGGGTAAAAGTCGAGGGGCATATCGACGAAATCATCGATGAACTGAAAATGTTGGTATAACCCGGATTTTTAATCCGGGCCCGGCGCAGGCTCCGGGGATTGCGTTGGCATGGCCGCCTGGGTTAACTCCCAATAGGCTTTCATCGCCGCATTGTTTTCTGCAACCTTCTTACGCGATCCTTCTCCACGTCCTGTGAGCGCGCCGTTTACAAATGCGTCTACTACAAAGTGCTTCGAGTGATCCGGTCCCGTCTCCGACACTACCACATATTCTGGCACCATTTGATAATGCTTCTGAACGTATTCCTGCAGCATGGATTTATAATCTCCAAACTCGTCTGTGGTGGAGAGTAATTTTGCGGGTGCAAATATCTCCTGGTTCAGGAAATCGCGCATGGGATCAATTCCAAATTCTAGATAAAGCGCGCCCACAAGGGCCTCCAACGCGGAACCTAGCAATACAGTACGCTCACGACCGCCGTGCAGTTCTTCACCACGCCCGAGGAGGATTAGCGGTCCAATTTCCATTTCCAGGGCGCGTTTTCCCAATACTCCGCGACTGATTATCTGGGATTTATGCTTAGACAATACCCCTTCTCTCGATTTTGGAAACTCGTGAAAAAGATACTCCGACACAACCAGGCCGAGAACAGAATCGCCCAGGAACTCGAGGCGCTCATTATCATGAGGCAACTGCCGTTCAAACGCATAGCTGCTGTGAGTAAGCGCCCTGTCCAGCAAGGCGAGATCCGCCATCATCGGCAACCGGTATCGTTCCAGGAAACGGGTAAGTTCTTTTTTTCGTTCAAGGCTAAGCATTGTGATGAGAAGGGGCGCAATCAACTAGGATAATGTTGTAAGACTTTATTCTGACAGGCCTACTGGATGCAATATTTTTCTACCTTAGGCCGTTTCATTTTTATATATTAAAAGCTCTCAGCGTTTCGCGGTGAAGCCGCCGTAGGAGAACCAGCTTCCAACGTCGCTGACGTCTCCGCCCCACCACCCACCAAAGCAACTACGAGCAAAGAATTGGCTACGGTGCGAGGACCTAACAAATCACTGGGACTATTTACAACCTTGCCGTTAACAACCATGCTCGTAGACCCACCCCCGTCCAGGTTGAGAGCAGCCCAGCAACCAAGATTTTTCATGTATTCCGCCAGCTCATCCAGGGTTAAGCCGACACTCAGACGTGGCTGACGTCCGTCAACTGTCACTAAGTATACGGTTTTTTTGTCCTTTGTAAATCCAACGGCGGTCCGGGGATGTTTGTTCAAATGCGCCTTTTCCATTTTTTCTTCCATATATCGCACGTTAATCTTACCTTCTGCGACAATCGCGGGCCCTCCGCCGCATACGCTGGCTATCACGCCGGAAACCTCTGGAAGTAGTGCAGAGAGAATCCCCTCTTTGGAATCAAGGTTAGAAGCGGCAAGTTTCTTTATCTGGCCAGGAGGGATGTGTAGAACCATAGTATCTGCTGTCAGAGGTGTGCTTGATGCGGAATCAACTTCGAAAACTTTAACGGAAACCGGCTGATTGGGCAGAAACTCTGTGCCCTTCATGGTAAATACAAACCGCTTTCCCTTCGCCGGTTCCACCTCCGCGCCATAAGGTGGCGTGAAAAGAACAACAGAATTACCACTTTTTGTTCCACTGTTGATGCGATCAATTTTCAGGAGCTTCTTACCCACTTTTAAAGAAACATCAAGTGATACGGGGCCAATATATGGAGTCTCATCCTTCGTTAGTACAAAAGCGCTCCGATACTTCGACGGCATGTCATAAATCATTCCGTCGGCTACCAAAAGACCAATAGGAAAGAAGTTCTTGAGAGAATAGAAATCGCCATTAACCGCTCCAATTATCTCAGTCTGACCCGGCTGAGCTTCCCGCTCCGCAGACTGATGTACTTTTTCCCCGACAAACAGTTTGTCCTTCGCAGACTCGGCTTCTATGGTAATCCGTGGATCATCAAGCTGCACCCGCATCACATTAAAACTGAGTGGGCCTTCCGCAACGGTTTCCTGTCTCCAGGTAACTCCCGGACCGACTGTCTTTCCGACCGGTTGATTCGCAACCTGGGCGTTTATGTTAAAGGCGGACGCAAAAAGGCATACAACGAACAGTAACTTCATAAATCTCTACGACTTTCTATTTTCTTGGTGCTGCGAACACAATGAAACCTTATAAAATCTGAAGCTGCATCAGTTCTACATTTCTATCCGCTTTCGATATTGGGTCATACGCATCATTTACAAGTTCCATCGTTAGTTTGAGATTTTCCTCCGAAAGGTGAGCAGGCAGTGGCACGAAAATCCACCGCGGCTCAGCCGTATTGGCGTAAATGCGTATCAGTTCAGCTCCATTGCAAACCAAAACCAAAATTCCACCCATTCCCATTGCCAAGCCACCGCGCACCTGAACCGCCAGCGTTCCACCTGCCGATTGGCCATGCGGCAGCGTTGCGGAGGTGGACGCATTTCTGGAAAAATGCAAAGTCCCTGCCGGCGTTTTGATTATACCAGCAGATTTAGCAAAAGCACTCAAATCAATCACAACTCCGCCATCTTGTGGCGGCGCACTCGTAAATGCAGTCAGAGGCGTAGTCGTATCAAATTCTGCCAGGCTCCCGTGAGCCATGCGGCGATGATCATCGGCTACACGGGCCATCTCCTCCGCGAATGCAACGCGGCCCTGCGCGGTGAGCGCTTCGCTTAGCAAAGCATAATCTGCTGCAGGATCAAATCCGATACTAAAAACGTCCCTTTGTGGCACCGACCGCGCGCCTTCCAGAGACCCAAGCATTGTATCAACCGCCCCGGTAGCGTTGTCGTCTGATATCAGTGCCCGAGCCAGCAGTCTCTTCGCAGTAAAATCGTAACTCTCCGTCGATACTCGGGTCCGGGCTATAGCCACAGCCCGGTCAACCTCTCCGGACTTCATGGCTTGCTCAATCTGCCAGGCGTAGTTTTCCGGATACGATTTTATAACTATAAACGATAGAAGCGGCACGGCGGCTACCATGCAACAGAAGGCGGCCAAACAAATAAAAAAGGCCCAGACGAATGCATTTCCCGGCTGGCCACAGGGTCCGTGCTGGCCCATTTTACTCGGCCATAAGCTGTCTGTAACGCTTTCGCGACAAGCCCCACAATAGTAGGGCCGCTGTCACTAACGTCATGACGAAAAGCAAAATGCTGCGCGGAGGGAAATAGTGCTCCGTTGGAGCAACCGCCTTCGACGCCAATGAAACGTCGCTCACTTCCTCGCGAACCGCCACCATCGATTCCTGCAACTTCTGAGTTAGCAGTTCCGCACGCTGCGAAATTGCTTTCTTCCGCAGGTCAAGAATCTCAAGAGTAGCGGAGGCCGCTTCTGAAGATTTCCGCAATGCTTCGATGTCATTTCGGCTGTTGGTAATCGCCAGGTTCAGGGATTCGATCTCGTCCTTCAACAGAGTAATCTTCCATCCTGTGGCAAACACATCCTCCCGCATTTCCGCATAGTCGGCGTATAGGGTTTGGTTCATCTGTTCCATCCGCTCAACCTGACGCCCAACCAGCTTCTCCCCCTGTACGGCCCGAAAAACAACCTCGCCCAACTCACGCAAATCATTTTCTTTAGCAGGAAGCTCCCGAGCCAACTCGGCCACGGTTGCCTCTGCTTCATAGAGGCTTCGTGAGACTTCTGCTCTTTGTTTAACCAGTGTCTCCCAGAGTGGATTAAGCTGCTCTTTGTTCAGGTGAAAAGATGTTACCATACCTACACCCTCTCTGCGCCCCGACATTAGCACATCGCCTAAAACCTCATCCGGTAGACCGGTCAACAGCGGGATGGACTGAGACGTCGTTGTTATAGCCTGATTCAATTCCTCAAGACTTTTTTCAGCCACTTCCACTTGTACCAAGTTCGTGCGGTAAGCCGACTTTTCCAGCAGGTATTCTGCCTCAAGGCGTTCACGCTCAGCCGTCATCAGTTCGATTTGATTTTGACGGTTGTACTTTGCGGCCTGATCAAGCGCCTGTACCAAGTCAGTACGGCTCTGCACCGATTCCCACCTACGTCTTCGCATTACCTCGGATCCGGTTGTGGACAGCTCCTCGCTGCCCAAAGACTTATAAGCAAGATTTCCAGGTTCTGTGGTTTCGTTATCGATCACGAGGCTTCCCACCCAGGTAAAATCAGGTCCTTCCACGGCACCTAATAATTCCTGCAGACTCTTAACTTTTGACTCCAAAGTCACTAGTTGCTCAACATTTGCGACCAGCCGCTTATGGTAGGCGCTAAAGCTTTCCGTAAAATCCGCGATTTGCCGCTGGATGAGCTCCAGATTGTGCTCCAGTTTGAAATCAACCATGACTTTCTGCATGGTCTCAAGTTCCTGCTGCCCGGCCTCCTGCTGATTCTCCAAGGATTCAAAAACCTTCTGAGTTTGACCGCGTGTCAGTGACTCATACTTTTCTTCAAAAAGTCGTGCCCAAAGGTTTACCATGACCTGAGATTTATTGCCGGAATCAGAAACCGCAAACAGCTGCAAGACAGGAGAAAATGTCAGATCCGCGGCGGTTTTCTTTTCAACGGATTCCTTGCTCGACAGGGCCCTTGCTATGCCATCCACCGTCATATTAGCCAGATCTTCGTCATCAAACTCCAAGAGCCCGCGGATTTCGGTTTGGTCTAATCTGGAAAGTATGTCCGCTTCTTCTTCGCTCATTCCGCCGCCCGCCGTCAGCTGTAACACCGAGGCCTGGCTAAGTCGGTCAACAAGATTATCCGCCGGATCGTCCGTCCCTGCAAACTTTATCAGCAGGTGGCGGTATCTGCGCAACCGCAGAATTACTTGCTGATAAAGTTCGTTTGTTTCGAGTAAGCTTTTGGCCGTAAGCACAGTTAACGGTTCAGTACGAATTTCCGGGATAAAACGCGGAGGCATAATAATTATCGCCGCTTGCGCCCGGTATGCAGTGGGCAGGATCAGCAACACCGCAGCAAAACACACGACGGATAACAACATGCATCCTACAATAAACCTCCGCCGTTGCCACCAGTATTTAAACGTGGCTTCCACCAGGAGATTCTCTCGGTTGATGCTCGTGCGATAGTCGTCTTTAGTACTGGACATTCGCGACTCCTGTCAGGGCGACATAAATCGCTCGCAAACTCACCACGCTATTTGTTCGCTTCCCGACCTCAGTCATCAACTCATCATCATGTAATAATTCCAATTTGTGTGATCCCGCTTCCAAAGGAACTGTCACGGAATAGCAGTCCCAATTTTTCCGAAAAACATAAGCGACGCCAATAAATGTGTCATCGACAAACATTTTTATCAGGGTCGATGTCTTTCCGGAATTACTACTCTTACCCACTATCATTATAATGTAACTGCCACGTTCTTCTACGGTAATTGTAGCACGCACGGATTCGCCGGGATCAAGCTTACGTTGCAATGTGTCCTCTCCGTCGCTCGTGGGTTTTCCGCCGCGAAACGGTGCGGAAATAACCGAAGGTAAATTTTTCATAAAAGCATCCGAACGTGCCGACAATTCCTCCTCGGACGCCCCCGCGACCACCGCCATTTTTACAAGCACTGTATAGTTAGGAAACTTCTGGAACAGGTTATCATAAATGGAAAGAGCGGTCTCTGTTTCGTTCAAATGCTTATGTATTGACGCTTTTTGAACCTGCAACACAACATCAAAAGGGTACTCTTTCACTAGTTCATTAATTATACCCATTACGCGTGGTGCATGCTTTTGGTGGTCTTCTTTGAGGAACATATTCGCACTCCAGGCTAAGGCGCGGGCGACATCAATCTTCCTTCCACCCTGCGCAAGGTCGCCGCTATGTAGCGTCAACGAAGCATTTTTATACTCTCTGTAAGCCTTATCAAAGTCTTCCAACAAGGGCAGGATACTGTCGCTGCCTGAGTAATCGAAATACATCTGAGCATCTCCCACATAACCAACGAGAGCGCTGGCCCTGCATGCCTGAGAAAGAAGCGCATGATTACGGTTGCCCAGAATGAATGAACTTCTAAACAGTTTTGCTGCGGTTTCCACGCGACCAATTTCCATTTGTTGCGAAGCCGCAAGCCCGGTGTAAACCGCCTGCTCTATTGGGAACAACATCCGAAAAGGATTTTTATCAACCTCGGGCGCTTCCATCAGAAACCGCTCACCAGCCAGTGCACTAGCAATATCTACAGCGCCATTTGGCAGCAATTGTCCGGTTTGCACAAACTTCTTAACTGTCTGCTCTGCCTCTTCGGTCCTTCCAAGTTCGTATTCCGACAGGGCTTTCCAATAATAGATTTCAGGGTACGCATTCCTGGCGTTGTCAGATATTTTCATACCTGCGGCAAGCTCGTAATCCCCTAGCAAAGTCAAAGTTTTGACTCGCAAAAACTGTGTTTTCAGGCTGACCTTCCCGTCCTCTTCCATCTCTTCGAGAACTTCACTTGCAGCCGCGAACTGTCGCTGGTTCAGGAGAAAAACAACCTTGTTTTGCATAAAGAAATCCCGCGATATCCAGAGAACCACTGCGGCCAAAATCAGCGCTATAAGCGCAAGCCACACTATATGAGACTTCTTCATTGGATGCGTTTCTCTTTCAGGATTGCCAGCTTGTTCGAGACTTCCCGGGATGTAAACCAGGAATTTTGTGGATGCGCCCCTCCTGCGGATAGCTGACCATATAAATCCCAGGCTAACAGCAAATCACCAGATCCTTCCGCGGCGCGGGCTCGCAGATACAGAGCGTTTCTATTGTTGGCGTCTATCGCTATTAACCGCGCTGCAAGGTCATGCACCGCGCCCCAGTCGCCGAGCTTCAATCCCAACAGTCCCCGCCGCTCCAACCCTTTAATATACCTTGGATGCACCTTGAGCGCCCTGTCATACAATACCGCTGCCCGCTCGGCGTCCGCAAGTGTTCCCACATCGCTAAACGCCAGTCGCTCCCAGGCAATTCCCTGCATTGCCCACCCCTGCCAATGGTTAGCACCGCCGACAGACTTTAAAAGCACAGCCCGCGATTGTTCCCACTGTCCCTTCGACTGTAGGACCTGCGCGTGTTTCAGGCTGGTATCATTATGATAGGGATTTTGCTTCCAGGCCAATGCGATAAAATCGTTATATTCGTTCACCGTCTTACGCCCAAGTTCCGCCCGTGTTAGCAGATACGCTCCGTAGTAAATCCGCGCCGATATGTTCAGATAAAGCATCAAGCACGCCGCCAGAATACCCATAACGAAATATCGCGTTTGGTTGCGGCTAAGCAATATCACGCTGAGGGCGCTGCCGATTGGATCGCCATCTCATCTATATAAACGGATAATTCCGGAGCGTCGGGAACAGCATCAAACGCATTGCGCATCCGAGCGACCTCGAGCCGCACTTGATCGCCGGCGGCACCAGGCAGGACAGCATATCCTATGGTTTTGATCGAAGCCACATGAGGCTTAAATTGCTTTACGCCCAGCGGGGTAATCAACCGAATGCTTGAAAAAAACAGAACATCTTCATCCTCTGTAAAAGCACCTTTCATCCACTCAAAAATTTCGCGTAGCTGTCGATGCCATTCGCCCATGAATTCCTCAGCAAACTCCATAGCAAATGTGGTTTCCACCTCCTGCAGCGCAAGCTCAACTCCCCTGTTCCACGCCAGCGGCAGGAATTCCCTCAGCACATCTGGATTAAGTTCTGATGCCGCAGGCTGCAAGCCCCGAGGCGGTGCAGAGGTTTGCGTTCCACCGCCCAAGGAGACCGCCGCCCGCAAGGCTGCGTCAATGCGTAGTTCTCTTCCCGCCTTTTGACGGGCTGTAGTTTGAGTTGGCGGATCCATAGTGGCCACGTCATCTGCCTGCGGAATATCCTCAGGTGTAACAAGAAGACCCAGGCCCCGACCTTGCTCAAACTCGTCAGTAATCCATGAGTAAAACGTGTTCTGTGCCCGCTGCTTCTCCCGGTTTGCGCTCAATACCAGTCGTTGCTCGCATCTGGTCATTGCCACATAAAAAACCCGACGCTCTTCCGCTTCCCCTTTTTTCTCATCCATCAGCTTAAAATAATCCATAAGGAAGGACGGCTTTGGCATCAGATCCCGCGGCAGACGGAACGTCATCCAGTGTTCGCCATCGCCGTTTACCTGGCGTGGGGCCCCCGATGTCCCTGAATTTAAATCGGGTAAATATACGACCGGAAATTCCAGACCCTTCGCTGCATGAATCGTCATAATTTTTACTGCGGCCGACGATGTTAAATCAGCAGCCTCCGTCGTGCCCTTGTCGCTTTGGCCTTCGCTTTTTACGTATTCTAGAAAATCTTCAAAACTGAGAGACTCCGCTGACCTCGCCACCGTGAGCAACTTATCCAGATTTGCAACGGCCTGCTCTCCCCGGTAGCCGGCTTTTACAATCATACGAAACCCTAGTGCATCCATCATGTGCCTGACAACATTATACGGAGATACTCTGCCCACCAGCGTGCGCGTCTCCTGCAACACCTCCAGCGCAAACGACAAACATTCCAGTTCCATCTCCCCGAGAGGCAGCCATTTGTCATCCAGCCTGTACCGCTTTTCCGTTAACACCCGGTTCGTCTTGTCCCAGAACGACCGCCCTGGCGTGCGGGAAATTTTCAGCAATAGATCATCTGTAAAGCCGACTGCAGGCGACCGGAAATAATGGACGAGTACTACATCTTTATGAGGATAAACTACAGCGTTTAGCGCTGCCACCATATCCGCAAGTTCCGGTTGCTGAAACAAGTTAAACCCCTGCTGCGTTACCACAGGAATTCTCCGCTCGCGCAAGGCGGCTTCATAATAAGAAAATACAGATCGCTTCCGAAACAACAATGCAATCTGTCCATGGACGACCTCACCAGTATCGATCAACTGCTTAATGTGCGATGCGACCAGTTCCGCCTCCTCATGCCTCTTTTCATCAGCGGACTTCGCTACGGCTTTCCCTGTGTCAGGATCAATCGTTTCTTCTTCCGATCCGGAAAGGAGAAACTCCACCCGCCCCTCACAGTCGCTTCGTTGCACGGTCAGGGCTTCAAATTCCACCCCGTAAGCATTTTGCTCGGAGGTCAGCAGTTTATTAAAAACGCGGTTGATAAAATTTAGCGGAGCTTCCGACGTGCGAAAGTTAGCAGCCATACTTACCGCGCCACGACAGTTTTCCCATTCTTCATTCGAGGCGGTAACCAGATCGTGAACCTGGGCGAATAGAGTAACATTCGCATCGCGAAAGCCGTAAACCCCCTGCTTCTTATCCCCCACCACAAACAGGCATTTAGGTCGCGCCTCGCCATTTTCTCCTAGCACCAGCGGCTTAACGATGTTCCATTGTGACTGGCTGGTATCCTGAAACTCATCCATGATCAGGAACCGGTAACGCTCCTGAATCTGTCTTTGTATGGAAGCGTTTTCCGACACCAGTTTCTCCGCCAGAATTTCCAGGTCTGCATAATCCAGAAGTTCCGCTTCGGCGTCATCCGTTGCCCCCCCCCGCAGGTCTTCATAGATTTCTACGGTTTTAAGAAAGAGAAACGCCAGCTTCCGGGATAGTTCCAGATTATCCCTATCAATATCCGAGAGGTCGTCAAGGCAGGTCTTGTTGTGGCGAGCCACAAGAACCTCCAGATTCGACCGAATCTGATCATATTCTTCGAAGCCGGCTTTCTTAAATTCCGATTTCCGACAGGTAAAAGTGCCGGTCAGTAATCCGGGAATGACCTGTTCAAGGATTGAGGAGCACACGCTCCAATCCGCCACAGAATCCTCCGGCCAACACTCCACTGCTGACGATGTAATATCCTTTAGCTTTCCGGGCTCAGCCTGTCTATCCAGCTCCCGCAAAATCACAATCCAGGCGCTACCCAATTCCCTGCGCAGGTCCTGCACATACTCACTGTGAAACTCCGACAGTTTATTAAACAACTCCTCCAGAGAATGCTCCACATACTGCCGCGATGGTTCAAGATATGATGCTCTTCCCGCCAGCATTCCCGCCAATACATTGCTCAGGGCCGAGGCAGACATGACATTTAGCAAAGCGAGCAGAGCATTATAAAGTTTTCCACCACTGTCCGCCGTTGCCGTGGCAATAGCATCTCGTGCGGCTGTCATCCGAAGCGCCCCCTCCTGCGCCCCTTCCACAATCAAAAAGTCCGGGTTCAAGTGCGCATCAAAAGAAAATTCCTTTAAAATCCGCCCGCAAAAATTATGAATCGTTCCAATCGGCGCCGCGCCCACATCGCTACGCAATTGGCGCAGGCGGCTTCTCCTCGAACCCGCTTCAGTTTCCAGCTCTAGTTCATCCAGCACCCGCTTAATGATTCTTGATTTCAGCTCCGCCGCGGCTTTTCGGGTAAACGTTATCGCGACAACAGCATCCACAGGCCACTCCGGATGCTCATCCACGAGCATCCTAAAATACTTTTCCACCAGCACTCGTGTTTTGCCCGAACCTGCTCCCGCAGAAACTATCACATTTCCAGGAAAATCCAGTGCCATTTGTTGATCTGCGGTAAAATTAAATGGAGTCATAGCTATTATCCCGAGGCGTCAAATTGCGCCATTCCGTGCGTCAACGCAAAGATACCGTATCAAGTCGATTTACTCCTGTCGGATGCATCTTAAATCCCAGAACCCGGTTTCGAATGGCCATGATCTGCTTTGCGTGATTTAAGGGAACCATAGGCGGTGCCTCCGCTACCATTGCCTCCGCCCGCCGATACATTTCCTCTCTCGTTACCGTGTCTTTTTCCGCCGCCGCCACGCGCATCAGGGCAGTCGCTTCCGGATTCACGTAGTTTAAATTGTTATCTTCCCGTCCGACCAGTTCAAACAAAAAGTTGTCGGGGTCGCCGTTGTCTGATATCCATCCGCCGTTGGCCATGACGAAGTCACGAGATTTCTGATGCTCCAGAAATGTAGGAAACTCCATTTGATCCAGTACAGCCGTTACCCCGACCGCACTAAGGTCCTGCTGGATGCGTTCCGACAACACGACGCCCACTGGCGAGTAAATGCGCGCACGGTTATGAGTGGAAAATACAACCTCGAAACCGTCCGGGAAACCGGCCTCCGTCAGCAGCTGACGCGCCCGATCCGGATCAAACGGGAACCCCGGCCTGTCCCTATCGTAACCCAGCATCCCAGGCGGAATAATTCCCGTCGCCACAACACTTGTCTTGTTAAACAGCACGTCCGCGATAAAAGGTTTATCAATAGCATAATTCATCGCTAGTCTCACCTTTGGGTTGTCGAAGGGCGGTTTCGCGCAATTCAGAGCGATATAACCAAGGTTCATTGATGGCTCGCTCAGCACTGTCACATTTTTGTCCATCTCCAACAGCTTCAGCGAATAGGGCTCAATGCCGGTAATCAAATCGCTGTTGCCACGCCGCAGGCTGTTCATGCGCGTATTGGCGTCTCGTAGAACGCGAAATTCCACTTCATCCAACTGCGCCTTTGGGCCCCAGTATTTTGAGTTTTTAACCACTCTGATACGCTGATCCCGATCGTACTTCGCAAGGCGGAAAGCCCCCGTGCCAACCATCGTCGTGTTCAGGTCGTCTCCCAACACACGCGCCGCCGTCGGGCTTATAATTGCGGCCTGAGTCATGGCCAGGTTTTTCAGGAATGGCATATAAGGTCGAACCAGCGTAAACCGCACCGTATCATTACCAACCGCCTCCACTGTTTTCAGCAGCGCAGAAGCAGTTGAAGTCGGATCGCCGAAAAGCAGTCCTGCATAGCGCATTCGACCGCTCACATGATACGGATGATTCTCGTTCAACTGCCGCATGACGCTGAATACGACGACGTCCGCCGTCAGCAATGTCCCGTCGTCAAATTTCACATTCGGCCGCAGGCGAAACGTCCATTCCAGCCCATTTGCTGACACATCCCATGTCGTCGCCAGGCACGGTTCCACTTCAACGGAGTCGAGCTTAAATCGCACAAGCCCTTCATAAACCTGGTTGGCGACAAGGGCAGATTCAACATCGTTCATTTGCGCCGGATCCATGTTGGAGATGTCGTTCCCAATGGTATAAACGATGGAATTCCGGCTGCGCGGGCCGGTCTGGCTTTTGTCCGGGCGCCCACCCTCACATCCTGAAAATAGCACAGCAGCGGCGGCGATATAAACAAGAGGCATGCTTTTTACAAATTTTAGTATTTCCAATAACAACGATTGACGCCTTTCTTCCATGCCTCTTAATGACCAAGTAAGCTTAAACCAGCGGAAGTTCCGCCGGGATAATGTAAATTGAAAGCTGGACATATTTTTCATGAGCAAAAAAACCCATAACATTACATTGATACCCGGCGATGGCATTGGTCCAGAAGTTACAGACGCCGCTATAAAAATCATCGAAGCAAGCGGCGTTTCCATCAATTGGGATCGACAGGACGCAGGCGGAGCAGTCGCCGTGACCCATGGTACTCCCATCCCTGAAACCGTCTACACCTCCATAATCCGCAACGGTGTAGCGTTAAAAGGCCCCATAGCTACGCCCATTGGTGAAGGTTTTACCAGCGTCAACGTTGCCCTTCGTAAGAAACTGAACCTCTACGCCAATCTTCGACCTGCCAAAAGCATTCCCGCTTTAAAAACCCGATACGACGACATTGACCTTGTAGTGGTTCGGGAAAATACAGAAGACCTTTATGCTGGTCTTGAACACATTGTAGTGCCCGGCGTCGTCGAAAGCATTAAAATCATTACTGAAAAAGCGTCAACGGCCATAGCCCGGTTTGCTTTTGAATACTCCCGCCTTCATGGTCGCAAACAGATCACCTCCGTGCATAAGGCCAACATCATGAAACTCAGCGACGGTCTGTTTCTGGATTGCTGTCGTCGGGTGGCCACGGAATACCCTGAAATCGAATACAAAGAGATCATCGTCGACAACTGCTGTATGCAGCTCGTAATGAACCCGCACCAGTTCGATGTGCTACTTCTGGAAAATCTCTACGGCGACATCGTAAGCGATCTATGCGCGGGACTCGTTGGTGGTTTAGGTGTTGTTCCGGCAGCCAATATCGGGCAGGACATTGCTGTCTTTGAAGCTGTCCATGGCAGCGCACCGGACATTGCCGGCCGCGGAGTTGCTAATCCAACTGCGGTGCTGCTTTCTGGAGTTCTTATGTTAAGGCACCTTCACGAATTTGACGCTGCCGACAGAGTGGAAAAGGCGACATTTGCCATATTAGCAGAAGGTCAGGTACTTACCCGAGATCTGGGTGGCACAGCATCCACCACCGAATACACCAATGCGATCATTGAAAGAATGAAACAGTAACAATCACCATCGCTGCTGACCTTTGATTTTCCTGCTGCTGTAATGTTCTGAAACCTATTTGACTACTGGCACGCCTAACTCACGTAAGGTCTGATTCAGGTTTCTGTATCAGTTCCTGTCTTTTTTTGTCCCACCAGTCCATGCGCTTTTGAATTTCCCGTTCAAAGCCGTGGGGGCCGGGGGTATAGAACTCCCGCTCGGCGGCCCGTTTCGGCAGGCAATCCTGCCCGGAAAAGCCGTCGGCGGAGTTCGGGTCGTACTGATACCCTTTTCCGTAGCCAATTTCCTTCATCAGCTTCGTTGGCGCGTTTCGTATGTGCATGGGAACCGGTAACGAACCAGTGGCAGAGATCTCTTTTTTAACCTTTTTTTCAGCGACGTAACTGGCGTTCGACTTTGGAGCGCTGGCGAGATACGCCGCTAGCTGAAATATCGCTAATTCCCCTTCTGGCGAGCCAAGGATCCGATAGGCTTCATGGGCTGCCAGGGACATGGCCAATGCTTGAGGATCAGCGTTACCAATATCTTCGCTGGCAAAGCGGATCATGCGGCGGAGCACATAAAGTGGCTCTTCGCCCGATTGAAGCATTCGACCAGTCCAATACACAGAAGCCTGGACATCGCTGGCTCGCATACTTTTATGCATGGCACTAATGGTGTTATAGTGTTCTTCGCCGGTCTTATCGTAAACTAAATGTTCGCGCTGCAGCACCTGACGCAGCGCGTCGGCGTCAACTAAAGGCTTTCCGGTGGCGGGATCCAGCGGAGAAATTTGCACGGCAAGTTCAAGCAGATTTAAGGCCCGTCTTGCATCCCCATCACTGACTCCGGCCATCTGGCGCAGAATTTCGTCTTCGATGGAAACTCCGGAATTCCCAAGACCTTTTTCAGAATCCTCCAGGGCACGTCTCATCACCCTTATCAATGCGTCGTCATCCAACTGCTTTAATACGTATACGCGGCTCCTGGAGAGCAGTGCAGATACCAGCGAAAAGGAGGGATTTTCCGTGGTAGCTCCAATTAAAACAATGGAACCATCTTCAATAAACGGCAGAAAAGCATCCTGTTGAGCCTTGTTGAAACGATGGATTTCGTCAACGAAAAGTAACGTGCGGCGACCAGAATCCCTCAGCCCGTGGCGAGCCATTTCCATAATCTGCTTAACATCTTTAATGGATGCCGTAACGGCACTGATTACTACAAAACGCGCACGAGTGTTAGCGGCAATGATGTGGGCAAGGGTAGTCTTTCCGCTGCCTGGGGGCCCCCATAAAATCATGGAGCGCAAGTTCTCGTCGCCTGTCAGGAGATGACGAAGTGGACTGCCCGCACCCGCAACTTCCTCCTGACCCACAAAATCTTCCAACGTATCGGGCCGCATACGCTCCGCAAGAGGCACGGCCCCAGATTTCAAATCTGTGTTCCGCGTGGAAACTCCGTCGGTACTTTCGAAAAAATCCATCCTTTTAGGCTAATCGTTGCCCTTTGACTTGGCAAGATCGCTAATGTCGTAATTCACGCCATACACCTCTTTTAGGCTTCGAATCTGCCTTTTAGTTTCAGCGGATAGTTTACCTTTATCCCCAAATGCATTCTCACCCTCCATTGAATGCCAGAATACCTTTTCAACAAGCTCTCCCAAAGCGCAATTATGCAGCTCTGCCAGCGCCTTCATAACTTTAACGAGGCGAGGTTCAATCCGAACCCCTACCAGTATTCTCTCAACCCGTGGTTTTGCGGTTTCGCGACGTCGAACTCGCGTCGGTTTGCGTGATGTATCTGTTGCTGCAGCTGTGGCTTTTTTCATTTTCGTCTGTCCCGTTAGTTCGTTTGCTTGTTCGCACATTAAGTAGTTATCGAGGTAATATAGGAGTTTAATAGAGCAAGTGTCGCGCCTATAAGACTTTCGCGTCCAGACACATATCAGGATACTACGCATTTTCCCGGCCAAATACTTTAGTAGGCAGCCGCGTAATGATGGGCAACGTGTCTTCGTCCTCGACAATAAAATTTGCAACGGTAACTGGTCCGCAACGGCAAAACCTGCCCGGAATACTGCTGCTTATCACCCTGTGGCTCGCGCAAGTGCAATATCCGCCTCTTAGCTATCCGGCGCTGGGTCTGTGTCTGCTTCCAATTATAGTGGCTATGGCGTTTCTGATGTTAATGCGCGCCTTCGCAGCGGCGAGGACAGCCGGAAGCGCTGTACTGCGACATTCTGCTCTTTTGCCAGGATTTGCATTAGTGGTATGGGTTGTAATACGCTGGGCAGCAGAGGGTTTTCCCGCCAGTGGATCCACCACGGTTGGAACCCATCTTTGGTCTGCCACATATCTTGGAATTGCCTTTTTTCTATATAGTACTCCGGCGAAAACGACCGCAAAAGAGGGCTTTACTGATTCTCTCTTTACGATCGTATTATTGGTGGCCTTATCGGCTCTCGGCCTCCTTTGTGGGCTTCATGCGGTCTGGCAGTACCATGTTGCATATGCGGATTCGTATCAAGCCCTGCTCGCGTCCATTGGGGGCCGGACTCCGGATCGAACAGAGGCCGCGCTGCTGCACCACCTGCAACTTCGCCGGGTTGCCAGCATCTGGGGCGACCCAAACACCCTAGCCACATTCTCCGCGATGTCCCTATGCGCATCGTTCGAAATAATAATCTCTCGCCTCCGCCCAGTAGTGCTCACGGGAATTTTAAGTGTCGCATCCATCATTGCCTGCGCTGCCGCAATATATTATACAGGCAGCCGAGGCGGGGCGCTGGATGCTATAGGCGTTTTTTTTATATACGGAATTTTATTGATGATGAAACTAAGCTTCGGCCGCAATCCACGACTGGGAATTGCTGCTCTGCTTTTAACTATCACTGCGCTTGGGATTATACCTGCAGGCAGCCAAGGCCAGACGGGCCAAACCACGTCTGTTACCGAGTCCCAACCAGCAAAATCCAGCTGGGCCTGGCGCTCAGACACTGTGCGAGAGAGACTCTTCTATCTGCAGGTAGGCGCAAGGATGATCACAATGGCTCCTGTTGCCGGCCTTGGTCCCGGCAGCGTGGAACTCTATTTTGGACGCCTTAAACCCCCAGAGGCTCGGGAAACAAAGTATCTGCATAACTGGATCGCACAAACATGGGCGGAAACGGGGCTTGTAGGCCTTGGATTTACGCTGTGGTTTATTAGTGCGGTAACAGTTGGCATCATGCGAGCGCGGCTGTGGCGCACCCCCTTTGATCGCGCGCTTGGGGTGCTGTTTTTCCTTATCTTATTTGATGGTCTGCTCCAGGTGAGCTGGAATCAGCGTGAAATCATGTCTCTATTCGGCCTTGTATGCGGAATACTAATAGCCCGCACCGGATCCCTCTCGCCGCCAGGTCCCTTCAGATTCCGGCAATCCAGCAGGCTGACAGGGTTCCTGGGCATCACCGCATTGTTCACGATCCTTGAAGCTCCGTTTTTGGTCGGAGCCAGCAGCAAACAAATGGCTCGGGACGCAATGTATGCGGGTAACCAGCACGAAGCGGAAGAACAATGGAAACGGGCCAGTGAATGGGCGCCACGCGATCCGGAGCCTTTTGCCGCCCGCGCATCCATGGCCACGATCAGCGGAGAAATCTCTTCTGCGAGGATGCTGATTGAAAAAGCCTTGAAACTAAACCCGGAAAGCGCCTCCACACACGCCCAGGCAGCGGATATTTATGAAAGACTAGGTCAGAATCGCGAAGCGTTCGCCCATATAAAAGACACAATTCGGATATATCCGACAAACCCGGAGTACAACTTTCTCTATGCAAAACGATTAGAGGAGCTCGGGCAACAAAAGGACGCCTTAGTGTTTGCAAAACGGGCGGTAGAATACAACTATTTGCCTGAATCCGAAAGCAAATACGAAGCACTGGTGACGAAGATAGCCGACGACGTGAAAGGATCACCGGGGAATTGACAGAAGCGATATCAGGAACAAGCCATGGAAAACTTAACTGGTGGCTTAAAGTCGGCCCGGTCCGGTCAGACGGTTTTCATGAACTTGAAACCGTCTACCAGGAACTCGAAGTTTCTGAGCAGGTAAAAATGTCGAGGTTGTCTGATAATAAGTGCATTCTTGACGGCTTTCCAGAAGACATCCCAGCTGAATCAAACCTTGTGACCCAAGCCTGGAACCTAATGCAGCAGGCATATCCGGACAAAGTTGCAGGCTTTCAGTTCTCAATCGTAAAAACTCTCCCTCAAGGCGGCGGAATCGGCGGGGGCAGCTCCAACGCGGCTATTGCACTAAACGGAATCAACCAATTGTACTGCTTAAACGCTCAGCTCCAGGATTTGCGCCAGATTGCTGCTAACATTGGTTCTGATGTGCCGTTTTTCTTAGACGGCGGGAGCGCCACCGGGTTAGGGCGTGGTGAAATTGTAGAAACCCTGCACTCTTGCCCGACCTACTGGCTCGTATTAATAATACCCGATCAACGGATACCGACCGCCGAAGCATACAAACAGCTTGACAAAATTCGGGAATCAGCACTCCAAGAAACAGCCCAAAAGTACAAAATGTCACAATTCCTGACAGTCTTGAACTCCGGTGACCCAGAGGTTTTGGCCACTGCTATCCACAACGACTTCGATATTGTTGCACAAAACTACCAATGGTATCGCGACTATGTAAAGACCCTTAAAAAGGTGGGGGTCTTGCGTACGTTCTTATGTGGCAGTGGTTCAACTATCGCTGGCTTGGTACGAAATGAAGACGAAGCGAGAAAAATTGCCACTTTTGTAGGAGGAATTCCTACAAAAACCAAAACCCGCCAATAGTTTTCCGTCTGTTTGTGCATACATCTTGCAGTAATAACTGGCACAACTGATACACAACCTAGTTTGGAGATGTACACCATGGGTTCCATTGAAATAACCGGCGTAACAATCAGGCCCTTTACGGGCGGCGACGAAAAACTAAAAGCATTTGCGTCCATAATATTAAATAACGCGTTCATTATCAAAGACTTAAAAATCATTGAGGGCAATAATGGCCGGTTTGTAGCCATGCCGAGCCGTCGAGGTAAGGATGGGGTTTTTCGAGATGTAGCCCATCCCCTTAACCAGGAAATGCGCGATTACGTGGAAAAAGCAGTTCTTGTGGCGTATGAAGAACAATCGGCCGCAGGCTTTCCTTTGGCATACGCGCAGCACGACGAAAATGGTCAGGTAACCCATAATGCGACAAAGACTGAACTCTAAACCGCTTATGGTTTATATGCTGGAGCGCAGCTTATGGGATCCTAATTGAACCGCTTTTTGTCTTGTGAGCTGGTGGAATAAGGAATGATTTGCGGGGCCATATCGACGCCGCCGCTTCCGACTCCACCTTCAACCGCAAATGGCAGTTTCTGACGGTAAAGCAGCTGTTTTCCTTCTTCTGAGGACATAAACTCCTGACGTAACTGGCGCGCGGCCGAAAGCAACCGGTCGCGCCCTTCTTTTGTCAGTGCCCCCCTGCGCCAGATTTCCTCGTTACGCATCTTAAACTCCACTGCGTCGGCGCTTGGCGTGATGGCAACCCCTTCAGTGTCAATTTCCCCATTCCCCTTGTTACCATCCAATAGATACGGTGCCACGCCGAGAAACTGAGCCAGTCGCATATCCCGCCCCAGCGCACTACCAGGGAGTACTATCGTATCATCCGCCAATGCGGGTGGCAGCTTCGCCTGCTCCTTGACTCCATTCTTTTTCGCAATCTTAGAATCAGGAAAGTCCGTCATTAACTTATTTAACAGGCGCCGCTTTTCCAGAATGTCTCCGCTGGACTTCACCTGATCATATAAGGCGATAGCCTGGTTTTCTTTGAGCTTTGCGACATCGGCAGGAGTTCCACCGCCACCTTCCTCCATGTACTCCATGCTTCGGTCGTAATCACCCGATTTTTTGGAAAGCTCCGCCAGCTGCCGCGCAATTTCCTGACTGCGGGGGGTTTTCGGGTACCGACGAAGGTAGCGCGCTCCCGCATCAATAACACCGTCCACGCTGACCTGGGTTTTAAACTTTTCCGAGATGGCCCTAACGGCCGCATCCATACCAAACAAAATCGGTACGCCCGCCGGATTTGATGCGCTCTGGATCGCCGCGCTACCGGCAGCATACACGCCTTCATCCCGACTGCGTTTACCAGTCCATATAAATCGACTTTTATCAGAGGCCATATCCGAAAGGGCAACCTGATATCCCTCGTTTAAGTTGAAGTTGGGATTATCCAACAATTTAATCGCGGCTCGCCCACCCGGGCTGGTCGGCGCTGACGCCGCTATACCTTGCAACCTCGTAATCGCGGCGCCATGGTCACCACCCTTTTCCGAGATTGCGGCATAAGCGAACTCAACGCTGTCCCCTACATAAGCGACATTCCGCCGCAGCTCATCAAGCGTCTCAATATCAGATGTAATTAAAGCGCGCGCAATTTTTCCGACGGCAGCTACCTGTTCAGGTGCCATGCGTCTTTCTGCGTCAGATACGCCAAGGGTAAGTCCGCGCACCTCTTCGCTGCGAATCTTTAGAACACGAGCCTCTGCAAGCAGGGTGGCCGTATCGGCCTCGGAAGGCGCCAGCAAAGCCGCTTTTTCCAAGTGCCATTCGGCAGACTGAAACTCACCTTTGGCAATTGCCGCGCGACCCGCCGCTAACAATGCCTTTGCACGATCCGCAGTCATTTTCTGTTTCAGTTGCTCCCGCAAGGCCGTTACCTCAGCGCGCTCCGGGGCGGTTGGATATTTTTTCAGAAACTGCTCACACAGAAAAACCATCTTACGCTCTTTGACAGTCGCTGCCTTCCCTTGTCGAAAGCTATACATACCATCCCAAAGCAGCGATGCCGCGGCCTGGGGTTGAAGCATCACCAATTGGCTGAGACTCGTGCTCACACGGTTGAAGATTCGCGTATACTTGTTAAACCGGTTCTGCCCCTCCAGGCGGTTCAGCTCATAAACTTCGTCCGTAAGCAGACTTATAAGCACCCGGTTCTGCCAATCTTTGTCCTTGGCATTTGCGGCCAGAATTTCCTGTCCCGACAGGAACTCATCCCTGTTTGTGCGGGTGGAATTATAAAGATACCAGATCGCCTCCCCGGTGGAAATACCGCCGGGGCTTGCCGCCCTCTGTTGCTGCGCAGCCTGGTAAGCCTGCTTCAGGCCCTCGTCATTGCCGGTCATGGAACTTATAATGGCCTGACGAACAACTGGACTTTCCTGACCATAAACTACGACCGGATTAACTGTAGTTAAAAAGGCACCTAATATCCAGCAGGATATCGATGCGTCCAGAAATCTCCTACTCCAGCCGAACTGCAACGCCCTGCCCCGCCATGTATTCTTTGGCTTCACGCACCGTGTGAATTCCGAAGTGGAAAATGGAAGCCGCCAATACGGCGTCCGCCTTGCCGTCGACTATGCCGTCCACCAGGTGCTGTAAGTTACCGACTCCGCCGGACGCAATCACCGGAATATTAACAGCCTCGCTAATCGCCCTGGTAAGTTCAATATCATAGCCGTCGCGGGTACCGTCGCGATCCATGCTGGTCAGCAAAATCTCCCCAGCCCCATACTTTTCCATGAGCTTTGCCCATTCAACGGCGTCCAGGCTTCGCGCCTTTCGCCCACCGTGAGTATAAACTTCGTAATCCATATCTGGCCTGTTCGAGCGCTTCGCATCAATCGCGACTACTATGCACTGCGTGCCGAAACGCCGCGAGGCCTGCTTGACAAACTCAGGGTGCTCAACGGCACACGTATTAAGAGAAATTTTATCCGCGCCGGCGCGAAGCAGACTTTTTATGTCATCCAGAGTGCGAATGCCACCGCCGACCGTCACCGGCATAAATGCCTGCGCAGCGGTTCGCTGTACCACATCGATCATGGTGGCGCGCCGCTCGTGGGTGGCTGTTATATCGAGAAAAACCAGCTCATCGGCGCCGGCCTTATCATAGGCTACTGCCGCCTCAACGGGGTCACCGGCATCCACGAGGTTTACAAAGTTAACCCCTTTGACAACACGGCCGTCTTTAACGTCAAGGCACGGAATGATTCTTTTGGTCAACACAAGGAAGCTCTACGTTTAACGATTACGTATGTTCAAGCATGAAATGACGCCTGTAACCACTGAGCAGCAGACTCCTGAATTTTTATACCAGAATGTTTTTTCTGGACACAAACATAATCTTCTTATCCTGATTTACATCTAGAGCAAATAATAAGGAGATATTATGAAAACTCCCACCATTTTAACAACCGCACTTTTCTGCGTTGCTGCATTCACAGCAACAGCTCAGGAAGTGACTCAAGCCGAATGGAATATACGCAGCCACATGAAGCCCGAGCAGGCCATAGTTCAAAGCCACCGCGGCGCCGGCGATCTTGCCCCGGAAAATACCGTAGAGGCTTTTGAGCTTGGTTGGAAGCTTGGAACCTATCCGGAAGCGGACGTGCGCACGACCAGCGACGGCGTAATTGTCGCCTTTCATGACACAAACTTCCAACGCGTCGTAAAGAACGCATCGCCAGAATTGGCAAAAAAAGGCGTCGAAGATGTGACATTTGACGAACTAAAAATGTTGGACGTCGGCTCTTGGCTGGGGGATAGATTTCTCAATCGCAGAGTGGCGACTATAGAGGATGTGTTTGCCCTGATGGCGGGAAAGCCAGAGCGCCATTTGTATCTGGATATCAAAAAAGTGGACCTTTCCAAGCTGGCAGATCTGGTAAAAAAGCACAAGATCGAAGGTCAGGTCGTGCTGGCGTCCCAGCACCATGACCAGATTGTCGAATGGAAAAAACTGGTGCCGAAATCGGAAACACTTTTATGGGTGAGCGGCAAAACCGAAGCGGAACAGGCAACCAAATTTGAGGCTGCTAAAGCGCGGGACTTTGAGGCTATTACCCAGGTTCAGATTCACACGCATCTGACCACATCTGCCGAAAGTATCCGTCGCGATTTTGTAAATCCGTTTACCTCGTCGGATAAGTTTTTGATTTCCGCAGGAGATGTTCTACGTGAAAATAACATACTCTACCAGACCCTGCCTTATGGCGGAACAAGCGCTGAAGCTTACTGGAAACTGTTGGACCTGGGCTTCATGTCTTTCGCCACAGATCATCCGGAAACCACCAGAAAAGCTATAAAAGATTACTACAATCTCCCCACCGCGTCGATCGACGACGCTACTTCCGCCGCAAATTAGCTTCATTAATACTTTGAAAGATTTCCACCCATGACTCAGTCCCCATACCAAGCTGACTTAGACAAGGCCCTTACCGCTGCTACCGATACTAAATATCTAGTTATTGGTCGCGATAATGCCTCGGATGTGGCTCGAACATTCCACACCTGTTTCTCCGGCCGGAAAGCTCTAATTGTAGCGGATGCAGAGACCTTTAAAATCTGCGGCAGAAAGGTTTATGATGCCCTTCTGGCGCAAGACATCGACTGCGATAAACCATTTATTTTCGAAGATCCGTCCATCTATGCGGAGTACAAGTTTGTCGATCAGTTAGAAGAGGCACTAAATCAAACCGACGCCATACCAGTGGCCGTAGGGTCAGGCAGTGTTAACGATATTACTAAACTGGCGGCCTGCCATTCCGGACGCCGTTATATGTGCGTGGCAACTGCAGCGAGCATGGACGGTTATACCGCCTACGGCGCTTCCATCACGTTTAAAGGCAGCAAGCAGACTTTCAATTGTCCCGCTCCGCTGGCCGTCGTAGCCGATCTGAATGTCATTGCCCAGGCCCCCCCTTCTATGAACGCCAGTGGCTATGCGGACCTCCTTGCCAAGCTGCCGGCGGGGGCCGACTGGATTGTTGCCAACGCTCTCGGCATCGAGCCCATCGATCCGCCTGCATGGCAAATGGTGCAGGGCAACCTGCGAGAATGGCTGGCCAACCCCGCAGGCATCGCAACCGCAGACTCTGCCGCGCTGGAGTCTCTGGTCGCCGGCCTTATGATGGGCGGCTTCGCCATGCAGCATCTGCAAAACAGCCGCCCCGCTTCCGGCGCTGAACATCAGTTCAGCCATCTGTGGGATATGGAAAGCCACAAGTTCGAAGGTCATTCCGTGAGCCACGGGTTTAAAGTTGGCATCGGGACCCTTGCCAGTTCCGCGCTTTATGAGTTCCTTTATACGCAGCCTCTCGAATCGCTGAATATTGAAGCAGCCGTGTCCCAATGGCCCACATGGGATGAGATGGAAGCCGAAATAAACGGTCTCTTCACCATCGAAGAAATTCGCATCAAGGCCTTGGAAGAACAGCGGGAAAAGTACATACCCGCAGACGAGCTGAGGCAGCAACTACTGACGCTCAAACAAGCGTGGCCGGAACTTAAAAAACGCCTGCAAAAGCAGATTCCCTCACAGGCACAACTTGCCGACAGTCTGCAAAAAGCCGGCGCACCGAGCAGCAGTGAGGCCATTGGTATTTCAGCGGACAAAATGGAAGAGGCCTATCGCAAGGCCCTCCATATTCGTCGCCGATTCACTGTTCTAGATCTTGTCCACCGAGCAGGACTGTTTGAAAAAGCCATGGCTTCTCTTTTTCAATCCGCCGCAGCAAAGGTTTAATGCATGAGCCAGTCACCCAGGCAGCCAAACATATATAATGGCGCAGAAAAGAAACAAGGTGTGTTCGGAATTTTCCAGCCAGATCCGCCCGCTTCCCACAGGATTACCGACGCTACCGCTGTTCGGGCGGGATACCGGAAATATCAAAGGGAGATCCTCATCGCCACAATGATTGGCTATGCGGCGTTTTACTTTGTCCGTAAGAATTTAAGCGTCGCCATGCCGCTCATGGAACAGGACCTGGGAATTACCAAAACCAGCCTGGGCCTTTTTCTGACACTCCACGGTATCCTCTATGGCGTGAGCAAATTCGTGAACGGTTTCCTGGGAGACCGGTCAAACGCGCGAGTTTTTATGGTTGTGGGCCTTGTTGTTTGCGCAGTCCTGAATGTGGCTTTTGCCGCCAGTGCCATGCTTACAAAAGGCGCGACCTCGGCCATTTTCGGATTCAGCGCGATGGCTTGGGCATTCGGGTTGATCTGGATGGCCAACGGGTGGTTTCAGGGAATGGGGTTTCCACCCTGTGCGCGCCTTTTAACCCACTGGTTCCCACCGAAAATTCTGGCTACCCGCATGTCGTTGTGGAATATTTCGCACTCCGTTGGCGCTGCAGGGGTGGTGGCTCTTGGCGGATTGCTTGTGGCGACAGGCTTTGGTTGGCGATCGTTGTTCTATGTTCCGGCCGCCATTGCAGCTACCGTAGCCATCTACCTGTGGATAAGTTTAAAAGACACGCCGGAATCTCTCGGCCTGCCTCCGGTGGAAACTTTGGACGATCAAAAGCTGGATCAGACCAGCCATGATGTTAACCCGGACACTGCTGAGAATCTTTACGAGTCTCTGGAAGAAAATCCGAAGTCCAGCTACATGAAAAAAGTGTTTTCGAACCCCTACATCTGGATTTTTGCTATTGCCAACTTCTTTGTTTACACCGTCCGGTACGCCATTTTCGACTGGGCACCAACGGTCTTTAAAGAGGCCAAAGGATTTGACCTAAGCCACGCCGCATGGATCACTGCCACGTTCGAAATTGCAGGTATATTCGGCATGTTGTTGGCCGGCTGGCTGACAGACAATGTCTTCGGCGGGCGCGGCTCGCGCACCTGTTTATTCTATATGGCCGGATGCACCGCGGCTGTCTTCGCTCTATGGAAGCTGCCCCTTGACTCAGGGCTTGTTGCAGCCACAATCATGGGCCTTGCTGGTTTCTGTATCTATGGGCCTCAGGCGCTTGTAGGAATTGCAGTCGCCAACCTTGCCACCAAACATGCGGCTGCGACGGCCGTTGGGCTGACTGGCTTGTTTGGGTATCTCAGCGGAATTATCAGTGGCGTAGGAGTCGGCTATATTGCTGAACACTACGGCTGGTCCATGTTCTTTCAGGCCATCTGCGGATTCTCAGTGGTTGGAACAATTCTGTTTGCCCTCGCCTGGTTCGCCCCAGCCCACGGCTACAGCAAGTCAGGAATGCACTAGTCAGCCGCAATGCAGAATAATGCAAACTATTGTCACTCTGTGTTTACCAAAATCGCGCCACTTTACAGGACCAAAAACCTGAAGTAGCATAGGCGACCCGCCTGTGTAAACCCAAGCGAAAGACGCATTCAGGATCCTCCCAAATCGCTACAACCCACCAAAGTACAAAACAGATGTCACTCGACTATCACTAAACGTTTATTATATACGCCTGTCCCGGAGGGACATCAGAGTGGTAGCCGGGGGTCAGGAGCGCAGCGACGCAGCCCTCGGAACAAGCTACAAGTCCACCGACCGACGATCGGACGGGTCCAGCAGATCCTCCGGCTTCTCGCTTCCTATATTATCCGGTTCCTCGTCCACTGTAACCCATTCTTCTTCAACTTCAATCTTGACAGGTGCCGGGGCAACTCCCTGGGCATGGATGAAATCGTAAACGTTCTGTGCAGCGTCCGCGCTGACTCCGTCTACCGCTGCAATATCCTCGGGCGTCGCTGCCCTTAACGCTGTCAGACTTCCAAAATGGCGCAGCAGCAATGCCTTGCGCTTTGGCCCCACCCCCGGCACTTCGTCCAGCATACTGCGTCGGTTGGTTTTTTCCCGAAGTTTTCTATGATAATTGATCGCCGTGCGGTGGGTTTCGTTTCGAATCCGTTCAAGCAAAAACAACGCGGGCGAATTCGTGGCAAAAGTGACCGGATTTTTCCGTCCGGGCAGGAAGATGCGCTCTTCAGTACGAAATCGGATAACCTCTTCCTTGCCATATCCTTGCACCGTAAGTGGCCTGAAACGTTCCCGGGCTTTCAAGGTAACTGGTTCGTCCGCCTCAGGTTCTCCGCCCACGTAATCTGGCGCATCGGGAAAGTAATCATTTATCGACTTTGCCTCGGTGCCATCAATTGAAGTATCCGGCCGTGGCTCTGACACCCGATCCGCAGCAGGTCCGGTTATCACGCCAGGAAACTTGCGCGGAGCCCGTACCTTTAAGCGGCTCTTCGCCATACCGGCCAGGCTCACATCCGTAATTCCCAGTTCGCGAAAAACCTCTTCCGCCATGCCAAGCTGGCCCTTCCCCCCGTCCACAATAAAAAGATCTGGGAACTCCCGCGCCCGATCACTTTCCGGGCGAAACCGCCGCAGCATTACTTCTCGTATCATTGCGAAATCGTTGCTGCCCTCTACGGTCCGGATCCTATAGAGGCGGTATCCGGATTTATCCGGCTCGCCGTCTTCAAAACGCACGATAGATCCAACCGCCAGGACTCCCATGATATTGGAAATATCCAGACATTCTATGGTGCGCGGCGGACGTTCCAAAGTTAGCCGTTCGCTGAGCTCTTCCAAGGTTTCTTCGCGCGTGCGCTCTCCACCCAGGCGGCGATTTAAGCCCATGCGGGCGTTCTGCAGGGCCGTATGAGTGACAGCGTTCAGCTTGCCCCGTTGGGGCATATGAAGCCGCACTGCCCCGACGCGCTGCTCGCGAAGCCACTCCTCCAGCAGCGCGCAATCCTGCGGCTCTTCGCTCACCAGGACTTCCGGTGGAATCTGCCCCGCGAGGCCGTCGTACTGCTGAGATATAAACGAGTAGAGAACCTCGCTGTTTTCCTGCTCATAGTTGCGCGTATAAAAATCAGTCGAGTGGATCAGAACACCGCGGCGAAACTGCTGAATGACCACCAGAGAGCGTCCCTGCGAACTGGCGATCGCTATCACGTCCCTGTCCCCTCCCATGTGCGACTCGCTTTGGTGCGACTCCAACGTACGATCCAGCGCGTTCAGACGATCCCGTATCAGTGCCGCTTTTTCGAATTCAAGGTTCTCCGCCAGCTCCTCCATGCGAAGGCTAAGCGTGCGGCGCACTTCATCATCTTTTCCGCTAAAGAAAGTAGCCACGCGCTGCACCAGGTTCGCGTAATGCTCTGGCGTTACCTGTTCGGTGCAAGGAGCGCAACATTTGCCGACATCATGCAGAATACATGGGCGGGTGCGATTCCGAAACACCGAATCGCGGCAGGTGCGAACGGGGAATGCCTTAAGAAGAAAACGCAGCGTTTCACGGACAGCGCCAGAGGATGTAAACGGGCCGAAATAAAGGTCGTTGTCGCGCTTGACACGTTTTTTCTTTTCTTCGATAGGCTCGGTAAGAGCTTCGCCCGTGCCCATTGCTGTCGTACCTGCGCTGCCCAACTCCGCTCGGCGCACCCGCGTCATTTCCAGCCGCGGATACTGGTGGCTCATGCGGAACCGGAGGGAGAGGTACGTCTTGTCGTCGCGTAGACGGATATTATAGCGCGGGCGATACTTTTTAATGAGGTTGTTTTCGAGAAGAAAAGCGTCTTTTTCTGACGACGCGATTATCGTCTCGATTGTCTCGACGTGACGCACAAGAAACGGCACTGTATAACGCCCGTCGCCCGTCTGAGAAAAGTAATTCCGCACCCGGTTGCGGAGGTTGGCAGCCTTGCCGACATAAATCACATCACCCGCGGCATTCTTCATAATGTAAACGCCGGGCGCAGTCGGAAAATTGGAGATGGTTTCTGGGTCAAACATCTGGTGCTTCTACCTACGCGCGCAGCGAGAATCGCTTCATGGAGATTTAAAGTAGCATAGGCGTCCCTCCTGTGTCAGTTGGACAAGACGCTATCGTCAGCAGTCAACATCGATAAAATAGTGCTGTGGTTGGGTCGAGATAACTTATGTAGATCAAACAGGGGAAAAAATGGAGCCCTAGCCTCGCACAGGCGGGCGTCCTTGCGACTGCATCAAATCGGATCAATGCCTTGATTGTGATCTGCCGCAGGCTGAGCCCCGCCTGACAACCCAGGAATAGGGACATTATCCATATTACGGCGCACATCGTAGATCTCTCGGATAAGCCGCAGCATTACGCCGCGGTTGCGCACGTACTTGTTGGTCTTAAACACTTGTTTCGGGATTTCCGGATCTTTTACAAATGCATACACACGCATCTGATTTTCGCGAATCTGGATATCAGCGATAGTATCAATTGGGATACGCTTAAGCACCCATCTAGCGCGCATAATGTAAACATTTTCTCCGTCGACCCCGATTTGCTTATAGAAGAATTTGAACAAACCAAACAAGAAAAGAAGCACTCCCGCCACAATAACAGCGGGCCGAACGGCCATCTCGTAAGGGATTTCAAAGAGCAGCCAGAGCGTGTCATAAAAAGCCGCAGCCACCATCAGCAGACCCAGCAGCACCGAAAGGCTACCCATCAGAAGCTCTCCAGGATCGAGCACGGCAAAGGTAGCAGACTTTTTGGTGGCTTCAACACGCTGGCGAAGCCGTTCCGCTACGGCCGGCACGCTGACCAGAACCGCAATCCGTTCCACATCCTCAAATCCATCGAATTGCCGGTTGTTAATTTTCATCCGACGGCGTAGGCCGAAAATTCCTTTGGGAACCTCATACAGGTAAAGGGTTTTGCGCGCGGTCGCATCTCCTTCCATACGAGCTTCCAGGTGATCGATAAGGACCTCGTCCACATCAACCCAGCGCAGGGTCCTCCGAAAACCCAGCAGCGAACTGCGGGTAATGGCATCGGCGGAGATAATAAGGATCTCAAAAGCTTTATACCACCAGAACACCAGGACCGCGGTGAGGACCAACGCAATCGGAAAGGTATCTTTAAAGGTAATTCCTACTTGAGCCAGCCAATCCAATCCAATCGCTGGCCAGGTGTCAAAAGGTTCCGGTAACTTGATGGCGGTGCCGCGCCACAAAAAAAGCGGCACTATCCATATAAGTATTAAAAGGAAAAGCGGCAGCACCTTACGCCATAGGGGCTTATGGAAAACATACCTGTCTACTTGTTGCGTATAAGCCAAATGCCCGAACCTTTTAAAGATTTTTGTAGCGGTTAACTGTATCGAAGAGGCCCTCTGAGTATGGCAAGGGCAAGGGATTTGTACGGTGTTTTTACAATTGATTGCAGCACGAACTGAGCCGAAATCTGTCGTAGGTCGCGTTGTGTAATTGAATAATAGGCCTAATAGCGCATAACGATTCCGGCTGTCAGTCGGGTTGCAACAAATGTAATCAGACGCGGCTGACCTCGGTAATTTTTTTTGGAGTGACTGAAATGGCAAAATGCCAAGTTTGTGGAAAAGGCCCTGCAACGGGCAACAATGTAAGCCATGCCAATAACAAGACGCGGCGTCGCTGGTTGCCAAACCTGCAGCGGGTTCGTGCGAAAGTCGCCGGTGGCGTAAGACGCATTAAAGTTTGTACCAATTGCCTAAAGTCCAACCGGGTTGTAAAAGCTTCCTGATTAAACTTTAAGCACCGGCGCCAGGCGCGATGCCTGTACCAGTTTTTCGCGGTTATCCATCTATTGGTTAACCGCGTTTTATTTTGCAGCCTTGGAGAAACATGACTTGCCCGCTATTCCAAAACGCCTTAAACTCGCCCTAACTCCGACACCCATTGAGTTTCTACCACGCATAACGGAGCTGGCGGGCGGCCCGGAAATCTGGGTCAAGCGAGACGATTTGACGGGTAGTGTGCTGGGTGGCAACAAGATTCGGAAGTTGGAATTCTCCCTCGCTGAAGCCCTGAGCCTGAAAGCTGACGTTATAATCACAGCGGGTGGTATTCAGAGCAACCACTGCCGCGCCACGGCGTTAGCCTGCGCGCGCCTGGGGCTTAAGTGCCATCTGATTCTGCGCGGAGAGCAACATGGAGCACCGGACGGCAACCTCCTGCTCGATCAACTCGCTGGCGCAACCTTTTCCTATTTTCCTGCCGAAGAATACTCCACCCGTCAGCCTGCAATTGTTGACGAACTCGTTGACAAATACACGGCGGAGGGAAAGCGCTGCTACTGGATTCCCGTCGGCGCATCCAATGCCATCGGGAGCTGGGGGTACATTCATGCATGGAACGAGATTCAGGCGCAGAGCAAGCGAAAGAACCTGACATTTGACCATATCGTAAGCGCGGTCGGCAGTGGTGGAACAACTGCTGGCCTAATCGCCGGTCGAGCAATCTCCGGACTTAAGAAGCCACAAGTGTGGGGTGTTAATGTTTGTGACGATGCGGCCTATTTCCAAGCCGATATACGCCGTATTCTCGAAGAATTAAACCAAAAATTTGCTCTCAAACTTTCAGCGGCGGCCACCAAAATTCAAATGCTCGATGGATACGTCGGCGAGGGCTACGCGCTTCCCTATCCGGAAGAAATTGCTCTGCTAATCGAAGCAGGGCGGCTGGAAGGCCTGGTTCTCGATCCTGTTTATACTGGCAAAGCCTTCTACGGCATGATACAGGAAATTCAAAAAGGTCGCTTTCGCAAGAAAGACAAAATACTTTTTATCCACACGGGCGGCATGTTCGGTTTGTTTCCTCAAAAAAAGATTTTCGGGTTTAACGGACCGCCGCCAGCAAAAACACAATCAAAGGGAGCCCACCGTTGACTACGACCCAGGATGAATGGCAAAAGTGGTTTCAGGACGTGTGGGCTCACCGCGAAGAGACAGTGTATAGACAGCTGTTTGGATCCGTCGGCCCTCATGTCCATACCATTCCTCCCGAGCTTTTCCAACGGCTGGGCCACCAAGCGAAACCTGATCCACGCTGGCTCGTTCATGGCGTGTTCGAAGTGTCCCCAACAGAAAAGCTCCCTTACTGGTCCTATATAACCACGGCGCTAAGCAATCCATGGGGAGAAGACCCCGCGACAGTAAACAAGGCAGAACCGAGTGGCCTCGGCTTTGAACTGCTGATGCACACCCCCGTCGCAGCACCTTGGGCGATTCAAGTTCTCCACTGGCTGATGGCCGTCAATATACTCGCCGCGAGCGGCCTGCTTCAGGGCGAAACCGTCTGTGCTGGCGGACGCATTCCGCTCCATACGAGCATTGATCCGCAGAGGCCAGCCTCCTTGATTAAGAATTTAATAATAGTTGAAGCCGAGCACCTGACTCCCCAATTCGAACTGCCATCGGGAACAGTAGACCTGCTGCTCTGCCTGGGCGTCACGGACTCAGAAATGATTCTTGCCCAAACCCTGGATTACGACGTAATGCTGGCAAAGCTAAGCGAAGCAAACATTTTCCCTGTCACAGATCCCGACAGAGAGCCAATAATTACATAGATTTTCACCTTTATACACAGTAACCTATCCCGTCCAGAAGGCCAGTTCTGTCCATGATGTCGACGGCCACTTCATCAAATTTTTCTAAATGATCAAGAACACCGCGCAACTGTAGGCAACATCACATCGAGAAACAACGAAGGAGAACCCATGGAAGTCATACTGTTCGACAACGTCAAGGGCTTGGGTCGCCAAGGCGAAAAAGTAAAGGTATCCGAGGGATACTACCGCAACTTTTTAAAGCCAAAAAGTCTGGCCGAAGAAGCCACTCCCGCAGCGCTGAAACGCTACGAGAAAATGAAAAAGAAGTCCATCGAGATGGCCGCGATCCAGGTGGCAGACGCCCGTGAGCTCGAAGAAAAAATTAAAGGCGTCGAGTTCAACCTTCCCGCAAAAGCCGGAACCGGTGAAAAGCTTTTCGGCGCGGTAACGTCTACAGACGTAGCCCACGCTCTGGAAGAAAAAGGTTTCACAGTAGACAAAAAGCAGATCGACATTCCTGAAGCAATTAAAACCGTCGGGCCCCACAAGGTGCTGATTAAGATCCACACCGAAGTGATCGCTGAAATTACCATAAATGTCGTTCGCGCTGATAAGTAGCACAAATCACCGGTAGCCTTTAAGGGCCGTCATGCTTTTGCAGTATTCAACCGTCTGCGAAAAGCTACGCAACCACATTTTCACAATTTTAAATAATGAACGGAGAAACCATGCCAAGGCGTAATAAGATTACGATCATTGGGTCTGGTAATGTAGGCGCCACCGCCGCGCACTGGGCCGCATCAAAAGAATTAGGCGACGTTGTACTGTTGGATATCGCCGAAGGCATTCCCCAGGGCAAAGCACTCGATCTATTTGAAGCAAGCCCAATAGAGCTGTTCGACGCCAACGTAACCGGCACAAACAATTACGAAGACAGCGCCGACAGCGATGTGGTTATCATCACCGCCGGTCTCGCCCGCAAGCCGGGCATGAGCCGCGACGACCTGATGAAAACCAACGCAGGAATAGTCAGAAGCTGCGCGGAACAGGCCGCGAAGCATTCCCCCAACTCCATTCTGATCATCGTGTCAAACCCACTCGACATAATGGCGTATGTGGCCTATAAAGCCAGCGGATTCCCTCGCGAACGCGTTGTCGGCATGGCAGGCATTCTGGACACAGCCCGCTACCGCGCTTTTATTGCAGAAGAAGCCAAGGTAAGCGTCGAAGACATTCAGGCCCTCGTCTTGGGTGGCCACGGCGACAGCATGGTGCCGCTAATCAGCTACACGACCATCTCCGGCATCCCCGTTACGGAATTTATTAAAAAAGACCGCCTCGACCAGATTGTACAGCGCACCCGCAACGGCGGCATTGAAATCGTGAATTACCTGAAAACCGGTAGCGCTTTTTACGCTCCGAGCGCCGCCGCCGTCCAGATGGCCGAGGCCATCTTGAAGGACAAGAAGCGCATACTTCCGTGCGCTGCGTACCTTGAAGGCGAGTACGGCATCGACGGTGTCTACTGTGGCGTGCCTGTAATGCTCGGGAAAGACGGCATCGAACGCATCCTCGAAGTGCCGCTAACCAATGACGAACGCGCCGCCCTGAACAAGAGTGTAGCCGACGTTAAGGAAAATATGGCGAAATTGGAAGCCTGATCCACTCGATCACGATTTAATCCAAAAGCATAATGGCCGGACGGCTTAAACGTCCGGCCATTTTTTTAATCCACTGCAAAAGATCATGGACATTAAAGCCGGCGAAGTTGTGCCACAGCCTGAGTTTAACTTCCGTACTTCTGCTGCACCATAAAGTAAAACGATTTTGCGTAACCTGTCGGGATGCCGCCCACCCGCCACACGCTGCCCCTGGAATTTGTGCCGTTCGTAGCATCATAGATCAACTTGCCGACCCGGCCCCGACTGTTTGAAGTGTCTGATCTGATACCCAGAAAAAAAGTTCCCGCGTTATGATGAGCAAGGTCAGGGCCGGCAGATTCCAGATAGTACCAGAATGGATCGGGATCATTAGGCTGATCCCATTCCGCCGCGCCGGTTGCGTTACGCGCCGCATACCAATAGAGCTGTTTATTCTTAAGATCTCCCGGCGGGATATCGATCGAGTCGCGTTCTTCCAAGTCGTTATCATAACGCCACAACGCTTTGAACGGATCATAAAAGGCGCTCTCCCCCGTCAGATACGCCACGGGAGTAGACAGCCTTTCGAGAGTAGGTCGATATCCATATCGTTCCGGCCACGGGTTCAAAACCCTTGAACTGTGATTGCCTTTTGGATATCGGCCCGTGTCCATGCGATAAGCCTCAAGAGCCGTTGCGACAGCGCGAAAATCCGCAGACGCCCGCGAAACCTTCGCCCGCGCCTGGGCCTCCGTAAAATTAGGTATCGCAAGAGCCGCAAGTATCGCGATAATGGCGATAACGATCAGCAGCTCGATCAATGTAAACCCGCGATCGGCCGAACGTGACATAACCTTGATGAGTGCATCTTTTGCCGTTGAATTCATGGTGTTAGCCGGCTCGCATATTATGTTTGTCAAAAGCTGAGGATCCGAGTAATGCGCATTGAACGTATGGTGGGCGAGCTGGGGATCGAACCCAGGACCAATGGATTAAAAGTCCACTGCTCTACCGCTGAGCTACTCGCCCATACATAAAAAATGGCGCACAAAAATCTGCGCCGGTTTCGTTTACAGAAGGAGCAAAGGCCTATTCGGAAATCCGGTCAGGTTTGGTTTTTTGCGGGCTCAACTCAGAAAAATGTATCTAGTAAATCAACAAACTGGGATGTAAAGCTAACCCTTCGGTGTGGCGGCGGGCCGTTAATCCAACCACTCTTCCGTCGTAACTATCGGGCGATGCGCCTGAATGGTCTCGAGAAACCGGCGAGCCAGATTCACCCGCTCATCGACCGGCGTATTAAAAAACGAAGATCGTCGAAAAAAGTCGTAAGGGACGCTGGAGAAATCCGTCAAATCAGCAGCGTGAAACAGAAACACCACGGGCAAGGCGCGATTCCATCGGTACGGTTCGAAGCAGGCGCGGAAATAAGGCCATCCCAGCCTCATGCAAACCCCAGCCTGAAACGGCAGACGCATGAGTGGCGCTGTAGCAGAAGGCACCTCCACCAGCCGGGCGCTATGAAGTGGTGTCGGATAAAGGGAATTCCACGTGTCCGAAAACAGCGGATACTGGGTTTTAGCCGATTCTCCTGCTCCGGATGAAGACCGCAAATCGGCTCCCTTTGAATCACCAGGCAGACTCCTGCGCAGCCGGGAATCCATCCAGCGAAAAACTCCCCCATACGGCCCAGGCATCAACGACCCATCATATTTGTACCCGCGCTCATCCAGCAGTTTCATCAATGAAACAGACCAGGCATAACCCGGAGCGCGAAATCCTTCCATCTCAAGCCCAAGCGTTCGCTGCGCCATCTGGTGGCAACCGTCTATTTCGGCAGCCATTTCAGCCGCAGTTAACGCCCTGAACCTAAGGCTGTGCGTAAGGCTATGATTTGCAACCCGATGCCCTGCCTGCAAAAGTTCCTGTATAAGCTCCACATACGCAGGCGACTCCAGATCCCGCCCCACCAGAAAAAACGTAGCAGACAGACCCTGCTCGTGGAAAAGCTTTTTAAAACGCGGCAGAGAATTACTGCTTACGTGATGGATCCAGTCCCTGGCAACTTCAAATCCATAGCATTCGGCAATGGCCCACAGATCATCAATATCAACATGAATGAAAGCCGGCGATGGGTGATCGACTTTTGGAATAATTCCCAACAGATACCGCCAGCTTAATTTATAGCAGGCAACAGCGGGCTAGTCTCTCTGCGGCTTCCGGCTTTTCTTTCGCGTCCTGCGCCCGAGGTTCCAGTTTCAGAGGTCTGTTTGTTGCCCGTTCGTCGCGTCAGAGCTTGAGTGGTTGTTTTATCTGACGCATCCTGTTTCCCAGTCTCGGTTGTCTGTTTACTCTCTGGCTTAGTCAGCGTCTCGGTGGTTTGTTTAGTCGCTTGTTTAGTCGCGGTCGTGAGGTTTCCCGAAGGATAAACGGTACGGCTTGTTTGAGTTTCCACGGTACGCATTCCTGGTCGATCCGCCAGGCGTTGTGTTGCCGTCGTCTGGATCACGGTTGTCGAGGTACCGTCCGCCCGGCGACGAGTCGTAGCCTTTACAGCGCTCTTTGCCACAGGTGTTTCTGCGTCGGCATTGTTCACAACCGTGGCTGTTGTCTCAGACTCCACATCTTCGTCGTCATCGTCGCTATTATCTACAAATACAGTTCCAAGGAGAACGTTGCTGGCATTCCCTTCATCCAGGTCCATTGTCTCTGAATCAGGTTCGCCGCCGGCGCGCACGGTAAATTGTTTCGCTGGCGTCTCGATCGGGTCCGCATCAGTTGCCGCGTCGAGGGGATTAAGAACTCGTCCCTCACGAACGCCAACTCTTTCGCCTTTTGCGTTACGCACGGTCAGCGATGCCTGCTTCTCGATATCCGCCTGCGAAAGCGGCTCTACCGGCGCAGTCGCAGACCAGTGTTGTCCCATTGTCATGCTGCCTTTGATGGAGTCCAGTCTTGGCAGTCCATGGTAGCCATCATCAACAGTTGACGGGCTTTTCGTAACTCTGCTCGGAGAGATCAAAATAGAACGTTCTGTCGAATTAAACGCACCCGGAACCAAGTCACCAAACTGATTCTGCAATTCAATCCTGACGCGGTGCAGGCCAGGGTTCAGGTTTTTCACATGGCGAGGACCACATTGATCCTGAATTAGAAAACGCCGACCATCCACGTAATAAGCCACCTGGTATCCCCCAGGTGCTACGACAGCATTTTCTAATAGAAAATCCACAGTTATGTCAGCAGCGTCAATCCCGAAGTACTCCCCTTGCGGCAGGTTATAAGTAAGGGTTGGGCTGCCTGGCATTACATAATTGGCTTTATCCGCATAAGCCACGCTGAAGCTGACCGTAGACTGAGTGCCCGGAATGGCTTCCTGCATGGCATTGGCTGCATAAACCCGCACCGTATGAGAGCCCGGGCGCACGTTCTTAAACACATGAGCGTGGTTGCCGTCATATTGTATTTGGAAAGGTTCATTGTCGAGCATGAAGTGCAAATTCCATGCGGAAGCGCCAAGGGTCATGCCGCCGGCCTCAAATTTTACAGTAACGTCCGGACCAGGCACGCATTGATCCTGCACCGGCGAAACAATTCTAGTAAAGGGCCGAGCCCAGCCGGCTCCGGTCAGGCAAAACACTTGTGCCAATACCGCAACGATTGCTATCCACGTTTTCATGAGATGCGGAAGTTCCCTTTAATTGTCTTGAAAATCAGTGGGATAAGAAGTCCCACGTATGTTGAAATCAAAGGTTAAACGGCATTTCTGCGAAGTTTTTTGCTTCATTTGTTGAAACAGCTTCTAGTTGGTGTGCTAATGGGCTTGTCTGGAAGGCTTAACCTTAAGGAGAACAAGATGGAATTACTCGGAAAACGAGCTCTTGTAACGGGGGCAGCCCGGCGAGTAGGACGCGCCATTACTCTCCGGTTGGCAGAGATGGGAGCTGATATTATCATCCACTACCACACCAGCACGCGAGAGTCTGACGAGCTTGCGGCAGAAATCATGTGTATGGGCAGAAAAGTAGATACTGTATATGGGGATTTAGAAAAGCCGGCGGATATCGAGGCAATGGCGGCAGAACTCGACAGGCATAATCTTCATGTCGATATCCTGGTCAATTCCGCCGCGGTTTACTTTCCCACTCCTCTGAAGGATGTCGACGTCCAGACCTGGGATAAAATCATGAACATCAATCTTCGCGCGCCCGCGCTGCTTTGTCAGGCATTCGGTCTTCGCATGAAAGCGCGGGGTGCCGGCACGATTGTTAATATCGCCGACTGCAACGTGCGGAGAGTCTATCGTAATTTCCTTCCCTACCTGGTTTCAAAGGCCGGAGTAGTTACCATGACTGAAGCCCTGGCGCTGGAGCTTGCGCCAGAAGTAAGAGTAAACGCCATCGCACCCGGCACCGTGCTGGTTCCTGAAAATGCGGACGAAGCCTTTAGAGAGCAGGCGATCCGCCGATCGCCCCTTCAAGTGCCCGGTTCGCCGGATGATGTGGCTAAAATGGTAGGCCACCTCGCAGCCCACGGAGGATTCATTACAGGCACAGTAATCACCGTTGATGGCGGCGCAACTATACGGTAAAAAAATCAGAAAAGAACCACCTGCGCAGCGTGAAGTAGCATAGGCGTCCCGCCTGTGTAATTCATCACACCCATACTATCCACGGTATTGAAAAAACAAAAAAACGATACCAGACACACACCAGCCCTAATAAAAAAGAAACGCCTCATACTCAGATCCACCCCCGAACTAACCCACGCATGTCCCCTTACAACCCGCTCCCCTTCCGGCGCAAACGAAAATCCAGGTACAGAGACAAGCCTACATAGGCAATGGGATATACCAACGAAACCCACATCACCCACGGCGGCGTCTGGTAATAATTCCAGGTCATCCAGGCGAAAAGCCCCGTCCAGATTACTGCGCCTATAAGAGTCGGCAGCTTCCAAGGCTGCGGAGCCAGGTTCGGGTAAATAAAACGCACCGGTAAAATTGTTAAAACAGTGAGCACCCCAATTAAAATTGCGCCCGGCCAAGGGCCCACAAGGGGCAGCCAGAGCCCGATATAAAATACAACAATGTTCCAGTAAGATGGGAACCCGAGAAAAAAACCCTCATCCTCATCTTTCGCGCCGGTGTTGCAAAAGCCAAACAGACTGGCGACCATGGCCGGGGCCACCCAGGCAGCGGCAAGTCCCGGGAGCCAGTCCATGCGCCAGGCCAGCAGCAATGGAACGAAAGTGTAGGTAAGATAATCAACAATGTCGTCGATCTTTCGCCCGTCGATTCGTGGAGCCCGATCCTTGACATGGAACGCGCGTGCCAACGGGCCGTCAACCGCATCTATAATGACCTGAACAGCCAGATAGAAAAAAACAAGGCGCGGATCCGGTGTAGCGGAGCAAACCTCCGCCGCCGCAAGAAAAGCGAACACCACTCCAACCGCGGTGAACAGGTGAACCCCATAGGCCACCGCGCGCTGGGTAAACGTAACTGCTGTTGACATCCGCAACGTCAGGCCGCGGTTATGCGGCCCCATTCCCCTGTCCATATTCACTGTTTTGGGCTACATGACCGTCTTCCCTGCCATCCATTTCCCGCTCTGCCTCTTCCTCCAGAAATTCCTCAGCTGCCTCATGATCGCCATCCTGACCCTGGGTCTCCTCCTGCTCCAGCGCGGCTTCTGGCTCACAGCTAAGTTCAATCAGCACCGGAAAATGGTCGGACCCTACATGTTCCAGCACGTGCAGATCAACCAGCTTAAACTCGTTGGAATGGAACACGTGGTCTAGCGGGTATCGAAAAATACGGCTGTTGGCGTTAAAACTATTATACATTCCGCGTCCCATTCGCGGATCAAGCAGCTTGCTCAGCCGAAGAAACAGCTGCGTTGTATAGGACCAGGCCACGTCATTAAGGTCGCCGCATACTATAGTGGGAACGTTGCGCTCGAGTTTTTCAATCTCCTGGCCCATAATGACCAGTTCGGCGTCCCGCGGCGTAGAATCCTGGTTATAAATAGGCTCCGGCGGACGCGGGTGCAGCGCGTGGAGCCGGATGCGTTGGCCGTTTTTCAAAATTATGGTCGCATGTATGGACGGGATGTCATCCTGCACAAGGAATTTCAGTTCCGGTTCGCCATCAAATTCCAGTCTGGAGTACAGCACAATACCATAAAAGTTATCCAGCGGGTAGTGAACTGCATGGGGGTAATCATCCTGCAGTGATGCAATTGCATCTATCCAGCCTTGATCAACTTCGACGGCCACAATAATATCAGCTTTCGCTGCTCGCGCAACTTTCAGCCACTTATCATAATTGTGGTTATCCATCAACACGTTCGACATAAGAAGCCTTAGCCGCTCGTCTCCCGGAGGACGCTCAGTCTCCAATACCGTCCTGCGGGCGAAGCGCGTATAGGGAAATATCATGTATACCTGCCGAACGACAACCCCGGCCAGCCCCAACAGAATAAGTAAGTCCCAGACGGAATCGTGAAAAAACCAGGAGTAAACGCCCGCTAATATGCCACTGATAATTGCGATAAAAACTCGGGGAAAATCCCAGCTCCGAACAAACCAATGAGGATTTTTGGAGAGGTTCATCAGTGTGCCGAGAATTAAAAATAAAGACGCTATGCTTAGCGCTATATGCATAAATGTAATCATAGGGTTGAACCCACATTTACTGGCGCAGGCTAATCAAAAATTTTTTTAAGAAAACAAAAGTCTGCGAATGAACAGTACTCAATTTGAAACTAATTCGAATTAAAGGGTAAAGATTCCGGTCATGTGGCCGTCTATCCGCGCATCATCGATTAATTGCCATATAATGAAACGCAAAACCATTTAAAAACGCCCACGATTCTTGCGAGTCTGTTAAATTTGCATCAAAACTTTTCATAGGAAAACTAATAAATTGATCTATTTGGTAATTATTATCGCCAGCCTCTTAGTGGCATCGGTTTATGAATGGGCAATTCATCGCTACGTTATGCACAAGCCCGTAAGATTTGGAATTGGGACCTTTGATTACCCTTTTAAGGCTCACGCGAAAGTTCACCACCAAGTTTTTAAAGCAGACGAGTCCTACCATTTGGACTCTCACCATAATCACGATGTAGACAAGGGAACCATTCCCATGGAATGGTGGAATGGTCCCGCGCTCTGTATCGTGGCGACCCTTCCCACGATAATCCTGAGCGTAATATTCGACAACTGGCTCATATCGGGCACATTCCTGGCGGTGCTTGTCGTTTATTACGGTGTGTACGAGTACATCCACTGGTGCATGCACCTACCGAAAAATCACCCAATGCGCCTTGTGGAAAGGTTATGGGTTTTCCGGCGGCTGAACGCTCACCATCTGCTGCACCATCGGTATATGCACAAAAATTTCAACGTGGTTCTTCCCTTTGCCGACCTGATTTTTGGGACACTGATGATCAGATCAAAACGGAAATTTCGTCAGGCAATGGGACCACAGGTTCCAATTGTTCAGCCAGAAGAGTAACAAACGTAGGATGGGTATTCCTGCCCGTCTCAGTGGACACAGGTTAAAGTGAATCGTGTAACTCACAAAAGCTCCCCAACCCACCATAAAGTCCAACACACGGCCAGAGTATAACCCAACAACACAAAAAAGTAAGACAGACATTCCTGTTTATCCCTAACCGTTAATGGTCCGGAAACCCATCAGCCATAAGCTTGCGCCTGTCCGGATGGGACATTAGAATGGTAGCCGGGGTCCAGAAGTGAAGCTACGCAGCCCCCAGAAGGAACAAAAAAACTATCGCCGTTCCAGAGAGGCGCCAGAACCACAGCGCAGCGATTCCAGCTACCACCCGACTTTAAAACCCGCTCATTTCGAAACACTGGCCGGGCATCAAAGCCCGGCCAATTTCCCTCACTCCCCGCCGAGCATACCGCCGAGTGATCCAAGCACGCTGCCTTCGCCAGTGCCGCCACCGGACTTGCTTGGCATCGTTGCGGCAATGCGACCCACCAACCGCGAGAACGGCATAGACTGAAGCCAGACGCGCCCAGGACCTGTAAGTGTAGCAAAGAACAACCCTTCGCCGCCGAATAACGTATTTTTAATTCCGCCAACCATCTGAATGTCGTAGTTGACTGAGGGCTGAAGGGCAACCAGACACCCCGTGTCCACCTTTAGCACTTCGCCAGGTTTCAGGTCGCGCTGCATCATATTGCCCCCCGCATGAATCAGGGCGATACCATCTCCAGTAAGGCGCTGCATGATGAAACCTTCGCCGCCAAACAGGCCAACGCCAATGCGTTTTTGAAAAGCGATTCCGATCTTAGTGCCCATGGCGGCGCAGACGAACGAGTCCTTTTGGCAGATAAGCTCACCGCCGAGCTGGTCCAGATGCATAGGCAGAAGCTTGCCCGGAAATGGAGCAGCAAAAGCAACAGATTCCCTTTGGTTGCCACGGGCGGTAAAAGTAGTAACAAAAAGAGATTCCCCAGTCATGGCGCGCTTTCCAGCGCTGAACAACTTGCCCATCATGCCCTGGTTCTGCTCGCTGGGATCGCCGAAAACAGTTTCCATCTGTATCCCCGAGGTCATGTACATCATCACGCCCGGTTCGCCTATTACGGTCTCATTTGGGTCAAGAGTAATCTCAGCATACTGCATTTCCTCGCCATGAATCTCATAATCGATCTCATGGGAAATTCGAGTTCCGGGACGAGTAACGGCTATGGTGCCGGGGGCAGGTGGCATGGCGGGCACAGCTCCAGGCGAAAGCCGCTGCGCTATCTCGGTCACGCTCCCGGCAGGCTTCCACTCGGTCACGCCCGGTCCGTAGATAAGCGCCTGGGACCCGCCATGTTGCGGTATCTTTTCGATAAGATCGTCAATAGTGAGAGGGCCAATGCTCTGCCCGTTGTTGGCGACGTACCATTCTGGTGTGTTCGACATAATTTTTAGCTCCTGTTGGAAAAGTTCAGTAGTCATATCCAGCTAATTGGATAAGATAAACACTCGACAAACAGTAACGTACATTAAACGTCTATCCCGCTTCTGATATTTATTTAATCGATCGTGAAGGCTCGCCGAGCCGTCCGCGTCTGACAACCTAATCTGCTGGAACGTCTCGCCGAGCCGTCCGAACCCAAACTTTAGAATGCACCATTAAGACCCCATGCGGGAATTACCTGCTCCGTTTCGTCGCGTAACGTCTCTCTTAAATGCAACCCTGCCAAAAGGAGATAAACCACGATAACTAACCCAGCCGGCCAACAAGCCGAAATCCTAAAAAATAAAAAACAGGAAAACGTGTGCAAAGTGGTCGCTCGACCAGCGCCCATAGGGCTGAGCGCCACAAAAACCCCTAAAAACGGAAAACTGCTCGCTCAGCCGCCACCCATAAAGGAATCCGCCATAAAAACTCAACCCTTGAAAAACAACTCATTTTTCGACGGAAAATGGCTTATCGAGCCGTCCGAAACACGCAGAAATTATTTTCTTTTCAATCCGGGAAAAGCCTGTAACAACTTCATCTACTCACGGTTAATGAACTCTTTTTTTGCGGGAGCTGGGCATGTTGATGCGCGTGTGGAAGAATATTTTAATTATAATGCTAGCTGCCGGCCTGTCGCCGGCAGAGGCGGCGCAGCAATATACGGTACCAATGGTGGTGACCGCCTACTGCGACTGTGGCGAATGTAACGGCTACAAGCGCGGAAGCTGGAAGTTTCTAAAGCTGGACGTGTGGAATCGCTACGTGAGCGAGGGCGGAAGCAAAGGCGATCGTTACACCGGCAAGACAGCCAGCGGCGGCAAACTCGCCGAGCCACGGGCTGGACTAATCTCAGGCGAAACGGTACGCAAACCCTGGACAGTTCCAGGCAAGGTCCTGCTCCCCTGGCGCGCAGGCCAGCGGCTCGGCACCATCGCGGCTGACACGAGCCATTATCCTTTCGGAACGCGAATGTACGTGCCGGGATGGGGATGGGGCGTCGTAGGCGACCGCGGTGGCGCAATCAAAGGGTCTCAGCGAATCGATATCTTCTTCACCGGCCACGGGGAGACAGAGAAATGGGGACGTCCCACGCTGGATGTAGTTGTAGAATATGGTGCCGGCGGATAAACTAACACGAACCTATGAAAACCAATTACCCTGAATTAGTTAAAACTATTGAAGCGGGCATAGCAACAGGGCTTCATCCCGGCGCTGTTGTCCACGTACGGCAAAATGGTAAAATTGTTGCGGACTTTGCAGTCGGAGCTGCCGATTGGGCAGCTGATACAACTCTTCGGCCTGATCATCGGATACTCTGGCTTAGCGCCGGAAAACCACTGACTGCCTTGGCTGTTGGTATCCTGTCAGACCGGGGGCGAGTGTCATTTGACGCGCAGGTTTGCAATTACATATCTGAATTTGCGGGAAATGGCAAAGATGACATCACGGTTCGCCATCTACTGTCTCATACCCACGCATATCGCCCACCACGCCTGGACTGGCCGCGGATGTCGCGAGACCAGGTTATCGAACAGATTTGCCATGCCATACCCATCAAAGGCGAGACACCAGGGCAGTATGCCGCTTATGATCCCCAGTCCGGATGGTATCTCCTCTCAGAGATAGTAGAGCGGGTGACAGGGCAGCTTTTTCACGAATTTGTTAAAGCGGAAGTGTTGGAGCCCTTGGGTTGCCACCACGCCAGTATCGGCATGGATGCGGACAAATGGACTGCCGCGCGGCAAGCCGGGGAACTGGCAGTGCTATATGATACCACAAGGGCTGCGCGGGAGAGAATCAACTTAGGAGTCGAGGACGGTCATTTTAACGAAGCTAGCGTAGCGCAATGGGTTGGAGACGATGCTCAGCGTGCGTCAGCGCATAATCCTGGTGGGGGATCCATAGGGACGGCAAGTGATCTGGCAGCATTGTATCAGTGCCTGTTAGACGATGGAAAAACCCCAACAGGCGCCCATTTATTGCGGAATTCCACAGTGGAGGAAATGACGACGAGGCAACGAATCGGCATGAAGGACCATTCGTTTATGCAAGTCGTGGATTGGGGACTGGGGTTCCTGATAAATTCCAGCCGGTACGGAGCAACCATGGATCCGTACGGATATGGTCAACACGCATCAGACAAAACCTTCGGACACGGCGGAATGCAGAGCTCATCAGCCTACGCAGATCCGGAAAACGGAATGGCAGTCGCAATTATCTTCAACGGCCTGCCGGGAGAACCGAAACACCAGAAGCGCGTATATGAGGCAAACTCTGCCTTATACAGGGATTTGGGCCTGTCTACATAGCCTGATTAAATATAAAAAAGGTGCAAAAAATGAGACAATCCGGTGCCAAAACCATCTATTTCACTGGAGATATAGACGTTCTTTCTCATCCAAATAAGCAGCGATTTCCAGGTAGTTCATGATTGGGCTGAGTTTAGCCTTGGCCATTAGCACTTCTTCCACTTGGTAAAGCCCGGCGCTTGCAGTCATGTCGACTTCTATCCGGACAGGCTTACGTTTCCCTTTAACGATGCGCACCTCAGTAATGGCGGAAGCGCTGAATCGGTGGATGTCACCAAGCATGGGGTGTTTGCTGAGGAGCACCGGGATCTGAGCCCGCCCTTTAGTACAGTCTGCCCCATCGGCAATCATAAGGGAGCCCGCTTCAACACTGTGAATTCGGTAATTGCCCATGTGGCCGATAATGCATTCGTTGATAAGGCATTTCATCATCCATAACTGGCCTTCGTCGTCATACACTTTAGACAAGTGACGATCAAGAATATGGTCGGCCATTTGTATGCTGTGCCGCTCGTGGTCGTCCCGGGTGACGGCCATTCCGAGATCATGAAGGAACGCGGCCAAAAACCCAGCGACCTTTGCATCGTCCATAGTAGCAACCTCTTCAGATACGACGGAAGGCGGCACTCCACCATCATTAAGTAGATCAATAATGCGAAGAGTGTTGAGCGCCACAATGCGTGCGTGAACCGGGCCATGGTCGTTATAACCGAGGCGCTGAATGCTGACAACATTTGCATAGTTTTGGATACTGGCGACAAGCGGGTCATTAATTATCCCGGTAACCACATCGCAAAGTTTCCCTCCCGGACATACTGCTTTCAGCCGGTCATCCAGACGCATTTCCAGATGGCTTTTTTTATAGTGGCGCTTAAATATGAGATCCCGTTTTTCCTTACGCTCGGCCTCCGTGCTTTCCGGAATACCTGGTCCGATTATCCGACCACCGGGGGATTCAGTAGACGGAAGCGGTCCGATAGGAATTGCGTCAGTATCTAATGTAATGTCATCCATAAAAAGCTTTCAGTAGCAAAGGGTGTGTTAACCTTGATTTTTTATTAAAAATTTAAAAGCGCTAATCTTTCGGGATATCCGCCCGCCTGATCCCGACCTGGCCAAAGCCCGCGTTGTTGACCGTTTCCAGTACCTGAGTTAATCTTTCAGCAGTAAGGGCAGGGTCATGTTCTATAACTATTGCCTGAGAATGAGCGGACAAAGTAGAAAGGCGAAATGGCATATCAGATTCATGAATCGGCTGATCATCAATAGCCCACGTCGTATCCGTAATCCTTAAAATAGGAATGCCATCAGTTCCCGTGCTAGTGGCGGAGATGGAAAGGAAAGCTTCGTCGTCAGCGTTTTGTATTACCGAAGTGCCGAGAGCGAGCAGAGTCAATGTCAACATGAGGGCGATAATACCGAACATGGGGGAAGGAGTCCTGTGCAGGTAATGAACAGGAAGATCCAGCGGTCCCGTCATCGCCGTCTGTACTGAGCTTTCCGGAGCGGGCACAGCAGACGGTTTAAAATTTTTGTCCATTCCGGCCCTCCCGTGGTTCACCGAGCGCCGCCATGGCGGCTGGGGCCAGAATATCTATTTCGATCCGAACAAGTCGCGCTCGCAGAACTGCGTAGCCCGTGATAGACAGAAGGCCCACCAGTACCCCCCATCCCAAGGGAATGAATGCGTGTTCGAGAGCTGCGGCAAGGTTCTTGTTTTGGAGGCTCGCCGCGCCGCGCCATGCCAGCATAAGCGACCACGCAGAGCCAACAGCACCAAGCATAGGAGCGACAGCGTAAATAACAGATAACGGCTGCAGCGAAACATAAACTCCCATGGAGGCGTCGGCGGCAAGCATTCGGGCGTCAGTAAAATCCATCGATGAGACAGCGGAGTGCTTATGCGCGATGACGGTTGCTCTAAGCTGATTGCTCAACCGTTTAACTGCGGAACCCCTCAAGTGGCCGGCGACCCGAAAAATAGTGGCAAGTGCAACAATGGAAGCAGGAATAAGAAAAATCATTACCCAGCCGCCGCCTAGGACGTAGTATTTAAAAAGGTTCTCAGGCATAACAAAGTATCATTATCCGGAATTGAGTTCCGAGAAAAGAAGCAGGACAGACGGTTGTGTCCATCCTGCTTTTTAGTCCTGATAGAAGTGCTACAGCAACAGACACGTTATTCGGGGTCGGCGTAAACACGGAAATCGATATGCGGAAAAATATTATCTTTCCATTCAAGATCCGAGAGGTAGCCGGGATCTATGGAGCCGCCCTTGATGGCGAAGTAGAGATCATTGAAGCGTGCCACGTGATCTTTTGTGCGCTTCACGGCGTACTCAACCATCGTGTTTGTTTTCATGATAAATGCCCAGTCACTGCTTTCAGCCAGCAGCACTTCCCGTGCGCACTGATTTAACGCTCGACGCTCCAGGTCATCATCTGTCCCTTTATACCGGTTCGCCAGTTCTACCATCCGCTCTTCGATCTTATGAAGATGGCGATAAATCCAGTCGTTGCTGCCCTCAAGCCACACTTCGCTATAACCCTTGTGCCCCCAGCTTGAAAACGACGGCGTAGCCACTTGGTTTTCCGGGTACATTTCGAGATATTCGCTAGGCGTTACCAGATCCAAGGTCGACTGATCATGATGGATTTTGCGCAATAGAAAGTTCAGGAATTCCGGCCCCTCATACCACCAGTGCCCGTACAGTTCCGCATCATACGGCGACACAATTATCGGCTTGCGATCCATAAGGCCAGCAAGATGCTCGACCTGCTTCTCCCGGTTATGCATGAAGTTCCCGGCATGGCTGGCGGCCCGCTCTAGCGCTATCTTTTCATTATACGGTTGTTTGTTAGACGTTTTTCCAGTTATTTTGTAATACTTAATACCAGTGTTGATGCGCAGGCCGCTTTCATGGATGTAAGGCTTAATATAATCGTAATCCAGATCGAACCCGATGTCGCGATAAAACTCACGATAATTCAGATCTCCAGGATACCCTTCCTCGGCGCTCCAGACTGCCTTTGAGCTATCGGCGTCGCGACCAAAGGCTGCAACACCTGTAGGAGTATATAGTGGCGCAAATACGCCATACTTGGGCCGCCGGTCAGCGAATAGTATCCCGTGAGTATCAACGAAGAAGAATCGAATGTCGTTTTCCGCCAGTACATTATCCAGACCAGGATAATAGCCACACTCGCCATTCCAGATCCCTCGCGGAGGACGTCCGAACGCGTGCTCATAGCTCTGTCTCGCCACGGCCACTTGAGCGCGCACTGCGTTGGGATTTGTCTGCATCAATGGCAGAAATCCGTGAGTGGCACCACAAGTGATAATTTCCAGCTTACCGTGATCCTGTAAAGCCCGGAATCCCGTTAGTAGATTCCCCTTGTATTCATCTACGAATGTCCGCCTGCACGAGGAAAATTTTCGGTTATACATCCGCGCCAGTTCCTGGTACTCTGGCTCAAAACGCGTCCGCTCAATTTCCTTTTCGGTTAGTTCTATTAATTTTTCTATATGGTCTTTATATCGCGATTGAAGAAGTTCATCCCCGAGCATCGCCGCCAGTGGTGGCGTTATGCTCATCGTGAGTCGGAAATCCACCTCATCGCGCGCAAGCCCATTCATCACCTGCAACAACGGAATGTATGTCTCCGTTATTGCTTCGTAAAACCAGTCTTCTTCCAGGAAGTCCGGGTATTCCGGATGGCGAACAAAGGGCAGGTGCGCGTGCAGCATGAGGCAGAGCATCCCTTTGGCATTTTCCTTACCTTTTAACAAGCGCGTTACCTCTCGATATGAGTTTGGCCCCAATAACCTATTGGCCAAAATCTTTAACTACTGATCTATTTGCTAATCGGCTATGCACATGCAAAAAGCATTCCGGGCAAGAAGAGATTGCATTTTAGCGAGTAATTTCTGAGAGTAAACAGATATGACTCAGACCTGCACACCCTCAAATGTACTATGGAATCTACGACTCTTATAATTCCGAGCATTGCTCCTTGCTTAATTTGATTTGTCCTGCATTTGCAGAATTTGGCTGTTACCCTGTATTAAACCTTTAAAACACTGCCGCCTTGATGCGGCAAAACGGATACTTTTCCTACGATGACTAAAGGATTCTCCACCGAAGCCGTACACGCCGGCGAGCCTCGCCGCCAGTACATGGATTCGATTACAACCCCAGTAGTGTTTACCTCCTCCTACACGTTTGAGACCATGGAAGAGGTAATTGATTATGTGACTAAAAAAGTGGACCGCTTTGAGTACGGCCGGTACGGCAATCCCACAACCGCGGTTGCCATCAAAAAGCTACGTGAATTGGAACAAGCAGAAGACGCTGAGGTTTTTGACAGCGGCATGGGTGCCGTGTGTTGCGCCATGTTGGGTCACCTGCAGATGGGCGATCATGTAGTTATTACAGATGATTCCTATAAAAAAACACTGATGTTCTGCGAAAAGGTGCTGCCCCGTTTCGGCATCAAGGCCAGCGTAGTAAAGATGGGCGATTACGATCAAATGGAAGATGCGCTTAAAGCCAATCCCGGGACCCGCATGATCGTCAGCGAATCGCCCACCAACCCATACCTTAACATTGCAGATATGGATATTTTGCGCGAGTTAAAGGAAAAGTACGGGTTTATACTCGCAATGGATTCCACCTTTGCGTCGCCCTATAATCAGCGTCCACTTAAGCAAGGAGCAGATCTGGTCATCCACAGCACAACAAAATATCTCGGCGGACACAACGATATCCTTGGCGGCGTTGTTCTGGGTTCGACTGAGCTGGTCTCTGCCGTGCGCGACTACCGCAACACCACCGGTGGCGTGATGGAGCCGATGACCAGTTATTTACTGCTACGCGGATTGAAAACCCTATCACTTCGAATGGAACGTCTCAATAGCAACGCTATGAAGATGGCAACATGGCTTGAAACCCACCCGAAGGTTCGACGGGTATATTACCCAGGGTTACCATCTCACCGCGATTACGATAAAGCTATCAAATATATGACCGGATTTGGTGGCGTAGTAACATTCGAACTCGCGACCTCGGACTTCGCGCAAATCACGAACTTCCTGAACAGCGCAAAAATCTTTAAGGTCGGTCCGTCTTTCGGTGGCGTCGAAGCGCTTATCACTCACCCGATGACCATCAGCTATTATGACTACACCGCCGAAGACCGCAAACGCCTAGGCATCCTCGATGAGCTGATCCGCATGTCCATGGGAATTGAGGATTTTGAGGACCTGCGTGAAGACGTCGAACAGGCGCTGGAACACGTCGTGCTTTAGGGCTTAAGAAAGCTATAGAAAAAAGTTTCTCGAAAATCACCTTACGTTTCCAGTTAGGCAATCATGCAGATTCTTTCCTATAAGACTGTTTTTGACAAATTGTGTTGGTGCGGTTTCCTTTTAATGTTTATTTCGGGATTACCGGCATTTTCTGCTGCCCAACAGCCAACCATTTTTTCCAAAACGACACAGCCTAATTTCGTAGTAGTGCTTGTAGACGATCTGGGGTACACCGACGTTGGCTGCTATGGCAGCACGTTCTATGAGACTCCCAATATTGACAGGCTGGCAGCTAACGGGATACGTTTCACAAACGGCTATGCCGCCTGCCCCGTTTGTTCCCCCAGCCGTGCAGCATTTATGACGGGCAAGTACCCGGCGCGAATTGGTACGACAGATTATTTCGGCGCATCGCAGCCAGACAAATTGAAGAAACTTCACGAAGGAAAGCCGTTGCTACCGGCGCGCTACCAACCCTATCTGGATCTGGAAGAAGTCACCATTGCCGAAACACTTCGAGAAAATGGCTACAAGACGTTCATCGCCGGCAAGTGGCACTTGGGAAAAGGCGAGAAGTATAAACCGCAAAACCAGGGTTTCGATATTAACATTGGTGCCAATTCTTCTGGGCATCCGAAAACCTATTTCTCCCCATACGCCAACGAAGATCTGAAAGATGGGCCACCAGGAGAATACCTTACAGATCGACTAACCTCGGAAACCGTGTCGTTTATTGAGCAGAACAGGAACCAGCCATTCTTTGTTTACCTGCCGTTTTACGCTGTGCATACACCTTTGCAGCCGCGTCCAGATCTCCTCGAAAAATATGAAGCGAAGCGGTTGGCTCTGGGACTAAGTGATGAATTTACATCTGAAGGACAAACATCCGTCAGAATGAACCAATCCCTTCCAACTTATGCTGCCATGGTTGAAGCCGTGGATTTGGGGGTTGGTCGTATTGTAGAATCTCTTGAACGCCTTGATCTGGATAACAACACTGTTGTGATTTTCACCTCGGATAATGGCGGCCTTTCCACAAAGCAAGGATGGCCGACTTCAAATCGGCCGCTTCGCGCTGGAAAAGGCTGGCTGTACGAAGGAGGCGTCCGCGTCCCGCTTATTGTAAAATGGCCAACGCGGATTAAACCCGGCGCAATTAACCATTCTGTCGTTACAGGAACTGACTTTTATCCAACTATCCTGCAAATGGCGGGCCTGCCACTGATGCCGGAACAGCACATCGATGGAAAAAGCATGGCTGTACTTTTAAACGACGGCGCGGAAGTCAACTCCCCCCGGGACATCTTTTGGCATTATCCCCATTATGGTGATCAGGGCGGAATGCCAGGGTCCAGCATCCGATCCGGTGACTGGAAGCTGATCAAATGGTACGAGGGGAATCGTCTGGAACTCTTTAATCTGAAGGTTGATCCGGAAGAGCAAAAGGATCTGGCTCTGAAACAGCCGGATAAAGTTAAAAAGTTATCTGCGAAATTGACGAGTTGGCTTGAATCCATGGACGCCAAATATCCGACACCAGTAGTGCCCCAAGCCAAACACTAAACTCGGTCTTAGCTAAGAAGCATTGATTTCAGAATAGGGTGACCGGCATCATGGCGTGCGGCAACAAATTACCGCACGCCAAAGTGCTCAGTTTCAACCTATTCCAGCTGAATAATCGGTTGCCGACGCGCCTTGAGTTCTTCCAGTTGTTTATCAAGTTTATCATCCTCTTCGAGGCGGCCAAGCTTCCGCTTATCACTTTCCAGATCCAGCTCCGAGTATGCCCCGGCCGACGTTTCGGACTTATCAACATAGCCGGTTATAGCATCCAGCAGTTCATCCACCCGGTCCGGGTTTATCAGGTTCTGCGTTTTGGTCATCCGCTCTTTTGCGACCGCCCGGCGATGACGGGCCAGCAGCGCATCCCGCTCCCGCCTGACCTCACCTATCTTCATTTCCAATTGTCCCAGCGCCAGCTTAAGCGCTTCCGATTCTTTACGCTGTTCGTTAAGCTGCCGATCCATTTCATCAGCAGTCTTTTGAAAACTGTTCATGCGTTGCAACGCCGTTTTGGCAAGGTCATCATTGTTTTTGTCGACCGCCAGCTGCGCCCGACGCTCCGATGTCTCTACTTCTTCACGCGCTGAGGTGAGTTTCCGCTCCAGCATATACTGATCGGCCAAACTTTGGGCCACCGTGGTTTTGGTTTGTATGAGCTGGTTGTTTAGATCCAGAATAAGTTGCTTAATCATTTTTTCAGGATCTTCCGCACGATCGATCAGGTCATTGATATTAGCGCGGACAAGAGTACTGACTTTTTGTAGGATGTTCATTATGGTAATTCCTTTCATTGACGGTGTGGTTCTGCCGTCTTTGCGGGATACGATTTACATAGTTAATTTTAGGTGTTGCAGCCGATGGCCACCGTGGTGAACTCGCGACCAACGGCTGATCATTCTGTTCCGTTCGGACAGACACATAGAAACGCAATGAAAATGCCGATCCTACATTCTGCTATTCTGCTGGTGGCGCGCCTCGCGTTACTGATTCGTTAGCGGCAACGACTTCACTTTTTTTAGCTGGACGTGACGCATTTGCGTCCTGCCCGCCCACTTGGGGTAAACGCTTAATGAAATCCTGAAAATTAATGCCCGTCAGAGTATCAAACAGTGCGGGAATCTGAACCATCATTTTTCCAATGTCCTCGGTCACCTTATCAGTTCCGGCACCCGTTCCGTTGCCCGTAGACAGAATAGTAATTTTATCTACCTTGTTAAGAGGCTCGCTCATGGCTCTAGCCAATTCTGGCAAGTTTTCAAGAAACTTATCAATGATAGCGGCTTCGTTGTAACCGGCAAAAGCTTCGGCTTTCTGAGTCATGGCTTCGGCTTCCGCCAAGCCTTTGGCTTTAATGGCCTCCGCCTCAGCAAATCCGATAGCCCGGATAGCATCTGCGTTGCCCTGGGCTTCTGTTCGCTGAGCTTCCGCGCGGCCCGTTGCTTCAAGCGACAGGCGTTGGCGCTCACCTTCGGCCATCTGAATGATACGCTGTTTCTCCATCTCGGCGACTTTCAGCACGGTCGCTGTTAATTCTTTCTCCCGGCGCATAATTTCTGCTTCCTGGACTTTAATCTGGCCTTCACGCTCAATGCGGTCAATGCTGACATGTTCGGCCACAACCTGCTGTTGCATGATGTTCGCCTGGATGTCATATGCCTTGTCCGCAGATGCTTTCTGAGTAGAAACCTTTGCGTTATATTCCGCGCGTTTTACTTCAAGGTCGCGATGGGCTTCGGCTTGTTTGGTGGAGCTGATCGTCTCGGCCAGTACACGTTCCATGTCAGCCTGGGCTGTAGCCTGCGCACTCTCCCGCATATAGACAGCCCGCTTGATAGCGGTATCACGTTCCATTTCGGCAATGGCAACATCCGCGTCGCGTTTGACTCGGGCGGTATCTGGTCTGCCCATGTTGCCGATGTATTCGTTCTGGTCTCTTACTTCCCGAATGGTGAAGCTGACAAGTTCAAGGCCCATCTTGCCAAGATCTTCGGCGCAGGTGGTACGAACTTTTTCAGAAACCATTTCTGGCTCCTTTACAATTTGTTCTACGGTCAGCTGCCCGACAATCCCGCGTAGATGCCCTTCCATTACCAGCTTAATAAGAGCTTCACTATCCTGCGGCGCTTTTGTAAGAAACTGTTCCGCTGCCGTACGAATGCTCTCCGCATCGCTCTTAACTTTGATCTGAGCCACCGCTTCCACAGATACAGCGACGCCTTGGCTGGTGTAATAATCCTGGCTGGGAGCAACGTCAAAGCTCATTAACTCCAGAGACAGTTGAGAAGCCTGCTGGATCATCGGCCAGACGACCCGACCGCCTCCAGTTACGATATGAGTGCCGCCAAAACCAAATACAATAAGCGCTTCATTAGGCCCCACTTTGCGGTACATCCTCGCAAGGCCCCAGATTAGTACGAGAAAAGCCAGTGCCGCCAGCGCTGCAATCACCAATGTAATCCCGGTAATTTCATCCATCAAAAAATTCTCCTGTTGCTAAAATGTGGCGCGGATAAGCGCCAGTTATGAACTCTTTATAACATTTTACTCCGATGCATTGTCGGCAGAAGACAACCCCAGATCATCAGGATCAACTGCTCGCACATACGCCAGCCCTTTCTCGTACCTTACAATCACAACCTCCTGTCCAAATGGATGCGGTGCGTTCTCATCGCTTCGGGCCCCAGCTGTTTTGCGGGTTCCACCTTGAACATAAACGATCTCTCCCGCGCCGCCTTTTCTAATCGAGGATGTAACCTTACAGAGTGTGCCCGGCAGGTAGTAATCAGACGCACGCATTGTGGTGTCGCCCTTAATCAAAAACTTATTTACAAACGCGCAAATAGTAAGGGCTCCGATAATCCCGGCACCGGCAGCACCTGCCAATGACAATAAGGGCCCTAGCCGCGCTTCGGAATTGAGCACGTAGCCTGCTGCGCCAAACCAAGTAAGAAATATGGCGAACGAATTGAAATTAAGTATTGGAAGGCCTGGCCCGTGGCTAGTTCCATCTCCCGGATCGCCGGCGCCGTCCCCTCCGCTGGACCCATCACCACCGCCCGAGCTGTCAAACCCTATCATAAAACTACCGATAGCCAGCAGAAAACCCACGATAAAACATCCAAGAAAGATATTTGCAAATAGTGCGGTCATAGTGTCTCCTTTTCAAAATTTTCCTCAGGTGGCACTTCCCGATGCTTCGGAGCTGAATCAGACGATTGTCGTGTTGCAGTGCGTCGCAGTCGATCAACCAGCTCAGGATTGCGGACAAGTTCACTCATCAGCAAAATTATCGAGCGGCTGTCTTCGTGGTTAGCTAGATCCCTCAATGCCGAAGCAAGCTCCGGATCACACAATGAGAATTGATGAGCTCCTGAAAACATCCATGAGTCAAGGCGGTGCTCGTCCATAGAAACAGACGTAACGTTTGAGTCGAAATCCAGAGGGTCACTGACAAAAAAGCCGGGATGCACCTTATAGAATCTCGCCAGCAGGTCACGAGTGGTTTCGCTCATATGAGGTCGTTTTCCGCTTTCTATCTGGCTAAGGTAGGCTATGCTGATTTTATCAGAGTGCTCCTCTTGAACAAGACGCGCCACCTCGCTTTTCGTCAGCGGCCGTTTAAGACCTCTTAAGTTTCCTTCTAGCCCCCTTAAAAGCTGCATTTTGTCCGCAAGATTCATAAACAAGCCCTAGAATTTTAACAATTTGCTAATAAAAGCAACGACACGCAAAGAATATTCGCACCTCGATAGCCGAATTTTAACAAAATGCTAACAATAACTGTTAGGTTTACAATTTTATAGAGCCAGACTCTCTAAACAGATACGTTCCTTATTAGAAAGTCCTGCTTTTGATTGCGCCTGCTGTGCACTTCATACGGTTTCTGTTTAAGTGTGATAAAATCCATTGCGCTCGCTTAATGGAAAAACACCTTGTGTACATAGATGGCAGGCAGTGACAATGAGTGTACTTCTAAGTTATTAATAAGAAAGCCAACAAACTGGATGAAAAACCCGCGTATACAACTGATTTTCGGCATTGCGCTAAGTCTAGTATTTCTGTATCTCGCCTTGCGGGGCGTAAATCTTCGCGATCTGTGGCTGGCATTATCAACCTTTAACTGGTGGTGGGCGGCACCGTTCCTCGCCCTTACCCTATTCAGCATGTGGCTTCGGGCTTGGAGATGGCGTTATTTTCTGCTACCTACGGCTGATCTTTCCACGGCGCGGCTGTTCGGCCCTATGATGGCAGGATTTGCCATGAATGGTCTTTTGCCGGCGCGGCTCGGGGAGTTTGCTAGACCTTACGTGCTGGCTCGTCAAGAGAACCTGCCGTTTCCGCGGGTTTTTGGGACCATCGTTGTAGAGCGCATCTTTGATATGTTCATCCTGCTGGGCCTGCTGGTTTACGTTTTTACCACCTTGAAAATCAACCCGGACATTAGCTATCCTTACAGTACCAAAGGCGAGATGAGCCGCTTGGTGCTCGCCAGTGCCTCTCTAATCTTCGGAGCTGTTCTTGTATCTGTTGGGTTTGCAGTGCTGAAGCGTTTCAGAGTAGAAAATGCCAAGCGGCACCTTTCCATCATTAGCAAAACATTTTTAGCAAGCGGCTTTATTCTGCTCCTGGTCTCCCCGGTTTTGCTTGCGGTTCTGCCTGAGGTAGTCGCATACGGGTCCGAATATGAAATCAATGGCGTAACTTTAAAACAACTTTCTACAAAAGTCGCCATGGCCAGCGTGGTACTGCTGGCGGGAGCACTTTTGCTGGTTTGGCCAGCGGCGGGTCGCGTAATACGGCAAATCATCACGGGGTTTCCGATGTTGCCAGTCGGGTTGCGTAAGGGACTGATTTCGCTTACGCAAACGTTTGCAGAAGGTATGCAGTCGCTACGAAGCCCACGCCTGATTGCCATTATTACAGCCCAATCCATTGCGGTCTGGATGACCATTGCATGGAGTATGCAGATCATGCCTTATGGTTTTGATGGTATGCAGGCGATGACAATGTCGGAGGCGACAGCGCTTATGGTGATCACCTGCCTTGCGATTTTAATCCCTGCCGCGCCCGGCTATTGGGGCTTAATGGAACTAGGCATTAAGTTCGGCATGGTCATTCTCGCAATTGACACCAATCCAAACAGGATTATGGCTTACGCTTTAATAGTGCATGCACTTCAATATTTCCCCATTACCGGAATTGGACTTTACTGCCTATGGAAATCTCAGATTACAATGTCGGAAATTCAGCAGGAACGTCCTGCGGCGGGGGGGAATTAAAAATGCAGATGGAACCAAAAGGTACACCAAAGCGCAATACGCTGACACCAGTTCACACCCCTCATAAGAATAGCAGCAGTGGTTTAAAAATGAGAAGACCCATTTGCTCCGGTTTACAAATAATTGGATTTTGTGGCCTCGGGCTGTTAAGTTTTGCGCTGCCCGGAATTGCGAAGGCAACAACACAAACTATAACTGGACAGGAAAAAGCCATGGCATCGGAACAAGTTGCTGATAATCGAACGACGGTAACTCTGGACCGTGGATGTATCGTGCGAGGTCCGCGGGATAAAAAAGTCATCGCGCTGGAGTTTACGGGTGGAAGCTTTGCGGATGGCGGAACAACAATCCTGGAAACCTTAAAAAACCAGGGTATTAAGGCGTCGTTTTTCTTTATTGGCGATTTCTATCGGGATCCTAAATTTCGCCTGCTTATCGAGCGGATTCGCGACGAGGGCCATTATTTGGGGCCGCACTCGGACAAACATCCCCTTTACGCGTCATGGGATAATCCGCCAAAACTTGAGATTACCCAGCAAGATTTTAACGCCGATCTGGACGCTAACATGCGTGAACTTGAAAAGTTCGGGTTGTCGCAGCAGCAGGCGCGTTTTTTCATACCGCCTTACGAACATTATACCGAGGAAATATCCGACTGGACTACGATGAAAGGACTGTCGCTCATTAACCTGACCCGCGGAACGCGGAGCCACGCGGATTATATGCAGGACGATGATCCCAATTATGTTACATCCGAGGAAATGGTACAGTCCATTTTAGATTTCGAGTCCAAAGATCCTGATGGCATGAACGGCTTCCTGTTATTAATGCACATAGGAGCTGGACCGGGCCGAACCAAAGATCACCTATATAACCATCTGGATAATCTGGTGACAAAACTAAAGCAGCGTGGATATTCTTTTTCGCGGGTGGACGAGTTGCTGGCGCCAGGCAAATAATTATCCGAGTTTCTTGGCATTCTTCATGCGCAAATTGTGTAAATCAGGGAAATTATACATTATCAGCAGCAGTTAAGGAACCTAAGCGTGGCAAGAATTTACGAATTTCCGGAAGAAAACAGCCAACTACAGGACGTTGAAGGATCGCGTCTCACGTCGTTTGATCCGGTAACACGCAAAGCCCTAATTCGTTTTTGGATAGCAGCTCCGGGAATTGTGCTGGCGGCGGTAGTCCTGTATTATTTGAGCCGCGGGCGCATCGATCCAACACTTTCTATAGTCGCAGCAATTGTCGTAGCGGTTGCTGCTCTCGTGCTTTTGTTTGTTATGAACAGGTCACTCCTATCCATGCATGTAGTTACTCGCGGAGAAGTTAACGTGGATCAACGACTGGACAAGGTGCTTTCTCAATTGGACGATCGGTTTGCCATATTTAGTCATGTGCAGGCGCATGACCATTGGGTTGATCATATTATCGTTGGACCGTCGGGAGTGTACACTATTAAATCTTCCGCCACTTTGGATACTAACGGGTGGGCCCGATCAGCCGACTTGGAACAATTGCTTGATGAAGACAAGGCTGTCGGTGAGGTTATTAATGAGGTGGTGCCTCAAACTAGTCTGCGTTGCCAGGCCGTGCTGTGCGTACCTCAGGGATCGACGATACGGGTAGATCAAGACAACCGTGATGTATGGATTGTAGCAGCAGACAAACTGGCGGTATCCCTCATTAAACGTTCAAGCGCCGAAGGAGCTATCGGCCAGAACGTCAATGAAACCGGCGCATTTTCCAGCGACACAATGCAGGCGGCAGCAATAGAACGGGCGCTTGCACATTATTGGAATATACCTACACGAAGAAATCGCACCGATTTTACCCCGCCCAGTGATTTAACTGGCCAAGCCTAGCCACCAAAAAATTGACTACGTGGTTTAAGCCTACAAATCCCGAATTATAACTTAATTGTCGTCCACTCCAAACAAAAGGCGCTAATCCATGGAAAACCGTTTTGCTGTCAAAATTTTAGCGGTGACAGGAATCTGTTCACTCATTCAGGTAGTTAATGCCGCAGTTCCGGATCCGACTTCGTGGTTACAATCCAGCTCCATTGAAACCACCAGTTCGACGGTAAACCCTAAGTCAACATTGCGCTGGATCGACGGGAAATATCTAACGCTGGAAGGCCGCGGTTTCACAGATACCGAAACCTCATATTCGCGCCTGGCTAAAAAATACCAAGGTCAGGTAACAGGCGGCGTTTGGACTAACTCAGTTAGTGCGGCTGGAGTTGCTCTTCGTTTCGTTACAAACTCACCCGATATTTCCGTCAAGTGGGGAGATGTTAAAGACCCTATGTCTCATATGCCTTGGACTGGAACCAGTGGAGTTGATTTGTATGCGCTTGAGAATAACAAATGGGTTTTCCGTGGGATTGGAATGCCGTCTGGGGTACAAAACGAGAAAGTATTACAGACAGGGAAAGCCATGACGGCGACGGAGTACCTTCTTTTCCTGCCGTTATATAGCAAAGTAGACAAAGTGGAGATTGGAATAGGCCAAACCGCGAATATTGCCGCAGGGACGAACAGGTACGTTAACAACCTTCCGATTGTATATTATGGAACATCTATAACTCAGGGGGGATGTGCATCGCGGCCCGGAATGGCCCATACGAGTATTTTACGGCGCTGGCTTGATCACCCATCAATTAATCTCGGATTTAGTGGAAGCGGGAAGTGCGAACTGATTATGGCGGATGTACTGGCAGAAATTTCCGCCGCAATCTACGTTGTAGAAACTGTAGCAAACATGGATGCCGCTATGGTCACCTCGCGTGCTGTACCTTTTATTACCGCTCTTCGGTCCAAGCAACCCGATACTACCATTTTAATGGTCGAAAGCCCAAATGCAAAAAACAACGATCGGAACATCGAATGGCGTAAGGCGTTTGAACAGATGACTGCAGACGGAATGACTAAGCTCCATTACCTGACAAACAATGAAATGTACAACACGCGCGAAGAGGCAACTGTGGACGGGACACATCCAACGGACCTTGGATTTTATCAGATAGCCTTAAAATATGAGCCTGCACTACGTGCCATATTGGCCACACAAAATCCTGCCAGTGTAGATCAATTTCAATCGTATAACTCAAAATAACAACATTGGAAACGCACATATTAAATGCCTACGGTAGCGACGGAATCAATATGTCTGCGCTGGCGCATGCATCATCTCTGCTAAGGTCGGGAGATGTTGTCGCATTTCCCACAGAGACTGTTTACGGGCTTGGGGCAAATGCCCTCGATGAGGCTTCGGTTGCAAAAATTTTCGCTGCTAAGGGGCGACCAGCACACAATCCTTTAATTATCCATGTCTCAGATATTGAAGAGGCGCGTGGATTAACTTCTGACTGGACGCCGGAAGCAGAAGCGCTAGCGCTTGCATTCTGGCCTGGGCCATTGTCGTTAGTCTTGAAAAAAAACAGTAAAATACCCGGGATCGTAACAGCGGGAGGCGAAACGGTCGCAATTCGTTGCCCGGACCACCCGGTAGCATTGGCGCTGTTGAGAGCATGTAAGTTTCCACTGGCAGCGCCAAGCGCAAACCGAAGTAATTATATCTCTCCTTCAACTGCCGCGCATGTGATTGCGTCACTAGACGGGAGAATTCCTCTTGTGCTGGATGGCGGCCCATGTAAGGCCGGGATTGAATCGACAGTATTGAGCTTGGTGACCAGTCCAGCACAGATTCTGAGACCAGGGCCAATTCCCGCCGCGATACTTGAACGGTGCGGAATACAGGTGGCACTCACAAATCCAGCTGTTGATCATTTGGGAAAAAATATTCCACAATCTCCAGGTCAGATGCCTGTCCACTACGCCCCCACAACACTGCTTCTTCTTAGACATAAACACGAAGCGGCAGAAACGGTTTCTAGCCTACTGTTACAGGGAAAAAAAGTAGGATACATGCGAGTTTCTGCGGAAACTACTTTTGGCTTCGACTGTACAGAGGCCATCATGAAGGTAGAAAATCCCGAAAACAACTCTTCGCCAGCCGTGGTTGACATGCCTGAGGAGCCTACCGCGTACGCAAAACAACTCTACGCAGCTCTGCATCTCCTTGATTCCTATAATTTAGAAGTTATTGTGTGCGAACAGCCTCCTTCCAGCCCCATCTGGGCAGGAATAACAGACAGGCTTAATAGAGCCGCGACTACGACAAACTAAATTCTTTTACTATGACAGTTCAATTGCTTTGACTCTTTGCGCTCCGATATTAATGAAAGATTATTCTACCTTAATGGGAGCAATATATGAAACCAGCTTATTTTTTTGCTATAGCAGTACTGGCCGCATTGCCCGCTTTCGGCTGGTCGTATGACAGCGCTTTTAGTTTGGATTTTGAAGAGGCGGCAGATGCGGATGGTTTTACCGATGTAGCGGGTGGCAATACTGTTTTTGTATCCGGCGAAAACACCCCTGCAGACTCTCCACCTTATGCCGTTCCACCGAATGTTGCCGCGGGCTACAATAATAGTAAATGGCTGCGTACTGGCTCAGATGTTCAACCTAACGGAGTAAGCACTGCGGTTTACGACGGCCGGGCCGGTGGAACGACGGGTACAACAACGGATTTTGAGGCAACAGCCGAAATTTATATTAACCCGACGTATTCCGAACGTTATCAAGTCGGCATATTTGGCCGATGGACAAGCGGGTTTTCCGTCTTCCATATATTTTACTCCCGCAAAACAAGTACCTTACCGGATGGATACGGGTGGAGAGCCGGTGGATCTACTAGTACATACAATGCCTTCGGGACTGGCGCCGAACCTGTCGCAAGGTGGGTTCGCTTCAAACTTCGAATGGTGGGAGCCGAAGCGTTCATGTCGGTGGACAGAGATTTAGACGGGGTCTATGAATTGGTTTCACCTGCTATCCCGGTAAACGCTGCGGCACCAGGCAAAATCGGGTTTCAACACGTAATCAATACTGGCGCTGGCGCGAGTATTCCAACCCAGTTTGCTTATCATGACAACCTAACTTACATACCGATAGCTTCTGTTTCAGACTGGTCTGTATACTGATCTAATAAAATTGCCCTGGCTATATGGATAATATGTAATATTTAGGTTATGCAGTGTAATTTGGCCTCCGGAAACGGAGGCCTTTTTATTAGCCTTGCGGCTAGGAAATAAGAGCACTAGTATATAAAAACAAAATAGCCCCTGCAATCTGGTATACAGATTAGAGGGGCTATTAATTAAAACCCGGCGACGTTCTACTCTCCCATGCAGTTACCCACATAGTACCATTGACGCTGAGAGGCTTAACTGCCGTGTTCGGAATGGGAACGGGTGTGACCCTCTCGCTAAAATCGCCGGGAAACTTTGTCTAATTCCGTCGCAGGCTTTAAAGCCGCGCCGGACAGACTAGGTCCTATGAATAGTAGTTTTTGAGATTGTGTTTATAAGGAGCTGGTTAAACAAGACGCACTTGAGAGACTCTCGAGGCGAATATACAAATTAATAAAAAATGTTAAGCCTCACGACCTATTAGTACAAGTCAGCTGAACACATCGCTGTGCTTACACTTCTTGCCTATTACCTCGTAGTCTCCGAGGGGTCTTCAGGGACCGAAGTCCGGGAATAATTATCTCCAGGTATGCTTCCCGCTTAGATGCCTTCAGCGGTTATCACTTCCGAACGTAGATATGCTGCACTGCAACTGGCGTCACAACAGCGCCACCAGAGGTTCGTACCTCCCGGTCCTCTCGTACTAGGGAGATCTCCTGTCAATATTCCTGCGCCCACATCAGATAGGGACCGAACTGTCTCGCGACGTTCTGAACCCAGCTCACGTACCGCTTTAATTGGCGAACAGCCAAACCCTTGGGACCTGCTCCAGCCCCAGGATGCGATGAGCCGACATCGAGGTGCCAAACCTCCCCGTCGATGTGAACTCTTGG
>JBBSQY010000002.1:0-150856 GCA_038243585.1 Candidatus Sumerlaeales bacterium | reverse complement strand
GGGGTTTTGTCCTGCGTCATTTGAAAAAGAATTTTCGCCTTGCTTCGGCCCGCTTCCTGCCCGCGAAAAACGACTGCGGGGGCAGAAATGTCCGCTTCAAAATCAAATTTCTTTCCTGTCATGGGCGGGCTGGCCAAATCCGGTAGCGCCTTGCCCCAGCCTGTTGCCCAGGTATCCAGGCGCATTGTGCCCGCTGAACTGATTTTAACTTTCATGGAGGGAAAGTTGTCTGGTCGTAATTTGATTGAGCCGCTGAGGCGCGTTTTCGTTGTATCTGAAAACGCGCAGGACAATGTCGCGTTTTCGGGTACCGTCAAAGTGTCGTTTTTTACTAGAACCGTTCCTGTTAAACCAGTCACGCGGCCCGCTGGAATCTTCTTTCCATCCTCAGTGCGAGCAATTGGCATTGCTATATGGCGTATGGAGGCATCCTTGAACTTTAATGTTCCGTTCAGCGCGTATGATTTCTTCTGAACCGCGGATTCCATCAGAAGACGCGCAGCTTCAAGCACATCGGGTAGAGAGCCCGCTGCGGGAGGCGTATCTCCCCCAACCGAAAATTTCAAGTCCGATGTTAGTCCCCCAGACATCTCCAGATATTTGTCGAAGCGGGGAAACGTTTTTTGCACCGCCTCCAGAGAAGTTTGAGTTTTAATGTTTATATCAATTTTCTGGGCCGTCAGATAGCCGGAAAGTTGCACTTCTTCATTGTTTAACCGCCCGGTTAAGGTGTCCATGCGTAGTGTGTTGCCATCCCACGCAACAAGTCCAGACACCTCAGAAAACTTACCTTCCATGAATTCAAGGTCTGGAGCGAGACTGACGTTGGATACGCGCATTACGCCCGTGAGCTGCTTTCCAAGTTCAGACAATGGGCCACTCAGCAGCATCCTTGTGCTGGCCTGGCCGGAAACCTGATATTTGTCCAGGCTGGCTTTCTGTTCGGTGGACAAGTATGGCCCTATTTGCGCCAGATCAAGCCGCGAGTTCAGCGTTGCTGACACTGCAGAGTCTTTCCAGAAAAACGTATCGCCTTCCACATAGCCATCTACTGAGAGCTCGTTGCCCTGCATACTGCCGGAAAGGTTTTCGACTTCAAGCCGACTACCGACAATTTTCGTCTTTCCGGAGAGACCCGCAATTGGGGCAGGCAATGAGGGATGTTGCAGGGAAACATTCGTAAAATCAGCCGCACCCTCCACCTGAGGAGTTCCAGAAGAGGCGGGCTCTAAAAGGCTTACCTCCTGTCGCCAGGTGCCCTGGCCGGTAATTTCACCGCTCCCTGAGAATGCCAGGTGCGCATTGGGACTTTGCTTTTGATACAGTTTAATTGCTTCGTCCAGGGAAACAGCCGCTTTCCATGACATTTCCAACTTTCCCGGTTCGGCCCGCCATGGATCGCCAAGATACACCCCGTCAAGAGAGAGATGCGCCCCTCCGTATTCCCCTGTTATGCCGGCAAAACTAATTGAGTCATCAGAAAACTGGATGTCTCCCTGCAGGTGCCTGAGGCTTGACGGAAGCGCCGGCGTTTTAAGAGTAATATTGCGCAAGGCGACGGCGCCCTCTAAGCTGGTGAGTGATCCACTGGTGGACACTGCGTGCACGTCTACCGCAAAGCTGTCCTGGTTCGCCTGAACGTCCCAGCCGTCGGGAAGAAGCTTTTCCAGTAGGGCTTGATAGTTCTGGTCAAGCTGTTTGGCAGACAAAGCTAAGTCGTAACCGCGCGGCTCATGGTATTGTAATACTCCCATAACGCTTGCTTTGGCGCCGTCGCTGGTGAGGGCAAGAGACCGCATTTTTACTAAACCAGCGGACGATTGCAGTTCAAGGTCGGCCTGAATATCTATGTTTTCATCGTTAACACGTATTTGTTTTTCCGGGCTGTTATAGGCCAGACTCGCCGCCTTTACGTCGCCTTTGATGACGCGATTTCCGTTCGACGGCGAGGATTCGAAATCAAACTTAAGATCAGCCGCTTCTACTGAGGTTTCCGGCAGGTTCCGAAAAATCTTGTCCATGGCGAGCTGCGCAATCGTGCCCTGCGCTATAATACGGTCATCACTGTCGAGCACAACATTGGCCTCGATGCCGCCGGCCATTGTAGCTGTGGTTGTTTCTGCTGTAGGAACAAGCGGCTTCGCCGCCTGCCCTTTAAATTTTACGTCCAATCCGGAGGAACCATTATTGGTGATGCTCATGTGGCCAGACATGATGAGGGCCGCCTGCGACGGAGCGAGATCAGGCAAAATTCCTTCCGACTCCGAAAAAGAGATTTCGGAATTTTCAATTTCAAGCTCATCAAAAGGGAGCCGGCCAGCCTGGTTTATACCCGGCGGTTGAGCCTTTTTCACAGCATCTACGAGAAACTGAGAGCGCTCGCCAAGTTTTATGGAGTCGGCGGAATAGACCACGTCGAGTCGGGAAGGATTCTTCAGCACGACATGGGAGATTACGGACTCAGGATTAGAGATCAACTGCCATGGATTTATTGTGGCATTAACCTCGCCGACGGATAAAACAGGGATTTCCGGTTTGTTCGGATCGGTAAAACGCAAGTTTGTGATGGTATATTTACCTGTAGCGATTGTCAAACTTGCGGAATCATAGGTCACGCCAAGACCGCTGATGCGCTCAAGGCGGTTTAACACGCGGGTATGCAGACTTACATTGCTGATGGGATGGGTGTAGAACCAGCCAAAAGCTCCGGCTGCAATGATCAGCAGCAGCGCCGCAACGCCTATAATAGAAAAGCAACATGACCATCGCGACCGGGGCTTTCGATTCGGGTTTTTACTCATGAAAACTGCGCCCCCGAGGTGTTCCGGTTGCTCATGCGTTTACGATTCCTTTTGATGTCCGTCACCCCAAGTACTACAATTACGAATTAAACCGTTCATACTGAACATGATTTTTTATGCGTGTCACTGAACTTCAATATCGGCAGCGCCGCTCTGGAGGCGAAGTAACCACGACGTTTGACGACGGTACAGCCATCGCGTTAGACGCCGAGGTAGCCGTGCGGTTCCATCTAGCGCGGGGAATGGAACTTTCTGAGGAGCTCCTTAGTGAAATTACGCTGGCGGACGAGGTCCTGCGGGCTAAGCGGAAGCTTGTTCTTTACCTGTCACTCCGTAAGAAATCAATTGCTGACGCTCGCTTATATCTTAAAAAGCACGGCTTCAATGGTGCTGCAGCCGATGAGGCAGTCTCGTATGCACGTGAGCATAAATATCTGGATGACACGGATTTTGCAGCAGCTTTTGCTCGGACTCGCATGAAATCGGGAACAAAAGGCCCGCGAATAGTAAGTATGGAACTACAGGCTCGCGGCATTAATCGCGACGAAGCCCGTAAGGCGGTAGAATCAATGGCTGAAACAGAAACACAATTAGAAATGGCGCGCAAGGTGGCGGCGAAAAAGTATCCTAATCTTAAAGATGAGGATGACTTGGTGAAGGCAGCGAGGAAAATGTCGCAGCATCTGGCCCGCCGAGGATTTGATCCGGATACTTGCGATAGTGTGACCCGCGAGTTTTTTGGTGATCCCACACAGTTTTAATCTGTAATTTCGCGTCAAAGCTTCTTTTTCAAATAAACGCGCGGGTACTCTGTGAGATATCGCGTTTCCCATCATACATTAAACTACTGAGAGAGCCATGAACGCCAACGATCTTAAAGGACAAACCATAGCATTTGCCGGCAGCGGCGGCCTGGATAGCTGCACTATCACGCGGTGGCTTACGGATCTTGGGGTAAAGGTTGTCAGCGTGACGCTTGACCTGGGCCAACCGGACGAAAGTAGCCTGGAAGAGGTGCGCCAGCGGATGCTGGCAGCCGGGGCTGTGGACGCGGTAGTGGTGGATGGCAGGGCGGCGCTGGCGGCGGAAGGCATGAAGGTCGTGCAGGCGCAGGCACGCTATGAGGGAGATTACTGGAACACTACGGGCATTGCTCGTCATGTTACCACCAGCCTTATCCTGGACGTTATGCGTGAGCGCGGGATTAAGATTTTGAGCCACGGGGCTACGGGACGCGGAAACGATCAGGTTCGGTTTCAGCTGGTTACGCATATGCTTGAGCCGGATTACGAAGTATACGCTCCCTGGCGTGACCAGCAGTTTTTGGATGCTTTCGGCGGTCGTAAAGAGATGATCGATTATTGTCAGCAGCGGAACGTGCCTGTCAAAGCGAGCCATAGTAAGCCCTACAGCACAGACGCTAACCTTCTTGGCCTGACTCACGAGGCGGGTAAGCTGGAAAGCCTGGAAGTCGGCGCGTTGGATATTGAGCCGGAATTTGGAGTGCTACCACATCAGGCACCGGATAAGATGGAGCAGGTTTCAATCACTTTCGAGAAAGGCATGCCCACTGCGCTTAACGGGAAAACCTTGGATCTTCTCACGATCTTCGAGGAAGCAAACCAGATCGGCGGGCGCAATGGCGTCGGCATTGGCCTGCACCTCGTGGAAAACCGGTTTGTAGGAATCAAAAGCCGCGGCATATACGAGACCCCGGGAATGGAAATCATTGGCAAGGCCTACGAATATCTAATCCAATTAACCCTCGATCGGCGCAGCCGTAAGCTGTTTGATAATCTAAAAGAGATGCTTGCAGAACAAATTTACCAAGGCTATTGGTTTGATCCGGCCAGCACGGCCGCTAAGGCGGCCATTGCCCATTTCTCACGGTTTTCGACTGGTACAATCACATTGCAGCTGTACAAAGGCCACGCATTTTACACCAGCGCGACGGACGTGCCTCATTGCCTCTACTCAGAAGCGGCATCGAGCATGGAAAAAGTGGGTGAATTCAATCATGCCGACAGCGAAGGTTTCTTAAACGTCCTGGCGGTATCCGCAAGAATCCTTGCCCGGCAGAACCAGGTAGACGCGGCGACGAATTAACAATTGGCTGACCGCCGCTGTTTTTCTAGGAAAAGTTGGAAACGTAACCGACCCCAGGCGGGTGACAACACTTCCTCCAAGGGCGATCCTATTGATGATTCGCCTAGGGATTTCGCCTCAATAGGCAAGATCAGAATCCGATTACCAAAGATAATTTTCTTAAGCCTTACAGCGATCTGGGCTTTAATTTTCAAATACCAGTCGCTGATGGGTCAACCGGTAGTCGTGATGCGCGATTTTAACGGTTACCAGCGCTTGGCCGACGTGCTTCAGGGCAGAATTGATGACCCAACCATTGCATTTCTTTTGCCTTGGGGGTTTTCCGCTTTTCTGGCGTTGGTTGAAAATTTATTTAACAACCCGTCCATCTGGGGTATCACTATTGCCATCAGTCTTGGATGCGCCGTTATTCCAATGGCGATTTTCCTGCTGTTTGTGCAAGCGTCGCCGCCTTGGGTTGCTTTCCTTCTGTCATTTTCATACCTTGCGGCGGATGCGACACTGCGAATGGAGACAATGGCGGGAAGCGATGCTCTTTCATCCGCGCTTTTGGCGACGTCCGTTCTCAGTATCGCGGTCTGGCTGCGGAACTATGGAAAGCACGGCATTGCGCTGAAATCGTCCATAGTTGTCGGGCTTACGCTGCTGCTCAATTCGGCCATCAGACCTCAGTTTTTGCTGCTGTTTGCACCTATAACAATGTCGTATTTACTCGCCAGAGCCATCGTTTGCCCTCGATTCTTAACTAATGTTAGACAATTTGTGGCATCTACCTGGAAAACAGTACTTACGGTTTCGTTGCCACTTATAATTTTCATCGCGCTGCTATTCGGAAGCAACTTTTTCCGGCACGATTTTGTGGGCTTGTCTCCCTTGGGGCCGTTTAACAAACTGAACTATTCATCGGCAATTTTTGAAGATTTTAAACCGCAAAATCCGATGGAGGCGCAGTTCAAGTCCGCCATGGTGGAAACTATTAGGACCAGCGGGACTATCTGCACGCTTTGCCGCGGTCGGGATAAGGAAATTTATACCCGCCTGAATCTCTCTCCTGGTGCATTCTATACGCTTTTGACTCGGTCAAATAATGAAGTCCTTGCTCAGCATCGCGGCTATTATATAAAATCCGCAGCTGTAAACGCCTTAAGATTTTTTGCTTATGCCATTGATCCGGACGATGACAGCTATGCAAATGGGTATCTGGTACGGTACGTAAGAGATCACGCGATTTGGCGATTTCCTGCTCGGGTTCTTTCCGCCGTTGCCCCGCCAATCCACCCTGTACGCCAGCTATTGGGTGCAGGGCTGCTTTTTATCACGATCCTGATCATCTACCGCCGCAACTTCTCCGTATTGTTTATCAATCTACTCTGCGTTTCTACCGTAGCCTATACATTCTGCGCGATTTCTCTGTCTCAAAACGCCGAGATGTTCAGGTATAGATCGACCACGCAATGGCTGTGGATTGCTTACTTATGGTGGGGCTCATATATGGTATTAGATGCCATACTTGCCAGAGTGCGGGGCGCTAACGCCAAGATAAACCCGTTAGATACCGGTGTCATATCTGCTTTACAATAATTTTACCTGTCAAGCGGGACACGGGCATAGAATATCCAGGCAAGTATGCGAAAGGCCCTATACGCTGGAACAAACCACAACGACAGCCAGCATTGTAAATTTGCAGGATTTTGTAAGAATTGTTCTTATAGATTTTCGCAAGGAGTGATCGGGCGATTTCTGTTTTAATATTGCAAGCTATCAAACCTTTTCTGCGCGAATCTGGTCATGTTTGTTGAAATGAAGAAAAACAGGCGGCACATACTTAAATCGTGCGATTCGAGAACATCCCTCATCTGCTTGTGCAACGGGCCCGCGAAGGTCAAACTGACGCTATGGAAGAGTTCTGTCTGATGGTTCAGCCAGGCGCTTACGCCGTATTGCTGTCATTGTTGCGGAATCACGATGATGCCTCTGACGCGCTACAGGATTCTATGGTCAGGATTATCCGCTTTTTGCCGTCCATGCGCGACCCCCGGGCGCTGCCGGGATGGCTGATGCGGCTGCTGACGAACCAGGCGGCTGAAAGCCGGCGGCGGGGCGTTGCGCCTGTTATCGATGTGGGCGAGTTGGAAGAAGGCGCCGCAGGCGCTGCAGTGGCTGCCACATCCTCTCAGCCGCTATCTCCGCGAAGGTCTGCGGAAACTCATGAGATGAATGCGCGCATCAACCAGGCCGTCGCAACTCTTTCAGAACGGCAGAAGGTCGCACTTGTCTTGTTCGAGATAGAAGATTTATCGATCATTGAAGTTGCCAGAATCATGGAAATAACCAGTGGAGCGGTAAAGTTTCATCTTCACGAAGCCCGAAAGAACATGAGGGCGAGACTGCGCCTTATAGGTGTTTCCGGCTCCAGCCTGTGCGAGGAAGCTCCCACGCGATGACGCCTGATAAACAAACGCCCTGCGACCGTTGTGAGGATCTGCTTGACGATTACAGGCAGGGCCGTCTGCCGACGGAGGAGCGCAAACAGTTAGAAGATCATTTGGAGCATTGTGATGTCTGCAAAGCCGAGTTATTGTTTCGCAATGAACTTGTCACGCACCTGCGCAACTCCATGCCGACCGGTCCGACTCCGGTCGGGCTCTCCCCTGCCGTGCACGCTGCCATTCAGATGCCGAAGCATAAACTCTCGCAAAACAGTCGGAAAATGGTTCTAATACCATGGATGTTCGCCGCCGCTGTTCTTGTTATTTTCGCGGTGGCATTTTATAATAATCGCCTCACTCAATCTTTTGATTACGACAACATTGTCGCAGTTCAGGTGATGCGGGGTCCAACTATCCATTCTGAAGAAAAAGCAGATAAAAAATCGGCGCGCAAAGAGTCACCCTCGGAAATGATGGATATTGGACGTTCTGCAGATCCTGATAACGGATTAAAACAGGAAACTGTTATGCCGTCAGCTCCACAACCGGAAAATGCCGTGAATTCGGTCAAGGATGATAACCAGTTATTTGAAACATCCAGAGCAGGCGGCATGACCTTGAGAAGCTTGGATAAGAATATTCCCACTCAATCAGCCGCCTTACCAACGACGACCACTTTAAACAGCGATACTTTTACGACGACAGAGTCGCTTCGGGAAACAACCGCGACGCAGCAACCTGCTCAACAAACATGGCTACCGGTGACGGAAAACAAGTGAAAGATCGTAATCTTTTTGGGCCGGCAGCAGATCTGTATACGAATGCCAAACATATCCATTTCAAAAATTTCCCGGCAAGAGAAAGCCTTGTTTTATGAGCAGAATTTTGCCTTTTGTCGTGTTTGCCATCGCGCTCGCATTTTATTTTGCCAACAAAAAACTGAGCCCACCGGCAGTAGAAGTCGCTTCCGGCAAACAGATAATCCAAGTTTGGTGTACCTCTATTCCGGCGCAAATTATTACGGAGTTTACAGAGCAGTTTGAGCGTCTTCATCCTCAGTATAAGGTTGATATCCAAACCGTAGGGTGGAACAGTCTGCAGGAAAAGACGTTATGGGCCGTAGCGGCCGGCAGTAATGTGCCTGATCTTATACTGGGCAGTTCCGAATGGACCGGAGGGCTTGCCAATAGCGGTGCGTTGGAGCCCCTTGATAACTACTTGTCGCCAGAGTTTTTTGCCCAATACTTCCCCAGCGCACTCGGGACATACCAATTCCCCTACGTGGATAAGGACAATCCAGGTGAGCGAGGCGGAATGCGGCAGTATGGCATACCACTCGATCTGGACATGATGTTGATGTTTTACCGCGCTGACATCATAGACCCGGTGCTTGAGAACCTGGGGATGAACGCTTTTCCTGAAAGCTGGGACAGCTTCAGTCGCCTGGGCGAAGCAGTCTTCTCTCCTCGAACATTGAGGGGTAACTCGTTAAACCTGATTTATCTGGATCCTGAGGATCCTGTGCCTATGCGCATGGCTTTTCTTCCTGCATCGGGCGGAATGGTATTTAGTTCAGACCTCAGCAGGGCCGTGTTTGATTCACCGGAATGCATTGCGGCCTTCAGCTTTCTCCATGATCTCATAGAAAATAAAACGGCTAAAGAATGGAATCGTGCAACGCAGGGGGAGGCAATGGAGTTGGTGAAATCCGAACGAATTGCAGCCAACATAGCGGGGCCATGGTACTGCAAAATCTTGGAAACTCGTGCGCCGGAACAGGCGGGCAAATGGCGCGTGGCTCTTTTTCCTACGCGAAATCCGGGATACCCCTCTACAGGACTCGGGGGATCATGTCTTGCAATGCCTTACAATGCAGAAAACAAAATGGGAGCTATTGAACTTGCCAAGTTTCTGGCGTCGGAAGAATTTGCGATAGCGTATTTCAAGCGAGTTGGCAGCCCCCCGCCGCTGCGCGACGCATGGGACAATGCAGAGTTTGATCAGCCAATGCCGTATTTTGGAAATCAAAAAGTTTATCAAGTGGTTCGCCAGGCTATCGATAATGCAAGGCCGTTGCAGCTTTTGCCTAACGCTCAAGTCATGAAACAGCACGTGCGTTGGGCCATGAACGAAATCGTTTCACGCGACGCCCACACAACCCAGACTCTGCGGCAAGCGGTAAAACTGGCGAACGAAGCCCTGGACAACGAATGACCTGATTAGAAATTTCCCTCGCGTGGCCGTGCAGACTTGTAACCGAAGGCCGTTCGCAAATAGATTGCCCCTAAGGTCCGCGGCATTACTAAGGGAGCAGACTTTTATCGTGTCTCGCGCATGGTCGTATCCGATGTGGTTTCAGCAGATTCTGCTGTTTTGCTGCCAGCGGACGAGCTTGTTGCCGCATCTTTACCCTTTAACTTTCCCTTGTCCTCTACTACGACATTTTTCTTGGGTATCGTCTCGGCTTTCAGTCCCATGGCCATAAGTATTTGCGCTGCCAAAACCCCCTGCTCATTCCGATCATCCAGCTCTTCGAGAGGAAATCCGAGAACGACAGTTCTAAGAAGACGATCTTTTAAAGTCCCGACAGCGGCGGCGCCTGCGAAGCCTTGATATGCGAGCACTGGCCTCCCTGCTTCCGCAGCCAGAAGAACCTCAGTGGGCCGTGGTTCAAAATATTGCAAAGACCGGTCGCCTAATGTCAGGGTTACTGTGGTAAGGTCCCTGTCGCCAGACTTTATGAGTTCCGTAAGAGTGGTCTGCGCCGCGTAGCTGGTCTGCAAAACCGACTCGGAAAATTCGCTCCATCTGGAAAGTGCGTCTGTAGATGTATCATCACACTGGGCCAGGCAGGCTCCACTAAACATTAAGTGTCCACCAGATGTGACGTAGTCGTTCAGGCGCTGCAACATGGCGGTAGTTGCCAGTTCTTCCGCCACAGCATTACGCCCCGTCATAAAACAAAGGGCAGTGTAAGTGCTAAAGCTGTCTGTGGAATTAATCCTGGAGATGTCCACGGAATCAAAGCCCAGACGCAGCCGGCCGAGTCCAGACCCAATCGCCCGAACCTGCTCTCCATTGTTCATTATTCTCGGCACAAGCCGGACAAATTGTCCTCCGTCTCGCAGTGGGGCACCAAGGCTTGCGGCGGCTGTCTGGGTAAGGGCGGCATCATCCGCAACCATGGCTACGCCCTGAATCACGAGCGCCCTGTTTAGCCCGGAAAGCGATGTGCCGAGGACGGCGGAGGGGCGACTTTCGCCGCCAAGGGAAATGGCGGTTATGCGAAAATATCGCGGTGTCGCCGAGGGAATGTCAGAAAGTACGAAGCTGGTTAAGCCACCCACATCGCGCCCGTTGTCGAAAACCACTCCGTCGGTGGACTGAAATACCCGGTAACTGATCACGTCGGTGGGAGAAGACAGCGGATCCTGAGCGGCCGGTGACCATTCCAGTTTAATGGTGCCCGTGGTGCTCCCCTGGCGAGCCGCCATAAAACGTGGTGTCAGTGGAGGAGAGTAAACATCGAGATTTGCGCCGCCTACTTCGCCAAAATAGCGAACGGTCGCGCGATAAGCAGATTCGGCCACGGCATTTCTTACGGAGAGCTGTCGCAGCAGGATGGCGTCTTCCATATCATCGTGAAAAGCGACTTCAAGAATTGTTGCAGACATTTCATTATTAAGGAAATCTCTGCGGATTTCGCCAAAATTGATATGGGCAGCCGTTAACCTATTACCCACGTGCCATAGTTTTTTCAGACGAAGACCTGACTGGGTCATCTCAGCATTAAGTTCATTTGCCGTCAACTTCGCCAGTTCGATCTGTTTGTCGGGCCGCAGGGCGGCGTGAGAATTATAGAGTCCGACTACTCCCCTACCACCGGATGCGTTTGTGTGGAAGCTCATATAAATTCTGTCGAAAAAGGAGCCCGAGTTTTCATTGTTCATGTGAGCTGCAAATCGGGGAGCTGCTCCAACATTATTACTTTGATCATTACGATCAATGATTCCTTCGTAAATGGGCGCTATTTCTGGAGAGAGGGATCGTTCTATCCAATAGCGGCTTGCTTCTTCTTCTCGTGGAAATCCGCTGATCCCTCCGCCGCGGTTCACGTCGCCCATACCGTTGCCAAAGCGAATGGCATCCGCTACGACAACCCGACCTTCGGCCGCCAATTTTGCGTCTCGTACCTGGTTTGTCACCTCCACATAGCCGCTGGTTCCTTGTTTAAACATATAACTGCCGAGGTAAACCCAGCCATTTGCGACCTGTCGGTGGTCGACATCCACCTCGTGAACGCTGCCCCCGTACACAATGCGATAGGTCTGAACCACGCGATCCGCTCCAGCGCGTACCCAGGTATAAACCGGATAAATGTCGGTTTCAGGAATAACTGGACGAAATCGAGCAACCGCGGTATCATCGGCAGATGCGCGCGCATATCTATATGGCACGGTAGCGCCGGCGAAACCAAAGGAGGAAGTGGATTGAGAGTCGGCCCATTCTCCGTGAAATGCCGCATGGCCGCTTACGTTATCAATGACCCTCTCAATATGCTGAAAACCTATGGGGCGCAGCGGAACTATGGTGGCTCCGGCGCGAAAACAGATATCCGCATAAAGGTTCATTTGATCCAGATTTCCGAAGTCTTCAACTAATCCGTTGGTTTCCGGGCGCTGGGTATACCATAATGATGTGCTGGTGTTGTCGTTAGTCCATCCGTGTCCGGCGCTACAAAAGACGACTCGGCCAGTAAGGGGACCTACTGGCTGTCGCCCGGAAGTACCTGGATAGGCTTCCGCCGTGGAAACAAACTTATCACCCTGCGTATCATCGGTTTCATCTCCAGATACGAGCCCCCTATAAAAAACTCGTTTGTCAGCGTCGGATTCCCGAAACGAATCGGAGATTGCGGCCCCCAACAATCTTAATTCTCTACTCTGGTCAGGACTTAAAGCCGCCACATCCTCTAAAGTCTTGCTGGTGGTGTCATCGGTTTCTCCCACCAGGTCATAGTTCACTCGCAGCGGAGCGCTTGTAGCCGCAGTTGACGTGGTTATCGCAGCCGGAGCTTGTGTGATAAGGGACGCAGTAGTCTTCTGGCCGTTACATGGTAAGGCGAATATAGTGATAAAAGCCAGAGAAAATGAAGCAGAGAGGTTATTTTTAGAGAACATGAACCGGATTTATAGGAATTGAATTCCTTTTTTCAAAACAAAAAAGCGGAGACTGCAATAAGCAGTCTCCGCGGTTTTCAACAGGATGTTTAATCGTTATTAATAATAGTACTCATAGTGACCTGGAATCCAAGTGCTGCGAGTTACAAGATGGCATTCAGGGGGCGGGGTGACAAAATAACCGCCATCGACCTGAATCCGCTCCCAGCAGCAACCGGTCCAGACATCTTCATATACTGGAGGTAGGAATATTGGCACGCTGCCGCATTCCTCCACGGTATATGGTGCCCAGAAGCCGGGCACCCACATGCGACGATGACCGTAATCAATGCAGCCATCTATCCAGCCGTGACCATAGCTCCAGTAACGACCTCCGACAGCTATACCATCATAACCATTATGCCGTGTGTGTCCTACGCTGACAAAAAGACTTTCGGCATAGTCATGGTCATAGTAAGAGCGGCCATCGTAATAGTTCCACGAAAGGTTTGCTGAGAAGCCTCCGCTAATTGGAGCAGGCGGCGGTAGAAAGTATGGGTCATAATTCTGCGATGCGTAAAGCGGCTGAGAAAACGATCCATAGTTGCCATAAGGCTGGTATTGCGGCGGGATAACGTTGTTCTGGAACTGAGTTAGCACTCCGTTATTTATGATATTCCCGTTGTTGATGTTGATATTAATGTTGTTGATGTTGGTAACATTTTTAATTTTAATCTTTACGTCATTACCTGACAAACGCTCATTGTAATGTCCATTGTTGAAGCTGTTTGGTAGGACGTCCGCTCCGATTAAGACAGCTCTTTCAGCCTTTGTGAGCTTGCCTCCACCATTTCTGTTGTCCTGACGGAAGCTTTTTTCGAGTTGGCGCTGAGCCTTCTCAAGCTGATTTGCGGACTTACGAGCTTCCTCGTTAAGCTGACGTTGTTGCTTTTTGTTAAGCCCGGTTGTATTGTCGGCCTCGCCAGCATTACCAAAAGTCGGTACGGCACCCAGATCTTCTTGCGACAGACCGCGTCGGTCATTTAGCTTAATCTGCTTGGCGGCCTGCTTGGCTTCTTTATTGTCTAATTGAAGTTGCTGAGCCTGCTGACGCTGTTCCTCTTTTAACGCCTTTTGCTGAACCTTAGCCTCTTGCTGGCTTACTTGGCGAGCCTGCTGCTCGGCCTGTTTTGCGGCCTGCTGAGCTTGCTTTTCTGCTTGAGTAGCCTGCTTAGCCTCTTGATTGGCCTGCTTACGCTCCTGCTTGTTGGATCCGGGGGGCACAATTGCCGGGTCTTGGCCTGGCGCTGCCTGCTGTCCAGCGCGCTGCTCAGCCTTCTGAGCTTGTTTTGCAGCCTGCTCGGCCTGACGGGCCTGCTTAGCAGCTTCCTGGGCTTCTTTTGCCTGCTGCTGCTCAGCCTGTTTTGCGGCTTGCTTGGCCTGCTTATCTGCGTTTTGGCCAGTATTTTCTTCGGGCTGTTCTGCCTGCTTTGCTGCTTGTTTTGCTTGTTTATCCTGCTGCTGTTGAGCTTGTTTTGCCGCCTGCTCAGCCTGACGGTCCTGCTTAGCAGCTTCCTGGGCTTCTTTTGCCTGCTGTTGCTCAGCCTGTTTTGCGGCTTGCTTAGCCTGCTTATCTGCATTTTGGCCGGTGTTTTCTCCAGGCTGTTCGGCCTGCTTTGCGGCTTGTTGCGCTTGTTTGTCCTGCTGCTGTTGAGCTTGTTTTGCAGCCTGCTCAGCCTGACGGGCTTGCTTAGCAGCTTCCTGGGCTTCTTTTGCCTGCTGCTGCTCAGCCTGTTTTGCGGCTTGCTTGGCCTGCTTATCTGCATTTTGGCCGGCGTTTTTTCCGGGCTGTTCTGCCTGCTTTGCAGCTTGTTGCGCTTGTTTGTCCTGCTGCTGTTGAGCCTGCTTCGCAGCCTGCTCAGCCTGACGGGCTTGCTTAGCTGCTTCCTGAGCCTTGCTTGCCTGCTGCTGTTCTGCCTGTTTTGCAGCCTGTTGAGCTTGTTGCTGCTGGCGCTGTTCAGCCTTTATACGCTCTTGTTCGGCCTGCTGAGATTGTCTTTTAGATTTTTGAGCTTGCTGATCTTGTTGTTGCCGAGCCTGTTTCGCAGCCTGTTCTGACCTATTGTTCTTCTCAGACTGCTGCTGTTTTTCGCGCTGCTGCTGTTGTTCGCGCTGGGCTGCTCTAGCCTGATCCTGTTCAGCTTTTCGCCCTTGCTCCTCAGCACGACGCTGCTCCTGCTGCTGCGAACGCTGAGCAGCCTGGTTTCTTTCCTGCTCCTGCTTTTGACTCTGCTGCTCGGACCGACGCTGCTGAGCCTGTTCTTGTTTTTGCTGCTGTTGCTGTCGCGCCTGGTCCTGCCGCTCCTGCTGGCGACCTTGATCAGGCTGCTGCTGCTGACGCTGCTGCCCTTGGCGCTCCTGTTGTTGCGCGGCTTGGTTGGACTGGCGCTGCTGCTGACGCTGTTCTTGTTTCTGCTCCTTGCGCTCTCGCTTAGTTCCATTCGGGTTACCGTCAGGTTGAGCGGTTGCCAGGGACGCTAAAATACAGGCAGTCGCTGTAAGCATTGTAATCCGCGTATTATACGACATCGGTCGGAGTCTCCCTTTAAATTCTTGATTCCAGATAGAGTAACAATTTTTGTTTGAGCTGATTTCGGCCATTATTTCGCAACAATAGTGCCTGATTACGATAACCTGTGAATGCCTGAGGATATTTAGCTTGGACGCAACGGAAATCCAAGGTTAGTAAATAGTCTAACACCGTAGGCTGGACGAGTGATCGCAACCTGAACAAGTTGCGCTCGTTGTATTTCTGATCGATGGAATCATGACCATGCCATGATTGTACTGTATTGTCAGGCAGATATGGCTATAAAACATACATTTCCCAGTCTTTTGGATCGACTTACTCAAGATATCCAAACAGATCAAACACCCTACCGGGTTCTGCATATATATGGCGTTCTTCAAAGCTGTATGTCCCTGGGTGCAATTTATGGGTTGGATAAAGAGAAACTTGCCGTAGCTGCCTTATTGCATGATTGCGCCAAAAATTTTAGTCGGGAAGAAACGCTAAAGCTGGCTGATCAAGGACTTATAAGTTTACTGCCAGAAGACATGGAGTTCCCGGCTATCTGGCATGGAGCTGTAGCTGCTTATATTGGTCGGTCTAAGTATAAGATTACCGATGAAGATGTTTTGCAAGCTGTTGAGAATCACACGGTGGGATGCAAAAATCCAACAAAAGTTCTTCAAGTATTAATGTGTGCGGATTTTTGTGAACCAACCCGGCAACACCCTCACGCCGACAGAATGCGTCGTCTGGTCCGACAAGACCTGAGTAAGGGTCTCCTCACAATTTTAAATCTAAAAATAGAAGATTTAGCCGGAAGAGATCAAAAAGTCCATTCGAGAATATACAGTACCATTGAATCCCTGGAGAGCTAATTGGCCGTACCCGTAGAAAAGACAAACTATAACGCTTTGCAAAGAGCAGAACACATTGCTGCTGTTGCCAGCGAGGGCAAGGCTGAAAACATAGTCATCCTGGATTTGCATGAGTTGAGCAACATCACCGATTATTTTGTAGTATTTACCGGAACAAGTCAGGTTCACCTTCGGGCCCTTGGCGGACGTATAGAAAAAGCGATGAAAGAAATCGGCTCGAAGACCGGCCCAGTTGATGGAGAACGAGGTTCCGGATGGATGGTTTTCGACTACGGCAACGTTATCGTTCACGCTATGATGCAGGACTCAAGAGAGCTTTTTGACCTCGAAAGACTATGGGGCGACGCACCTAGAATTGATTGGGAGTAATTACACCGCGAAGTTTGGTGTATAACTCTGGGTTAGACCTGATGATTACCTATGAAAGGCCTTGGAACAAACAAACATGGAATTTAAAATTGGCGATGTAGTCGTAGAACCCAGTCTTGGCATCTGCAATGTGGAGGGTATCCGTCGTATAACGGTGGACCAACAAACGCAGGATTATTACGTTTTTCACGCGCAGAACAACGCCACGGTGCTTGTTCCAAAAACACAGATCGAAAAGCGCGGCGTGCGCAAGCCTATGAGCAAGGAAGACGCAAAGAAGGTAATGAGCCTTCTGAAACAGCCGACTTCTCCTAACAGGAACGATGCGCGTATGCAGTATAGCGCCTATCGTGAGATCATGAACAGTGGCGACCCAAACAAGATATCCAAATTATTGCGAGATCTCTATACTCTGGATCAGACCAACGAGCTGAAGGGTAAAGAACGCGAAATAATGGAGCAGGCCAAAAAGTTCCTATTGGACGAGATCACCTATATCAGCGCTGATTCAAAGATAAAAGTGACTGACGACATCCAGGAATCTTTGAAAATGATGTATAAGAAAAAAGTTATGAAAGACAGAGAAGCGCGTAAGAAAAACGCTGCAACTCCTCTCTGATCCTATCAGCAATTTAATATAAAACTATTTACGGCGGCCTGTGCTTTTGCAGGCCGCCGTACATTTCTTTAGATAGCCGGACCTTTTGCCTGATGCAGAGCACTCTGTCATTGCTGTCACTGCGTAATATCCTGTTAATAGTGTGGGCAGCAACCGCAGTCGGACTCAAGAACGTATTTCCAGCGTATTTTTGGGTAACCGTACTCTCTCTTCCGGCCCTTTCTCTTTTAATGCAGGAGATGGAATTTCTGAAGAGTCCGGTTGGAAAGCGACTTTCTTTTATCTGCTTCTGCCTGTTCATTTTCCATGCGCTTTGGGCGTGGATCAGGGCGGAGGGGTATAGCGCAGCATCGCCGGGCACATACTGGAGAGATGACCACAATTATTTTATAGAAGCGGCAGCCATTGCCGACTCCTGGAGTCAGGGTTTTTTCCCAGAGATCTGGAAGAAAGGTTCTCCGCCGTATCTTGGGACGATCCATGTGGGCTACCATCGGCCCCTCGCCGCCATCTTTCTTGTTACAGGCCCTTCTACAGTAGCAGGTCTCCTGTTAAATGCCGCATGTGCTTCGTTGCTCCCAATGCTTGTGGCCTTCACAAGTTGCTTCCTATGGGGGGATAGAAAATCGGCCTATGCGGCCGGCGCAGTTTCAATGCGGAATCCCATTTATGCCTCTGCGATATTGACTGCACTACACCCCAATCAGTTCTACTGGGCTTCGTACATGATGAAAGATATGTACACGTCGTTTGTTTTTCTGGCGTTATTGACGCTTATCCTGGGGACATTGCGTAATAGGAGCTTGAGCTATGGAATTGCTGCGTTGCTATTGGCCCCTTATTTATTTAGTATCAGGATATATGCAGCCGTGTCATTGCTTGTCGGGGCAATGTTGTTTCCAGCTCTCCGCTTTAAAAAATCGGCTATAGTTCAAGTGGCCTTTGTTAGCTTGCTTGTATTGGTTCTTGTCACGGCTTACACGCTGCCCGGCTACCGGTTATTTCAACAAATGATGTCCAGCCTGATCGCGTTGTCCCCAGCGGCGGTGGATGGGCCACTGGCGCTGTTGCTTAGAATGGGAGCGGGAATACCGGCGCTATTTCTGGCTCCATATGCATGGCTAAGATTTGACGTGCCAACACCAATGTACGGTATGTATCCGGGAATGTGGTATTTGTACCTGATAGGCTATCCACTTGGTTTCGCCGGGTTATACGCGGCGTTACGGCAAAACGTAAACCTTGCTATTATCCCTATAGCGGCGCTGGGCTTTGGAGCGCTGCTGTTTCTTACGTCGGCATACGGCGGGAACGCTGCACGTCAGCGATTTTACATGGAATACGTGATGTTGATCTTTGCTGGTTATGGCTTTTCAAATCCTTCGAAGCGGTGGTTCTTTTGTATTTACGCCGCCGAACTTGCCTTTGCTGTTGGCCAGGTAATGTCACTGAGGTAAGAATTTCTTATCATGCACTCGGCTTAAAAAAAAAAAAAGGCGCCGAGTCTCGGCGCCTGAACTCTACTAATCAATATTAACCCTGGTTTGAGTTGTTTTGTCCGCCACGTTTCTCTTCCCAACGTTTCTTTTGCGCGGCGGCCATACGAGCGCGGCCCTCTGCTGACATTGGTTTGCGTGGCTTACGTGTTTTTTTCCCTAAACCACTTGTGGAAGCAGACTCGCTTTGCTGCGATGCTACCGCAGAACGTGATGCCTTGCCTGCGCCTGCCAGACCTTTAAGCTGAATGCTAAGAGTTCCAATGATCCGGTCTCCTTCGACAAGAGCAATATCTAATACTTCGCCGTTTTCCAGTGCGACTTTCATGTTTAGCTCCAATAAGAAAGTATAAGTTCAATATTTTTTAGTACAGATGAGCTCTAGTAGACTAACTTAAAGTAAACAATTCATACTGTAATATGGTTTTTGTAATCATTGCGAGTATAGTAGTCGGAATATCTTCTTCGTTTTTCTTACAACATAGCCAACGGTTTGCTAAATGTATGATGGTACCAGCATCTCCAGTTTTGCCGCTAATACTCCCAAGGTCTAATGATCTCTTTAAAGGTTCGTCGCGGTTGACGATACTCCCACAGCTGAGCCAGTTCTGTTGCCCGATCCTTATATTCCTTTAATGATTTCCCCGCTCCGCATGTGTCCTTTGCCTCGGCCAAAAAGGAAGCGTACTGCATGGAAATTTGATAAGCGGTCTGGCTAACACTTGCCATGACAGGAAGAAAGAGTATGAGACCGACTCGGGTTATCCCTCCACTAACAAGCAGAATCACTCCAAAAATACCGACAAAAATCCAGAGCAATGGTGATAGGGCAAGTGCCAGCAATGCGTTACTGAAAACAGTTTTTAGGGTTAACCTGCTTCCGAAAGTGGCGGCGCATAGCACGATGGGTAAAAATAATAACCAGCCAGCTAACGCCCAGCCAACTAAAGCCCCAATCAATATAACAGCCATCCTGAAAATGGGTGAGGCTATGGTGTTTTGAAGGTTCAAATACAAGTTGGCGTTAAATAAGAGTGCCGTGCATACCAAGAGCCAGATAGTTAAAATTAATCCCAAGTAAACAATGGGGCTTCTTCCCGGCCATAGGGTGTTCAATCGTGCAGACTCGCCCCGTGCCGCGCGACCACAAAAAGGGAGCAGCAGAGATAGTGTAACCGTAAGCAAGACTATTTGAACTGAAACAATAAGGACGGTAACGAGAGTCGTTTGCGAGGCGTTATTAATAAATGAAAATCCTACGACGGTAGTCCCCAGAGCCAATACGGCGTAAAGAGTCCCGCAAAGAGCAAGCGTACCCATAACATCGTAGAAGTTCCAGAATGCGTGATACAGGAATCTGCTTATCATCTACCGCAAAACGGCGCCTGGTTGCAATTAGCCAAAGTCATCGCCATCGACGGTTTCGCGCTGAATGCGCGCTCCAAGAGCCTGCATCTTAGTTTCGATCTTTTCATAACCTCGATCAATATGATACACGCGATTAATGATAGTAATACCTTCAGCTGCCATTCCAGCCACAACCAAAGCCGCGGATGCGCGCAGATCGCTTGCCATGACGGGCGCGCCCATTAATTCGGGTACACCGTGGATTGTTGCAAATCCGGACACTACCTTAATGTCGGCTCCCATTCGATTTAACTCTGCCGCGTGCATGAAACGATCTACATAAATATTTTCTTTTATAGTGCTTTGACCGCTAACGATACTGAGAAGGGCCATAAACTGCGCCTGCATATCCGTTGGAAATCCTGGATAGACCAAAGTTTGAATGTTTGTCGGGACATAGTCAGCGGGCGTGCCGGAAACACGACAGGAGTCAGTTCCAAGTGTCTCAACACGAACTCCGATTTCCCTGAGTTTTTCGATTGTAGACTCCATGTCTACCATAGGACAGCGCTCTATTATCACATCTCCGCCGGTGATTGCGGCGGCCGTCATAAAAGTACCAGCTTCGATTCGATCGCTGACAACACAATGATCAATACCAGACAGGCTGGAGACTCCGTGAATCGTTATCGTAGGTTTGCCCGCATTTTCAATTTGCGCGCCCATTTTATTGAGGAATTCGCACAATTCAATAATGTCCGGTTCACAAGCCGCACCGTGGACTACTGTCGTTCTACTTGCCAGCGTGGCCGCCATAACTACGTTGCAGGTCGCGCCAACGCTGGATCCTGTGGCTCCAGAAAGGTTAAACTCATTCCCTTTCAAGCCTGCTGTTTCTGCAAGCACATATCCGTGTTCGAGCCGAACATCCGCACCTAGATTTTCAAAGCCTTTTAAATGAAGATCAATTGGCCTGGACCCTATGGCGCAGCCGCCGGGAAGCGACACTTTAGCGCGACGCAAGCGGGCCAGCATAGGCCCCATTACATAGATGGAAGCACGCATTTTACGCACAGTTTCGTATGGCGCTTCTGTCTCTTTAAAGTTAGCAGGATCAATGCGCATTACGTGATCGGCGAAATCCACCTTCGCCCCAAGGGATTCCAGCACCTGCGCCATTGTCCGCACATCCTGGAGGTCAGGCACGTTTGTGAGGGTGGTGGCAGTATCTCCCAAGAGGGCCGCAGCCATAAGTGGAAGTGTCGCATTTTTTGATCCGCTGACACTTACCGTGCCGCGCAGGGGCACTTGTCCATCAATTACTATTCGCTGCATTGGGAAGACTCCATAGACACGGAAATTAGCAGCCTTTTTTTAAGAGGCTTCGCAATCGGTTACACATATCGTGCCAAGTCACTTATATACTGGTATTTACCCCTAGAGCGGCGCCGCCGGTCATTTTTTCCGGAAGAATTGCAATGCAGTCGATTTCTACCAGCACTTCTTTTGGTAAGCGTGCAACCTCAACTGTCGCTCTTGCCGGCGGATCAACCATGAAATGCCTGGCGTAGACCGCGTTCATTTCCGCAAAATCGTCCAGCGATTGGAGGTATACCGTCGTCTTTACGACCTGATATAAACCGCTATCCACGACTCGAAGCACAGCCTCCAGATTCTGAAGGACCTGTTCCGTTTGTGTAGCTATATCAGTACCCACTACTTCGCCGGTTTCGGGATGTAATGGAATCTGCCCACTGCAAAAAATCATATTCCCAAATTTTACAGCCTGGGAATAGGGACCGACTGCCTTGGGGGCCAACGGTGAAGCTACTATGACGCGCTCATTGTTTATCATAATTTAACTTAAGCTCCTGCTTTTATCCGCGAGCCATGCCGATGCGGCCGGTTCGCACGAGTTCTTTAATGCCGTAGGGGGTTAACAGGTCCAGCAATGCCTGCAGCTTGTCTCCGCTACCGGCAGCCTCAATGGTTAAACTGCTTCGCTGGACGTCTACTATTTTGGCGCGAAAGACTTCGGCTATCTCAATGACTTGACTGCGGGTTTGTGTAGTGGTTTCAACCTTGGCCAGCATTAACTCCCTGTCAACGTGACTCTGCTCTGTCAAGTTTTGGACGCTTATTACATCCACCAGGCGATTCAGCTGCTTAAGAATTTGCTCGACCACATTATCGTCACCTCGGACAACAATCGTCATGCGGCTGACCGATGCATCGTGGGTTTCACCGACAGCCAGGCTGTCAATATTAAAGCCGCGCCCTGAAAACAAGCCGGCTATATGGGCTAAAACCCCAAATCGATTTTCAACCAAAACAGAAATTATATGTTCCATTACCTGACCTTTGATATTAAGCAACTTTTGTTGTGATGAGACGACCAGCAGGCGGCGTCAAATTAAAACCGTTAAATTCTCAGATGCATTGACCCCGTTAAAGAACGACAATACCTGGGTGCCTACACGGATGTGTTAAACCCATAAGACTGCCCATTCACGGAACGACAGAATATTGCTTTTTATTACGACTGACAGTCAAAAATTTCTCGACCGGGAATCCAACAGAAAAATAGTGGGACCGATTAACAGAAATGCTTGATATATAACACTTGTGTTACCCAATGGAACCATGTTTATATCGCCGAATTACAGGTTTTGTATTCTTCTCTCGTCACGTTAAGATCATCACATAAAAAAATATTGCGCCGAATCACGACTAAGGCAGTCTTAAGAGACTGCGGTGTATATGCGTAGCAAAGATGGGATTTTAAGTTTATGCCACACCCTGCAGATAAAAGAAAAAGCGTTCGCGTAGAGATTTCTCTGCCCGCTCGGTTTAGTATTTTAATACCTGAAAACACCTTCCGCCCGTTGGAGTATGACTGCGAGGTCATGGATTTAAGTGAGCGCGGGGCAATGATCAACGTTTCTCTTGCCCCGGAAACCTATAGTTTGATGCTGCAAAAAACGAGGCATTGCCGATTGGCCTTTTCCGGAATCGATCATCTTCCGGATAAAGTGGCCGGTCGCGCGGTCTGGTTGCAGCCTCAAGGTAACGACGAACAACGATGTTATCGCATTGGATTGTTTTTCGAAGATTGCCCTGCAGAAATTGTGAATTCTCTAAAAGCGTTTGTTTCAAGTGTCGCAGTCCCTCAGGTAAAATAATCTTTTCTAAAGTGCCGTTCATTACTAGAAAATTAGCAGCCACCATTTCGGCTCAACGTCAGTTCCGACAAAGAATTGGATTATTTTTGTTGGCGATGGCGGCATTAGACGGCATCTATGCGGCGGAAGTTCGGTTTGAACGTTTCGTTGTCGCCAAAGATGCAATCGGCGAGAATACACAGGTCCATCCCGTCAATCTGGTTGGTGGCCCTGAACTGGAGCTAGTTCTCTCTGGTAACGGTAAAGCCGTAGTTTTTGGTCAGACACCGAACGGGTTTGTTCCACTCCAGGTTCTACCCCTGCCGCTTCCGCCAAAAGGTAGCGGACACGTTTATTATGGCTTCGCGCGAGTGGAATCCGAAAACCATTATTCGCTGGTGGTACTCTCTTCGGGAACCGCGGCATATTACCCGTTGCAAGATGAAATTATCGGTTCACAACCAATCAGCTTGTTTGCGACAGACCTTGTGACAGAAACCTCTCCCGGTCCTGTCCATCGGTATTATGATATGGCCCTGGATCTTGATGGCGACGGATTAGATGAATTGCTTCTGCCTGGCAAAACAGGCTTCGAAATTCACCATCGCGCTAAAGGCGGGAGCTTTTCCAGCGTAAAGCTGCCAAAGAACCCATATCAGTCTGAGCAAACGTTTACCTTCAGCCGTGATGTTCCGGATGATCCTGTCCGGCCGGCGTTTTCCATGGCTGCAATCTCCCATCGACGTGGCACAGATGATCTGTTGTTTTTTGACGCTAATAGTGATGGTCGCCTTGACCTTATATACTCATCCACGGCCACAGGCTCTTCGTCGCGTCAGGTGGAGCGCTACGACGTATACATCCAACGTGACGATTTAACATTTTCAGACAGTCCCGCGCAATCGTTCGCCGTGCCCTACGATAGCCAGGCGGATGCGACCTTTAGAGATATCAATTTAGATGGGCGACTGGACGCCATACTCGTGCGCAGTAATCTTGACGTAGTCAATCCGCGAACTGTGGTAAAATTCTTTATTGGTGAGCAAGACGGATATCAAGTTTTTGCCCAGGAAACCGACAGGTTTATTACGAAGGATCCGGTCGGCCTAGTGCAACTAAACGATTTTAACAGCGATGGGGTTACCGACTTCGCGATGACCTTTTTCAGCTACCAGTTTGGTTCTATGGAAGATATAGTTGATCTGGCTTTTGCCAACAAGATCCAGTTTCGCCTTCAGTATTTTTTAGGGCGCGGCAAACAGGGGTTTCCGCGCCAACCGGATGCAGAGCAACAAATAACGCTAAACACGAAGTTGGAAAATTTTCGTGGCAATCCGCCGGTGATGATCGTGAAAGATATGAACAATGATAAGATGATGGACTTGGTTGTACGAACGTCGGCCGATCAGTTGCAAATCTTTCTTACTAAAGGTAATTTTGTTCTTGGTCAAACTCCTGCAGCCACATTTACGATTCCTGAAAATGCATCTCTATCCTTTACGGATGTCAATGCGGATAGCCGTACAGATATCATTGTATCTGACCCCAATACCGCGCATCTTAGTATCATTGCCCCGCTCATCCGCTAGAGAGGCCTTCTTATGATGGACACCAGCGCTGTAGTGCTGAATCTTTTGGCAGATATGTCCCTGGCTGAAAAAATTGGTCAGGTTTTTGTTTTTACCTGGAGGAATGAGGCTCAGGCCCAATCTGACCTGCGATTCTACCCTGGCGGGTACATTCGAATTTATAGCGATGCGCTATCGGTGGCCCGTCAGACGCGGGCAATCCAGCAGGCCACGCGTATTCCGTTAATCATTGCGGCGGATCTGGAGCGTGGCGTTGGAGGAACACTTAGTGGGGCAGTTGAAGTAGTTACGTGCATGGCCCTCGGAGCGACAGGCGATGAAAAGGCCGCCTATGACGCGGCACGAATGATTGCGGAAGAGTCCGCAGTCATGGGCATTAATGTAAATTACGCGCCGGTGTTGGACGTCAACTCAAACTCAGCAAATCCTGTAATTAATACAAGATCCTTCGGGAATGATCCAATTAATGTTGCCAGAATGGCAGTGGCATTCGCAAAGGGTTTGCACGATGGGGGTGTGGCCTCGTGTGGCAAACACTTTCCCGGCCATGGGAATACGAACATCGATTCTCACAGCCTGCTGGGCAGCGTTGGTGGGACAAGAATTGAACTTGAAGCAATAGAGTTGCTTCCATTTCGTGCCCTTATTGAAGCAGGAGTCGATTGTATCATGTCTGCGCATCTGCTGATTCCGGCGTATGAACCAGAGCGCCTGCCGGCGACCCTGTCAAAACGAATAATGACGACTCTGCTCCGGGAGCAAATGGGATTTACAGGCGTAGCAGTTAGCGACGCGCTGGACATGGGGGCTGTTGCTGAGAATTATCCACCGGAAGTTGCCATTCCCATGGCAATTAATGCCGGATGTGACCAGCTTATAATGCCTCAGGATAACGCGTTTGCCATTGACGTGCTATCGCGGGCAGTTGCCAGCGGAGAGGTCTCAGAAGACCGGTTAAATGAAGCGGTGGGTAGGATTCTTAGTTTGAAAGAGACTCGTGGAATTCTTAATGCGGCGTTGCCGGACCCAGCCAGGGTGTATTTGCAAACGCAGGTGCCTGCTAACGTTACCCGCTCTATCGAAATTGCCCGGCAGTCTGTGACGCTGGTAAAAGACGGCGGAGATCTGCCGCTTGACAGAAATAGGACTATTTGTTGTGTTACGGTCAGCAACGGCGGCGATGGCAGGAGCGGATTTCTTGAACCGCAGAGCTTTGCCGATTATCTGGGCGCAGATGGCCGAAGTGTAAAATCCTTTGCATTAAGCAGTGAGGATGCTCATATAGCCGCAATTGCACCGCGGCTTGCTCAAACTGTAGCTGAGTCGGACGTAGTTATCGTTGCGGCCTATGTGAGTGTTCGGTTAAGCAGTGGCACAATTGACCTGTCTTCCGCCATGGTCGATATGCTGAAGACCCTGTTGCGCGACCGGGATTTCCTGCTGGTTAGCTTCGGTAGCCCTTATATTATCGAACAGCTACAGGAGGCCACGTCATACTTATGCGCCTACGGTGCAACGCAGCCTAGCCAGCAAGCGATGGCGGAAGTGCTAAGGGGTGAAGCTACCCCACAGGGAAGTCTGCCAGTAACGTTGCGCTAGCCAAGGTACCCAGAATGGGTACGGTAGACCAAGACGTATTGCAGATTATTGAATAGCCTGCATACAACATTGCCGACCATTGGCAACACATGCAGGATTTTCCATGCATCTATCAAGGCTGATGCGCCCCTCGGCAAATGCACGGCAACATTGGTTTACCTGGGCGGCGGGTTTGATTCCACTGGCGGTTGGTCGGCTTTGTGGAGCAAGGGTCGAAACACTCGCGACCGGGGTGGGGCGTGTGCATCCAGTGAACTGAAAAACCATCATTAGTGCAAGGGCACCAGCAGCTACCAACTTCATTCCAAAGCGTCCTCTAACAGCAAATATATCTATGACATAAAAGTCGTGTTCTGTCTCTGTCAACCCGGAACAACACTCTAGTTCTTTTTATACACAGCACCAGTAACGACGATTAAGTTTCTGTGCGAAACTTGATATGAAAGGTAGTGTGGCCGGGTTTACTGGTCACGCTTATTGTCCCGCCGAGGTCCCGCAGGATATCCGCCACAATGTAAAGGCCAAGTCCTGTTCCCTGCCCTGGCGGCTTAGTTGTATAAAAGGGGTCGAATATATTTGTTATTAACTTCTCTGACATTCCGGGCCCGTTGTCGACAATATCGACTAATATGGAGTCCCCTGTCTGTTTTGTTTCTACACAAAGATCGCCACGGCCGCCCATGGCCTGGTATGCATTCAGGATAACATTCGAGAATACCTGTATAATACGAACCGGTGCAGCCAGAACCGGTGGTAGTTCCGGCTCGTAGCTGCGGTTTACCGTGATATTCGCCTGTTCGTAACGAACCAGTGCCAGGCTGCGATCAAGCAACTCATTTATATCCACATATTCGCGCTCTTCCTGAGCGCGGACAAAACGATCGAAACCGGCGTCTTTCAAAATTGCCAGAAAGAAATCAGCCTGCTCCCTTATGCGTGAAAAAATTCCAGAAGGTGCCGGAGGCTCTACATTTGTTTCCATGGGGTGGAGCGCTTCATCGGCTTCGTTACGGATGTTCAGCACCGGTTTCTTTAGATCATGCAATATGTTAGCGGACAACTGCCCGGCCATTGCCAGCCGTTCCAGGCGCACCAGTTCGCGGCGTTTCTCTTCCAGTTCAATGGTGGTGGCCGAAATAACCTTTTCCTGCCGTCGGAACTGACTCGCCAGAAACGCAAGGGAGGTTGCCAGCATTGCTCCCAAAGCCCATATAACCATGCTGACTGTACGAAGCGGTGCCTCATTAACCTGGACGAACAACGTCCCCAGGCGCTCGCCGTCGTCTGAAATGAGGGGCCTTTCGGCGAGAGACTCTTTTAATAATAGCCGCTCGAGGTAACCCTGCTCCACTATTTCGACACTGTTATCCTTCTGCGCTACCTCAATATCAGCGCTATGAACCGGCGGGTAATAAAACGGATAAATTATCCGCTGTGACTGTCCGAAGTTTTTCGAAATCCAAAGGCTTCCAAATTCGCCGCGATTCTCATATTTAGCCGCCTCGGCTTCAATATCAGCAAAGACAATTTTATGATCCGACGGCATTTTAAGAAGTGTGCGGCTGGAAAAAACCCGCTGTAAATCATCGATCCTGTCGCTGAGGCTATTCTCAAACCGCTCGCGCAACCGAAACAATATCAATAGTGATATGACCGCGAGAATGGCGAGCAGAGCGTAAACCACTATATTGCCCCGCCCTTTCCACATCGGTTAAATTTCTCCGGCCAAGGTCAGCATAGCTGATGCCGCGACTATGGGAGCGGTTTCCGCACGTAAAATCCGCGGTCCCAAAGAGACAGCCAACATCAATTCCTCTACGGATTCCAGTTCACGATCATGCCAGCCGCCTTCAGGCCCACTGGCAAACAGTATCCTGGATGAATGGCCGAGGGCCGGCGCCGCAACCGTTGAAAGTAAAGTGACGGTATTTCTTTCGTGAAGCAGAAATCGATTTTTGCGCGGGATGTCTGGAGCCATATCAACTCCCAGACGCAATGACCCAGCGCTCTCGATTTTCGGCATATCTACTCGCTCACACTGCTTGCACGCTTCCAATGCTACACGCCTGAGCCGGTCAAGTTTTGAATCATCGCCGCGAGCGACTTCGCGCTCAGACTGGAATACGATCATTCCGCATGCGCCGATTTCTGTCAGTTTTTGCACGACCAGATCCGTCTTACCGCCCTTGATCCAAGGAATCAGGAAGGTCATTTGAACAGCGGGCGGCCTTGCGCCCGGCACCGGATCTCCGATTATGACGACAGCGGACCTCGCAGTACCCGGGCCGACTACTGTCGCAGAAAATTGACCTTCGTCGCCGAAGACAACGATGGAATCTCCAGTTTGGGCACGCATCACCTTTAAAAGGTGGCGCGATTCCTCATCAGAAAGTTCGACCCGCGCCCCCGGAGTCATAGGCGTGCTACCGCAGTAGTACCGGCTTGTCATGATAGCTTACCTTCGCCGGATCAGTGCGGCCTTCCAAAGACATCTTCCATCATTTTCACCGCAGTCTCAGGATTCTGAGAGTATACGATGGTCACAATGTTTACGCTTGGCGCCATCTCAAGTCTGTCAATGACGGGCGGAGTTGGTGTCCGGTTATTCTGCGGACGGTTGGCATAGCCTTTCCGTGTGTCCTTCCACAGCTTATCCAATTCTCTTGATTGATCGGCGTTCGCGAAGCGGAACGTATAGATTTCTACCCCGTCGCCATGTTGCTTTGTGGACTCTTCATACTTAAATTCCAAAGCGCTTTGGAGGATGGTGCCGAACTGCTGACCAATACCGGCGGGAGCTGTAAGTTGAGCCAACTTTCGGGCGGCGCCATCTTTATCCAGATCGGTATCTACTTCCGGTTCGGAAAGTCCAGCGGGCCATCCGCTATGAGGTTTACGATACATTGACTGAATTGAGGGCCATGGGCTGTCGGGCTTTACAATTCGCACAGCAGCCTTGCCCCAATTGTATGGTGTCGTAAGACCAGACATCTGTCCGATATTATCGTAGTCATAAAACCCAAGGGTTTGAATGCCGATAGTGACGAAAAGCAGGGCTACGATAATTGCGGACAACTTGAAATAGAAGCTGCCTAAGAATTTTCTAACCTTTTGGTTTGCTAATCCTGCCGCCCGTTTTGCCCGGAACTGGCTTTCGTTAATGGCATCCAGGTCTTGGCGTTTCTGCTCAAGAACAGCGATAGTGTCATTAAGAAGCAGGTACACATCATGCCACTCAGTTTCCAGCTTTTTCGTGTCAGCCGTGCTTAACCGGTTAACCCCTTTCAGGGTAATGGCTCGGGTGATAACGCTAAGCACATCCTGACCCACATTCTGGTTGCTGGTCAGCGCATCCATAAAACTATCGTGGAGCATCGCTATCCGGCTTTTTAGATCCAGAAATTGGTTTTCTTTCTCCGGCGTAATGTTTTCGCCTTTAACACCAAGATTAAAAAATTGGTGAAATGTGTTCCAATGCGACATTAGCTCTTTTGTATCTGAGTACTGTCTTTCAACTACCGGATCTATCATGAGTAATGAACCTGTATGCCTGATTAATTAATTGCTGGTGGTGCGATCAGCGGAAAAACTTATACCTGCGAGAGGCAATTTTCTGCCTTCAAGTAGTTTTTAGCCGGACACGGATTCGATCATCTTGATAAGCGGCAGAAACATGGCTATTACAATTGTGCCGATGGCAATGCCCAGTCCGACAATGAGAAGCGGTTCAATTAACGAAGTCAAACCAGCCACGGCGGTGTCTACCTGATCTTCGTAGTATTCGGCTACTTTATGCAGCATATTTTCCAAAGCGCCGGTTTTTTCGCCGACTTCTATCATTCGGGTCACCATGGGGGGAAACACGCCGCTTTCCACGAGCGGTTTCGTTATGCTCTCGCCGCCCTGAATGCTTAGCTTCGTGCTCATGATGGCTTCTTCAATAATAACATTGCCTGCCGTTTTGGCAACAATTTCAAGCGCGCCACGGATGTTGACGCCGGCGCGCATCAGTGTCCCAAGCGACCGGGTAAACTTCGCAATGGCTACCTTTAAAAGCAGCGGTCCGAAAACCGGCATGCGAATTTTCCAAGTGTCGATATGCCTGCGACCCGTTTTGGTTCGTCCCCATTGAACTATCAAGGTGTACAACCCGACAGTTCCCGCCAGTGCGATATACCACCGCTCACGTATAAAACGGCTTATAGCGACTACCATTTTGGTGAGGAGAGGCAACTCTTCTCCGAGATCTTTGAAGATGTCTTCAAAGACTGGCACGATCTTCCACATGATCAGAATCATGATAAGTCCCGCCACAATAGTCACAACGGCTGGATACATGGTCGCCGCTTTCACCTTACGGCGGATACTTGCAGATTTTTCCAGATAGGTTGCCACCTGATCCAGGATTGTATCCAGCATACCGCTGGCCTCGCCCGCTTTGACCATGCTGAGAAAGAACTGATTAAATACGCGGGGGTGGCGCGCTAGCGCTTCGTAAAAAGAACTGCCGCCCTGAACGTCCTTTTCCACCTGACGCAAAACGTTTTTCAGAGAAAGTCTTTCCACCTGCTCGCCCAGGATGTTCAACACTTCAATTAGAGGCAAACCGGCGCGAATCATAGTAGCAAGCTGACGCGAGATAAGAACAAGATCTTCTATCTTGGCTTTACCACGCTTCAGTTTCTGTTTTCTAACTTTCGAGCGTCCCCGTGCCGCTGCTGCCGTACCCGTGTCAATGGACGTAGGCGTAAGACCCTGATCTTTCAGTATCTTGACTACCATCGCCTGTGTGGGAGCTTCTGTACGCCCAGTAACAAGCTTTCCGTTAGGATTACGCGCAACATATGTAAAATAAGGCATCGATAGTTTTCCTCAATAGCAATGTGACTAATAGACTAATCAAAATTCTTCTGACGGAAATCAACAGTTTTCCTGTAAAATCAACAAACGGCTGGGAACCAGTTATTACTTCTGTAAATTCCGAAGCCTGCACGAGTGTAACCATTTCAGCCGAAGATCGACGGATTACCATCTTTCTTCTTTGTCACCGCCATTCCGCGGCTCCGAGCCGATCTAAACGAAGGTTTTTGAATGAATATTGATTCCATGCTCTTGGGCGCAAAGAAGGTAAAAGCGTCTGACGTCCATCTGATCGAGGGTCAGTCGCCATATTTCCGAATCGCCGGCGACATGAAAAAAGTTGATCTGCCCGCTGTTTCACCGGAAGATATCACGGTGATGCTGAAGAAGATGATGCCTACGCATCTGCATAGGGAATACGAAAGTCAGCGAGGCGCCGATTTTGGTTACCAGGTCGGTAAGGATATCCGCGTGCGCGTTGTCGCTTTCTACGAGATGGGAAACCGAGGTCTCGTCATGCGCCTCATTCCATTGGAAATCCCCACCATTGAAGATTTGGAACTGCCGGAAGTCGTGCGCACGATCGCTGGAAACAGCCGCGGTATGATTCTTCTGACTGGCATGACCGGTTCAGGTAAATCCACTACTCTGGCGGCGATGATCGATTACATCAACACAACAGAATCCGTACGCATTATCACCATTGAAGACCCAGTGGAATATGTTTATACGAACAAAAAAGCCATCATCAGCCAGCGTGAAGTGGGCAAAGACGTTCCGGATTTTAACTCTGCCTTGCGTCAGGCGATGCGTATGGATCCTGATATTATCCTGGTCGGCGAAATGCGCGATGCTGAAACAATACGTGTGGCCATCAAAGCTTCGGAAACCGGCCATCTTGTACTGTCGACGCTTCATACCACCAGCGCCGTACATACAGTTCAGCGCATATTCGGCTACTTTGACAGGAGCGAACATGCTCTTCTCAGCGAACAGCTTTCCCTAAACCTTCGCGCATCCATTACTCAGCGCCTCGTTAAGCGGGCGTCAGGCTCGGGACGTGTGGCGGTGCAGGAAATCATGGTGGTAAATGCGACCATTGCCAAACTCATTTCGGAAGATCGCGTTCCGGATATTTTTGGTGTTATCAAGGGACGCGATGACGGTATGCAAACTTTTGATCAGGCGTTGGCCGATCTGGTGCGCGCAAATAAGATTACCTTTGATGAAGGTGCGCTTCACTGCGAGGATTTCTATGCGTATAAGCGGTTTATCGCAGGCATTGCATCAACCGGCGATCGCGGTGGAATTATTTAATAGTCATTCCCCCCGGTGTCGGCGAGTACGGCTCAATGTGAAGTAATACACTTTCTATGTTGACATGAATTTGAAGGGCCTCCGACTATCCTTCGGCTTATAAATGTAAAAACGTGCCGGGTTGCGTCTGCTCGAACACTAAGAACTTATTAAAGTCTTAACAAATAATTACACCCTGCTAATGGAGATATCTAAACCGATATGCTGAGACAGCTACGTTCTGCGGAAAAAATGAAGCGCATCCTTTGGATTGGCTTGCTGGTATTAATCATTCCAGCGATGGTTGCATTTTACGGGTTTGGGTCGAGTGGTAGTCAGACCGTTCGTAACACTGGTCCTGTAGCCGAAATCGATTACCCGGAGGGAGCTGCTGGGGCCATTGGGAGCAGTGAGCTGCGCTTCGCCAAAAACTACCTGGAAAACCGTTTAAACCGCTATTCGCAGGAACAGGGAACAGTTCTTGATTCTCTCGCAACCAGCCAGCTTGCGGATAACCGTACGATCATGGATCAGGCCGTTAATCTGGATATTTTAAGACATTACGCGGAAGTTAATAACCTCACAGTCAGCATGGAAGAAGTTCAGGGCTTTTTTCAGCAGATGACCACCGCCGACCAGCGCAGGCAGCTCGTTGATCAGTGGCGCCAGCAGGGGCGTTCGGTGGAATCTGTTCTGGAAGAAGAACGCAAAGGCCGCGTGCTTCAAAAGGCGGCGGAAAGCCTTGGCGCTACCGTCCGGATTACCCATTATGAGGCGTGGCAGGACTATTTGAAATCCAATGAAAGCCTTGTTGCCGATTACATTCGGTTTAGCCCGAACGATCTCATGTCATCCGTAACCGTGACTGATGAGGGCCTGACCGCTTACTTCGAGAAAAACTCCGAAAAGTTTCGCGTCCCAAATCAGCTTGAATACGAATACGTCCTGTTGCGCAAAGACGACCTGAAAAGTAGCATCACAGTATCTGAAGACGATGTAACTAGTTTTTATGCCGCTAATAAAGAAGACTTCCGGCTCCCACGCAAGGTGGAAGCGAGCCAGATTTTCCTCAAGCTTCCGACCCCGGAAGAATTAAACACTACGAGCGCAGAAGCACTAACCTCTATTACCGAAGCAGTAAGCGCAAAAGCGACAGACTTATATGAACGGGCGGCCAAAGGCGAAAACTTTGCAAGCCTTGCCGATACGTTCAGTGAAGAAGAGAACTTTCCGCCACGAGCTGACGACGAGACGACTACCGCCACGGACAAAAAAACTACAGCGGGCGGCTATCTGGGTCTCTTAAGCGAAGACGTGACTAATACCTGGTATAATGAACAATGGACTTCCGCAGTATTCTCAATGCAGCCGGGAGGCCTTACAAAGCCTATTAGAACCGCAAATGGCTTTGCCATTGTGCAGGTGAAGAATGTGATAGACGGCGAGATTCAAGCTTTGGACCAAGTTCGTCCGCTGGTAGAGAATCGCATACGCGAACAGAAAGTCGAACCCGTTTTCGCCAATGCCGGCGAATCGATGGAAGCCGCCGCCAAACGCGTTACCAGCCTCGACCAGCTTGCGCAGGAAACATCCGCAACCGTTGCCGTATCTCAGAAAGTGAACACAGACAGCAAATTCGTTCCTGGGATCGGACTTCTAGGCGATCTTGAGGACGCAGTTCAGGATTTGACAGCCGGTGGCCGCAGCGACGTACTGTCGGATGCTCAGCGCCATTTGGTCATTCAAATCAAGCAGGAGTATCCCGCTCACACGCCGGATTTACAAACAATACGCGGACGCGTCGAGCAGGCCTACAAGCTGCAGTTGGCGGAAGAAGCGGCCAAGGCGAAGGCGGAAGAACTTCTAAAGAAATCTACAGATATTGCGTCCTTTGAAAAAGCCTTAACGGATGCAGGCACCACCTACACACGCAGCAGGCCATTCGCGCGACCTGAAGTAGGAAGTATATTTGGCGGACCTGTTCAGGATTTTGGCAACGCTACCGCTGGAATTAAAGAAGGGTCCATTCAGATGTCTGAAGTGGGACGCCCCGGCCAGCAGCAGTCTTTCGTCGTCTGGCATCTTGCAAAAATTGTGGAACCTTCAAAGACTGATTTCGCCAAAGGTCTTGGGGGCATTAGCCAACGCCTGGAAGAACGCAAGCGTGAGATCATCGTGCTGGAGTATATGCGGGACCAGCGCAAAAAGCTCGAAAATCGAATTGATATCAACGAAGATTACCTGTAAATTTCATCTTAATCCCCGGCCGTTACAGGCTGGGGATTTTTTTTTTGAGAACATTGCTCGCCGAGTCGAGATTTTATAAGCTAAGCGTACGTCTAAAATTATTAACTAGCCCACGTTTTTGCCTTGCAACGTCCTCGACGGGAACATAATCAGAAGCCACTTTTCCTGGATAACGACGTTCAGAAGTTTACAAGCCCGAGGACTTACCCTGTTTAGCTGCCAGCCGTATAAGTACATTGATAAGCCCATCGCGACCTTTTCAAGGTTGGCGCTTCTGGGTCAGCACCCTTTAAAGACGGGTATTTGTTCTCTGTGCATAGCCGTTTTCGCCATGGTCTCGACGTCGGATGCCTGGAGCCAGGCAGCGTTTTCCAGCGGCGGCGGTCCCCTCAGCCACACTATGCCTACTGATGCGGCCGATGCTCAACCCCGCGCTCAGACCCACGACAACGTGGATGCTCGTGATCGCACGCCAGAGGACGATGCCCGGATTGAGCGAGAGGCGGCCGAAAAAGCAAGGTCAGCGGCCGGACCTGAAGCCTACCAGCCGGATAACCGGCCTGTTTCTGTTCCAGATGCTCCTATCGTTCGTGGAGTAGAGATAACCGGTGCGTCAACCGAAGATGCTGATCGCGCCCGCAGATTGCTGACTACCCGGGAAGGGGAACCACTCGACCCGGATAAGCAGCGCAAGGACATTAACAAGCTTTACGACCTTGGAATATTTCAACCCAATATTCTTGTGGAAGCGCAGGACACTTCAGACGGCGGCGTTATAGTTAGGTACGTTGTGCAGCCGAATCCAAAGGTTAGCGCGGTCAACGTGAATGGCAATCTAAAGGTTCCAACCACCAAAATCATAAGCGATCTGCCGGTAAAAGCGGGAGAAACTTACACGGTTCAGGCTCAAAATAAGATTCGAGAGAACATTTTGCGCCTCTACGAGGAACGTGGGTTTCCTGACGCTGCAGTGACAATTGAAGAGCGGCCCGATTTCAACCAGAACGTGGAGCTAAATATTACGGTAGATGAGGGAACTAAAACTCGCATCCGTAATCTTCAGATCGTCGGCGCTAACAGCATGAATGACCTGCTTCTGAAGTTGAAAACCGAAAACCGAGGAAGCTGGGGACCGTTCAAACGCTACTACAATGAGTCTCGTTTTGAGCAGGATATGAACGTCATTCGCGCCGCTTATTTAAACAAAGGCTTTCTTGATGTAGATGTTCGTCGCGGAGATTTTGTTTACGCAGAAGACCGAAGCTGGGTAGATCCTGTCATTATTGTAAACGAAGGACGACAATATAGAGTAGGTCGCCTTGAAGCATCTGGCTATACCCTCTTTACCCGGGATGAGATTCTCGAACCGTACCGCACCATGCAGGGCCAGGTATATGATCAGGCGGAGTTTGAAAAGCGTTCGAAAAGCGTTCAAAATATGTATGGCGACGAAGGCTTTATTACTTCTACTGCGTCATCCGAATTTCATAAGGATCCCTCCACGGGACTGGTTGATGTTGACGTTAAAATTGCTGAAGGTCCGCGAGTCTATGTGGGTGACGTTCGTGTCGTAAGCGAGTCCTACCCCGAAGATGCGGATATGGGCTGGCTTCGTCGGTATTACTCCCGCTTCTCCCCTCCCGTTAAAGATGAGGTAGTTCGCCGGGAAGTGCAGATGCGCCCTGGCCAAGTCTACCGCAGGTTTGACGAGGTCCGAACCAAAGAGCGACTTCAGTCTCTCAATGTATTTGAAACAGTAAAGGTCCATGAACAACTGACCGCTGAGACCAACGTCCGTGATATGGTTGTGCAGGTGGAGCAGGGAAATACCGGGAGTTTGATCTTCGGCGCCGGTTTTGGTGATGTAGAAGGTGCCTTTGTGTACGCTAACTATATAGAACATAATCTTTTGGGAATGGCCCGCGACCTTCGCGTTTCGCTTCTCATGGGCACCCGCGCTACCAGTGGCGAGATTTCTTATCTGGATCGTTATTTCATGGCCAGTGATATATCCGCCCAGTTCACAGCGTTTCACAGGACCTTTCGCCGCACTGGAAACTTTGAGCAAAGTAACACCGGACTTACGACCGAATTTACACGGCCAGTTTCCGATGTGATGAAGGATAGCATTCGCCTGCGCGTCGAATCCATCGGATACGATTTCGACAATAAGAAAAAACCGGAAACCAACATCGACGATTATCTGGCGGCTACAGTTCGTTACCGCATTAATCATGATACCCGCGATGATCTGTTCTTTCCCACAGAGGGCCATGTTGCCACAGTTAGCGCGGAAACCGGTGTCGCTGACAGCTTTCTCGTGAAGCTGGAGGGACAGTACGCCACCTACTTTAATGTCACTGACGACTGGGTGCTGGCGAACAACACGCTCGTCGGCTTGATCCCTATGGATGTCGAGGATATAGGCTACGCCGACCGTCTGTTTATGGGCGGCAGCGGCGATCTGCGGGGCTTCAGGGTCAGCGGGGCCGGACCTCACGACAGACGAAATAGTAGTGTACCTCTTGGCGGCGCCACCAAGTTGATTACTCAGTTTGAGCTGCGCCATCGCTTTACGGAAAATTTAGCAGGTGTTCTCTTTGCCGATATGGGCATGCTGGGCCATGATCCCCTGGAATTTGAAACGCCACGCGCATCGGTAGGTGCTGGCGTTCGGGTAAGGCTTCCAGTCGCTTCGGTCAGCCTGGACGTTGGTATTCCTGTCATAAGCCAGGACGAAGATCAGCGCCAGATTCTCCACTTCAACATGACTTCTGCCTTCTAATAACGGTAGAGCCAGTCACTCGCATTTCCTGAACGGTAGGGGTAAAAATAGATGAATCTGAAACTTACTTGTACAACAGCGGCCTTCGCATGGGCACTCTGCGCAGGCGCCGTCGCGCAAACAACCAGCGTTGCGTATGTCGACATAGACCGTGTAACCGAGAAGTCTGAAAAGATCAACACCGCCATGGGAAGCGTCAAAGGGCGAGTTGAAGACATTCAAAAAGAGATAGAATCCAAGCGAGCCCGCCTGGTGGAAATCCGTAGCGAGATCAAAAAAGGCGAAGGAGTCCTTGCAGACTCTGAGTTAAAAAAGAAGCGGGACGAAGCGGCCGGGCTTGATAAAAAGCTGGTTGATCTGGAGTACGAAGGTCGTCGCGAACTTCAAAAACTGGACACCACGCTTTTTGAGCCAATGATCAAAACAATCGTTCTGGCTATTCAGGATGTAGCTCGAGAGAAAAAAATCGACCTTGTAGTCCGCGGCGAAGCCGTAATTTATGGCACCGATAGCTCTGATATTACTAATGATGTTATTAAAATGCTTAATAGTCAGACGTACATGTCCGGTACGGCATCAAAATCTAAAACGTCCTCTTCGTCCACCGATTCGTCCAGTTCTGAAAACGATGACGACGAAGAGTCCACCGGCTCATCCAGAGAGACGGAATCCAAGGTTAAATCGGGATCCAGCCCTTCGGCTAAGAGTGATGCGCCAACCGGCAGCGATTCCGGTAAATCCACGTCCGGCAACGCAAAAATCCCCATGGCCAAGCGGCCCGTTGACCGTCAACAGGACTAACTATTGTGGAATCGGCCATCGTTGAACCTTTAATGGCTTCTCCTGTTCCCAGAACCAGAAACACCTTGGCCTCCGAAGCGAGCATATCTGGTCGCGGAGTTCATTCCGGTATCGTATCTAATATAACCCTGTCCCCTGCCCCTCCTGGTTCCGGCATACGTTTTGTTCGTATAGATCTTCCAACTCAACCTGTCATCCGGGCAAGCTATAATACCCTCGTCGATAAAGAGTTGGACCGCCGCACTACTCTTCGAGCTGGCGATGCGGTAGTTTACACTATTGAGCACGTCTTAAGTGCTTTGGCAGCCCTGCAAGTCGATGATGTAGATGTACGCCTCGACGCCGCCGAACCACCCTTTCTTGATGGAAGCAGCCTGCAATACGCAGCAATGATTAAAAGCGCAGGCACTATCGCCACTGAACTTCCCGCTCCACCCATTGTCATAAAAAAGCCTCTGGCATTTATCCATGCTGGTGCGGAAATTTCAGCAGTGCCGTCCCACGAATTTCGTGTGTCTTTTTTCTACACTTCTGATCACCCTGCTCTGCGTAATCAGGCCTACTCTGTGGTCGTAACACCGGAAAGTTATTTTAAAGAAATAGCTCCCGCGCGGACCTTTTGCTTTTTTGAAGAAATAGAAGCCATGCGGAAGGCCGGTTTGATCAAGGGTGCTAACCTAGCTTCCGCTGTCGTAATAGGGCGGAAGAGCATTTTAAACGAAAGCCTCAGGTTTCCGGATGAGCCTGTGCGCCACAAAATTCTTGATTTCATTGGCGATATGGCGCTTCTTGGAGCACCACTACAAGGGCATTTTTTAGCCTGGAGGGCCGGCCATGCCGTTAATGCGGCCTTCGGAAAACACCTACAAAAGGAACTTGATTTATGAGTGACAGCCTAAACACAGAAAACTTAGCTTCTTTGCCGACAACCACCGGCGAAGTCTTTTCGATTGAACAAATTCTTAAGATTCTTCCTCACCGGTATCCTTTTCTTTTGATTGACCGTATCATTGAGTCTTCCGAAACGAAAGTCACCGGTATTAAATGTGTTACCATGAACGAATGGTTTTTCCAGGGGCACTTCCCCGATAAACCGGTTATGCCGGGGGTTCTCATTGTTGAGGCCATGGCTCAGACAGGAGCCGTCATGGTGCATCAATGGGAAGAAAATAAAGATAAACTCGTTTTTCTTGCTGGTGTGGACAAGGCTCGTTTTCGTAAATTGGTTCAGCCGGGAGACGTTCTCCGAATTGAAGTCACCCAGGAGTACCGGCGCAAAGGCGTGGGTCGCTCTGCTGCGAAAGCGTTCGTCGGCGATTCGCTGGTGTCCGAAGCTCTTCTCACGTTTATGGCAGAACGATAAACTAGGCGTCGGTACGGATCAATTCTATGCAGAAAAGGTATCAGCACAATCCCGCGCCGCCTAAATCCCGAGGTTATTTTCTGTTTGCAGTGGTATTTACTCTTGTAGCTGCAGGGCTCTGGTTTGTGATAAACCGCGAAAACCTGCATGAGTTTTCTGAGACTCATCGGAACCGGGAAAAGGCTCAGTTAGAGATAGCCAAAACCAAGCAACGCATCGCACAGTTGAGGCGTCAACAGCAGAGCTTAATGTTCAATGGGGTGGAAAGCGAAAAACAAATTCGGGAACGCCTCCAAATGCACAGACCTGGAGAAAAGGTGATGCTTTTTGAGAACGAGTCAAAAACATCACCCGCCGTACCAATGCTGGAAACCTCGCCAATCCTTACAGAAACCTCCACCTCAGCTTCCCCCGGAAGGACCCGTCGAAAGTAAATACTATACTGGAAAACAATGACATAAGAACTGGATTTTGCTGATAGACGTGGATCAAAAGCCGAAATCTGAAAATCCAAAAACCAATATTGCTAATCTTTGAAGAAAACCAAACGCCTCCGGTAAAATGAGCCTGCAACCGGAACAGTGCGGCTGCAAAATGACGCGGGGTAGAGCAGTTGGTAGCTCGTTGGGCTCATAACCCAAAGGTCGGCGGTTCGAGTCCGCCCCCCGCTACCACTTTTTTTGCAAGAATGTTTTGAAGTGCAGAACCGTACTTCAAACCACGGGGCGGCGTAGCTCAGGTGGTTAGAGCGAAGGACTCATAACCCTTAGGTCAGTGGTTCAACTCCACTCGTCGCTACCAATTTCCCTATCACCCAACTACCTGATCCCCAGCTATATCAAGCGATAACCACTTTAACCACATTGAAGGTACAGGCAAGATACACCCACCACACCACGAACAACTGGGTGTAAACTGGGTGTAGGGCGTATGTGGTGATGTCACATATACGCTTTAAGAGAGTTCCCCTGTTTACCCTATTTACCCTATTGCTAAACCAACGCACGTCAACCACCACTGCCGGCGCACCACCACACACACAACACACCGCACCGCGTGGCACTGATCCGAGTAGCACCACCACCACAGCCGCCACAGGGCACCACACAACGGTTGTAACTATTACAAGGCCGGGGCACCCCTGTAGCTGGTATAGGCCAATGCTCGCTAGCACTGAAACGGGAGATTTTTGGCTTTTTGTGAAAATCATGGGTACAGCGTGGCCGGTGGGTACGAATGGCGTTAATACCTGGCATGGATAATGACAAGATTTGCGCGAAGTGTGGCACCTCAGAGCGTTATGCTGCGGGCGATTGCAAGAAATGCCGGGCTGACAGTAAACGGCGGTACCGTGCGCGGGTTCGTGGCGATGAGCCGCCGGTGGGTAAGACTACGGCAAGGGTACATTCGCATACACCGGCGATTGTTCTGGCTATTGCCGAGGGCGATCCGGTGAACCTGGCTGAGAGTCTATCCAGTGGCAAGGCGCGGCTGGCTTTCATGCTGGATCGGCACGAAAACACGCTTGTGGCGCTGGATGTGGAGGCCCTTCGTCTTGATCAATGCCTGGCTGATGCTGAGACAATGGCGGATAAGCGCTTTTACACATCGGAAAAACGGAAGCTACTCGAGGCCCGGATTAGTTATGACCAACGGCTGAGCAAAGATTTTCAGGCCTACCAGGAACTTGTGGCGAAGGATGACACGGAGACCCCGATCACGTTCGTCCATGTTGGTTTGCCGCCCAGGGAGTGGGTAGAAACTGGATGCGTCGGCGATACGATGGACTTCAGCGACTATATGCCTGAAAAGATGGGCGATGCCCCGCCGGTGAAAGCATAATTTTTTTCTCTTGACTGTCGGATTCACCTTGCATGAAAGCGGCGGGTACGGGTAAGCATTTACACAAGAAAGGATTTGCTTATGCCTGCTGTTTGCGCTCCCCGTAGCCATCACGCAGTGATTGATTTCGCACAACAGGCCATTGACCTGGAGGCCGCTATTGTGGCGCTGCGGCGGGATCCAGAGAATGAATTCCTGCTGGCTGACGTTGCGGCCCTGCTGCTACCACTGGCGAAGCAATGGGCGTACAAGGTTTCACTGTCGCAGGAGGATCAAGACGACGCACGAAATGAAATTTTGATGCACCTACTCGAGAGCGCAAAACCTAAACAATGCCGGCGTCTCAATCCGCGAACCGGGTTACCGGTTGCCGGGTTTGAATTTAGCGGCAGCGTGAATTCGTTTTTTCTCGGATCCGCGAAAAATAAGGCGATGGATATTCTGAAAATGCGGCGTCGTGCGTGGCGTCGTGAGGGTGCTCTTTTCGCAAGCCTACAGGATTTCGGGACGGCTTTATTTGCACAGCCGGAAATACTATCAGATATGATGCAAAATCGGATTATTGGGAGCGACCTGGAAGCAAGCTGTCGTTAATAAAGGCGACGCGGTTGAAACGTCATGGCTGACAGGTAACTGATAGGCTATTCCATTCCTCCCGCGATCTCCCTATTAAGGAGCCACTTTCATGGCTTTCAACGATATCACAGACCGCAACGCAACCTCTGCCGGTGGCCTTGTTCCATGCGAACATTCCAACAAAATTTTCAAGATGGCGACGCAACAGTCGGCCGCATTGCGGTTCTTCAAGCACGTTCCAATTTTGACGCAGAACAAATCTTTCCCGGTTATGACGGCGCTGCCGAAATCTTATTGGCTAACCCAAACCGGCACACCTGAAGATGATACCCGGCTTATCCAGACGAGCGATGTATCATGGGCCAATATTGACATGAACGTGGCCGACATTGCCGTCATCATACCATTTCCGCGCCGGCTGATGTCTGACATTCAGGCTGGAGGGATCAATCTCACGGAAGAAATAATTCCGGCGATTGCCCAGAGTATCGCGATGGCAATTGATAAGGCAATTTTCTTCGGAATTGAAAAGCCGATTGTCTGGCCGGCTCATGTTGCTGCTGGTGCGATGAGCGCCGGTAACGTGACGGTTATCGACACGGCGGCGGCTAATGGTGGTCTACGCACGGACATTATGAACGTGCTAAAGATGTCGCGCCGGGATGGTTTCCAGTTAAATGGCGCTATCGCTAGGCCGGGGTTCGAGTACGATTTAATGTCGGAAACCGATACGCTCGGACGCCCGCTTTTCATTCCCGAGGAACTTCAGAGCGGCGAGGCACTGGAAGGCCGGTTGTTTGGTCGTGAAATTTCCTTCGGGGTCGACGGAGTTTTCCCGCCACAGAACCCCGACGCGTCCGACATTGAAATGATCATGTTCGACCGCACAAAACACCTGGTGGGCGTCCGTGAGGAACTCCATATCAGCGTTCACAAAGATGGCGTGATCCAAGATTTGGCGGGAAACATTATGCTGAATCTCATGCAAGCTGACTCTATCGCAATTAAAGCGGTCGCGCGAATTGGCTTTTGTACGGCGAACCCGGTCACAGTGGCACAGCCGTTAGAGGCTGACCGCTATCCGGCTTCTATCCTTATAAGCGCTGATGAGACTCCGTAATCACGTTTGATTCGCTTGCCTGCTGCGAACGAATCAGGCCGCCGGGCACACCTTCAACCGCGTAGCCCGGCGGTCAAAATATGGCCGTTGTCGTTGCGTCCATAGCTCCGAAATAGGGTTGGGCGGGCGTCTTGGAAGAGGCGTCCGTCTACTCGGAAAGATTAAATTATGAGAGATTTTTACCAAGACATAGAAGAGCCAAAACCTGCTGATGACGAATCGGCGGAACCTGTCCAGCGATTTTCGAGTTTATCCTCGTTGGGCGCGGGCACGGATATCGACACCCAGCGCGTCCAGGACAATGCAAGGTCGCCTGATCCATTGGCTGACCTGGTACGCAGGCGGTAACAAAGTTTGATGGGAAACCGTCAAGAGCGGGCGGCGGCTAATCGGCGAGGGTTAGCCGTCGTCCAACTTATTTTATCTTCGCGGGTTTACGCTCGTTTCCCCGCGAATCGCCGCCTGGGATCCCTCTGCCCCAGGCGGCATTTTTATTTTGAAAGGTAATTCGTTATGAGCGCAGAAGTCACAGCAAAAGTTAAATTAGACGCCGCCGAATTTCGCGCGGGTATAGTGAGCGCGCAAACAGGTTTCACCCGGTTTAAGAATAACGCAATGACTGAAGGCCGGGCTGTGGCGAAAGCGTTTGCACCGGCTGCGAAGGTTCTGGCCGGGATGGGCGTTGCTGCGGGTGTTGCGGCGGCTGCTACGGGTGTCGCGTTTGGTTCCATGGTGAAAGATGGGTTGGCGCTCAACAGTTCGATTGAGCAGGCCACAGCGACGTTTACAGCGTTTACGAAGGACGCGGCGCTTGCAAAACAGATTGTAATGGATCTTCGCACGGAAGCTGACGTTACGCCGTTCGACACCGGCGAGATGATCACAGCGGGCAAAGCGCTGATTTCCAGCGCGAAGGGTTCACGCGAAGAGCTGATGAAGTTGGTTAAGACTGCGGAAGTTCTGGCGGCGCTTAATCCGGCGCAGGGGCTTGAAGGTGCTGCATTCTCTATCCGTGAGGCTATGGGCGGGGACTATGTAAGTTTACAAAGCCGGTTTGATATATCTCGTAGTGTTATAAAAGAATTAAAAGCCCAGGGCCTCGAGGGTATGGAGCTGATCAATGCTGCACTGAAACAAATGGGCGCGGGGCCTGAACTGGTTATGCAGATGGCGTCGACATGGGAAGGGCTATCCAGCACGGCGGGATCATTCTTCGATAACATGAAGCAGGCGTCGACGGCTCCCTTGTTTGATGTCATTAAAGGCGAATTGGTGGACTTCGTGCAGTATATCAGCGGTGACGCGAAGATGGGTGTTGACGAGTTTACCAAAGCATTTGGAGAGAACATTGCAGACAGCGCCAAAGACCTGTTCGGCACGATCAAAAGCATTGATTGGGCAGAGATGGGGCAAGACGCGAAGGCGTTTTCTGACTTCCTGGGCACCGCTGCTGTAAATGCTGCGGCGCTGGTTTCCTCGATGTCTGAAAAAGCCGGTGACATTAAGAACCTGGACAACAAAGCCGGGGCGTTTAATAATAGTGTTATGGGCAAGTCGGAGAATCTTGCGGCTAATGTCTATGACTTATTCGGCGCGGATGAGATGGCTGCAAAAGCGCGCGAAAAAGCGGCTGGATTTGCTGCGAATGAAACGGGCTACCGTGACAAGGTAGCGGCTCATGATGCGAAGACAACGGCGCGGTACCCGGCCGACAGCGACCGCGCCAACCCGATGAACCAGACAGCTATTTCCACAAATGCCGTCGTGGACAACTGGTTAAGGGCGCATGGTAAAACGGCGATGGATGCCACGAAAGATAAAAAGCTACAGGCTGACATGGTTGCAAAATTCGGTGCTGGTGCGTTGCAGGGAGGCGGGATGTCGAATGAGGATATTCACGCGACGCAAGCCGCCAACCGGGCCAATACCGGACGCGCCGGGCAGGAATCCACGATTAACTTCACGCTGAATGAACGGAATCCAGGTCATGAAGTGATGGGGATATGATGTTCAGCGGCGTCGGATTGGGATATGGTTCCGCAAATTTGCGTATGCTGATTTTCACCCCGCACCATATTGGCGATCTTCGCGCCAATCATTGCCCGCTGGCTTTCGTTCATGTGCCGACGGTGCAAACACACGCAGGCAACTGCTAAAGTGGCTCAGAGTGGCTGGAATCGCGCCGTGATGTCGATTTCTCTTGCCAACGCCCGGCAGTAAGACCATGCCGGATAAATAAGCGGCCCCAGGAAGCGTGTTCAGCGCAACCCAGGGCCTGAGTCAAGACGGTGATTGCACACCGAATGACCTATACGCATTCCTGAAGGTGCGTGTCAGTCTCCGTCAACCACGAAGTATCGAAAGGTTGATTTTTTTATGTCCACGATTAACGCAACAAACCCCGTTACCCACAGAGAGAACGAAAGTCAGATTGATTTCGGACGTCCTGAGTTTATCGTGATAGATTCAGCAGTTTTTTCACGGGAAGAAAAAGAGCAGATGCTGGCAAAGTTTGCACCCATTGCCACGATTCTGTATGATCTGTTTCGCCAGATTAGAATTCCGCTGATGGATTCGGAAGACTTAAGCGACTACTATAATGCCGTAGTTAGCGGACGTGATACCGCATTGAAATCAATGTGCGAATTTCGCGATGACATAGAGAAGCGCGACGCTGATGCCGATCTGTTTTTCACAGCGGTAGCGCTATGACCGCCACCACCACGCGACCTGTTTTCACCGGCGAAGATGTTTTCAAAGATCACGGGATTGAAGTTTATGTCGAGTACCGTGGGGGAATCCCTTTGGTTGCCCTGGAAGTCCGCGGTGAAGTTACCTGGCTTTGCATTGAGGAAGCCCGGCACCTGGCTGATCACCTGCCGGATAAACTCAGAGCCGTGGCGGATGAAGTCGAGGCGCTTTAACCACTGCCCCCTGGCAAGCGCCGGGGGGCTTTTTTCATCCCGCCGGGCGACCCACCACAACTATTTCAACTATTTTGCGCCCACCTGTAGCCGACTGTCGTTAATGCGGGTTGAAACTAATTTTCAGTTACACAGGAGGCAGCATAATGCGTTTCGTTTCATTAGACGCGGCAATGGCTTTTACGGGTCATGTAAGCAAGAACTCGTTTAACAACTGGCTTGGCCGGTACGAGGCAGATTTTCCAGCACATCCAATTTTGAGATGTGGTAACCGGGTCGATTTGGATTCTATCGAGGCGGCGATCATTCGGAAAGCACATGCACGTTCGGCAGCAAAGCAAGGCAAGCGGGAGGCGACCAAATGAAATTGATCTCCATCACGTCGGCGGCAAAACTTGCCGGTTTCAGTAGTCCAAACGCCTTTCATCACTGGGCAGATTATCATAATAACACTGTTCCAGATTATCCAGTTTTCCGCATCCGGCGGCGCGTCGATGCTGATTCACTGGAAAAAGCCTTGGAGCGCTGGGGCCTGCGTCGCGGATCTGTCGGTTTGGGCGGTGGCGAACGATGACCACCACCATCGACACCGAGGAACAACTGCCGGTATTCTACTGCCGGGCTGAGTGGTCACGTTACAGCAGTATGTGGCTGCTGATAGGACAATGCCCCTACTGCCGAGAGCCACACCGACACGGCGGCGGCACCGGGACGAAGCCGGAATTCACCGACCCCGACCACCGATTATCACACTGCTGGAATCACAGCGGCGGGCATTACAGAATTGAGGAAAAGAAATGATGAACGCGGCAGACATTGCCGACAGGTACGGCAACGGCAGCGCACGATCTACCAGACCGGACGCTAAAGGCTGCTACAGGATCAATTGCCCCATCCATAAGGGCAGCGGCTTAAACTGCCTGGTATGGGATAGCGCGAAGTCTGGGGATGTGATGTTCAAGTGCACTACCATGAAATGCCCCACCAAAGAAATAGCAGACCACTTCAGAGACGATTTGAGAGGCAACCACCGGATGAACACAGCGACAAACACAAGCCCCCCAAAAAAAGAAATTGCCCCGGCGCGAACCGAGGCAAAACCTAAAAGTATCCCGACAAGGATTACCAAAACTACACCCCTGCCGGCAGATATATGCAACATAAATCGTAACCCGCCGGAAGATATTGCACCGCCAAAAGAAGCTTACAAATTAGGCAAGCCGGATCACGTCTACACCCTCTTAAATTCTGATGGCACGCTGTTCAATTATGACTACCGATGGGACAATCCCCCAGTGTTTGACCGTAAGCAATTCAGACCGTGCTACTACTACGACACAGAACACACCCACGAAGGCAGAAAATATAAAGCTGGCTGGCACTTTCACGGTAGCCTGGACAATAAGCCGTTCTATGGGGCTGACAAGATTGCTGCTGGAGATACCAGGCCGTGGGCAATATGTGAAGGGCACAAGACAATGGAGGCCGCACAGGAGCGCTGGCCTGATCTGTTAATACTCACCTGGCAAGGTAGCGCCGGAACATGGAACAAAACAGACTGGCGCCTACTGGCGAACTCTGAAGGCTTCTTAATTCCTGATGCTGACGAGCCTGGCACTGATGCGATGGACGGACTAGCCGCACACCTTTATGAGATGAATACGCGGGTGCGGATCATGCCGACCGATGGCATGGAAAAAGGCCAAGACCTGGCCGACCCAGAGCCGGCAGGAATGAGTTATGATGAGCGCCTAAAGGTAGCTGTTCTATGGGAGCCGGCGGTTGCCCAGGTCGAGGAATGGCCGGAGCTGATATCCATTGACCAGGTAGCGCCGGGTGAGATGTTTGGCGAAGACGCGGAGACGTTCCCCTTACAGTCATTCGACGGTTCACCCTGGTTAAGAGATTTCGCCGCGGAGCTGGCTGTTCAACAGAACGTGCCGGTAGAAGTAACCGCGACCATTGCGTTGGGGATGTTATCGTCTACGATCCAGCGGCGTGTGATAATTGAAGGCAAAACAAACTGGCAGGAAAACACAAACTTATGGGTGATGGTAATCTTTCCCCCAGGCGCTACAAAATCAGCGACATTGGAAGCCATTTCAGAACCTGCCGTTCTTTGGGGAAAACAGAATGAGCTCGAATCCAGACAAGAGCGGATCCTTGCCGGCAACGAAGAAAAGATAATTGTCGCACGGCAGGCGGCTGTTGTGCGAAAAGTAAATAAGGCGTCCACTTCTGCGGATCGTAAAATGCTGGCAATGGAGCTCACGGACCTTGAAACGGAATTGGACGCCCTACCGGCTCGGAATGCAAGGCGGCTTATATATGAGGATTTCACCGAAGAATCACTATTCAAGCCATTAGGCGAAAAGCAAAACAGGGAAAGCGGGATCGTTATTTCTGCTGAGTCTTCCAAACTGTTTAACGTGATGGGTGGGATGTATAGCAACGGGCAAAGCTCATGCACATTATTTCCCAAATGCTATGACGGAGAGAGGCACGTCCGGGACCGCGTTTCAGGTGGGAATGAAACACTTGAAGCGCCACTTTTATCTGTCGTGCAGTTTGTGCAACCGAAGCCATTTGACGGCGTTATAAACCAGGACACATTTACAGGGCTCGGCGTAATCCAGCGTTATATCCTTCTGCGTGGCAGCATTGACTTTGCAAATTATAAAGTAGATGCGCCCCCCATCGATGAGGCGATAAAACAGAAATACCTTAAAACAATTACGCACCTGCTAAATGATACGAACGATGGTGTAGTCCTAAAACTCAGTGATGGCGCTGCTGCTGAATTTCGTACTTTCAGACAAGACTTCATGCCTAAACTTTGCCCAGATACGGGTGACTTCGGCGAAGAGGACATTGCACAGTGGGGCGCTAAACATGCCGGCAGGATCCTTCGCCTGGCGGCGTGTCTGCACGTAGCAGAATTCCCCATCGATTACGCAGGGCGGACCATATCGGCTGACACGATGAAAAGCGCGATTACGCTGGGAACATATTTTCTGTATCGTGCGGACCAGGTGCTCGGCATCGTGAAGGAGCTCCCGGTCCAGTCGAATGCTAAATATGCACTTAGGCACATCCGCAACCTTGCCGGCAGTACCGGAGAATCACCCATCCGCCACACGGATTTGTGGGACCGGGTAAAGAAGCGCATGAAAAACGAAAGCATATTCAGCGAGGCGCTTTCCTACCTTGAAGAGCGCCACATCCTGCGCAAAGCGGAGATTCTATCACCAGGGGCAAAGAAGCCTGCCAGAGTGTACCACATGAACCCCCAGGCGGTGAATCATGCTTAAACCTATCATTCGCCCATACCGCTGGTATGGCGCTGCTGAGCTCGAAATAATGCTAGGCCGCAAACTCGCTGACGAATGTGCGCCCCTGGCTACCATTCGGGGCAGGTATTGGGGCGGGACCATCATTCACTATTTGGACGAAATAGGCCGGCAGAGAGTGGAAAGCCTGCTCCATCCCAAAACCAGTATTGACTTAAAACCAGTCAGGATGAAACAAAAAAAGCATGACCCTGCGAACAGTGGAAAAAATCGGAGCCGTTACTATAAGGATCCAGAGTAGTGATAAGCGCTACTATTTAGTTTATCGTGATACTGCCGGTAAACGGCTGTCGAAGAGCACCGGCATAAAAGCGGAGACGGAAAAGCAACTGGCAGGAATTACCCTGCCGGATGAAGTGAAGAAGATGGCGCGGGAGCTTAGGGACATTCTAGGCTCCCGCTTTTCTCATGTTATGGACCGGATGGACGGCGACCTAATCGGCGACGCTATCAGAAAAGCCATTACGCACGCCAGAGCCAAAACAGATGACCGTCGTGCGGATCTTCGCAGGTTTGAAAAATACTTCATAAACTGGTTAGAAGGTGATGGCCCCAACATATCATATTGGGAAAAAGTCACGGGCGCGGTAGCACAGGATTATGTCAAATTTCTACATGACCAGGGATTAAAGCCAAAGAGCATACGGCACTACATCGGCGTTCTGACTATGACGGCAAAGAACCAGGCACGATCAGATCCGCGCCGGTACTATCCCCTGGTAATCCAGAGCGGATTTTTAACCGATGAATCCACACCGGAGAAAAACTACATAAACGCTGACCAGGTGGCGCTTTTATGGGGATGCGCTAATATGCGCGTCAACCGTGCGATCCCACGGGCTGTTGTTCTAGGCTGTTTGGTAGGGTGTAACATTAAAGAAATTATCCGCCTGCGCGTCGGCGACTTCGATTTCACAAGCAATATGCTATCCATTAAGCTGTCGAAAAACAAGTATCGTGCGCGATCCATTCCTATCCTGCCGGCAGTCTCTGCATGGATGGCCGCTGAGCTGTCTAGGATGGCCCCTGAGGCGCTGGTAGTCACGAACACCGAGGGATTTGACGCGACCCACCACAGCGTTGGATTAAGCCTGCGCCGGCTACTCAATAGCGTGGCGGCGGATTTCGACATTCCCGCATACGCCGACATGGATCCGAAGGACGTTAGAAAAACATTCGTTAACCTATGCGTAAAGGCCGACGTCGCATTGTCAGACTATGGCGCTTATATAGGCCATGCACCGGCAGGGATGACAGATAAGCATTATGCGGAGCTTATGGATCCGGACCGGCTAAGGCGCGTCGTCATTAACCGGCTGGCATTGTTTTTAGAACAGGGTAAACAGGGTAAATAGGGTAAAGTCTCTAAGGCGTATATGTGGCTATAGAAGGGAATTTGTTTGATACTACTACTATAATAGATTGGATGTAAATTGAGTGTAGTAGCCATATATAGGGCGTATGTCTAATGGTATCAATACCACGACGAATCCTTCAACTCCACTCGTCGCTACCAAATTCAAACCCATTGAGATCAATAGTTTACAGCCTTACCAGACGCGTTACTGTTCCTTTGCATAGGCCCGAAGCTGCTCGATCAGAAGGAGACATCGCAATATGGAGTTACCTGATTCGCTGCCAAGTATGCTTTTTGATTCATGGTATGGACTGCTTCGTGTTTTGATTGCTGGATCTGTAAGCTACGTTGCACTAGTCACTGTGTTGCGTACCTTTGGAAAACGAACGCTTTCTAAAATGAACGCTTTCGATCTTGTGGTAACGGTCGCCCTAGGCTCTACTTTGGCTACTATCGTGCTATCTAAAGATGTTGCGATTCTAGAGGGAATCCTGGCATTTTTGCTGTTGGCTTCTCTTCAGTTTGTTGTTTCGTGGCTTTCTGTCAGATTTCCGCAGTTCGAGAAATTAGTAAAATCGGAACCGACATTGTTAATGTATCAAGGCGAGTATTTGCGAGGTAACATGCGGCGCGCCCGTATAACGGAGGCTGAAATTCTGTCCGCTCTCCGAAATAGTGGCTCGGCGTCTACAGAAGCAGAAGGGGTCGTCTTAGAAACTGACGGTACATTCTCAGTCATATCTAACGCTCCTGAAAAAAGCAGCTTATCCACATTAAGTTCAATGGTTCGCAGCTAAGAGGCGCTGAACCAGATTAACCTCGATTCATTATTAGCCACAGCACGTATAATATAAAGTTATGCGTATGGCGTGACTATGCCGCACCGCCCATTGGCACAGCGATTGCACGCGAGAGTTTCCGTGTTTACTACCAACCTTATCCTCCCGCGAAGGCATAGCCAGTTATCCTGCAAGGTCTGCTGCTGGAACTTGGCCGTGTTTTTTGTGTTTTTAATAGTACTCGGACATTCTCCGGTCTTTGCCCAGCTTTCCCCAGGCTCGTTGCTTCCTGGGGCGCCAAAGCAGGAAACCCTGTCCTCGGGTGAAGAGGAAGATGCTAAGCCGGTGCTGACTGACAAAGTTGAGGTTCGCCCCGGCTCAGACGATACAGAAATTGCCGGCCGTTTAGAAAGAATCTTATTGGCAACAGAGTGGTTCGAAAAACCCAGTGTCAGCGTCGACGAAGGCGTTGCTTTTTTATCCGGACGCACCAAAACTGAGTCTTTAAAGAAGTGGGCCGGAGACTTGGCGCGAAACACCCGTGACGTTGTTGCTGTCGTAAACCAAATTGAAGTTATTGCGCCTCCTCTCTGGGATCCGGCTCCAGCTCTGATGAGTTTGAAAAATTTGTGGCGCAGCGTAGTCCGAGTATTGCCCCTCATTGTTTTTGGCATTGTCATTCTCGTAGTTGGATGGTTTTCTGCGGTTGGGATATCGGGATTTCTCCGGCGAACCTTTCAGCGCAGAGAAAGCCTGACTCCTCTACTGCGCGAAGTTGTTGCCATAGCGGCTGGCGCAGGTGTATTCCTGCTCTGCCTTTACGTAGTACTGCTGGTGGTTGGTCTGGCCCGACTGGCGGTAACTGTACTTGGTGGTACCGGATTGATTGGCTTGATTATCGGTATCGCATTTCGCGATATCACGGAAAACTTTCTTGCCAGCATTTTTCTAAGCATCCAACGACCCTTTCGGTCGGGTGACCTTATCGAGGTTGAGGAAGTTACAGGTCTGGTTCAGCGGCTTACCGTTCGGACGACTGTACTGATGACCCTGGACGGAAACCATGTTCAGGTGCCAAATGCCACAATCTATAAAAGCACCATTCGTAACTATACCAGTAATCCCAATCGGCGCGAGGACTTTATAATTGGAATCGGATATGATGACGTAATTACGGAAGTGCAAGAGGTAGCGATGGGAGTGCTATGCAATCATCCCGCTGTTCTGAGCGAACCTGAACCTTGGGTTTTAGTAGATAATCTGGGGCCATCCACAGTAAATCTCAAGATCTATTTTTGGCTCGACGGTACGAAGCACAGCTGGCTAAAAGTTCGCTCATCAGTCATTCGCATGGTTAAAAAAACGTTCCAAGACAATGGAATATCCATGCCGGACGAGGCTCGTGAAGTGATTGTAAACAAGGAGGTTCCAGTTGTTGTTCGCATTACACGGGAAGATGCTGGAGTGCTCTCTGATAAAGACCTGCCTGCCGAAGTCTCTACTGCTCATACTCAAACGGCAGCACGACCAAAGCAGCCAATACCCGCCGAGACTGAGGCTGTCTCTGCCCTTGGGGAAGGTGGTTTGGATAGTGACTCAGAGAGCGTAGAACAGCAGGCTCGGCATGCAAGAAGCCCAGAAGAAGGTCGCGACCTGCTGGAAGAATCGCCGGCTTCTCATAACTAAATGTTCAATCAAACATGCGTATTTGATTTCGACGCAACCTGGCCGTGTCAGTATAGCCATGCAACCTGCTAAGTCTTAATATAAACATGGGGAAGATAGTATCTTACCCTATTGCCCTATACGCAATGCACATATAAGGCGATGTAGTAGATCAGTCTTTTTCTGGTCTTAGCACCATCATAGAAACCAGCTTAATTGGATCGCGGCATTGCAACGGTCTGCGTGCTACTGTTATCAGACGCTGACGCAGTAGCCTTCAGATCTCCTAAGGCAAACTGTATCCCATCCAAGTAATGCAGCAGCACCGTCTGATTCCAAAATATTTCAGGATTGTGGCCAAGCGAGCAGTAAAAAATGCGACCATCGCCCCATTCGCGCACCCAGCTAACGGCGAAGTCATTGTCTGTGCGTTCGATCCCTTTCTTCTGCATATCCGTTTTTTCGGTATCCAGGCTCGCAAGTACGAGCAGTTTTTCCCGAGAATATGGCTCTCGGAACTGATAGATCTCGTCTGTTACCTCGAACGACGGTCCCTTAAATGCCTGATTGACAGGATGATCCGGGTTTTCAATTTTAAGAGTTACCTTTGTCTTAGAGGTCCACGGGTGGTTCACGAAAAATCCGCCAATCAGTTCTCCATATTCCTCCCATGAAAAGTTGCTGTCGCTGGCCGCATGAATACCGACAATTCCTTTGCCACTGCTCACGAAGTCCAGCAGCCCCTGCCGCAGGCTTGGTGTTGTAATAAAATCGCCGGTGGTATTATTTATAATAATGGCGTCGTATTGTGCGAGGTTTTCCGGCGTCAGCTCTGCCCCATCGCGTGATATATCTGCCTTAAATGCTCCGGTCTTTTCTCCCATTATCTGGAAGGCTTTTTCACCATAAGGTATGCTGGCGTGCTTGAACTTCAAAGCCTGGCTGAAAACCAGTACCCGCCGCGGCTTCTCTGGCGTTACCCTTGCAGTCGCCGGCATAGCCTTTTCTATTTTTTCGATTTCATCCGGGGTTTGTCCCCATAGTGGAGTCATCACAGCCAGTGCTGTAAAAATCAGTGCGCCTCGCGTAGTGCGGATTAAATCCATTGCGGCTCTCCAGTAAGGTTTAGACTATAGGCTTTTGTATATTAGCGTCTCAAGTGCAAATTGTTTTCTGTCAAGTCATCCCGCGCTGTAGAACCTTGTAGTATTATTTTCTCAATACTCTAAGATTCGGCTTAACTTACCCTTACCGGTTGCCACGCGACTACGTCCAGGCGTTTGGAAAAATGAAGGAGGGGTGGAGCGCTGGGTAGAACGAGGCCTAACGGAGCGACCATACTGTTTAGCCGAATCTCAGCCTCTGCCAGCTGCAGCGGCCACATGTCATGGTGTATATCTGCACGATAGACATGCCCGCGCGGACTTACGCTGTATAAACAGTACCGTTCTGTAAGCCAGTGAGCAAGCTTACCGCAGCCTCCGCAATTTGGGGGGCCGATGGCGCGGTAGGCACCTTCGTATTGCACTGGCATCTGGCCTGTTTTTATGCGGCGGGATGCGCTGTAGGTGATCGTATCACCGTCGCGCCTGGAAGTGATCCTTGAATGGTAGTAGGGCAAATGGTACCATGCCCGGGCAACCTTTACCGCAAAAAGGCTGGCGGCATCAAGGCTGAAAAAATACACGCCTGGCTTATCGCCATCGGTCACATAGGTGCGGACGTTAATCTCCGGGAATAGCGAAACTCCCGGCATAGGAGGAAACGGCCACCGTCGCACGCCCGACATAGAAAACGGAACTATGCCAATCCAGGCCTGTCCCTCAAAAACATCGATAGATAGACCGGGGGGAACCAGGCTTTTTAAAGCCTCCGCCGGAAGCGGCCAATGGGCAAACATCAGATCGTGCCAGTTCATTTCCATAACCGGACGTCCCGCCGGGAGCGGGTAGGGTCGATGTGATGTCGAAGTCAGGTTAGCTGGCATGGTTGTTATAGTTGTACCCTCCAAATTGCCGAACTATTACTGGTTATTCCCCAAACCTTAGCTTTTAGGCTGATATTTTTCACATAACAAGCCTACGAGCGCGTAAAATAATTTGCAAATCAACTCTTGCGCCTTTACGCGCGTAACCTGTCGATCAGATTTGTTGTCAAGTGTATCATCTTCCCTCTCCCAGATACTATGCCGCCACGCGCAGCGGACAAAGAAAGGCACATAATGCATCAAACCACGTTTCGAGCCGGCCTGCTTGCGGCAGCCATGGCTGCCTGCGCGTTCTCCGTTTCCGCACAAACCACCGCCACACTGGCTGGTTCATCGGAAACCTCGCAGACGCAGAAGCAGCCAAATATCATTCTTATCCTGGCTGATGATCTGGATTACGCCGACCTCAGTATAACCGGCGGTAAAAAAGTCGAGACTCCGAACATTGATTCCATCGCAAAAAACGGCGCGCAATTTACTAACGCATACGTGACATGCCCTGTTTGCGGGCCTTCTCGCGTCGGAATCCTCACCGGTATTTATCAAGATAGATTCGGGTACGTATCCAATCATGGACCTGTAATTCCGGAAAATTTCGGCTTACCGACCACTGCAACCCTGGTTTCTGAAATGCTTAAAGATGCCGGCTATTCTACGGGCATGGTTGGTAAATGGCATATAGGATTTAAAACGGAAATGACGCCCAACGGCCAGGGATTCGATTACTTTTTCGGACACCTTCATGGTGCCCATGATTACCAACCTGGAGTTGAAAAACCGGGACCAATTCTCCGCAATGACAAACCTGTTAAAACGACTCAGTATCTGACAACCGCATTTGGTGATGAAGCCGTTCAGTTCATTGGCCGTTCAAAGGACAATCCCTACTTCCTCTATGTCCCGTTCAACGCGGTTCATACTCCGTTACAAGCCCCGGAGGAAACCCGGAAGAAGTTTGAAAATATTAAAGACGATCGAGACCGCGCTATGGCGGCGATGATTTATGAGATGGATAATTCCGTGGGCGACATTTTGAAAGCTGTCCGTGACTCCGGGCAAGAAGATAATACCCTTATCGTATTTTTCAATGATAACGGCGGTACCCGCGGCAATCTTTCTGAATCCAATGGTGTCCTGCGCGACGGCAAAGCTACTGTATATGAAGGCGGCATTCGGGTTCCCCTGTTCATTCAGTGGAACGGAGTTATTCCTGCAGGCCTAAAATATGAAAAGCCTGTTATTGCTCTCGATCTTACCCCAACCTTCCTGGCTGCCGCTAATACAACTACAACTTCTGATCTTGAAGGAGTTGATCTGCTGCCGTTTATCACCGGTAAAAATACCGGAACGCCTCATGAAGCTCTCTTCTGGAAATGGACTGACGCCCCTAACCAAAAAGCCGTCAGAATGGGCGACTGGAAAGCAGTCCAGCCAGCCGACGGAGCGCCTTGGGCCCTCTATAACCTGAATGAAGATATAGGCGAAACAAAAGATGTCGCGCAGGAAAACAGTGAAAAGGTCGCTGAGCTTCGGAAGGCCTGGCAAGTTTGGAACCGCAAAAACGCACCACCACTTTTTTTGGATTCTAGATTACTTAAAGCGAGAGAAAAACTGGCCGCCGAGAACGACTCGAAAACCAGCAAACCGGCTGTTCGGAAAAAAGGAAAGCGCAACCGGAACAAAGCTAAACAGGGCAACCAGTAGTCGTACCTTTTAGCAAGAACATGTTTTGCAGGGTTGAGAGACGAAAGTTTCTCAGCCCTTTTATTATTAATCGGCTATGGCCCGGCGCGATTTACCAGCCTACTGCCCGCTTAACATTAACCCCGTCCCCGTTCGTGCTGACGCAGATTGCGCCATCAACATCCGTCCGAAATATCTCTCCTCCAGCCAGCGCCAGTCGTGCCATCACATCGGTGGCCGGATGTCCAAACCGGTTGCCTGCTCCACATGAAATTAACACGCACTTTGGGCGCACCGCGACCAGCAAATCTTTTCCTGTAGCCGTCTTGCTGCCATGGTGCCCCGCCTTCAGCAGCGTAACCGGGCTCAGCTTTCGTTCCCGAATAAGCCGTTCTTCCACCGCAAGCCCGGCGTCGCCCATCAGCAAAGCAGAAAATTGTCCCAGGCTAACCTGTAGAACTACGGAATTCTCGTTGTCGTTGCCAGTATTGGCCGCTCCTTTTAGCGGATTGAGAATTTCGATTAGCGCTTCCCCCGCCCGGGCGGTGTAACCACTAGATACCGTTTGCACAACGCAGTTGCGGTCTTTAGCCGCTTTCAACATCGCCTTGGTGGATTTCGATTTAGCCTCAAGTCCAGCTGGAACCAGCAGGTTTTTGCACCCCACCGACCTTATTACTTCCGCCAGACCGCCGGTGTGATCGTCGTCATCATGAGTCGCAACAATATAATCAAGCCTGGAGATACCTAGTCCCCTAAGCTGCGGCACAACCACCAGCCGGCCCATATCCGGATCCGATCGGCCGCCATCAATTAGCAGCGTTTCCCCATTGGAAAAGCGGACCAGCGTCGCATCCCCCTGCCCCACGTCCAACGACCATATTTCCAGCTCGTCCTGGCGGCTATCGCTCCAGTGCTGGAACACAATCAGCATCCCCAGGCAGCAACAGGCATGCGTGGCGAAGCGGGCACGGCTCTTTAATCGAAACTCCGGAGAATCCCTATGCACAAGGTAGTATCCGCCTATTAATATCCCATAGCAGGCCATTAGCAGCCAAAGCGGTATCTGACGGAAGTAAAACATTCCTTCAGGAAGCTCCGCAGCAGCTTTAGATATACCATATATCATCCACATGATGGCAGACGCAGACTGCCCTGCCAGCGCCCCCGCCTCCTCAGAAACAAGTCCTGCGACCGCCGTCAATATGCCGGCGCTCAGCACAAACTCCGCGAGTATCGCCTGCAGCAAATTCGCTACAGGTGAAACGGCATTCCAGAAGCCGAAATAGTAAACCTGGAGCGGCAGCAGAAAGATAGACACGGCTATTGTCGCCATTAAAAGCTTCATCCCATTGGCAGCCCATCGTCTCCACCCGGAATGCCGATTTTCCCCCGGCCACGGAAACCACAACAGCAGAAGCGGAGCCAGCAGGATAATACCTGTGACCCCGGCCACGCTTAAAACGAAGCCAGCTTTCCAGGGTGCTGCAGGATCAAAAGCCACCACCGCCGCAATCGCAAAAAATAAGGACGTCAGGGCGTCGACTTCCCGCCCCAGCACATATGCCGCAGTGAATGCCACGAGCATCAGATAGCTGCGAGTGGCCGAAGGCACAAAGCCAATAATCCACAAATAAATCAGGAGCACAACAGCCACTCCCAGCCACGAGGCCCGAACTCCAAATCGAAGAGCGCGAAACAGGAGGTTTAGCACGAATGCCAATATGGCCACGTGCATTCCGCTGACGGCAAACAAGTGAAACGTCTGGCTGTCCCGGAAAATGGCCTTCTCGTCATCTCCAAGGTTTCTCATATCGTTAAAAAGCATTGCGACCATCAGCCGCCCTTCTCGGTCCCACATATCCCGAAGCAGGTTTTCTGAAACGAGACGGCGGAAATTGCTCAGCGTCCGGCTGATTCGGCCGAAAACGCCGTCGCTCCCCGATTGAATCCTGACGATTCCTTTTGACCCCAGCGGGGCTGCGCCAGCAAATACGCCTTCATGGCGCAGGGCCGCGGTTCGATCATATCCGAAGAAATTATGGAGGGCGCCCGGCTTAAAAATCCGTCCGGGAAAAATGACTCGCTGTCCCGCGCCGGGGAACTTTCCTCCTGCCATACCCGCCGCGTCCAGCGTTAAATAAACAAGGCCCGGCAGCTCGACAGAACCGCTTCCGCTTGTAACCCGGACGTCGCTCAATATCAGCCGAGAACTTTCCGTATCGGTCAGCTCCGCCATTGCCTTGACTTTGCCTGAAATAATTTTTGCAGCCGGCGACTGGAGCTGCGTAACTACCTCCTGCGCCACATACGCCCTCCGCTCCCGCACACCCATAACCGACGCCCCTAACGCCATAAGGAGAAAAAGGTAGAACAAGCTCATATCCTTCGAGCGTACGGCAACGCTGATGGATGCAGCCGCTGTCAGTCCACCTAACAACAAGGCGGCGGCAGGCCAAAAGTGATAGACCCAATGAACCAGCCACAGCCCGGCAACATAGGCCAGGATACATGGAATAAGCGGGCGGCGATAAAACATAATAGCGCCGAAAGAAAACCTGGAAACCGTCAACTCAATCAGTTTTTTCCATCGCTGATCAAATCAGAATTCCTTTCGCTTTAACTGCTGCATTTTATTAACAAGATCCCGTAATAATCCGTGGAATGAGACCTTCCCCATGTTAATCTGGACAATCATCAGAATTGCCTTTAAAAGCATCGCAGCCAACAAACTGCGGTCGTTTTTAACCATGCTGGGAATTATCATCGGCGTGGCGGCCGTGATAGCCATGCTGGCCCTGGGCGCCGGCACGAAGGCCAAAGTGACAGAATCCGTTAAGGGCATGGGGAGCAATCTGCTAATGGTTCGGCCTTCCTCCAGATGGGGCGGGGGCGTGAGCTCTGCTGCGCGTCAGGACCTGACCCTTGAGGATGCCGACGCCATACTCGAACAAGTGCCGGTGGTCGAGATGGTTTCCCCGGAGGCTTCTTCCCGATACCAGGCAAAATACCTCAACAAAAACAGCCAGGTATCTGTTCTGGCAGAGGCGCCAACGTACTTCAAAGTTAGAAATTTCGTAGTCGAATATGGCCGGGCATTTACCGAGTCGGAAGTTAATCAATCCGCAAAGGTTGCTGTTCTGGGCTCTAAAACCGCAGCTGATCTCTTCGGCGACTTAAATCCTGTCGGTGAGCAGATCAAGGTAAAGGGGATAAACTTTATTGTCATTGGCGTTACCAAGACCAAGGGCGATCAGGGCTGGTACAATCCCGACGATCAAATTGTGGTGCCTCTTAACACCGGGATGAATCAGCTTATGGGCAAAGAAAACATTGATTCCATTTACTTAACCGTAAAAGATGGCACCGATATGCAGGAAGCCATCGAAAGCGTTTCCGCCGTGCTTCGGCGACAGCACAAAATTCAACCCGGCCGCGGTGACGATTTTACTGTGCGAAACCTGCAGGAGATCGCGGATTCCCTGGCCGAGGTATCCCAGGTGTTCACCCTGCTGCTGGCCGGGGTCGCCAGCATATCTCTGCTGGTGGGCGGCATCGGCATCATGAACATCATGCTGGTAACCGTGACGGAACGCACCCGCGAAATCGGAATTAGAAAAGCTCTTGGTGCGCGGCCCTTTGATCTTCTGACTCAGTTCCTGCTCGAAGCTGTGGTCGTCAGCCTCACCGGCGGAATTTTAGGGATAACCTTCGGCATCGGCAGTATCTTCCTGTTCAACTACGTCATGGCTAACTACTTCGACGGCGCGTTCTCCGCCATTTTCCAGGTATGGCCCGTTGTGCTGGCCTTCTGTTTCTCTTTCGCCGTCGGCGTATTCTTCGGCTGGTACCCGGCGCGCAAGGCCGCCGCCATGGATCCCATCGATGCGCTGCGGTACGAATAGGTTAGGTACTTAATTTTCGAACTAAATATTGACCTGCGATACTTCCGCCGGCAAATCCCGTTCATTAACGTTTCTAAACCACTCTCACAAACTCAAATGAAACCTTGGAACCCTGCTGGAGGATCCACCTTTTCCCATGAAATTCGCTTCCTGTTCCGCCATTGCTCGCTTACTTACCATAGTAGCCACTGCCACCTGCTCCGCTTATGTGATCGCAGCCTCTAACGCTGTCTCTACTCAACCAAAAGTAGTGCAAAAGTTTGAGGTTCGCCCTGCGACTACTATATCTGGCGACCAGTTGGCCCAGTTGTCTAAACCCCGGATCCCCAGCCTGGCTTCCGACATTACTACTGCGTCAATAGATTTTGAAACGGACTACGACTACAGCAACATCGACCTGGACCTGGGAACAACACTGCCGGTGTATTCGGACTTGTCTACAACGTCTGGATTGACCACTGGAACCGACACTGCGACCTTTAACGACACCCTGCGCAATCGTACGCTGGATCTTCAGGACAGCCTGCTCAGTCTGCCCCCCATCGGCTACGACACCACCACTTCAACACTAATGGACATGACAACCCTGCTGTCCGACGACTTTTTAAACACTACCGAAAGCCTCGGCTACGAAGAATCAACTTCAACCATGCGCCTCAGCGATATGTATGATAACCCCCGCGCCGGTAATTTCCTAGGCGACCTGGAAAGCCTGACCAAGAGCAGCAACGTACGCAAAATGTCGCTGCTGCTTGCGGTTTGCCAGAGCCTCCAGAGTAATCAGGCACTTCGAGTTGACCAGCTTCGCCCGGAAATTTCTAACACAGGCATTGAAAACGCGGAAGGGGAATTTGATACCGTTCTTGAAGCCGCAGTCGGCGTCGCTTCCAGTCGTCGATCAACCCTCGGACCACGACCCAGCAGAGGGCCGGATAACCGGGTAGACGATATATCCATGAGCCGTGGTCTGGATTACGATGTTGCCCTCAAAGGTCGCACACCGGCTGGCACGAACTACAACCTTAACTTCTCTGGAAACCGGAGTGACACAAACAGAACCGAGCCTTTCTTTAGCAACGATCTTAACCTGAACATCACTCAGAACCTGCTGCGAGGCGCCGGCAGCGATGTAAATCTCATCTCCGTATGGACGGCTCAAAACAACTTCGTCATCTCCCTCTATCAGCTTCAAAACACCCTGATAAACCTGGTTACTGATGTACAAAAAGCGTATTGGGATATCTATCTCGCCTATGAAACCCTCGACATTCGTCGTAAAGCCTTCGAGGTTGCCCGTGAACAGCGCGAACGTACTGAAGAATTCGTGCGGGTTGGACGCTCCGCGCCCCTCGATTCCCTGGCAGCTCAGGCCGAAGAAGCCAGCCGCGTCAGCGACATTATTAACGCTATTTCTAACCTGAAACAGCGCCAGCTCGTTTTTCTACGCCTTATTAATCCTGAAAATCTGAGCACCGGCTGGAAGTCGCTCATCTTCCCTAGTGAAGAACCCATTCTCCCCACGGAAAAGCTTGTGCCGGAAGAACGGGTAAGGCTCGCAAGGTATTACAGACCGGACCTGCGTCAGGCTCAGATTGATCTGGCAAACGGCGAACTTGAAGTTCACCGGACCACTAACGGCCTTTTGCCCCGGCTCGATTTTGTCATCGGTCTTGGCCTCACCGGCGTTGGCGATACACAATGGGATTCCCTTAAACGGGTTCCGGAAACCGACACCCGTAACTATCAGGTCGGCCTGCAGTTCAGCTATCCGCTGCAAAACCGCACCGCAAACGCCAACCACCGCCGCGCCAATTTCCAAAAGACCCTATCAGAAGAGGCGATCCGAAATTTTTGCCAGATCATCGACGTGGAGGTTCGTACCGCCATTCTCGAGATCGAACGTACCAGCCGCCTTATTTACTCTACAGAGATTACTGAAGAACTGAGAAGGCGTCAGCTGGAAGCGGAGACCGAAAAATTCCGCGTTGGTCGCAGCACACAGATTGAGGTTAGCCAGGCGCAGCGCGACTTTGTACAGTCTCAGCTTGATAGAGTGGTTGCCGAAGTTGCAAACATAAATGCCTACCTCGAACTGTATCGTGTGGAAGGAACGGCGTTGCAGCGCAGGGGAATCCAGCCAATCCACATTACACCGGAAAGTGGAGTACCCGCTGGTTGAAAAAGTTTGTGGTGTTCCTTATTCTCCTGGCCGCATGTGGAGCGGCGGCATATTGGTATCAACAGAAACAGGCTGCCGCGACGCAGGAAGCAGAGCAGCAATCTGACAAGCCGCGTTTGATTTTAGTCGAACGCAAAACCATTGATCTTCGCGTATCTACCACCGGAAAAGTCGTGTCTAATTTAGACGTAGAGATCAAGTCTAAGGCGAGCGGTCAGATTACGAGGCTCCCGTTTGACGTCAGCGACAAAATCACCTCCGGCGATCTGCTGTGCCAGCTGGACCCCGTAGACGAACTCCGCAATGTAGCCCAACGCCAGGCGCAGCTCCAGGCGACCCGCGCCCGTCTCGAGCAGGCTACGCAACAGCTCAGAATTGCCCAGGCCGATGTCGACACAGGCACTTCTACTGCCCTTGCCGAGCTAGACTCAGCCCAGGTGAAATACCGCGAAATTCAGGGCCGCCTCGAACGAACTCAGGACCTTTACCGCAAACGCGTTGTCAGTAGCGAAGAGCTCGATATCCTTCGCAGTGACGCCAGCGCTGCGGAGCGTGCGCTCACGCAGGCCCGGGTGCGTATCACTGAACTGCAAAATCTTCCCCGGACCGTGGAACTTCGCAAACAAGACATTATCCTCAATAAAACAGAAGTTACCCGCGCGGAAATTGACATGGAAAACGTGGAACAGCGCCTCAAGGAAACCAAAATATACGCTCCCATGAATGGTGTGATTACATCCCGCCCCGTGCAAATCGGCCAGATAATAGCTTCCGGTATCAGCAACGTAGGCGGCGGCACTACTCTAATGACCCTCAGCGATTTAAGCCGCCTCTTTATCGACGCCAGCGTAGATGAATCAGACATCGGTAAAATTCGGGAAAAACAAAAGGCGGTCATTACGGCCGATGCCTTTCCTGGGCAACGGTTTACCGGCGAAGTGGTTCGCGTCGCGGCCAAAGGTGTCACAAACAGCAACGTCGTTACCTTCGAAGTAAAAATGGAAGTGGGCGAAGCCGGTCTCGACATCCTCAAGCCTGAGATGACCGCCAACGTGGAAATCCAGGCGGAGCGACGCGAGGATGTCCTTGTGCTGCCCAATGAAACCATACAGTATGGCAAGACCGGGTATTATGTGTTGCTGGCAAACGACGATTCTACGTCTGGAGTAAGGACAAAAATTGAGCCTGGAATTACGGACGGCCTGAACACAGAAGTTAAGTCCGGCCTTAGCGAAGGCGACCAGGTTCTGATCCCCTCCTCGATTCAAAGCCGCTGGTCACGAGGCGAAGACAACGCTGGCAGTTCCGGCGGCATGAGCAGAGGCATGCGAAGCGCCGCCTACCGCCTGGGGTCCAGCGGCGGACGGAGATAACTCAGCCCACTATGAAAGCCGCGATCGAAGTAAAGAACCTTACAAAAACCTACAAAATGGGCGATCAGGAAGTCCACGCCCTGGCCGGGGTCTCCTTTGATATACAGGCCGGTGAAATGGTGGCAATTATAGGAACTTCCGGCAGCGGCAAGAGCACGCTGATGAACATCCTTGGTTGCCTGGACCGCCCCAGTGGCGGCCAGTATTTTCTGGACGACGAAGATGTCAGCAAACTCGGCACAAACCGGCTCGCCCGCATCAGAAACCAAAAAATTGGGTTTGTTTTCCAAAGTTTCAACCTCCTGGCTCGCATGAGCGCCCTCGAAAACGTGGAAGTACCATTGCTCTACAGCGGCATCCACAGCGCGGCAGACCGAGCCCTGGCCGCCCTTGGCCGGGTAAGCCTGGCCGACCGTTGCCACCACGAACCGAATCAACTCTCCGGCGGACAACGCCAGCGGGTCGCTATTGCCCGCGCCCTCGTCACCAATCCCACTATCATTCTGGCCGATGAACCCACCGGAAATCTCGATTCGAAGACCAGTGTGGAAATTATGGCCCTTTTTCGGGAACTCAACGACCAGGGCGTCACCTTGATCATCGTCACCCACGAGCCGGAAGTGGCAAACTACTGCAAACGTTCCATCCAGGTTCGCGATGGGCTTATAGTGGAAGATATAGCTGTTAACCAGGTGGCTCTTCCCACTTCGCACTAATAAATGATCCGCAAAAATCATTTGACGCCGTCCCCGCAGGGTAGGCACATCATTACCCAGCAACACTAAAAATGACTGTAGATAGTTTCCGAATCCTGCTGACAAGTTGGATGTCTGGAATCCGTACCTGCTGAGGACGAACCATTATGTTAAACAACACCTGCAAACTGCTTGCACTATTGGCCACCGTAATCTCCGTCACGGGGTGCAATAACCATGCAAACACCCTTTTCAACAAACCGAGCCCTGCCCCAGTCCCCGCAGGTGCTCCGATGACCGCTCCTCCCGCCTCAGCCCCTGCGGTCGCCGCTGCTCCCTACGTTCTTAGCGCTCAAAGCGCCGGGCCTTATATTGATTTCAGCATCCATAATCTGGGCACAACCGATCTCGCGGTTCAAAAAGAAAGCTTCGCTGTCATTTCCCAGGAAAATCGCCAGGTTACTCCTTACTCAAAATCCACCACCATTATCGATATGCCACAGCCTGCCGTCATTAAGCCAAACAGCACCTTAAGCGGCCGCGCCATTTTTAAAGAAGTGAACTCCCCCATAGGTAAACGCCTCGTCTTCAAACCCGATGCCATCGGCGCCTACGCAGACATAAACCGAGCCGCTGCCCCCCTGCCCTAAGTAAAACAAAGTTAAGCCCAATTCCACGATAGAGCCAAGCGGCTTAACTCCCCGAGTTGATCTCGTCGACAGTCCATAAATGCTTCCAGAACCATGGGCCGTCGTGTTTGGAAAAGCTATGCTCGTGCGGCACTGGCAAAGTGGGCGTCGCGAGAGGCGGCAGAACATCAAAATAGCAATACAGCCGCCAGCCGACATCGCCAAACATCCGGCTTGGTACGGAGTCAACTCTCGTGCGACCCGGCAGATGCGATGAATAGAGCATTACTACGCCCCACCTGTTTGTGAGCCCTTTATCCACGATCAGCACCTCTTCCCGGGTATTCCCCGTATCCGCGCTGCAATGGAGCAGCCACGGTCCACGGGTCAGGTACCTCGTCAGACCGACGTGGTCCGGACTCGCCGCCATGGCCGCCGCAGCCAGTTGACCAGGCTCCGTTGAGGTTTCGGTTATTTGCGCAAACGCATCAATAAGTCCAGACGCGGTCGCCGTAGTCATCCGTTGCGCCAGTGGACTTTCTACCTGAGCCGCGTCCGCCTTGCCAAAATCCATCCCACAAGTCACACAGGGCTGTGGCAACGAGGCTGTTGCGGTGGTGTCCTGACCAAAAAGTTCTTTACCAGTTTCCGTCAGAGATGTGGCAGGTAGAGATTGAAGTACAGCATCGACCGAGCGGTGCGCCGGATCGCTGAGCGCCATGGCCAGCCAGTCTGCCGCCGGCAAAGAAAAGCCAAGGCTTGACGGCCCAACTGGTGACACGCGGTAATCGGATATATACAGCGGCGCATCCGGCATAGACTGGCCGGTTTTCGCAATGACCGCGAGGGTGGCAAGCTGACTGGCGTGCGGGCGGCTTTCATGTTGCCCCCAGGACTCGCCCGTGCTCATGTTTCGCACCGCAAGCGATACGTCTGCACGGGCGCGCGCCGCGGCGGCCTTGACAACAACAGCCAGACGATCTACCGGTCCCATAGGGCGAACGCCAAATCCACCAACCCACAAACCGGCAAGCACGACGGCCGCGCCGTAGCCGTAGCGCGATCGGGCGCGGCGATTCGTCTCGAAGCGCGAAGCGTATAAGCAGCAAACCCCTAACAGGAGACAAAGCGGCACGGACATGGACAATCTGCGCGTTAATAGATTATCGCTTAGCATGGGAACGAGAACTCCGATCAACGACACCAACACCCACAGAGGAACGATTTTTAAAGTTCGCCAGGGTCGCATCCCGAACACGGCAAAAATAAAGAGCGCCCATCCCGCGATGCCCGTGTTGAGCAGACCCTGCAAGATTCCGCTGTGCGCGTCGGCATAGCTGTATCCGACCGATGGAATGCTATAGAATACATTATATAAGGTGTTAAACGATCCCACTCCCCAACCGCAAAAAGGCCGCTCCAGCAACAACATGGCAGCGGATCCGAATACCTTGACGCGGTTTAGAATGGATGCGTCGGTGGGCATCAACAGGGACAACCAACGCGTACGAAATGCCTCAGACGCCATCCCCAGCATAACCAGGCTTAACACGAGCATCGCAGCGACCGCCGCGGCACTGTACCCAACAGCGGAATCCCGCTCCCGGCGCCGGGCGACAAATAACAGGAGCATAATCTGGAAAAGCAGGCCAATATAGGCTCCGCGCGTGAAGGTCGTCAGTAAAGTGGCCATAACTGCCAGGACGACGATGCCGCGCATAACCAGTGCTGATTTCTTTGCTCGAGAAGACCAGTTGATCAGGAGAGCGGGCCAGGCAAGGAGCAGTACGGCTCCCGCCTCGTTTGGACTGGCCACCACCCCAAGAGCCCGAGGAACTGAATCTCGAACGCCCAGGGCGTCAATGACCGGCAATGCCGCACCCCGAAACGGAATTCCCCAATAGAGGCCGCTGCTGTTCCCGACCAGGGCAATGAGCCACGGCCCCCCGATCATAATTACCTGCACCAGTAAAACCGACTGGAGCCCCACAGCGACCAGTTGTTCCACGCGAACACCGGCCCTGCGCGCATATACGACTAAGGGGATCGCCAACAGGGCCAAAGTGTTCATCGCGTATGCAGCGGTAAGCATGACCGAACCTTTGGAAGTCCAGATGCCCCAGTCTTTTCGCAACAGGTGGCCCTGGCTCCAGGCAGCGAAGCAAGCCGCCAGAAACAGCATCCACATAACGCGGCGATAGCCTCGCAGCGCCATTGCGCCCGCAAATCCAACGCCCAAAGCGCACGCCATTATCAGCGTGGCACCGTGTCCATCCTTAGTGGTCATGTAGAATGGGTCATAGAGCGTCAGAGAAATGAACGGAAACAGGCTGATGAGGGGAAGGACTGCAGTTAGAATCGCAAGTACAGAACGGCTAAGTGAAGCCATATCAGCGCTTGCCTCGACGCGACGCCCGGCGACTAGCAAAAATCAGAAATGCTATCGCAGCTCCAGCCGCCGCGATTTGAAATCCCAGATTTTGAAAGCTTCCTGCGGACCATTTAACGCGCTCCCCGGGATCGTTCAACATGCGCATTGTGACCGGCCGATAGCCCTTGCTCAGCTCCGCCAAAAGGCTCTGCACTGATACGTTGGCGGGAATCGGTTCTATTAATGTAGTTTTGTGGCGAATGGTCGTGTATGGCGGGATGCGGCTCTGGTATGAAACGAGTCGAGGCAGGCCGGTCTTAGGGTCGTGGTCTCTATACTCAACTACGTACGCATCTTTAATCTGGTCATTCAGATCACCGGCCGTGTGCATAGCAATAATATTATTATCGCGATAAGCAGCAGACAAATAGTTAGTCACACCCGGGGCTGGATTAGAAATTCGCAGCGTTATTGTTGTGAGAGATGAGTCTGAGTCGCGTTCAGTCCGAGCTGCTTGAGGCTCCATTAGTTTTCGTATAGGCTGCTGATAGAACCAAATATCAGCATGGGCTACCAAGTCGGTAAGAAAGCCGTCTAGAAACTCTTTCGGAAAGTAGGGCGTGGAAGTATCGATGCCTTTTTCCCAATAAGCAGCCTGCGATTTGGTTTTGTCTTCGTAGCCAATCATGTCACTGTTTGCGGACCGGATCCGTATGATCACTTCGCGGTCGAAGTACCATGCATCAACCGTGTATGTTATGAAAGCTGTCCCGCTGGACTTTTGGACGGACGAGACAACATGGAGTCGTCTTGCTTCGGGCTGTAGTCCCGGGACCGGATCATCCCATTGCTCCGCCGCCGAGGCGAAACGGGACGTTCCAAAAAGAGAAAGCAGAAAAACTAAAAGAGTTAGGAAATAACGCATTGCTACCAGTCCTTCTCGTAGATCGAACTTAACAACGGCTAAATGAATTAGAACGCAGTCGCGTCGTCTTCCCGACTGCACAGCTTGGATGTTTCCTAACTCCCAGACACTTGAAAGAAAAATCGTTACTTCATAGGGCAACCCGGCAAAACGCAATCTCGCGCCCAGGGTCTCGCTTAGGCAAATGCCCCATATTAGTCATCCATAGTTCTATCCTGCCGAGCGGGGGGCAAATTAAAAGCCCGCCTCAGCTTGATAATGCTGGGCGGGCGCTTGATTTATAAGAGTGGTGGAGGGAGGAGGATTTGAACCTCCGTAGTGCGAAGCACGACAGATTTACAGTCTGTTGCCATTAACCACTCGGCCATCCCTCCAACCGATTGCGTTCGCATGGTCCTGCGAATGCCTGCTTCTTTACCGACTTCGCCAAATCCTATTCGATGTAAAGCACATCCCTCTCTACGTCGCGTCCCGCTGTCACATAGTCGCGGGAACATCTGCGGTGCAGTGCTTGCATTTTATCGCTTTTGTTGCGATAACCTCCATGCAGAAGGGACATTTCCGCGTCTCCGGCGGCAGTTTTTCCGGCTTTCTTTTCAGCCTGCCAACCTGTCTGATGGCTATAAATATTGCAAAAGCGATTATCAGAAAATGAAGGCAGTTGTTGATAAAATTGCCGTAGTTAATCGTAACGGCTTTTCCCTCGGCGTTCATGCCGAGAACATAAACAAGCTTCGAAAAATCGACGCCCCGCATGGCATAACCAATCGGCGGCATAACGATATCATTGACCAGCGACGTCACAATTTTGCCAAAGGCCGCTCCAATAACCACGGCGACTGCCAGGTCCACCACGTTGCCTTTAACTGCGAAAGTCTTAAAATCCTGGATAAAACCCATTACCTGAACCCCATTTCATACATTAATACAGATGATCAGTCTTCTGGATGATGGGGATTCGCTCCGCAATAGCAAATTTTACTTTGCACTCCCGCTCGCGCTGTCGCTACGTACCCCTCTATGTGGCGGATTCCCCTCAGCGATTTGAATTATGATCACCGCGAAACCGCGGCGGTACAGCAGGTGTTAGAATCCGGCTGGCTTACCATGGGCCAACTGACCGCCGAGTTTGAAACTCAATTTGCGGCGCATCATCAATCTGCCCACGCCATCGCCGTGGCTAACTGCACCTGCGCTCTGGAACTGGTCTACCGGTACCTTTTGCAGGATGCTCCCGTTGCCCGTCGCGCTGTTATAGTTCCAGATATTACGTTTGTCGCCACCGCCAGCGCCGTTATTGCAGCGGGAGGCGTTCCTGTCCTTTGCGATACAGAAAGCCAAACGTCTCCCTTTCTGTCAGCCTCTGCCGTCGAACAGCTTCTCCAATCGCGAAACGATATTGCCGCCGTCGCGCTGATGCACTACGCCGGCCACGATGCCGGCGCGGAAGCCGTGGCCGAAATCTGCCGCCGTCACTCCGTGTACCTGATTGAAGACTGCGCCCACTCCCCCGGCGCTCACACCGCCTCCGGTCGCGCCCTCGGCACGCTTGGCGCCGCCGGCTGCTTCTCGTTTTTCAGCAACAAGAATTTGTCCACCGGCGAAGGCGGTATGATCATTACCGATGATCCCGCCCTGGCAGACTGGGTGCGCCTCGCCCGAAGCCACGGCCTTTCCGTCGGCACCTGGACCCGCCACAGCACCCAAACCTCCGGATATGATGTTCGATTTCCAGGCTATAATAGCCGAGGCACCGAAATAATGGCGGCCCTGGGTCTGGTTCAACTGGAAAAGCTTTTCGACGGAAACGACCGCCGGCGCGAGCTGACACTGCTATACCAGGACCTTCTCAATGGAATTAAGGAGGTCAAAATTGCGCCGGCCGTCATAAGGCACATTAGCGGTTCCGCATGCCACATCCTCCCATTGTTGTGTGACAGTCCCTCCACCCGAGATCAAATCGCAAAAGCGCTCAACGCTGCCGGCATCCAGACCTCTCACCATTACCCGCCCATACACACCTTTTCCTGGTACGCCGATAATCCGGTGCCTTCATCTCCGTCCCTGGATAACGCCGTCGCCTTCGCCAGTCACCAGATTACCTTGCCCCTCCATCCCAAGCTTTCCCCCGCCCACGTTCGCGAAGTCGTTCATACGGTAAGACAAGCCATTTCATGAAACTTCTCTCCGTCATTATTCCGGTTTACAACGAGGCCCCCACGCTTGCTACTGTGCTCCAAGCTGTGCGTGCCGTTCCTCTTGATCTGGAAATTGTTGTGGTAGACGGGGCCTCTACGGACGGTACGCGCGAAATTCTCCAGCGGGAGGAGCAGCGGGGCGATCTTTTGGTGATCTACCAGAAAACTCGAAACGGCCGCGGCGGAGCCCTTCGCGAAGGAATGGCCGCCGCCCGAGGCCAGATAATTATTTTTCAGGACGCCGACTTGGAGCTGGACCCCGCCTGCTTTCCCGATCTCGTGCGCCCCATTCAGCAGTCCGAGGCCGACGTCGTTTTTGGATCCAGGTTTCTCCGGGGCCGCCCAAACATGACTCCTCTACAATACTGGGGCAACCGCACCGTCACCGGCATACTCAATATTTTCTGGAACGCCAGGCTCACCGACGCCGAAACCTGCTACCAGGTTTTTCGCCGTGAGATCACCTCGCCCATGCGGTTCGACCGAAGCGACATGTCTTTCACGGTAGAGCTAACGCTTCGATTCCTCCGCGCCCGTTGTCGCATCGCGGAAGTGCCGGTTGACTACTTCCCCCGCTCCCATCAGGAGGGGAAAAAACTCTATTGGAGCGACGGCTTTGTGTCCCTGTGGGTGCTGGTTAAATATCGCATTAAATGGCTGCTCAAAGAGTCCTAGTTACTGGCTTGATTTAGATCGGAAGGAGCCTGACGGTTCGTAATTACGGCGCACTTGCTTAATGATCCATGTGTGCTCGCCTATATACTAACACCGGATGTTGGCCGGGTGTCACCCGTAGGCTTTCCGGGTTCAGGCATAGGCAATAACAAGCGGCTGGCGGACGAGTCTTTTTTTCGGACGAGAGCGAGATCCAGCACCTGATCCATGTGGGTTACGAAGTTTATCTTCAGTTTTTTGCGAACCTCTTCCGGTAACTGTTCCGTATCACCCTGGTTGCGCTCCGGGAGCGTGACTTGCTTAATTCCAGCGCGATGGGCCGCCAGAAGCTTATCTTTTATGCCGCCAACCGGCAACACATTGCCCTTAAGTGTAATCTCGCCCGTCATGGCGAAAAAGTCTTTCACCCGGCGCCCCGTCAGCAGAGATGTGATGGCGGTGGCCATTGCAGTTCCCGCAGACGGCCCATCTTTGGGAATGGCGCCAGCGGGGACGTGGAGATGAATATCCCGCTTCGAAAACAGCTCTTCCGGAATTTTCAGGGTCTCGGCGACGGTATGCACATACGTCATCGCCGCATGAGCGCTTTCTTTCATTACATCACCGAGCTGACCTGTCAGTACAAATTTTCCGGTCCCCATGGTGATTGTGGCTTCAATAAAAAGAATTTCTCCGCCGACGGGAGTCCAGGCCAGACCAATGCTGACGCCCGGCGTTCCCGCCCGCTGAGCGATATCCATGTAGAACTTTGGCGGCCCCAGAAGTGTCTTTACCACTTCCGGCGTCACCTTCAACTTTTCCGATTTACCTTCCGCAACCTTTCGAGCCACCTTTCGGCATACGGCGCCTATCTGGCGTTCAAGGCCGCGCACGCCAGCTTCTCGGGTGTAATCCTCGATGAGCCGGGTCAGCGCTGCGTCTGTGATTGTCAGGTCCTTGGTGGACACGCCGTTTTCGTTCATTTGCTTTGGAATAGTGAACTGCTTGGCGATCTGCATTTTCTCGCGCAGGGAATAGCCTGTCAGTTCGATGATTTCCATGCGGTCGCGCAGCGGCCCGGGAATGGTGTCCAGCTGATTGGCAGTGGTGATAAACATGATATTGCTCAGGTCAAACGGCATGTCCAGATAATGATCCGCAAAGGAATCGTTTTGCTCCGGATCAAGAACCTCCAGCAGGGCGCTGCTCGGATCGCCGCGGTAATCACTGCCGACTTTGTCGATTTCGTCCAGCATCATCACCGGATTATTGGCTTCCACCTGGCGCAGGTTTTTAAGAATCCGTCCGGGCATGGCACCTATGTAGGTTCGGCGGTGTCCGCGGATCTCTGCTTCGTCACGCATACCGCCCAATGAAAATCGGACGAATTTCCGCCCCATGGCGGCAGCGATGGACCTGCCAAGGCTGGTCTTCCCCACCCCCGGAGGCCCGACCAGACACAGGATAGGCCCCTTCATATCCTTCTTCAACTTGCGGACTGCCAGATGTTCCAGAATACGTTCTTTGGTTTTTTCGAGATCGAAGTGGTCGCGGTTCAAGATTTTGCGAGCTTTTATTATGTCGATCCTGTCGTCTGTGCTTTCCATCCAAGGAAGATCTAAGATGATGTCAAGGTACGTCCGACTAACGGAGTACTCGGCACTGGAGGGTTGCATTGAACGCAGGCGGCTGAGCTCCCGTTTTGCCGTTTCCCGCGCAGCATCGGGCAACGCTTTCTTCTCCAGCCGTTTCTCTAGCTCGTCAAGTTCTTGTCCAGGACCTTCATCTTCGCCCAATTCGTGACGAATGGCCTTCATCTGTTCTCGCAGGAGATAATCGCGCTGATTCTTATCCAGCTCGGTCTTTACCCGGGATTGAATGCGACTTCCCAGTTCCAGCACTTCGATCTCGCGGCTCAGGATGAAATGCACACGTTTCAGGCGCTCAGTTACGTCGAGAACCTCCAGTAGATCCTGTTGCTCGTCCACTTTCAGGTTTAGGTTGCTGGCGATTAAATCGGCTAGTCGTCCGGAATCCGTTATATTGATAGCAGCAACCCGCAGGTCTTCCGGGAGGCTGGACAATTCGATGGCTTTTCCAAGAAGGCCATGCAGACTCTTGACTAGGGCATCGACTTCTCGAGTCTGTCGGGCGGCAATTTCTTTAACAACCTCAACCTTAGCCTTCAGGTAGGGCTTGCTCGAAATGCGTTCCACCACGTTAATTCGCTGTAGGCCGTGCAATAGAATGCGCATAGTGCCGTCAGGCATCTTGAGCATCTTAAGGATAACTGCGGCGGTACCCGTGGTGTAAAGATTGTCAAAATTATCGAGTTCGCCATCGGCGTCTGGGCGCTTGGTCAGCACCGCTACCATGCGCTGCCCCGCTAAGGCCTCGTCCACCATCTTACGGCTTTTTTCGTCTCCCACAACTATTGGAGCGATCATCGAAGGATAAAGAACTACGTTTTCCAACGGCATAACCGGCAGGGCCGCTGGAATCTCCTGTCCTTTTGAAACTTCTTCGATTTTTATACCCGCGACGTTTTCGCTCATGATTTAGGCTAATTAATCCTTAATGTGTGGATTCTACTGGGGGGCGTTTACACGCTATTCAATTTCAATCCGATACTCGGCAATGTTGCTATCTTTAGGCACTCTCACAAACAGAAAACCGTTTTGCAGAGTGGCAGTAATGTTTTTAACCTCAACGGCATGAGGCAGACGTATGACCCGCTCAAAACTGCCGTAATGAATTTCCATAAGGTGATACCGGGATTCCGGTTTGCGGTTATGATCGGCGCGTTCGCCACGGATTATCAGGTACTCCTGATTTACCTTAACCTCCACATCCTGCTCACGAAGTCCAGCCACCTCAATTTTTATATCCAGCGCATTTTCCGTTTCAAGAATGTCTGTAGGCGGATTCCAAGCCCGTCCTTCGGGGCAGAAGAATGGATGTTTGCCTGAAAAAAAAGCGTCGAACATCCTATGAAAGTTTTGTCCATTGGCATCGTCCGCGCATTCTCTTTTAACATCGACGTTTGCGGTGTCCGCATCGGACTCGGGCTCCTGGAGGTCAACTTCACATTCCGTCAATATGGCAATCTTCAAGTAACCACCCCTGTGCACAAGATACTAACCTTTAATCAACTAGCCACATATATGCCACGGCAGAACAATTGAGATGTTTCAGCCAGTACATCAAAGCCAATATTACCGGGCTGTTTCACTCTTTTACAGAATAGCGATGTAACATTCATTGATTAAACTTAGTAGTTTAATCTGCTAACGGGGTAGAATATTCCACATCTAGCCTGCGGTTCTGTGTCTTTTATTTTGACAATCTCGCTAAGCCGATTGTGATGACCCTTATGATTAACTTCCCGTTTGGACCATTCCTGTTTGCGGTTGGCATATTGACTTCTCCTTTTACCGGATCCGCCGGCTCCTCTGCAATTACTACTGAGACCGTTTCCTTCAAAAGCAGCGCTTTGGACCAGATAACATCTTATGTGGTCGCGTTGCCGTCGCCTTTGCAAAAGGGGATGCTCTATCCGACGATCTACCTGCTACATGGCGCCACAGGCAGTCACATGGACTGGACCGAGCAAAGCACATTTACCCAGCTGCTTAAGGACCGCGACCTGATTGTCGTCATGCCTGAAGGCGGATCGTTTGGCTGGTATCTGGATAGTAAATTACAGTCGGGCAGCCAATACCAAACTGCAATCGTCCGGGACCTGATCACGGATGTGGAAGCTCGTTTTCCAGTTGCAAAATCCAGGAATAAACGAGGTATCGCCGGCCTGAGTATGGGCGGGCACGGTGCATTGTCACTTGCCGCTAAAAACCCACAATTATTCGGTTCGGCTTCATCTATGAGCGGTATCCTAGACATCTCGGCGCACCCGGGAAAATGGAACTTGGATGAGCTCCTCGGGACGCAGCCGGAGCATTTGGACGAGTGGAAACTTCATAGCGTATACTGTCTCGCGGAAGCTTATACAACCGCTGGTGTGGCGCTGCTTTTCGATACAGGGGTGAGCGATAAGACTGGCGCAGTTGAAGATAATCGGCGCCTAAATGAAAAATTGACGCGTCTGAACATCCCGCACGTCTACCGGGAGTATCCTGGAGACCACAACTGGGCGTACTGGAATGCGCGTATTGAGGAACACCTGGATTTTCATCAGGGGCAGTTCAATGCGGCACGAAAGCCTTAGACCCCGCCGGACGAGAAATACCGGGGGTTGTTACCGTACTTAGGAGAGTTGCTCTTCTGCCCATGCTTCCAAGTAAGGATCCATTCTTCTGGAGTTTTGAAGGCGTTTCACCAGAGCCTGTAGCGCAGCAGGATCTGCGCTTGCGAACTCCACTCTTGCCTCTAGACTTTCGTACTCTGCGGATTCCCTGTTCCCTTTTGTTTGGCTTAGAACATCCCGGCTTTCGAGCATGAGTTGCGATGCGTTCACAGATTTCCCGTGTCTCATACAGATTCGCGCGTTTATGGCCAAAGCTTGGAATAGCGGCCTCATCACAAAATTGTTATCTGGCGATAGCCAATAGCTGGAACGTGCCGTTTGCAGACTCTGAGTCGCCAGTCGTTCAGCTTCACTCCACTGGCCGCGCGCCGCATGAAGCTCGGCCATTTGCACAAGGTGAAAGGCGAATCTGCTCATGGCTCCGGGATTAGAATCATCTTGATCCGCCAACCGGCGAGAGTGCAGTAAGCATTCTGCCAACAACCGTTCCGCTTCGTCGGTTTTATTGAGCAGGAAATTAGCCTCTGCCAGTAAGCTTAAGTGAAACGTCAGCCCCATAGTACGCAATATGTTAAGTGGATCTTCCTCATACATGCGGCGCCGTTCAGCAATATCCGGCTTTAAATTATTAAGTACGCGTTCAAATTCACCGCGCTTCAGCAAGACAGAGCAAAGATTCGCCCGCACCCAGTACACCTCTTCTTTCCGACGGGAATCACCGGGAAACTGATCGCTGAGAGCAATCCTCATAGAAAGGGATTCCTGGGCTGCCTGAAGAGCACCGTCGGTATCACCAAGGTCGCGCATGATGTTGCTTTGAGATGCAAGGTAGACCGCAAGGTCCGTCTGATGATCTACGCTTGATGGCATTGCGTTATGTATGGCGCGGGCGTAACTTATGGATTCAGAGAGTTTATGCAGGGCCGCTTCGTAGTTCTGCTTTCTCCAGAGAATCAGGGCCATAGCATGCGCGGTATTGGCGATGCCTCGCCTCAGCTCGGCGTTGCCGACAGAAAGTTCTAAAGCATCAAGTTGCGTCTGCAAAGCCTTGTCATATTCCTGTTGTGCCAACTCGAGCTGTCCTTTGACGTAGTAGAGCCTCCCAAGATATCCAAGGCACTTTGCTGTCAACTGACGCGATTTGACATTTCCCGGATCCGCAGAAACAAGCACTTCCGCACTGGCAAGGGCGCGTCGATAGGCACCTTCAGCCTCGTCACGCCGGCCGAGTTCGGCAAGTACGTCTCCAATTTGCACACATGCGGTACAGCGATTTAGCAAATTCTCATGGTTGAGTTCATCGTCATGGAGAGAGTCGAAGAAATTTAGAGCTTCACACGCAACTTTATGGACAAGGTCTACGCGCCCCAGGGTTCGCAGTTCCGCATGAAGATCCAGAAGCATGAAACGCACGAGCGCCTCGGCGCGGTCCCGTTCTTCGGTTACCTGATAACGCACTTTCGACATTTCCTGCCCGCGCGTTTTGTAATCCAGATCTGCGGCGTCTATTTCTTTCAGGATCTGTAAACGTTCTGACTCAATCATAATCCGGTCAGCCTGCAGGCGCGCCAACATAAGATCATTGTTATTGAGAGCGGACCGGGCAAAAGTCACAAGAATCTGGTGTCTCAGAGAAGAAGCCATTTGGTTTTCCGGCCATTGAGCTTGTGCCCGATCCAGCTTTTCTAGACAGTTCTGCAGGTGTTCATAAGTAAGTTCATCAGCTAAAACCGAATTCGCGACGCTGGTCACCAAGGTCATGCTTTCACCTCGATTACCAGCTTTTGTCAGATACTCCCGCAGATCGTCAGCAAATGCGGAAACGCTGGCGACGCGATCTCGAGGGTCAGTGGCCATCGCAGTCATGGCAAGCGAAGATAACTGCGCAGGTATATCGCGGTGGGGGGTTCGAAGCTGTGGATTAACGATATCATTTTGCGCCTGCAGGCCGGCCGGGTCTCCGAGTTTAATAGACTCATGCGGTCGCAGACCAGTCAAAAGCTCATACAAAATCGCCCCAAGCAGATACACATCGGTCCACGGCCCGAGCTTTGTAGCGTCTTTCATCTTTTGCTCTGGCGCCATATAGCCAGGCGTTCCCGCGGGAGTCATGGGCTTTATCAGCGGCGACTGAGAATCGATTATGATGCTGGGATCGCAGAGGACCTGTCCGTCGCTATCCCGGGTTGCCATGGCCAGCCCCCAATCCATGACCAGAACTTCACTATAATTGCCGATCATAATCTGCGAGGGTTTTAAATCACGATGAATGATTCCACGAGAGTGGGCATAGGCGACCGCTTGCGCTACGCTAATTAACACCGCCAAGTGGCGTTCAAGAAAATCTAAAGGTGTGATCAAAGTAAAATCTTCGGATAGCACCCGGTTCCATTGGCGCCCTTCCACCAGTTTCATAGCAAGAACAGGGAGGCCGTTGCTGTCTTCTGTCAGATCATATACCGGCACAACATTAGGATGCTGGAGATGAGCTGTAGTCATGGCTTCCTGGCGAAATAACCATATCAGCCGCTCGATCTTGGGCTTGGCGACCACGTCCGCCTTTAAAGTTTTTAGCGCTACACGCCGGTTTAAGTTGTTCTGAATTCCATTCCACACGGCACCGTAGCCGCCAAAACCTATTTCGTGTGTAATTTTGTAGGATTCCGTATATGGCGCCTGGGTACCTGACGTCTTTATGGGCTCATGATCCTGCGGAATGATTACCCGGGTAAGTTGTGACAGCGACAATTGCGAATTATCTTCAAAAGGCCCAACAATAGTGGGTGCTTCAGAAAAAGCCTCTGTTTCAACATCCGATAATTGACCGGGGAATATAGGCGTTGTAGACATGAAAATTGATCCCATAAAAGATTCTATATATGGCTTTCAGAATAACCAAGTAAAAACATGTAGTGCAACAGGTTTTTTGCACAATTTCGCAACGAGCATTTGCATTACAAATTCATCGGTGGCTAGCGTTTCGTACGCTGACGACACGAGACAGGAAACTAATGAATGAGCTAAGAGATCGGCTTCGGGAATTTGTGGATGAACGGGATTGGCAGCAATTTCACACGCCCAAAAATCTGGCGATGGCCCTGGCCGGCGAAGCTGCTGAGATTTTGGAGATATTCCAATGGCTGACTGCGGAACAGAGCGCAGACTTGCCGGAGGAAAAAATGGCGGAAGTGCGGGATGAAATTGGCGATGTCCTGATTTATCTTGTGCGGCTTGCAGATCAGCTCGGAATCGATCCTATGAAGGCTGCCAACGAAAAGATTGAACGAAATCGTAAAAAGTATCCAGCAGAATTAGTTCGAGGGCGCGCCGATAAATATACGACTTATCAGAAGCGAGAAAAAACAGATGAGGAGTAACCCGCGACTACTCATCACTTCTGTGCACATATAATGCAGGTCGCAGCAGGATAATGCTATTAGCGTAGCTTACTTTACAGTCGGAATAGAACCGGGCGCGATGCCCGGCCCGGCTCTTACCCCAACTTGAAAACGGCTTTACTTGTACAGATGATATTTTTTGCTGCCTTCGGTAAATTGCTCCCGCTGGACTTTCCAGGGTGCAATGATTTCCTGCGCTGTTTTTCCGGCGGCCAGACCATCGCGTATTTTTTTTGACCCCATTACTTTAGTAAACATACCGACGCGCACCGTCTCGGCTTTTGTGGGTTCTATAAGGTGTAGAACATCTGCTTGAGGATACAGTTTCTGCAACACCTCCAGTACATGCACACTAGCTTCCACCGGCCGCATCTTGCTAAAATCGGTAATCATCACTTGCACGCCACCGCACATTTCGGTTTTATGAGTACCGTAATAGGGTTTGTAATAAACCGGGCGAAAAAACACGCCTGGCAGGCGGCGGCTGTTCAGTTCATCCGCAAACTCATTACTTTTAATAAATGGCGCTCCAATATACTCAAACGGCGCCGTGTAGCCCACACCTTCGTTTACAGAATGTAACTCACCAAACGTCCCCGTCAGACCGATATGCCAGCAGGTTTCCGGATGCGGCATATGCGTGCTTGTGGGAATCCATGGCAGGCCGGTATCCATCCAGGTCATATCGCGGTTCCAACCCTGAACTGGGACCACATGCAGATCAAGATTGTCCAGTTTCAAATAGTCTTTCAACCACCCTGCTGTTTCGCCGCAAGTGAGGCCGTACAGATAAGCCACCGGCGCCCAACCAACCGTGCTGACAAGTTCCTCTTCCAGCACATTTCCATCAACGAAATTGCCCCCCATAGGATTCGGGCGATCCAGCACGATAAACGGCTTGCCATGTTCCGCCGCCGCTTTCATGCAGTTTTTCATGGTGGTAATATAGGTATAACTGCGGTTTCCAATATCCTGCAGATCATACACCATCACGTCCAGCGTGTCCATGGTTTCCCTGTTGGGCACTGCCCGGGGCTTGCCGTCAGGATATTTTCCGTAGAGACTGTGCACTGGAGTACTTGTTTTTTCATCCACGCTGCTCTTTACGTGTTCCCCCGCATCGGCATCACCACGAATTCCATGCTCCGGCCCGAAAAGCGCTGTCAACTTACACACTCCGCCAAAGGCCAGCTTGTCGATCGTTGAAACAAAGTGGCTGTCCATACCGGTTGGGTTTGTTATAAGACCAACGCGCTTGCCGCGTATCAGGTCCGTATACTTTGCGTCCTCGAATAGCACTTCGTTGCCCAGCTTCACCTTTACGTTCGGAAGCTCTGGCGCATATTTGTTTGTGTACACGGTTGCTGTTGATCCTTTATCCATGCCGGCCGAAACCGAAGTCTGGGCCGCTGCGGTGCCCGTAAATAATAGAGCGGCAGGGATAGCCGCTAAATGTTTCCATCCAAAAATTTTATCTAAAATTGTCACTGATCACTCCATTTATAATTATACTAGGACTGATCAGCGGTTGCCAAAACCCTGTGTCAACGCCGCACCGACGCATTTCTTTCTATGCACTGTCTTATTAATCCAGGACAAACGGGTTTTATTACTTATCTGTGTCCCGCTCAGCTGATTCACCACGATGAAGAGCCGCGCCCATCGCGCAAATCGATACAAAGAACATCCCAATTAATAAAGCTGATAGCTTTGCCTGATCAACCCGCTCAAGCCATAGGGCATTGAGAAGTTGACCATACTGAATTACTGAAAAGACGATAAATATCTGGGCCCAGTGAGGCCGCTTGCAACAACAGTCCCAGTATACTTGAGCTGCATATCCCAAAATTCCCGCTGCAATCATGCTGGGTAGTATCGCCCAGTAATTATTTCTCTAAACAGGCGAGAGAATACCTAACATCGTCGCGACGACACTGGGAATTGGCCACCACTTAAGGACAAACTCTTTCATTATTACCCTCCTTTCTTCATTAATGTGATTAACAGAAAACGAGTTACAACTTTTGTCAATCCCCTACCGCCTGCTCTTGTTTTGCGTTTCCTTAGCGTCCTTCGCGTAAAGGTTTCTAGCCTCCACGTTAAATTTCCCGTGAATGCCGAATGCGCTTTGCAAGTTACCTCGATTGCAGCACCCGACAACGACCCCACTAAAACAAAAACGGACACACTGGACTGACATGGCACGAATTCTTGTAAGCGACTCCCTTTCCGATGAAGGCATCGGCATCCTCAAATCCGCCGGATTTGACGTAGACCATAAACCGGAAATTTCTCCCGAGGACCTTGAAAAGGAAATCGTTAACTACGACGCTCTTGTAATTCGCAGCCGCACAACCGCCACCGCTGCCGTACTCAACAACGGCAAAAACCTTAAAGTAGTCGGTCGCGCCGGCGTCGGTCTTGACAACGTTGACATTCCTGCCGCTACAAAAAATGGCATCATTGTCATGAACACCCCAGGTGGCAACACCGTCTCCACCGCCGAACACACCTTCGCCATGCTTATGTCGCTCGCCCGCTCCATCCCGCAGGCAGATCGCAGCATGCATGAAGGCCGCTGGGACAAAAAGAAATACGTTGGCGTTGAATTGCAGAACAAAACTCTTGGCGTATGCGGCTTTGGTCGCATCGGCAACGAAGTGGCGAAACGCGCCCTGGCTTTTGGAATGAAGGTGCTCGCGTATGATCCATTTATCAACGAAGAAGCTGTAAAACGACTTGGCGTTACCAAAGCGACCGTAGACGAGATTTGCGCTCAGGCTGATTTTATCACAGTACATTCACCTCTTAACGCGCAAACCAAAGGCATGCTGAACCAGGAATGTTTCGCCATGATGAAAAAGGGCGTGTACATTCTAAATTGTGCCCGCGGCGGCATAGTGGATGAAACAGCACTTCTGGAAGCAATGCAAAACGGCACCGTCGCCGGCGCGGCCCTCGACGTTTTTGAAGTTGAACCGCTCCCGGCAGATCACCCGTTCCGCACCATGGACAACGTCATCATGACTCCCCACCTGGGTGCCGCCACCAGCGAAGCCCAGGAAGGTGTGGCCCGCGATGTAGCTGAGCAGATTGTCGATGTATTAAAAGGCAACATGATCCGCAACGCGATTAATGCACCGTCCGTCGACCCTGCCATTCTAGAGCAGGTTCAGCCTTACATTGATCTGGCCCGTCGCATGGGAAAATTCATTTCCCAGTACGTTACCAGCCCGGCCAAATCGCTACAGGTTTACTACAGCGGCAGCGTTACGGACTACCCAATTTCTTCTATTACTAACGCAGCGGTCATCGGCTTCCTTGAGCCAATGACGGAAGGCAGCGTAGTAAACTTCGTAAACGCTGGCTCCATCGCGAAAGATCGCGGCATCGAAGTCATTGAACAAACCAGCACCAAGCTTTACAATTTTGCAAACCTTATCACGCTGGAAGTTACTTGTGAAGACGGCACCAAGCAGTTTATTGGTGGCACGCTATTTACAAAAGATACTCCCCGCATTGTCGTTCTTAACGATAAGTTTTTTGACGTCGTACCCGAAGGGGAACTACTCGTCATTGAAAATAAAGACGTGCCTGGAATTATCGGAAACGTCGGAATGCTCATGGGCAAACACAACGTGAACATCTCTCAAATGACCTGGGGCCGCACCCAGGCCGGACACGACGCCATTACAGTTATCAACGTGGATTCGCCGGTTTCTGAAGAGATGATTAAAGAAGTAGAAGCCTTGCCAAACATCATCTCAGCCCGCATTATCAGGATCTAACGTCTATGACAGTTATAGAGGCACCACTTATTGGCATAAATGCTGGCGTTCGCGACATAGAGGGCCCAGGAAAGCCCTTTTTCACCCTTCGCACTACATACGTTGACGCCGTGCGCGCAGCAGGTGGTATTCCTATCATTTTGCCAGCGGTCGAGGATGCAGATCTTGTGAGCCACCATGCGGAACTCTGCGACGGGTTTATTTTTACCGGTGGACCCGATATTGATCCGAAACTCTATGGGCAGGAAGTTCACGAAACTGTGAAGGATCAGATGGTAGAAAAGCGTCGGGAGACGTATGACCTGGCCCTTATTCAACAGGTGCTTGATCGGAAGAAACCTTTCCTGGCGATATGTCTGGGATGTCAGGAAGTCAACGTGGCTTTGGGCGGCACCCTAATTCAGGATATAAATTCTCACTTGACCACTACAGTAGAGCACTCAAAGACATACTCTCGCCACGACGTGGTGGTAGACGGCGGCACCTTGCTCGCTTCTATGGTTGGCGAAGGTACTGTTTTGGCAAATACATCCCATCACCAGTCAGTTGATAAGCCCGGTGCCGGAGTTTTAATAACCTCACGCTGTCCGGTGGACGGCATCATCGAAAGCTTCGAGATAAAAGACTATCCCTTCGGCGTTGCCCTGCAATGGCATCCTGAAATGATCTTCGATGAACCGGCCCACCTGGCCCTTTTTCAGGGTCTGGTCGAAGTGGCAGGAAAGCAGAAGGCTGCTGATTAAGCTCACCTAGTCTTTTAGCTGTTCACCCAGTGGCTTTTTCAGTGCTTCTGTGTCGAATGCTCAGTTCTTACCGTAGGCTGCCAGGGCTTCAGTTTTAAAAGCCAGGAAACGGTCTTCCTGAATTGATCTTCGTATTCCCGCCATCAGTTCCAGGAAGTAATGCAGGTTGTGGAATGTGGCCAGACGACAGGCCAGGATTTCTTCGGCCATAAATAAGTGGCGCAGATACCCCCGGCTATAGTTGCGGCAAACATAGCAGCCACATGATTCGCCGGGTGGGCGCGTATCGGTCGCGTGGACAGCATTGCGCATATTGAGAATGCCCTCTGTGGTATAGAGGCGGCCGGTTCGGGCCGAACGCGTCGGCAGCACGCAGTCGAACATATCAATCCCCCGCTCTACTCCGCGGAAGAAGTCGTCCGGGGTTCCCACTCCCATCAGGTAACGCGGTTGATCCCACGGTAGAACGCGGTTCATCACGTCGAGGCCGCGTTCCATATCCGGCTTTGGCTCGCCAACGCTCAGCCCGCCTATGGCGTAGCCGGGAAAGCCAATATCGACGGTTGCCCGAGCGCTCCATTCCCGTAGATCATCAAACATTCCACCTTGAACGATGCCGAAAAGCGCCTGCATATCTTCGCGACCGGCGTGAGCTGCTTTGCACCGCTCTGCCCAGCGAGCCGTCATCTCCGCAGACTTTTTCACATACGCGTGTTCCGCAGGATAGGGTGCGCATTCATCAAAAACCATTATGATATCCGCGCCCAGATTGTGTTGAATTTGCGTGGCCTTTTCCGGCGTTAAAAACATTTCAGACCCGTCCAACGGTGACCGGAATCTAACGCCATCATTTGTGATCTTATTTATGTCACCCAGGCTGAACACCTGAAACCCGCCACTATCCGTGAGGATAGGCCGGTTCCAGTTCATCATTTTGTGAAGGCCACCCAAGGCTTTTACGGTCTCATCGCCGGGACGCAAAGCCAAGTGGAAAGTGTTAGACAGAATGATCTGCGCACCAACCTGTTTTAGCTCCTCCGGCGTCATTGCCTTAACCGTGGCTTTCGTACCCACTGGCATGAAAACGGGGGTTTCAACTGGACCATGGGGGGTATTTAGGACGCCTGCGCGTGCGCTGGTCGCGCTGCATTTTGACTGGACGGTGAATTCGAAACTCATGGAGAGCGGATACCGAGTCAGAGTACGATTGTTCCGTAGAATGGGCACGGTCTTTGCCGTAAGATGAAATATCAACCTAGGAGAACTGGCCATGGCGCGCGCACTTTGGAAAGGGGCTATTAACTTTGGCCTTGTACATATTCCCATCAGTATGTGGAAGGCCACGCGGCCGCAAGACATTCATTTCCGGATGCTTCATGAAAAAGATATGGTTCCACTGAAACAGAAAAAAGTTTGTCCAGTGGATAACAAAGAAGTAAGCGCGGACGAGATCGTCAAAGGTTATGAAGTTCGCAAAGGAGAATTCGTGGCCGTAGAGCCGGAAGAACTGGAAGCACTTCAGCCGGATAATCCGCACAGCATCGACATTGAGGATTTTGTGGAATTGGCTCAGGTTGATCCAATATATTATGAGACAGCGTATTATCTTGCTCCGGAAAAAGGCGCTGCGAAGCCGTATAGCCTGCTGGTCGCGGCCATGGAGAACAGCGGTAAGGCCGCCATCGCGCGGTTCGTAATGCGCACGAAGCAGCACCTTGTCATCATGCGCCCGATGGGTAACGCTATTGGGCTGTCGACACTTTATTATGCTGATGAAGTAGTGTCGTTAGACGATGTTCCTGCGATTCCAAAGGCTAGCAATCCAACAAAGCAGGAGTTGGAGATGGCGGTGCGGCTGGTCGAGAGCATGGGTCGCGATTTTGAGCCCGAACGGTATGAGGACGATTATCGGGAGAAGGTGATCGAGATGCTGGAAAAAAAAGCGAAGGGTGGCAAGATCAGCGTTACGCAGACAAAAGAACAGCCAGCGAGAGTTATCGACTTGGTCAGCGCTTTAAAAGCCAGCTTAGGCGGTGGAACCGGCGAGCCGGAAAAACCCTCTAAATCTAAGCCTGCAACAAAACCAGCAACCTCTAAAAAAAGTAAGGCGGCTACGAAGAAAAAGTCCGCAGCATAGAGGCCGATCATGGGACTGACCGAATACAAGAAAAAGCGCGACTTCAAAAAAACCAATGAGCCAGAGGGAGTAGTTAGAAAACCCACCTCAAAAGCCGGTGGCGGAAGCTTCGTGATCCAGAAACATGCTGCCAGCCATCTGCACTATGATTTTCGTCTGGAAATGGAAGGTGTCCTGAAAAGTTGGGCAGTACCCAAGGGCCCGAGCATGAATCCCAAAGATAAACGCCTGGCGATGCAGGTGGAAGATCATCCGCTGGACTACGGCGACTTTGAAGGGACAATCCCCGAGGGTGAATACGGCGGCGGCACCGTGATGCTCTGGGATCAGGGAGACTGGGAACCAATGGAGAAAGGCGCCGACATGCTCGCGCAACTCACCGAGGGTTCTATGAAATTCCTCCTGAAAGGGCAACGACTGCAGGGCGCTTTTGCACTAGTGCTTATGAAAGGTGGCAAGTATGGCGACAATAAGAAAAACTGGCTTCTCATAAAAGAGCGTGACGATCAGGCCACCGAAAAAAGCATCACGGACCAATATACCACTAGCGTAACCACTGATCGGGCCATGGACGCCATCGCCGCAGGACAGAAATCCGGTGCCGGCGCCGCCGATAAAAAAGCGGGCGTTCGCGTATGGACCGGCATAAAAAAGGCAACCAATCAGGCCAGTGTTATGGATCCGTCGACCATCGACGGGGCTGCAAAATCCAAATTTCCCGCAACCATGAAACCACAACTGGCAACCCTCGTACAATCCGCACCCGATGGCGGCGACTGGGTGCACGAAATCAAATTCGACGGTTACCGGTTTATTGCTTTGATCGAAAATGGAAATGTGACGCTGTCCACCCGAAACGGCAAAGACTGGACCTCGAAATTTCCTGATATCGCGGCGGAACTCGCATGTCTTCCCATCGAATCCGCCATAGTGGATGGAGAACTCGTCGCACTGGACGCTGAAGGCGTCACCCGCTTTCAGCTCCTGCAAAAATCTATTAAAGGCACAGCCAATCCAGCATTGGCATTTTACGCGTTCGACTTGATTTATTTAAATGGTTATATGCTGAAAGCCTGCACGCTGAGTGACCGCAAAAATCTGCTCAGGCAACTCATGCAGACCTACACCCCGTCCGATGCAATCCGCTTTAGCGAGCACTTCAAGGAATCTGGGGACGACGTATGGACGAACGCCTGTCGCATGGGCCTCGAAGGAATTATTTCAAAAGATCTTACCTCCCGCTATGTCGAAAAGCGCAGTAACTCCTGGGTTAAAGTAAAATGTACCAACCGTCAGGAGTTCGTAATTGGCGGATATACAGAGCCCGGCGGCTCTCGCCAAGGTATGGGCGCGTTGCTGGTTGGCTTCTATAATGAGGCAAAGGATTTGATATATTCGGGCAAGGTAGGCACAGGATTTACTGACGCAAGTCTCAAGGAAATCCACGGTCAGTTAACAAAAATTGAGCAAAAAACCAGCCCCTTCTCGAACCCACCAAAAGGCTCCTGGACCCGCGGGATTCACTGGGTTGAACCAAAGCTTATTGGCGAAGTTGCCTACACAGAAATGACCAGTGAAGGTCTTCTGCGCCACCCTTCGTTTCAGGGCCTTCGAGAAGACAAAAAGGCGGACGCTGTGACAATTGAATTACCAAAACAAGGCAAAGAGGCTGCAGAGAAAACACCCGCCAAAGCGGCGTCTAAGACGAAATCGGCTGCGGCAGAAAAGACAGCAGCGGCAAAAAAATCTTCCCCCGTAGAAAAGCCAACAATAACTCTCGTGAAAATGCCCAAAGAAACAACTTCAGAGACCAAAAATACAGTCACCCCATACCAGATAACAAGCCCGGAAAAGATTCTTTTTCCTGATGAAAAATACACAAAGAAAGATCTAGCCGATTACTATGAAGCGGTGCAGGAGCGAGCGTACCAATGGCAGTCAAACCGTCCCTTGACTCTTGTACGCTGCCCCGCTGGTCGCTCAAAGCCCTGCTTTTACCAACGCCACATCAAGTTGGCTGAAATGCCAGGCATCGAGCCGGTCAACGTCGATGTAAAGGGCGGGGAAGAAATTTATATTTTTATGTCCGATCCCATTGCCCTCCAAACCCTGGTGCAGCAATCTACTCTTGAGATTCACGGCTGGCAATGCCGTGCCGACGATATAGAACACCCGGACCGCATGGTCTTTGACGTTGATCCCAGCCCGGAAGTGGAATGGGCTGGAATCATAAAAGCGGCGAAAACCCTTAAAAGCCTGCTGGAGAAATGCGGTTTCGAAACCTTCGCAATGACAACCGGAGGAAAAGGACTTCACGTAGTAGTACCCCTTGTGCCCTCTGCAGATTGGGATGACGTTGGCTCGTTCGCCGAAGCCATTGCTCGCTATCTGGAAGCGACAGACCCTGACAACTACACCGCCAATATGAGCAAAAAGAAGCGCATTGGGAAGGTATACGTAGATTTTCTACGCAACCGCAAAACCGCTAGCGCGGTACTCCCCTATTCTTCACGAGCTAGAGCCGGGGCGACGGTTGCGACCCCTATCGCGTGGAGCGAAGTTACTGTAAAACTGGACCCTACGAAATTTACCATCAAGACGGTACCAGGTCGACTTGCCCAACAAAAGAGTGATCCATGGAAGGATTATGAACTGGCGCGAAAGGCCCTGAAACTGGAAGAGGTTCTTGATCGACTGACACCAAAAGCCCCATAATTCTCATCCTGTGTATCCACAACTGAAGCAGCATAGGCGTCCCGTCTGTGTAGGCGTAGATTTCTCATAAGTTGGTTCAAGTTGTGATTAAGCGTGATGCTTAACTGCTTGGAAATTTCGTGCAGTCTTGGGTACACAGGCTGGAGAACTATGCTACTTCAAATTTTCGTAGGCTCGCTGTATGGCTTCTTTCCCGTGAGTTCGCTCAAGCCGACGAATGATGAAATGACCCCGCGCCACATCCTGAAAATGTGAAATAAACATCGTGTTAATCATTGCTCCTCCGGCTGCCCCAATTATAGGAACGGACGCCGCCAGCGCTTTCTCCCCGACGACAACACCAAAGCGGCTGGCTATACTGGTGATCAGCTTCGCGATGGGCGACGCCGAGGCGCGCGCTGCACCGCCTTGAGCCAGATGACGAATAGTTTCCGTAACCTGCTGGGCCAAGACAGCGCGAACAGCGTAATATCCCGTATCTGCGTAATCGTCTGCAGTGCCGGTTCCGCCAAGGGCAAAGACTTCTACACAGGCCAGTCGGGATTCGATAGACGAAATATCTTCTCCTTCACCTCGAGCGATGTCGGCAATGGATCGCATCATGATCGAGGTAGAAACTGGAAGCTCTATTATTAAAGCGGGAAGGCCAAACGCCCCTCCCAGAGCGCCGCTGGCTGCGGCCATTAGCTTGTGGCTGGCGTTTGAACGGCCTCGAGTGGTGGCTTTGGCGTCAAGACTACCAATGGCGACATCAAGCGCTTTTCTCAACGCAACTTCCGCCGCGCCGTTGACCTTCTCACGCCACTTATCCGGCATCCAGCGAACGCCTTCGGCTATAGGTTTTCCAACCATATTCTGCAAGCGTACCGCCAGCCCTTCGGTTTCCAGCAAGTGGCGGGCGTTCTTCAATTCTGTCAGTTCAGCGGGTGACAACATCTGGTAAAATCCTCTATCTAAAACCTATGCAAATGCTATTCCACGTCGCCATCGTCAGGGGTCAGCTTAATTTCGCGACTTGCGTATTCACCGTTTATGGGATCGTGAACCTTCGAGTTGCGCCACTTCATAAGTTCGGCTACGCTTACAGATCCGTCGACGATTCGAGTGACTTCAAAGTTGCGAGATGTGCCGTCCGGATGGCGTTCCAGCATAGAGATGCGAGCGACATATTTCATATAAGTATCCTTACCTGAAAATAGTAAAACTTACCGTTTAGCCCTGATTTCAAATTCGTAATTCTCTAGCTAATAGCCAGGCTCATCGTCTCCTGGCTGGTGGTGCAGGTTATGGTAGGTGGCGGTCTGACGAAAAAAGACCAGGTCAATGGTTCCTATTGGACCATTACGCTGTTTACCGATAATCAGTTCAGCCGGTTCCGCGGTAATATCCGCCGTGCGCTGCTCTTCGTCATCACCATCTTTTTTGTCATAATTTTTTTCGCGGTGGAGAAACATTACTACATCGGCGTCCTGCTCGATGGCGCCCGATTCTCTCAGATCGCTCAGCATCGGGCGGGAATTCTTTCCTTTGCGCTGTTCAATCATACGACTTAGCTGACTGAGGGCGATGATAGGGAGATTCAGCTCGCGCGCGAGGGCTTTCAGGCTTCGAGATATCTCAGACACTTCCTGCTGCCGATTATCAGCGCTGCGCAAGCCGCTGCCGCGCATAAGCTGGAGGTAATCGATAATAATCAAGGAAAGATTAGGTACCCGCGCCGCCAGACGCCGTGCTTTTGCCCTTAGCTCCAGCACGGATATGCCAGGCGTATCGTCAACGTAGATAGGCGCATCATGAAGCAGTTCAGCGTACTCGTTGATACGGCGGTGGTCGCTGGCATTAAGCTTCCCGCTGCGCATCTTGTGCATGGGCACTGTGCTGATGGTCGACAGCAAACGCATATTGACCTGCGAGCAGCTCATTTCAAGAGAAAATACACCTACACCGCGCCGCGCTTCCGGTACAATTTTACGGTTTCTTAAACCCGCCCCGATATTGCACACCATATTTAAAGCGAGAGCCGTTTTACCGACTGAAGGGCGCGCCGCCAGAATGATCAAATCACTGGCTTGCAGGCCACCGGTCCACTCGTCCAGATCGGAATACCCGGTGGCCACGCCGGAAACCTCATGAGACATTTTGCTCCGGCGTTCAATTTCTTCCAGCGTCTCAACCGTTAGCGATCCCACATCCCGGAAGTCGCGTGTGGTCCGTTGCTCGCTGAGATCAAAAATCATTTTTTCCGCATGGTCAAGCAACAGGCCAACGTCGTCGGCTTCCGTTTCGGCCTGTCCGCGAATGACTTCAGCGATACGAATCAGCTCACGGAGCTGGTGCTTCTGAAAAACGATGCGGGCGTGATCCGGGGCGTTCGCCGTGGAAAATACATACTGTTCAAGACCGACAATGTAGCCAGGACCGCCGACTTCTTCAAGCTGCGTGCGACGGCGCATCTCTGTGGTCAGCGTTGTAAAGTCAATAGCCTGACCTTTTTCGTGCAGTTCAAGAATTGCCTCGAACAGCAGTTCGTGCCGACGATGATAAAAACAGTTAGGTTTGACGACGCCAAGAACCTGTTCTATTTGCTCCACATCCAGTATCATCGCACCGAGAACGGCTTTTTCCGCGTCTGTCGAGTAAGGCAGGTTTTGGGCTACGTCCATGGGACGGGCGCCTTTTTGCGCGTCGACTACTTGGGTGCGGGGTCTTTTAGTAAAGGTTTCAGACACGGGTTTAGGGGCTCCAGATTCGGCGTTACGCTATCAGCAAGTTGCAATACTCAGGTCTGGTTAAGGGTTCGCAATGGAAAGATTCGGATGCGTGATTTTATTAATCAAGTCACAGGTTTTTCCACAGGAAGACCGTCGTGATTGTGGAGAAACAGTGGAGAAACTAGTAAAATAGCTTGGTAGAACTGTGTGTGTCAGGCCAATCTTGAGGTAGCATAGGCGTCTCGCCTGTGTAGCTGCGATTTTCTCAGAAGTCGCCGACGTTGCGGTCGTGCGGGGATTGGTGAATTGCTAAGCGTTTTTGTGCAGCCGGGGACTACACAGGCGGGACGCCTATGCTACTTCTTAGAACCGCCCCAGTTCATTGTACAAGGTGTCCCGCTCTACGGGGATTCGACCGGCTTCTTTTATGAGACGAACGAAGTATTCCAGCGTCAGGCTTTGGGGGGTAAGGGCACCGGCCTCGTGGGTGATTTTTTCTTCCAGAATGGTGCCGTCCATGTCGTCGGAGCCGTAACTGAGAGACACCTGGGCCAGGCGGGGGCTGATCATGGTCCAGTAGCCTTTAATGTGGGGGAAATTGTCCAGCATCAGGCGCGATACGGCGATGACTTTTAAGTCGTCGAAGCCCGTGGTCGGCGGCAGGTGGCTGATTTCCGTGTTATCCGGGTGAAAGGCCAGCGGGATAAAAGTCTGAAAGCCGCCGGTTTCATCCTGTAATTCGCGCAGCTTCTCAAAGTGTTCCACGCGCTCTTCCATTGTCTCGATGTGACCGTACAGCATGGTGGCGTTGCTGCGGAGGCCGCATTTGTGCACCATCCGCTGGGTTTCCAGCCATTGCTCCGGCTTCAGTTTCAGGCGAAACAGTTCTTTGTGGACGCGGTCGCTGAGGACTTCGCAGCCGCCGCCGGGGCAACTGTCCAAGCCGGCCTCTTTCAGCAGCATTATCGTCTCTTCCAGGGGCAACTGGGCCTTGCGGGCCATCTGGGCCAGCTCGATCATGGTAAATGCTTTGATGTGGATGTCGGGGCGAATGCGTTTCACCATGCGCAGCAGATCGGTATAATACTCGAACGGCAGCCGCGGGTGGATGCCGGCAACCATGTGAACCTCGCTGATGGGGATGCCCTCCCAGCGGCTGAAACGCTCTTGGATTTCCGCCTCGTACATGACGTAGCCGCCCTCTTCGCCGGGCAGACGATCGAAGGCGCAAAAGAGGCACTGCTTGTTGCAGATGTTGGTGTAGTTGATGTGGAGGTTACGATTGAAATAGGTGATATCGCCGTTTTTACGCTCGCGGACAATGTTTGCCAGAGCGCCGACAAGGTTGAGCTCGCGGGCGGCGAAGAGAGTTAGCCCGTCCTCACGGGAAAGCCGCTCCCCCGCCAGAACCTTGTCGTAAATGCTCCCGAGACCAGCGTGGCGCACCTGGTCTTCCATAAAGGAAGGGAGGGCGCGGGCGGCGGGGCTGAAAGTTTTGGTTGGCTGATCGGCGACTAGAGACATGGGGCGCTTCTCCAAGGATTTGGATTGTTCAGGTTCAGTTATAGTGTTATGGTGGAAACATTTAGTGCTGATGCAAATAGCGGCTACGGAACGGTCAGGTATTATCTATATTACCAAAGATACGATTATGATTGCGGAGGTGAAAGGGGATTGATAGAAAAGTCTAGATGGTTCTGCAAGTTCTGTTGGAAGATGCGTGTTGCCATTAATAGGGATTATTGTTATTTATGAAAATCGGAGATTTTGAGCCTTTAACCGGTTTTTTGGACCTGTTGCTTGAGGCGGTCTGTGTCGTCGATGCTGAAGGTCGCTTTGTATTTGTGAGCGCTGCATTTGAACAGATATTTGGGTATTCGCCGGAGGAAGTTATCGGTACTCAGATGATCGATCTTGTGGCCCCGGATGACCGGGAGCGTACGCTGGAGGCAGCCGGTGAGATTATGTCGGGAGATCCAAGGTTTACGTTTGAAAACAGGTACGTTCGCAAAGACGGGCAAGTGGTGCACATCATGTGGTCGGCGCGGTGGTCAGAGGTTGATCATTTAAGAATTGCTGTTGCGCGGGACATCACGGCGCGCAAACAGGCGGAGTCACTGCAGGCTGCGGTTTACGCCATTTCCGAGGCGGCGCACGCGGCAGAAGATCTGAAGGCATTGTTTCATCTGATTCATCAGATTATCGGAAAGCTTCTGCCGGTTACAAGCCTTTCGGTGGCACTGTATGATGAAGACACGGATGCTCTGACTTATCCCTACCAGATGGACGAAGAAGAAGTGCCGCATGCGCCTCACGTGCAGGCCACGAGCGCATTTTGCGCAGAGATAATTGAAACGGGTCAGGCGCTGTTACTGACCCCCAACTCTTTGCAGGACATTCCTGAAAAATTGCACGCCGTGAGCGGCTGCAACGCGTTATGCTGGATGGGCGTTCCTCTAACATCCAACAAAATCACAATTGGAGCATTGATCTTAAAAAGCGACGCGGGCGTTTCGTGTTATACGGAAAAGGATGTGGAACTGGTGCAGTTCGTGTCGACCCAGGTGGTGACAGCGATTGAGCGAAAGAAGATGCACTCACGTCTCCAACATATGGCACACCATGACAAACTGACTGGTCTGCCAAATCGGGCGCTTCTACATGATCGTCTGGAGAGGATGTTGTCTAGAACTCATCGGCGAAGACATGGACATATGGCTGTCTTGTATATTGATCTGAACGAATTTAAGCAGGTTAACGATTTGCATGGTCACGAGGCGGGCGACATGTTGTTGCAGAAAGTAGCAATTCGTATAAAGAAATGTCTGCGGGATTCGGACACAGTAGCCCGAATGGGAGGCGATGAGTTTGTTGTTTTGCTGGAAGATATCATATGTCCACAGTGTGCCAATATAGTTTCGGAAAAAATTCGCGGCGCTGTTAGTGAACCGGTTACGTTCGGCGATTTTACAATTTGTGTAGAGCCGAGTATCGGGATTGCCTTGTTTCCAGAGCACGGGGAGGAAGCTGGACGCCTTCTTAAGCATGCAGACGAAGCAATGTATACAGCGAAGAAAAGCAGTGAGAAGACTAAGGAAGCCGAAATTGAAAAAAGAGTCGAAAAGCCGCCAACAGCGGTCCATGTTAAACTTGGTTAACATGACAAGTTATGAAATTTCGTAGGGCGTTTACTCTTATTGAACTACTGATTGTGGTCGCTATTATCGCTATTTTGGCTGCTATCGCGGTTCCTAATTTTCTAGAGGCTCAGACCCGAGCCAAAATAAGTGCGGTAAAATCGGATATTCGAACGTTGGCTGGCGCTATCGAAATTTACTCTGCGGATAATAATGCGTATCCTCCCCACCGTCTGACAGACGGTAGCGAAGTGGAATATCCTGATCGATATTTTTATTTAACCACTCCTGTTGCATATCTTGCTACTATTCCGGGACGTGATCCTTTTTATCGTTTTACCGAGTCGACGGCCGGCAGCGCTGGAGACTGGATTTCATACACAAACTTCCGGAGCTTTCCAAACAACCATGCCTTGATGCCGGCGGTGCCGACCCACCGCTGGCTGCTTCGGAGCCGAGGACCCGATGGGGTGAGCGAAGGAAATTCCGTGCGTAACGGGTATATGAACGGCGGGCTCATAGAGGCACCGTCGTGGACCTACAATGCCACCAACGGGACATTGTCACGGGGTGATATCTTTCGCACGGGAACCGCCCAATCAGACTAGTCCAGCGGTTTAATTTTGATGTTTTTGTATTTCACTATGCTTTTTGGATCGTGGGCCTGGAGCGCTATTGTGCCGGAGGTGAGGATGCGGGTGAAGTCCTCGCCGGGCTGGCGATCCGCTTCTTCCGTCCAGTCGGTCACAACCTGGTCGTTTAGTTCTACCATGATGTGTTTGCCATTTACCGTGATATGCATTGAGTACCATTCGTCGTCTTTGACATAGGTCTCTTTGACATTGCTGACCTCATAGATGCTGCCGCTGCGGCGCCAGTCGCTATGGGTCTGGTCGACCTGGATTTCGTAGCCGTGCTTCGGCCAATTTTCGTCTTGCCACTGTGTGTGAATGAAAACGCCGCCATTGGAGCCAGAGGTGGTTTTAACATCCATTTGAAGCTCAAAGTTCTTAAACGGCTGGTGGTCGCCCGTATAAAAAAGGTGGCTGCGGTTTCCCTGGGCCACGATGCTTCCGTCTTTTATGCTCCAGGCCTCGTGCTGCGGTTCGGAGATCTTCCAGTTATCGAAGGTCTTCCCGTCCCACAGGCTAATCCACTCTTTGTCGGCCGTGGTGGTTGAGACCGCGGCATGCGATAACGTGGTGCTGGTGTGTTGAGCAAATGCCGGCGAGGATCCGGCTACGGCGACGGCTATGGTGGCAGCAACTAGGGCAGCATTTAAAACGTTCATGGGGCAATTCCTTCGGCTGTTGAGGTGGGTAATATGTAAGACATGACTTTTGACAGTTATAAAAGAAAAAAGTATCTCGTTGGAAAAAACGCAACCGGAAACGCACCTGCTTGCTCGAGTAATCAAAAGCAACTATATGAAAGTATGATGTGCCTAATTATGATGAGCAGCGGAAATATCCGACAGTCGTGTAAAAGGGTAGGTTGGTTCCGAATTAGCAATTTGTTGTAAATTTTGACAAAATCGTAATCGTTGAGGTTGACTGTCGCTCATATGGCTTGTCGATTCCCTTATGTATGGAACAATGTACGCAATAAACGATTGGGGCATTTTCTGCTAGCACGAACTCCGATCTAATCTTTTTGCTCATGGAGGCGCCAGACAAAATAATTTTTCGACCACGCGATCGTCGTAAGTTACCCTAACAATTATGATTGGCCATAGCCACAGCTGATTTCCCGATCGGCCTTTGCACAGCGGCTTTGGAAACCCTTGCTTTCTTAAGGAAGGAAAAATCTGTAATGGTTAACATTTTATCAAGAGGTGTAGTAATCGGTGCTGTTTCAGTTTTTGCAGGTGCCGCATGGTGCGGCGGAGCAGACGTTGCTATGGCATCTTCTGTCGCTCGTCCTGTTGCAATTTCCCCGGACTCCGGTCACTTATTAGTCACCAACGGCAACGGGCAGGAACTTCACCTGATGAATACGCTTTCAGGAAAAGTTCACAAGGTCAGCGGCGGCTCCACGGCAGGTTATGGCGCATCTATTTCGGCTAATTCAAGCCTTGTGGCGTTTAAATCCATTAACGCGGAAAATGGCTTACAAAGTCCGGCTTTATACGATTCCGCCGCAGACAAAACAACGCTTTTAGCGACGTCTGCTCTTGCCGGCACCCCCGCAATCAGCGATAGTGGACGCATCGCTTATACAGTAGAAAATGAACTTAGTGTACAAGCGGCGGATGGCAGCATTGTTGCGACTTTCGACCTGGGGCATCATGTTAATCTGCTGGCCATTTCCGGTGACGGAAACAGAATCGCCTACAACGACGAGGCGGATCAGATTATTATCATTGATGTAAAAACTGGAAAGCGTAAAAAGGCGACAGATAACAAGGCATCGTATTTTGGCCCCATCTTCTCTCCAAATGGAAAAAATCTTTTAGTGCAGACCGTAACTGGTGATGTTGCCGTGGTCAAAAAGAACAGGTCAAAAGTGAAAATTTTAGGCATAGGTTCCAATCCCTCGTGGCTGGATGATTCAACCATTGCCTACACGGACAAAACGGTAATTGACGGAGTCTCGGTAACGCGTAGCGATCTTATAGCGGTAAAAATTTCTGGCAAAAGCAAAGGCGTTCTAGCTACGACTGCCGGTGATGCGGTTGCCACGGCAAACGGCGTGGCTGTCGCCTTTTCCGCCACAGCCGCACCTGGCGCAAGCGCTCGAGTCGCTTCAAATGCGCTTCAAGTTGGACTGGCTTCTGACGGGCAGGCATGGACAGAGTCAGTTTCAGTCCAACTGGACGAGGCATCTGATGCTTCTAAGGCCTCTTCTCTAAAGGTCGCCGTAGTGCAACCTGAAACGGTTCAGGCCAATTCCGTTGTGGACACGGGCTCGACCGTTTATCTCAGCAATGTCCCCTATATCCACCAGAACAATGATACCCCTGACTGGTGGAACGGCAATTCAAGCTGCAACGCCGCAGCGGCATTGATGGGCATTCAATACTATAACATACTACCCAAGCACCCAATGACATCATCATGGCCGACCCCTCACAACAGCGATTACGGATGGTATATCCCGAACCAGTATACTTTCAACGGCAACACCTACAGCGCAACGTCGCAAGACCCGAACGGAACTACCGGTCGCGGTGGTTTTGGCTACATAACCCGAAATAACTGGGTTGATACGAAGGGGTATATGCGAGATTTTATAAACCAGCACGGCCCCTCCAGTGCCGTAGACTGGAGCCCCACCATAGCGAAGGCACGTACGGACATTGACAATAATTACCCGTTCGTCATTCTGACCAGCATCACTTCTGCCGGTCACTATCCTCTTTGCATTGGCTACGTGAAAAACCAGCATACATTGATCTTTAATGATCCCTATGGAAACAAGAACACAGGCTCATACCCAAGCAACGATGGTCGTATGGCGCGTTATGATTGGCCCGGCTACAATAACGGCTATTCGAACATGAACACCGTTCACTGCTATATCTGGTGTCGGCAGACTCAAAATGTTCCTCCGCCCACGATAATTGTGGATAATACGGATAGCGGCTTTTCCGCCTCCTCAAGCTGGAGCTCTGGAACATCTGCCTCTGATAAATACGGCAGTAATTACCGGTTTCGTTCAACGCAGGCAGTAAGCGATGCAGCGACATGGAACTTTACTATCACGCAGGCCGGCAGCTATCGGGTAGACGCCTGGTGGACCGCAGGATCAAACAGGGCAGCAGCAGCGTCATATGTTATGCCCAACGGCGGAAGTGTGCAGAAGAATCAGCAGGGCGGAGGCGGAGCATGGCAAACACTGGGAACCCAAACGTTATCGACAGGCGCTAAAAACGTGAAGCTGTCGTGTTGGACTACCGCAGGGTTTGTTGTTGTTGCCGATGCGGTGCGAATAGTTCCGCTTTTCTAACATCACGGAATATGTATCTAATGGCGCGGCCTGTATCCTCAGGCCGCGCCCTTTTTTTCGCCTGCGCTTGCCCTTCATGCCGACTTAACTTTTTCGATGGTTGACTCTTCCGCAAATCTGCGCAGGTTTGGTATTAGTAGATTTAAAAGTTCTGTTTTTACATGGAGTCTATGCTTAAGCTTCTCTCATTTTTTCTGCACCTTATTTCCGTTCCATTCTTTGAAGGCGCGGAGATGCCGAACATTCCAGCGCCACTTTTAACTTTCATTAAACGAACGTTTGAAAATCCATCCCCGCCGTCAGATTTGGGAATTCGCGTCTTATGGGATCGCGACACACTGGTTCGCGTCTCTGACGATGCATTTAGTCAAAGCAGCTACCCGCGCATGGCCCAGTTAAGCGACGGATCCCTGCTCTGTGTGTATGAGGCGGACGGTTCCATCAGGGCAACAAAAAGCGTCAACCGCGGAAAAACATGGCAGGATCCAGTGGTGGTAGCCTGGAGACAAGATGGGATTAACATGGCGGCACCGCACGTGATTGAACTGCATGACAAATCCATTCTCGCTTGTTACAATCCTCGCCCTTACAAGATTAGCGGGTCCCGTAATTTTGGGATTCGCACTCGGAAAAGCTATGATGGAGGCCGCACCTGGAAGCACGGTCGGCTGGTTCACGAGGCGGGACATAAATTTGAAGACGGCTGCTGGGAGCCCGCCGCCATACAGCTTCCCAATGGTGAAATACAAATTTATTTTGCCAATGAAAGTCCATACCGTAAATCAGAAGAACAAAACATTTCCCTACTGAGGTCGTCCGATAGCGGTTTGACTTGGACTAGAAACCCGGAGACGGTAAGTTTTCGTGGAGGAGCGCGCGATGGCATGCCTTCTCCCCTGCTTTTGCGAAACGGCAAAGAAATTGTATGCGCAATAGAGGATCTCGGCTGGCTTGGTTATTTTAAACCGGCACTAATACGCACCCTTGTGGACAATGACTGGTCAGAGCCAGTAGGGCCGATCAGTGTCAACCGCGAGTATGCACTGAGCCGGCGGATAGGCACTCGTCGCTACGCTGGCGCCCCGTGGCTTAGACAGCTCAGCACAGGCGAGACGCTGCTCTCGTATCAGGGAACAGAGGGGCGTAAAAATCACCTTAGATATTCAGAAATGAAGGTAGTTATTGGCGACAGCCGGGCACGTAATTTCGGCCGCAAATCGGAACCCTTTGATATTCCACCCGGCAGCTTTGGTTTGTGGAACAGTCTGACAATATTGGATGACGACACTGTAGTGGCGCTGACGACCACTAACGCTTTTTCCGCGCAAGCTGAAGTCTGGATGGTGAAGGGTTATGTTGTTCCGGATTAGCAGGAGCCGGTCTTGTCGCCCGGTGGTATTTCGATTAAGCAGGTGGCAGCCAGTGATCTTCCTTCGAACATTCGTAGACGTATGCGGATTACAGCCACGGGATCCGGATGGTAAACTCGCAGATGCTGCTCAACGGCGCACCTGAGACGGCGAAATTGCAGGATGGCCTAACAAGCGCCACCACGATGGCCCTGCTTAATGACGAGCCGACTAGCTTCACTAATAGTGTGCCTCCGCGGTATCAACTCGGACCTTAAACGGCCTGGACCTGATATATATTAGTACACGCTCCAGTCCGCAACGGTGGAAGGAGTACCGGTGAAGTAGTTAAGTGCGTTCAGCATAATTTGGTTTCTCTGGGTTTCGGTGCCGATGGCTTCGAAAGGAAACGCCAGGTGAACCAGCTTATAGGCTCCGCTGAATTGCACCGCGGCAGGACCGGGGGATGTGGCGGCGCCGGTGGTGTACGCGGCCTCGTCAAAATAGATGTGTCCGCTGTTTGACGCTCCGGTTTTGGTCAGATAGAGGCTGTCTAGTCGAACATTGCCAGTGAGAACTCCATCGCCGGTTCCGGCAAATTTCGTTTTAGGGTCAGATACCAGGTTCCAGACAATCTGCTGCCAGCCAGTGAAGTTTACGGTGATGGGGGCGTTTTGGAAAAGTTCATTGTCGGCGATATCGCGCATGAACAGTCTCAGGGTGTGGCCGGAATTATCTCCATAGACCCAGATGCTAAAGGTGGCGGTATTAGAAAACTGGACACCGCCAGCATTGTATTCACGCAAGACCGTCCCCTCGGTCCAATTGTAATTCAGATCAGCGGAACCCGAGCCCTGACGTTTGGGGCTGGAGACGATTTTGAAAGTGCTGCTGTCCGCAGTGGTAGTTCCGCTGAAGCTCGGAAGCTGCCAGGAGCCTATACTGTCAAAGCTGTCGGTCATGGGGCTGGCGGGGGCATAGTTCAAGGCCGTGGTTGAGCCGTTTAAAGGTGTGATTACGTCGGGGCTGTCGACATTATAAATGTCGCTGGAGGGAGCGTAGTCGATATTGGCAAGACCCTCAAAGATTGATCCGGGAAATCCCGATGCCGCGTAGGAATTTGCGCTATCTATATTGAACTGGGACTTAAGAGAATTGCGATAAAAGGAACGCCCCACATTAAGAGAATCCAGTTCATAGCCAATTTCCGAGCCTGAAACAAACAGGTTCTTTCCTGCAGAAAGAAATGCGTCCACCTTGGTGCGTTCAGTCAGATTAAACGTGTTGTCTTTCGTAGCTTCTTCACCCAGAATCCAAACTACGGTTTGATAGTTATTTAAATTAATATCGCCACTGATTACCGCTTCGTTGGTGGTGCTATCAAAATCGCGACCGGCCGCAGAGATGGCGTTTCCGTGCTGACGTACGTAATTGTACGTATTGTTCTGCTGCGGGATGAGCTGTTCCACTGTGCCGGCATGACCTCCCTTAGCGACGTTGTTAAACCGGTCTAGGCGATCAAAGCCATTGATGATCAGGATATCCGCAGATCCCGACGGGGTGATTCGCACACCAAGGGTATCCGAGGGAAAAGATTCGCCGCCGGCGTTTAGCCCTGCAACACGGAAGAAATAAGTTTCGCCTACCGTGAGACCGCCGATTGTGTGGGCAGTGTCCGAGGCAACCTCACCGCCGCCCCAACCCAGGCCGTCCGGAGACTGATATACTCGATAGCCAGTCGCAGCCTGCCCTTTTGTGCCGCCTGTAGGGCCTGGTTGCCAGCTTAAAGTAACACCGCCGCTGCCATTGTTAACAGCACGAAAGCGAACAGGAGGCTCAGGGTAATAAGCTACGGGACCGCCTCGGAAATTATTAAAATACTGAACGGCAGCTCTATACGCACCCTTGCCATGAGCGTTGCGCACTTTGGGGTCGCGCATCAAAGCGGCATCTTGAGGGTTGTCATGGTACCCAACTTCTATGATGGTACCGTCCATCTTGCTTTGAAAGTGACTGTTAGTGATTTCTCCGTATCCGCCGGTATATGTGTTAGAACGGTTAAACCAGGTATGTTCCCAGTTAACATCATCTTCCAGGGAAACAGCGTCGACCTGACCCGCAACCCGATCTGCCCACCATGTCTGATTAGTGGTTGGGCTACCGGTGATTAGCCCCATGCTCCCGCGTGCAGAGCCATTTGAACCATTGGAATGCCACCCAAGATAAAGCGCATATCTCTTGTCTGCCGCCGTTGTGTCGTCATGGAGGCGGTACATCTGCGCTGCCATACGTGGGGGAGCAGTCCATGAGAGGTTTTCGTCATCCGAAGTGTTAGAGTTGTTCCACACACTTGCGGCGCTCCAGGAACCGACCCCTGCTCTGCCGGACTTTGACCGTTTCCCCACCCGTTCTGAATCCAATAAACGGTAGATTCTTCCCGACGAGACCAGCCGGAAATGCCGCCACCATTGTTCACATCCCCCATTCCATTGCCAAATCGTATGGCATCTGCCACGGCGATATACGAGCCAGGAGGGACCGAAGGCGGATTAAGGTTTGAAACTGTCACAGAACCAGAAGCAGCATTGGCTCCAGCGTAAAAATAGTAAGTGCCAAGGTAAACCCAACCGCATCCGACCCGGCGGTGATCAATGCGCACCTGCGCCTCGCCGCCAGTGGTTTTAATTTTATATAGCTGGCCTGGCACTCGATCCGACCCATGATTAACCCAGGTGTATACAGGGTAATAACCGGCTTCAGTAATGTTTGGCGTATAAGTGGCCGTAGCTGTTTCGGCATTTGCCGTATCGGCAAATACATACGGGGTGCCGCTGCCGTAGTAGCGGGTGTTGACGCTGTTGCTCCAGCTTCCGGTAGTCGAAAAGCCGGGGGATGTGTTGTCTATGACGACTTCGTTTTCCTGATAGCCAATAGGACGAAAAGATACAACCGTGGCCCCCGCGTTAAACGCGTGATAGGCATAGGCATCCGAGCCTTCAGCATTTCCATAGTCTTCCAGCATGTTATTATAGATGCCGCGCTGCCAGCGCCAAGTATTCTGGCTGCCGTCCCATGTGCGACCATGGCCGCCATAAGTAAAAATAATTCGCCCCGCGAGAGACCCGCTAGGCATTCCTGAACCGCTAAGAGCCGAGTATTGCCCGGGGACATCCCTGGCCGAGTTTGTCTTCTGTTTCAATTCCTCATGCCATGCCTCATAGTCAGGATCGGGCTGAGGTCCCGGACCGTTTACTTCGTATTCAAGGGCTGGCGTCGTTTCAGGATCGTTTTGGGCTTCCGGAGAAACATGATAGATAAACTCTTCAAGATCCTTGTAATCCTGCTGGCCGGCAGTTCGCGCGTTGATTTTATGCCCGGTCAATTGCTCAGATTCCGCGAAATAATGGCGCAGCACCTCGCCGCCCTGATAGATGACGTTGGCATCGAGAGACTTTTCCTGGACATCCGCTGGGAAAGTAATCCAGACATTTAGGACACCATCGCTGATCTCGGCAGTATCAATAATTGTACCTTGGGGATATATCGTGCTGCCGTCCTCCCCTTTCACAACCGGCAACTTTGCAGCAACACGCATGACCTTTTCCTGAGTGCTCAGGTTTCCGCGAAGGGATTTTGGCCCGGCGATATCAACGCCGTACCAGGCGCATTCAAAATTTGAACTGATAGTATGGGCTGCGGACGGCAATGGTGCCATGAGCGCCATACCGGCGAACGCGATAGTAAGGATTCTACAGGGTTGAATACGATCAAAAAAATAAACAAACGGCATGGTGTTCCCTTTCAGGATTGGCTAAGCATTGTTATCAGCTTAGTGGGGGTCAGGATAAAGGACTAAAGGGCGCAAACCCTGGACGATGTAAGACACAGTATATAGCAGGGGAAACCGACTGTTCAGTCAAAACGCAGGAGAAGCATCATACTTGCTTTCGAACAGGTATGACACGCCGCATCTTCCGAGACGCCGTGGAACATAGACCTCCTGAACACCCTGGCACTTTTTAACCGCATAACTACTATCTCTTTCCCTGATCTCGATTGCGCCGTTGAAATTGAGCAAGCTCTTCCGCAAACTGCGGCCCCTCAGCTTCTAATGCGACCTTGTGTAAGGAGAGCGCATATTCATACAGTTCCATATCCAGCTGATTGACCTGGCGGATGCTGTCGATGGTCGATTCTGGAAGGCTGGCCACTGCGGGACGGGATGAGGTAATGTTCGCACTGACGTAATAGGGATCGTTCCGCCAGTGCAGGCGGCGTTTCATCAGCAGGAGGCTTTCATCGTATCGTTCAGTTATCCCGGTGACCTCAAACCAATCTCTTATGTTTGCTTTCGCCGTCTCCAAATCATCCCGCGTGCAGCAACCAAAATGGGTAAAGTTACCGCTGATGGCTTTTGTCTGGCTGTTGTCCAGTTCCGGAGATATGCCAGATAGAACGTAGGCAGCCAGATCCATCTTTTGCTCCATAACCGTCTGGTGAAGATAGTGCAGTGGAGTCTGCAATACGAAGTAGAAATGCGACGTCATTCGCTCCACAGGGTCACGCAAAAACGTGATGTATCTGGACGGAGACGGGATATACTGATGCAGCCCGAAGGGCATATGGCCGCGGAGAAGCCTTACGTGACGAAGGTTATCTCGCGGCGTCGCGCTTAGGCGCTGGATGGAGGAAACCGTATCCCAGTTGTCCAGCGCATAAATTGATTCGGGCGGATACTGGTTATCAAGCACCGCCTCAAAGGTGGTGCCTCCCGCTTTTGCTATATGGAGAAATATAACGCATCCGTCATCGCCTTCGGAACGGGATTGATTGGGTAAATCTGCGGGCGATAACGGCATTGGTCATGCTCTCCTGATAAATATCTAAGATGCAGATGCCCCCGTAGGATCCCACGAGCAAGGAAAACAGAACATTTCAACAGTATAACTACATTTGTAGTTGATATCGAACTACACCCGTAGTTAGTCCTTGTTTATTATGATAAAAATCCCAAAAATTTCCGAAGCGGAGTGGGAAGTCATGAAAGCTTTATGGCTTCGCTATCCTTGTACTTCCGGCGAACTGGTGGACGCACTCAGCCCCCAGACGGACTGGAAGCCGAATACCATAAAGACGCTGCTGGCCAGGCTTGTAAAAAAAGGCGCGGTTGCTGCGACAAAAACAAACCGAGAGCATACCTATGCTCCGCGCTTCACCGAGGCGCAATGCGTTCGAGCGGAAAGCAGATCGTTTGCTTCGCGGGTTTACGATGGCAGCATGATGCCGATGATCGCCGGGTTTCTTCAGCAGGAAAAGCTGTCGCCGGAAGAAATCGCCCGGTTGCGTCAACTGCTGGACGATATGGAAAAGGATTAAGCTATGAGCATATCTTCCACATTCCTGGAATGGCTGATCTCGGCGTCGCTTCACGCTGCAGTGCTGGTACTTTTGATACTGATTATTAAGGTATTGCTAGGGCGACTGCTCACCCCGTGGTGGCACTTTGCGTTGTGGATTCTCGTTCTGGGGCGGCTGGTGATTCCGATCGGTCCGGAAAGCGTCTTCAGTCTGAGCAATTATGTAAGTCCATCCGGATGGGTGTCGCAGGGGCAGGCCCAGCCCGGGCCTAAGATATTGCAGGGATATCTTGATGTGCGCCCTGCGGTTACGCCTCCGGCTTTTAATGGATCAGAAAGCGCGGTTGCCGACAGGCACGCTATAGCCGCTCTGGATGCTTCAGGGTTTCCTTTCAGCGCCATGGCAATTCTGCTGGTCGTTTGGGCTATCGGCTTTCTGACTGTTCTGCTTCTGCTGACCCGGAATGCCTTTCGTTTACTTGCGACCATACGACGGGCCGATCTTATCGATGATCCAGAAGTTGAATCGTTGTTCAGGAGTTGCTGCCGGAATGTAGGAATCAGGCGGCAGGTGCAGTTTCGTCAAAGTCGTGACATATCCACTCCGGCGCTGGCGGGACTTTTTCGCCCGGTAGTGCTTTTGCCGGTTGGAACGCTTGAGTCAACGTCTGCAGCTGAACTCCGCTTTATAATTCTTCATGAGCTGATCCATCTCCGCCGGGGCGATCTCGTCGTCGGATTTGCGGCAGCTCTATTACAGGCGGTGCACTGGTTCAATCCGCTGATCTGGATCGGCTTTTACCGTATGCGGGCGGATCGCGAAATCGCGTGCGACGCGGAAGTAGTGCGACTCCTGGGGCGGGAAAACGCGGCGGAATATGGTCGCACAATACTAAAACTGGCGGAACAGGCATCGGTGTCACGGCTGTTCGCCGGAAGCGTAGGAATCATAGAAGTAAAATCTGAAACAGGAAGGCGTATCATCATGATATCACAACATCATAAGCAGAGCAAAGCAAAGGCGATTTGCGGGTTTGCCATCGGGGCGATCATCGTCGCTGTCGGTTTTACAGAAGCCCAGTCGCAACCAGCGGAGCCAGAACCTGCGGTCGAGGCAATGAAACAGAATACGCAAGAGCCTGCTGCGGGCGCGTCGGTAGACCAACCGAACAAGTATTCTGGGGCGTATTCCAGTTCATTTGCGAAATCAATAGGGACCACGTTAGAATTTGCAAACCCGTCATCCATGGCTAAAATCGCAGACACCACGGGAGGTTTATCCGGGAAAAGTCCTTTCACGCTCAAGGTCGCGGAAAACGATGGAGTACTCATTTACACATTTAACGAAACCACCAAGGGACTCGAGACAATTTCCGCCAAAACGGGCGTGGTGTATTCCACGCGTGGCACGACGATATCTTGCGCGGAACTAACCTATACCTCTTCCACTGAACGGCTTACCGCGAAAGGCCCCGGGCTGGAGGCCCATTTACCGCATGGAACAAGCACTGCGGTTGTAACGGCGGACTCCCTAATTTATACCCTTGATGATGGCATTATGGAGTTTGAAGGTGACGTTCGAATAATGGTTAAGAATCCCGACGGCAGCGTTTCGGAAACGGTGGGCGAAAATGTACGTATTTCAATAATTAACGGAAAGGTGAAGTTTAAACTCGACCCCGACCAGTCAATGACATTGCGCCTTGATAACCCCAACCGTATCAGGTCGAGGCATGAAATACAGGCTGAGGGGATCGAGGTGCTTCGAGAACATTTAAGCCGGTGACGGGTCACTGCCGTCCATGCTGTCGGACTGTCAGCTTGCGTTGATGACTTCTTGGATTTCGGTTAACAAAACTTTATTGGTAGACATGGCGTCCTTACCGTAAACCGTTGCCGTGCCGTCGTAGTCTGTGAACGTGCCGCCTGCTTCCTCCAGTATCGGAAGTAGAGCGGCGCAGTCCCAAGGGTTCATCTGTGGATCGAACATGGCATCGGCGCGGCCGGTTGCCACAAGGATGTGCCCATAACAGTCGCCCCAGGTTCGCACCAAGCGAGCTCCCGCGCACAAACGGTTCCAGCTTTCCTCTTTATCGTAGCGTTTGTGGTTCGCCACGTCCGTCGTAAGGATCAGCGCTTTAGAAAACGAATCGACTTTTGAAACCTGCGCCCGTTTGCCGTTCCACCAGCAGCCCTGGCCTTTTGCGGCCACGACCATATCATTCAACGGCGGGATAAACACGGCGCCTGCCACCATTTCGCCGCCTTCTTCCACTCCGATCATCACACCATAGATCGGCACACCGTGGATGAAAGATTTCGTCCCGTCAATGGGATCAACTATCCATCGACGCGCGCTCTTGTCTCCAGGTCCCTCACCAAATTCTTCGCCGATAACCACGTCGCCGGGAAACATCCGCTCGACTTCATCCCGGATAAACTGCTCCGTTTCACGATCCGCGATGGTAACGGGACTGTCATCGCTTTTGGATTCGACGGCAAGGTTGTCCGACTGAAAGTATTTCAGGGTAATATCGCCGGCGTCGCGGGCAAGCTTTTCTAAGACTTGAAGCATATCGGTCGTAGGCATTATTGTGTTCTCCAGTTACAATAGTAGGATAGACATTCCTGTCTGTCCCGAGGGGAAGGGCGAGTACGGTTGTTATTAAGCTATAATGCAGGCCCGGCATGTAAAGTGCGCCTGCACCTGAGACGGGCAGGAATACCCACCCTACGTTTAGACCGCTACGCCTTCTGTAGACAAAGGCCCAATGCTGCCAGTTCGCGCTTTAGGCGGGGCTGGTATTGTACGTGCAGTGAGGTCATGGGCAGCCTGAGTTCATCGCATATCAACCCCATCATGGCTAGGGCAGCCTTAACCGGAACCGGATTTGTTTCGACAAACAGCGCTTCCGTTAAATTAAAAGTCTGAAAATGAAGGCGGCGGGCCTCGTCCCAGTCATCGCGTGCCACAGCGCTCATCATTTCCGAACACATCCCGGGAATCACATTAGCCAGCACGCTGATCGCGCCCTTTGCGCCAAGCACCATGAGTGGCAACGTCAAATTGTCATTCCCGCAAAGAATCGAAAGATCGGTTAAACCACGCAGACGGCTGATGTAGTCGAGCGATCCGCTGGCTTCTTTAATGGCGACGATATTTTTGTGATCCGCCAGGCGTGATACGGTTTCCGGTTCAACGCATACCGCCGTACGCGAAGGTACATTGTAGAGAATTTGCGGTATATCCACGGCGTCAGCTACGGCCATATAATGAGCGTACAAGCCATCCTGAGTTGGCTTGTTGTAGTATGGCGTGATCAGCAGCGCCGCGTCCGCGCCCATTTTTTTCGCTTCTTTCGTCAGCGAAATGGCCTCGGCAGTGCTATTGCTGCCAGTTCCCGCAATTACAGGAACCCGACCCGCCGCAAACGCGATGGTCTTTTCGATTACCAGGTGGTGTTCATCATGGGTAAGCGTTGAGCTTTCACCCGTGGTGCCGCAGGGAACAAGAGCACTGGTGCCATTATCTATCTGGAAATTAACAAGGCGCTCCAAGGCTTGCAGGTCTACTTTGTCATCTTTAAATGGCGTCACGATGGCGCACATGGATCCGTGGAAGTTCATAACGACTTTCTTTTTTTTCCGGGTTGATTCATAATCTATTGTGAAGACTAAGGCGTTGTTCGGCATTTCTGAAAAATCATAATAAGCGTAGTGTCGGCAATACCTTTAGTGCTTCTGTTCGTTGAGGTAGCAAGCTCCGTGCATGACAAATTCCTTTGCCAGATTGATAGTTTGCTCCATATCGCTAATCCGCAGCGTCGAATGAGGTCCATGGATATATCGGCAGGGTACACTTATAACCGCTGTGGCCACACCCGCGCGGTTCATATGAATGCGGGCCGCGTTAGTTCCTCCAAAAATAGGAGTCTTTAGCTGACATGGGATGCCGGCTTCAGCCGCAAGTTTTTCAATAAACCTTACCAATTTTCTCGGCAAGTGCGCGGTACGATCCATAAGGGTGATGGCGGGACCGCTCCCCTGCCGGCTGGGAATCCTTGCAGGCGGCACGCCGGGGCAATCCGCAGCAACAGTACCTTCAATCACAAGGGCAAGGTCAGGATCGATTCCGTAGCATGCAGCTTGCGCACCACGCCCACCGGTTTCTTCGAATGTGCTGAACAACGCGACCACTTGGACAGAAAGTTTGCGCTGTACAACCGGATCAAAAAGCGTCTCCAGCAGACGAACCAGCACGGCACACCCGACCCTGTCATCCAGCGCCTTTCCCATCACAACCTCATCGCCGAGGCGATGGAATGGATAGGAAGGTACGGCGCTGTCTCCAACCTTCACGCCCATACGGGCGACATCGGCCTCAGACTGTGCGCCAACATCAATGAACAAATTCTCGACCTCGAAAGGTTTCTTTCGATCCTCTGGTTTCAAAATATGGGGCGGAGGTGTGCCAATAACGCCGCGAACTATCTGCCCGCTCTCCGTTTTCACGTCAACCGCATGAGCAGGCAGTACGCGCTCGTCCCAACCACCGACGGTAGCGAATCGCAGAAACCCAGTCGGTTCTATATAACTGACCACGAGACCAATTTCATCCATGTGCGCATCCAGCAGCAGCACCGGATCATCCTGATTCTCCACCGGAAAGCGAAGGATCAGATTGCCAAGAGTATCTACCTGCGCGACCGCCCCCAGCGGCTCCAGGCGGTTCATTATAATTTCGCGAACGTCGTCTTCGTAACCGCTGACTCCATGGGCCTCGCTTAGCTGCTTCAGCAGTTCGAGTGTTTCCGTCATATCAAATAGATGAGGCGCATCAGGCATTTCAGGTTGATCCAGTCTTTTTAGGGGAGATTCGATGCCATTTTTATACCAGACGCATGGTGTCCTAAAGTCCCACTTCGACCCACTGGCCTCCGCTGTTAAACGAGCTATCCGCCGCAACTTCCACCATGACCTCGTCGAGCATTTCCTCCACAGGAACGGGCGACTGACCAGTTCGGAAAAACTGCACGGCTTCTTTTAGCAGGTTTACATAAAATTCATCGAATTGCTTTACGGTCACAATCTCATATTTCTTATCACGAAGGACCCCTATCTGCCAGGGCGTAGCGTCGAATTGGTTGTCGCACTCGCGAATTTCTACCACAGCGCGACGACCATCAGCGTTTTCAATCGTGATGTTATGGTTACTTCCCTGGCCGGTGTCGATTACGCGCTTCACACGCCCACCCAGCAGGCGCAGTGCCGGCTGGATGGAATGTACTGCATACCCACGCCATTTGCCGAATCCGCGGCTAAAAATGCCGTCATAGGGCCCTTCGCCCACCCGGGCGATCAGTTCCTCAAGCTCCATGGAAAAGCGCAGCGGCGATGCGGACATGACAGGAGTACCGGCGTTGTGGGCGTCGGAAATGATTGTCCGTGCGTCTTCGAGGTTTTTGGCCAGTGCCTTGTCAATCAGAACCGGTTTGCCGCTCCTTACCGCCTCGGCGCTTAGTACAAGGTGCGCCTCGAAATTATCCGGCGCCAGGACCATAATGGCGTCGGCCTTTTCGACAACCTCCGCAGCGGAACCTGCCTTTGGCACCCCGTTCTTTAAGCACCAGTCTTCCTTATCATCAGGATGACTTTCATAGGCGGCCACAATTTCAATACCATCTCCCGCCTTCCCATCCTTAAAGATGGAAAAAAACTTATCGGCGTGGTAATTGTTTAAATGGTGGTCAATAAAGCCGACTTTCATTGATGATCCTTCTTTATGAAATTTAGAATTCAATTGCGCTCATGAAGAAGTTCGGTATCAACGGAAATTGTGAGTTTATTTTTAACGCTCCAAATCTGAAAGGAACAATAAATATGAAAATTCGTTATGCGCTGCTAACAGCCGTCGCTGTCTCTGCGGCAGCTACAACAAAAAATCTCCCGGCGCAAACTGCAGCAACAACCGCCACGGAAACCGCTCAAAAAGTCGTAGTTAAACAAAGTCACTTCGATGCTCGAGTTGAACAGATACGCAAAGATATCGCCGCCTTGCCGCCAACTACCACAGGCACGATTGTCATGGTGGGCGATTCCATCACCGAAGGCTTTTTCCGTAAGGAGGCCATGCCCGAAACCGTCAATGGCATGCTCGTAGTTAATCAGGGAATTAGCGGGGACCAGATTGATCGCCCCAGCGCAGGAACGGGACTTACCTCCCGCATCGATCTTATTAAACAGGCGCGGCCGGCCGTTGTGTTTGTAATGATCGGCGTCAACGACTTCTGGGGCGGAAAAGAAACACCAGAGGAAGTGCTTCCTCAGTATGAAAATATGTTTACGATGCTCAAGCAGGCTTTGCCCGAGACACAGATCGTGCTACAGAGCGTATTGCCGACTTCAAAGAAGAATGCATACCTAAACGAAAATGTCGATAAGCTGAACGCTCTGGCAAAGGAACTGGCGGAAAAATCCGGAACGATCTACCTTGATTTACATCCCACAATGGAAGATGAAAAGGGTGAGCTGAAGGACGAGTTTACAGGCGATGGAGTTCATTTAACCCCTGCTGGATATGCTGCCTGGCTGCAGAAACTCCAAGAAGTTGGCTTCATTATTTTCACAAAGAACTAAAGATTTTGGCCGGGTCCGATAAGTCCAAAATGGATCCGGCCAAAAATCAAAACAAGTTATCTTCATTATGACTGTATAATCGCCCCATGAATCTTCGCCCCATAATCCTTGACCGCTACCTGTTCCGCGAGTTCATACTCGCCTTTATCGCTGTTATCGCTTTCTGCGCACTATTGCTGCTAGTCGCCTCCATATTTGACCGGTTCAGCGAAATCCTGGAGTTCGGCGCGCCAATGTCTACCGTGGCGATTTTCTTTTTATCCTCGCTGCCGGGCCAGCTGATGCAGATCGTTCCCATTGCTGCCATGCTGGCTGTGCTCTTTTCCATCGGATCCCTCGCCCGCACAAACGAAGTACTCGCCATGCTCACCAGCGGCGTACACGCTTTTCGTCTTTCGCTACCCATATTATTTGGCGGCGCGCTGATTGTTGCCGGCACATTTGTCATGAATGAATACGTAGTACCGCCCCTCGAGCGCACAAGCCAGATTTATGAACTTATGCTGGAAGACCGCGATACACGGGAGATCACTATGAACGCGAATGTGTTCGCCCAGGGACGCACCGACTGGTTTTACATGGCACGCGTATATTCGAACGCGGAAAACAAGATGATTCGCCCGACCATTATTAATCTGAACCCGGATCATTCTACAATCGTTTCCCGTATTGAGGGGGATACCGCAACTTTTGCAGGCGAAAATTCTGCAGACGACACTACTGAATGGTTGTTTGAAAATCCACGGACATGGACCTTTGACGGAGAAGGCAGGATTACCACTCATACCGCGTCACATAGTTCTCAAACAATTTTTCTTGAAGCCGATCTCCCAGCGATAATGGCGCAACAGGCAAAACCTGAAGAAATGAATTACCATCAGCTTAAGCAGCGCGCGGAAATACTGGAGGCGCGAGACCAGCCAACGCAGGATATCCGCACGGATTTGCTCCGGAAAATCACTTTTCCAGCGGGCATTCTGGTCGTTATGATTATCGGTTTTGCTTACGCAATAAAAAGCCGCGCCGGCACAGCAATGAAGATTATAGGCATCGGCATCAGCTGGGCCGTAGTTTACTACCTGGTTAATGCGCTGCTTCAGGCCCTCGGAAGATCGGGCACAATTCCCCCCGCCGCCGCGACAGTACTGCCGACCGTTGTTTTCGCGGTAATAGCACTTTTTCTGATGCGCCGTAGTTACCAATGGCACGCCTAAAACCCATATCGCCTGATAACAGCAACATCTTTGCATGAATCACCAACTAAGTTAAGACGAAGTCGAATTTGCAAGATTATCGGCAGTCGTTACATTATGAAAACTTATAATGCAGCTTATGTGACCAAGACAGTGCTATGTGGATTTCTGGCATTGGGAATGACTGCTGGTGCAGGTGCAGCGGAACAACCTGTAGATCTGGGAGTTGCCGCAAGTTTTGGAGTTTTGGCTGGAACAACAGTCACAAATGCTCCCGGTCCTCAAACTATAATCAATGGCGATCTCGGGGTGTATCCAGGAACGGCCATCACAGGTTTTCCTCCTGGAATTGTAACGGGAAATACTTATGCCGGCGGACCGGTAGCAGCCAATGCACAGGCCGCCCTTGCTGTTGCGTATGACGATGCAAGTGGACGTTCAACAGCGCCGGTAACCGTGGCAGGAAATTTGGGCGGGCAGACGCTTCCGCCGGGCCTCTACAAATCAACATCTTCTCTTGCGGTTTCATCCGGAGACCTGACATTAGATGGCCAGGGCGATCCAAACGCGGTCTTCATATTTCAAATCGCCAGCACGTTTACGATGACATCCGGAAGAAAGGTCATTCTGGTTCGCGGTGCACAACCAAAGAACATCTTCTGGCAAATTGGCACTTCAGCAACTTTTGGTACTACCTCCATTATTAAAGGCACTATCTTAGCTGGTATTTCCATTACTATGGAAACCGGAGCAACCCTTGATGGCAAGGCCTTGGCTAAAAATGGAGGCGTTACTATCGGCGGTGGTACAGCAGTAACCGCCAACCCCACCAACGCGGCCTCGGACTGGCAGCTTTTTCAGTAAAATCTTTTGGGGGCCGGGTGCATCCGCCCGGTCCCAGGATTTTGTTAAAAATCTCGAAAGCTTGTGAGCGAAAACGCTCCGGCCAGCACCGCCGCACACCCGATAAAGATTGATGTGGCGCTTAATATAATGCGCAGTGTCGGAACATCGTCAGTGCTGATCAAGTAAAAGGATGGGCCCAAAATCATACCCATCCCGACTAACAACAAAATAAAGCCCCCCACCATTCCCGTGGTGTACCGCAGCAAGAATCTCCCGACATAAAACGCCGCGATTATCGCCAGAAGAAAAACAACACCAGCAAGCACCCACTCTAGCACGGTGTCTATTGTGTACCCCAGAACGTCCAAATTACTAAATCTCCTTAGCTAATCTAGCACAAATCAATCAGCACAACCCGTACCATCCGCCGAAACAAAACGACCCCTGACCCAAATGTGGGCAGGGGTCGTTAGATCTCATTCCAGTTTACTTTGTTTCGCGCCGCTACGTCATAGTTCCAACTACAACTTCACCACAGCGCGCACACGATCCGCGATCGCCTTTGCATCAATGCCGAATTCCGCCAGCAACGCATCTGCGGGGCCGGAATGTGGCACTCCTACCACGCCTATTTTGTATACGCGAACAGCACTTTCAGACAAGGCCGACGAAACGGCATCGCCAATCCCGCCTTCCAAATAATGATCCTCAACTGTTATCAATTTGCCGCCCGTTTCCGTGGCGTTTTTCAGCAGGCAATCGGCATCAAGGGGCTTCACCGTGAATAGATCGATTACTCGCACACCGATTCCTTCACCTTTCAGCGTCTCTGCCGCTTTAAGAGCCTCAAACAGTGTTACGCCGCCCGATGCTATAGTAACGACGTCGTTCTCGCTTTGAAGTACAACGTTTGCCTTGCCAATTTTCAGGTCGTTGGTGTCGTTATAGATGACGGGCGTTTTTGGGCGGGAAGTTCGGATATAGGCAAAACCTTCGTGCTCCGCGGCCAGGCGCACCGCGGCGTCTGCCGATACGGCATCGCTTGGATAAAACACCACTCCGCCAGGAATTGTCCGAAACAACGCGATATCTTCAAGTCCCATCTGAGACGGGCCATCTTCACCAATGGAAATGCCCACGTGGCTGCCGCACAACTTAATGTTGGATCGGCTGATTCCGGCCATGCGGACCTGGTCAAAACCGCGGGACAAAAATACCGCAAAGGTAGAAGCGAACGGTATCTTTTTCACGGCCGCCAAGCCCGCCGCGACGCTGATCATGTTCTGCTCGGCGATGAAACATTCCACGAACCTGTCGGGAAAAGCTTTCAGAAACTTGTCGCTGAAGGTGGAGTTCTTGGTATCAGCATCCAGCGCCACGACATTAGAGCGCGCCGCGCCCAGCCGGGCCAACGCTTCGCCGTAAGCTTCACGAGTCGCGATTTCTTCCCCTTTTTTATAGCCGGGATCAGCCATAGCCTTTGTCTCGACAGGCGGACGCTTCACGTCCTCAGGCTTTTTAATCTTCAGCGCGTAATCGCTTGTTATGCCGGCGGCCTCAATTTCTTTGTAAGCCTTCTCCGCATCTTCCTTGCTCAGTGGCTTGCCATGCCAGCCCGGTTGGTCTCTTAACGCTTCCACGCCCATCCCTTTGTATGTGCAGGCGACGATGCAAAATGGCTTTTCGGATTTCCGAGCCTGCTCCAAAGCATCCAGCAGGGCCGTTACGTCATGCCCGTCCAAGGCCACCGCCTCCCAGCCGAACGCCTCAAAACGCGCTCGGAAGGTTTCGGTATCATGCTCCAGCGCCGTTTCCTGGCTCTGTCCCAGGCGGTTAACGTCAATGATAGCCACTAAGTTGTTTAATTTGTAATAGCTCGCCAGCGCCGCCGCTTCCCATACGCTGCCCTCGGCAGACTCACCGTCGCCCAAAAGGACATAAGTGCGGTAATTCGTCTTATCAAGGTCGCGCGAGTTGATCGCGAGTCCCACGCCCGCGCCCAGGCCCTGCCCCAGCGAACCGGTTGCCACATCTACAAACGGAAGACGCGGCGTTGGATGGCCCTCCAGCTTGCTGTCGATTTCACGCAGGGTGTCCAGCTTCTCTTTGGGGAAAACGCCCGCCTCTGCCCATGCGGCATAAAGAATCGGCGCGCTATGGCCCTTGGACAATATAAAGTGATCCGCCGCCGGATTTTCCGCGTTCTGAGGGTCCCATGTCATTTCATGAAAAAAAAGCACAGAAACAATTTCAGCCGCGGACATACAGGAAGTCGGATGGCCTGATCCCGCCGCAGTGGTGCTGCGGATAGAATCAATGCGCAACACGTTTGCCTTGGCCTTTAAAGCCTCGATTAACTGGGAATCATGGGACATGGCGTGGGCGGAACCTCTCTCGATTTATCAATTTTAAAGTTACTCCGACAATATAGGCTTGTCCCGATTCAGTCAGTCAAACACTTTGCCGGAAAAACGACTGCAAGATGATTGGCGACATCAAGCACCACAGAGGCATTGCGCAAGTGGCCGGCCTTAAACCGGTATGCGCCCATCACTCTGCCCCTATTTCACTCGCGCCCGCACCCTGTAAAAGGGCTTCCGCCGCACCCCTCGGAGATTTCCTTTCAAATCGCACCAGCAGAGAAGGCGTGACCACGACCGAACCGCCGGCGTTTCCCACAGCAGGTTCAGCTCTCCGCGCCTCTGCGTTTAAATCTTTCAAAACACAGACTTTCGCACCCACCTCCCTTCAAAATCCCATATTTTTCTCTTGAACAAGCACAACAAGCTATAGAACAAGTGTTCTATTAAACGTAAGAATTGCTGTTCAAATGTCTCTCATCACCTACATAGATGTGGATGCCTTTGCCGTTGCGGTAGAACGTGCTCTCAATAGCCAGCTCGCAGGCAGGATCATTGTCATCAGCACCCAGACCCCAGACCGGGGCTTGGTCGCCTGCGCATCTTACGAGGCCCGCGCCTTGGGCGTTCGCGCTGGAATGCCCCTGCCTGCCGCCCGTCGCCGGGCGGAGAAGGCCATATTCCTGACCCCGAATCTTCTGGAATATGAAAAAGCTTCCCGACGCCTGCTTGATTTTCTCCGTGATCACGCCCCGGTGGTCGAGGCCGACAAAATGGATGGATTTTTCCTGGATCTGACCGGCTGCGAACGATGGATGCAATCTCACCCGACGGTATGGATGAGCCGACTCGCCCGCCGGATTGACCAGGAAGTCGGGCTTCCCGTGTCCTTTGGCATTGCCTCCAACAAACTTACTGCCAAAGTCGCTACTCGTGTCGCCAAGCCCGGCCGCGCTATCTGGATTCTCTCTGGCTGCGAATCAGAGTTCCTTGGTCCCGTTTCTGTAGGGCTACTCCCCGGCATCGGCAAAAACGCCCGCCTGGAACTTCGCGAATTCGGCATTCGGCGCATAGGTCAGCTCGTCCACCTGGGCGATGAATCCCTGCGCCGCATCTATGGCCCGAGCATCGGCAATGCCCTGTGGCAGCGGGCCCAGGGCATCTTTCATGAATCGGTAAAGGCCACCCCCATCGCTGAAACTCTCCAGTATAACCACATCTTCCCCAGCGACAGCAGCAGGATCGATGAGATTGAAGCGGGCGCCGCGCTGCTTGCCCAGCGCCTTGCCTGGAAACTCCGCGACTGCGGAGCACGCTGCTGTTCGGCCCGGATCGATCTGGTCTATTCCGACGGCCATCACTGCGCCCGCCGCCTGCGGATTTTCTCTCCCTCCGATCGCGATAACGACCTTATCGGCGCCGTCCGCCGCGCCGCCGTTCACGCGTTTTGCCGCCGCGTCCGTGTTCGATCGATCCATCTCACCGCCGTCCTCCACCAGCAGGACGATAGCCAGTACGATCTTTTCCAGGAGCAGAAACAACGCCGGACCAGTCGCCTGTACCAGGCCATTGACGAGGTGCGGGAAAAACATGGCTTCGCGTCAATCCTCATCGCCGGAGGCGTCGATAAATCCAACGGCAAAAAGTTTAAAATGAATCCCTCCTCTGACAGTTTCCTATGACACCCCCCGCGTCATTCGTTCACCTGCACGTTCATAGCTATTACAGCTTTCTCGACAGCACGTTATCACCCGCCGACATAATCGCAGCGGCCGTCGACGCTGGCGCTAAAGCCGTCGCCATCACAGACACAAACTGCATGAGCGGCGTGATAGAATTTATTAAAGCCGCCACTGAGGCGGGCATTCAACCAATCATCGGCGCTGAAATTCGCCAGCCCTATCCGGCAGAGCGAGCTCTTTTGCGCAACAGGAAAAGCGTAGGTGGAATCCCTCCCCTGCTGGATGAAACGCAGCATGATGATTACGGCCAATCAACCTCCCCCGGAGAAAACAGCACTGGATGGAAAGCAGAATTTCAGTCTGCATCCCCCGCCCTTTGCCACGGCGATCCTGCCCAGCGCGCCATCTTGCTGGCCAAAAATTTCGAAGGCTACTCAGAGATATCCCGCATAGCCACCAGGCGGATGCTGGACAGCGAGTTTGATCTTTACCGGGAACTCCGCCATCTTTCTCTCAACATCATAACCCTTACAGATTCCATGGAAACCCTTACGGCCATGGCCGCCGGTCCGGCATCCGTTTCTCCGCCCTATGCCGTCCTTATCCCCTCTCGCAGGCGACGTCTCCAGAACCGCGCGACCTATGAATGTGCCCTGCGCCTGGCCCTCCCCATGGTTATTACCTGCGACGTAAAACTGGCAACCCCGAAAGACGTTCCCTTTCACACACTACTTCAGGCTATGCGCCATCTGGCGACCGTAGATCATATCGCCCCCAAAGATCGTATGGATCCGGCCCAGCATTTCCAGCACCCGGATGCCATTCGCGCGTTTTTCGGACTGGACGCGCATCAAGTCCACGATGATACCGACCACCTGCATAACGCCCTGGCTCTTGCTTTTGATAACACCTGCCATATCGCCGACCAGTGCCATTGCGAACTGCCCCTCGGCATCTGGAAATTTCCCCGTCTGACGGACACCCCCATCGCGCCCGCGAAAATGCTGCGCGACCTGGTGTACAAAGGCCTCGTCTGGCGCTACGGCGATCCATTACCTCCTGAAGTTATCCAGCGCGCCGACTACGAACTCGGAGTCATCGACAGCAACCATTTTACAGACTATTTTCTGCTGGTCGAGCGGATTGTGGCCCAGGCCCGCAGACGGAATTTTTTCATAGTTGGAAGGGGTAGCGCCGCCAACAGCATCGTCAGCTATTCCCTCGGCATCACCAACGTCTGTCCCATAAAACATGACCTTTACTTTGAACGTTTTCTCAACCCGGAACGGAGCGTGCCGCCCGATATCGACATAGACTTTTCCTGGAAGGAGCGGGACGAAATCATCCAGTGGTGTTTCGAGTTTTTCGGTCAGGATCACGTCGCCCTTATCTCCACCATCCAGACCTTTCGCTCCCGCCAGTCACTTCGCGAAGTGGCCAAGGCCTATGGGGTTTCTGAAAGCGAAGTGACCCGGTTTTCTAAACTGAGGGAAACCGGCTACCGCATGGAAGAGAGCTATGACGACAATAACCCAAGACGCGGCCCTGTCAGAAAAGTCCATGATCTATCAAAGACAGAGCCTTGGCACGGCATCCTGCAACTGGCCACCCGCCTGCACGGCTTCCCCCGCCATTTTTCTGTCCACTGCGGCGGCATAGTTATCACGCCCGGCCCTGTCACCGACTGGGTGCCTCTCACCCGCAGCGCAAAAGGCTATGCCGTCACGCAATACGATATGTACAGCGCCGAAGACCTCGGCCTCATCAAAATTGACCTCCTCGGCAATCGCTCTCTCGGCGTGCTCAAAGACGCCATCACGCAAGCCGAAAAAAACCAGCAGCATTCAGGTCCGTGTAGGGACGGCTCGCCGAGCCGTCCGCCAGCCCCTCGGACCCACCCGGCCAACACCCAAACCTTTCAGCGCGAAGCCGTCCGCATGAAAATGGCCGGCACCCGCCGCGGCACCACCGTCGCCCTAGCCGGCGTCCTGCAGAATTTCTCCGACGCCAACCATTCCACCCCCGCCCTCTCCCCCGATGCCACCATCGAAGAGCAGGTCTTCAACTTTGCCCATATTACCGCAGACGCCGCCACCCACACCATGATCCATGAAGGCCGCACCATGGGCTGCTTCTACATTGAAAGCCCCGGGATGCGCGCCTTGTTTGAGCGGCTGCGCTGCAAAAGTTACGAAGAAGTCGTCGCCGCCAGCAGTATCATCCGCCCCGGCGTATCCGAAAGCGGCATGATGCAGGAATACATAGCCCGTCACAAGGCCGCCCCCGGCATGAGAAAAACACCCGTCACCGTTATGCCTCTCATGGAAAAAATCCTGCCGGATACCCACGGGGTAATGGTCTATCAGGAAGACGTATTGCGCGTGGCGCACAAGGTTGCCGGGCTCACGCTCGGACAGGCGGACCTGTTGCGCCGTGCCATGAGCGGCAAACACCGCTCTGAGGACAACATCGCAAAACTCGCAGGAGACTTCCTGGGAGGAGCGGTGGCTAATGGCATAGAAGAAATACACGCGCTGGAGATCTGGCGGCAGATTGCCAGCTTTGCTGGCTACAGTTTTTGCAAAGGCCACAGCGCCGCCTTCGCCGTACTATCCTACCAGGTCGCCTATCTCAAAGCCCATTTTCCGGCGGAATTCTTCGCAGGGCTTCTCACAAATCAGGGGGGATTTTACGGAGCCGGAGCCTACCTCCAGGAAGCCCGCCGATGGGGAATAGAGATTCAAGGCCCCTGCGTAAACGAAAGTCAATACGACTACACCGGCACAACTGGTAGGGACGGCTCGCCGAGCCGTCCGCCTCTCGGCCACCTCCGCGTTGGCCTCCTCGCCATCCAGAACCTCACGACTCACTCTCGCGAAAAAATCCTTAATGAACGCCAGAAAAGCGGACCTTATCTTTCTCTCAAGAACTTCCTCCAGCGCACCGCTCTTGGCTCGGAAGAATGCCGCACCCTCATCAAAGCCGGCACCCTGGACTCCCTCGCCTCCTCTTCATCAAACGACCCCGCCCACATCCGCCCCGCGATGCTCCTGCAACTGGCCACCTGCCTAAAGCACCCCTCCACCAGCACCGACAGTCTCTTTCCTGCCGACGCCTTTTTTGAATCCTTTTCCTTTCGGGAAAAACCTGCCGCTCTCCCCTCTCACAGCCCGCCGGCACCCTTCACGCGTCATGAACTCTTCGCCTACGAAATGGAAACCCTGGGCTTTCCTCTCAGCGCGCATCCTCTGGACCTTGTACGGATCCCATCTGGCGTCATCCCCGGCCGTGACATCCGTCTCCACGAAAAAAAACGCATCCGCATGGCCGGCCTGTGCATCGCCGCCAAACTGCTGGCAACGCGCAACTCAGGACGCACCATGAAAATGCTTACCATGGAAGACCAGACGGCCACCTTTGAGGCTGTCCTCTTCCCACGGGTTTATGAACGCTTCGCCCCCCGAACCCTCGGCACAGGCCCATATCTTTTGGAAGGTTCTGTAGACATGAGCCTTGGATCACCGACATTAAACGTGGAGAAAATCGATAACAGATTCCCCTAATCCAACATAGACCGCGCCAGCAGGATAAGCCTTCGGGGCATTCGAGAACCGCAATCGAATGCCCCGGCGGCCATGTAATCCGGTTCACTACGAAACAGAATCAGGAATTACAAATTACATCCTCACTCTTCCACTGGAACCGCTTTGCGGAACCTGTTAATCTTTATTTTTATCAGCAGGCTTTGCATGAGGCTTAGACCGGCTGCCATCTGTAGAAGTTATTGTGCCGATATCCGGCTCCGGCAATTTGTCCGACTTTGCCATACCCATTTTAGAACCTCCGGCGGAACCCGTAATCTTGTCAGCGGCCGAATCATCAATTCCTTCGCTGACGCCTGCGGCTGATTTAACCTTGCCGCCGCCCGTCATCACGTCCGACGGGGTTTCCGTGCCACCCATAGCGACATCCGTCACCGTCACCGGCTTTATCTCCGGATAAACCTGCACGCCTTCTTTTTTTTCATTATTACTGTTTGTCATAATTTTGACTCCTGGTCGATATGCTAACAGAGGGAGCAAAAACCGTGCAACCGGAGAAATTACCCATAAGACCCGGCCAGAGCGCCGACAGAACAAACCCAACCAGACACTGTAGACCAAATCCGCGTCGCCACTTTCAGCGGCGCGCCCGAGTGCACCCGTAGCTCAGCTGGATAGAGCGCTAGCCTCCGGAGCTAGAGGTCGCAGGTTCGAATCCTGCCGGGTGCACCAGAAATTTAACCGTCTATGCCCTTACTACAAAAGGCCTTAGACGGTTTTTTTATTGGAATGGCGAAGTCCCTTGATCTCAACTGCAAGCGCAATAAAACCAGTAATATACCTCTTACATCACTCACAGCTACCAGATTTAGCCTGCACTGCACTAGTAGCAATCTGGAGCGAGAGAATTAAAAATGGGGCTTAGTTCCTGCCAAAATCAGCCATTTTAAGACGTCCGGCAATGTAAGTGAAAGCTAATTCTAGCAGGTAACGAGCTCGGGCAAGGCATTGTAGCCGGCTGTAAGCCTGGAAGGAAAGCGTCAGACTGGAATTGAGACCGGCATTGTTTCTGGCAAGTAACGTGGGGAAATCCTGATTGACAGCGACTCGCAACAGGCTAGTGTAACGGTAAATAAAAACAGGACTACTCCCCGATGACCATGCCACAGACACCACCACCGCACCAGAACCACACAAATGTTTCAATGAGTGGTAGGCAGGCTTTTAAAACAGGTTGTATGGTAGGGCTTGGGCTTTTCTTTGCGGGTATCTTAGTTTTTGCTTTAGTGTTTGGCGGATGCGCGGCCTGCACCGTGGGGACGATAGGTATTGCGGCAGTAGAAGCAGAAAAAGCTGCAAAGGCAAATGCAGATAAGATGACAGGTGCACTGCCAGAAAAACCCCCACTGTCGGAACCAAATGTTTCAGAGTTTGACCCGGACCCTTTGGCAGGAACGACTGTGGACCATGGCAAAATCGAATTTATAAATAATGCCAATATGCTCAGAATTGGGCAGCAATATTACCCCCTTGCCGCTATTCAGCAATTAGCAGATAGTGGGAATTTGGGCGTTGTAGCTAATACCTATTTTCCGAATGCGAATATGACTACAAGCTCCCTCCATGCCGTAAGATGCCCAAAGCTGACCGGCAATAATTTCGTCGTCCCTGTTGATATAAAAGCTTATTATATGGGAACGCAGGACATGGGACTAACTACAATGTATTGCGGGGAATGTCTAAAAATCACGCAGCAGAATTTGGTCGATGGAAAATATAAGATTGAAATTACAGAGCTGATAAAATAGGCTGTAGGCGTGGCTTTGGTCTTAACTGTTGACTGGCAATAATGTTATAGGCCTTGCTTTTAAACCAGCTTTCTTTCCGGTCATGTCTGGTTATTATAAGCAAAATGGCGTTTTTTCGGAATCTCTAAAACTGCCATGCACGTTGTCATAAATAGTAAACGCCTCTTCCAAGTTCATGCCAAGGGATTCGACAGCTGACAGGCAGACAGCCTCACGAATGCGGGATTTGTAAAACGGGGAAATTCTTTTCCTGTTCAGGCCAAGGCATAGACCAGGCTTTTTAAAAACATGTTCATATTCAGCAGGGATTCTCAAGAAACTGTCGGCAAGGTCGAAAGGCTGGTCCATTGCATTGTAGTCCTGAACGTAACCGGTAGTTAATCTGCCTCTGCTGTCGTCAATGCCGGTAGAGTAGATGGCTTTTCTGATGTTGGCGTCAATATCGGCAATACTGCTGCTTTGGCTGTATCCTGGAAACCGTTTTTCTATGGCTGTTTTCAAGGCCAAGATCTTCGCGTGGGCTAGTTCAAGGCTCTCTGCACTCTTGGCAATTGCGTAGTCATGAGCCAGGTATGCGGCAGAGTTCCATTCTCTGGCTTTTTTATCAACATGGTGCCAAACGTCTATTCTGTTTACAGGGTCAAAAAACTGGGGCTGGCCGAGGGTGTTTTCAACCGTAATCAGGTTTGTCAGGTCTTCAAGCTCACCTGAAACCCATGGCTCTGGCTCATGGGGAAATGTTCCTTCCGGGAAATTGATATGCAGAACAGCCTCTGTATTTGAACTCCCTTCCGGTTGCACTTCTGTGGTAAAAGGAAACTCTATTGGGCTTTCATTTTCCATGGTGTTTATCTCCAGATGTCTTAAAACTGACTTTAAGCTGATAAAAATGGCTTTGGAACAGCGATTGCAGGCTATGGCTTTTACTGTGGCTTATCCGGGAGAGAGTAAATTTGCGTATGGGATAGAGGTTTAGCCGCTTTTAGTCTGTCCTGCTGTGCCTCTGCTTTTCTCCACAATATCCCTTCATTAGGAATCAGCATATAAGGGCTTTTGGCCAACCCCAAAACAGAAAGAATGGGGTTATCTGCAAAAAGAGAATCCATTATAGGGGCGTCTAGCAATCTAGGGTCTGTTTCCTTGCCTGATTCAACCCTTTTCTGCCATTCTACCACTGCCTTATTATATGTTGCTACCTCCCCGGCAATGCGGTACTCTCTAAAGCCAAGGTAGACAGCACAGACCAAAAAGCAGATGACCAGGAGCGCGATTGTGACTTTATGCCTGATAAATGCCCCCGCTGTTTTAAAAGGATTCCAGGCAAGGCCATGGAAGAGCAACAGGAACACAGCAGCAATGGTAAGGATAATGGCGGCGCAAGCCAACAGTGAAAATTGGTCAATACTCACGGGAGCTGTTCCGCTTACTGCCTTCCCTGGTTGAATCAAAAAATGGAATCCGATAAAATTCTCACGGCCTGATTTTATTTGATGGTGCCACGGTGGAAAGAATGCCAATGTTACCAAGGCAACAGCAGCACCGGCAATAGTAAGTCTCTGGAGTGGATTTGGGAAATTGGCCATTGGTGTTATCCGAAACTCATAGATACAGAAAGCAGCGTAATCAGACAGAGAATGCCAGTCACCACAACAAGTGCCCAGGTTGCGAGTGCCAGGCTTTTTGAAATCTTGGCGGCTGATGCCTGCCATTGGTCCTGAGCATTTCCCATGGCAACTATTTGCGCTTGGAGATTTTTGTCCATTTGTCGAAGACCTTCAGAAGCTTCTTTGAGCTGATTTGCAACAATGAGTAACGAAATCACATTCGATGAGCTGACACTGACACCAGTAGGATCATGAGAAAGTTCAACTATTTCTTTTTGCAGTTCGTCCAAAGGTAGCTTCTTTACAAATGCATTGAAATTAGGTATTGGCATGATTTTCCTTTTCTATTGAAGCTAGCTGTTTTTCCCGAGGCACCATGCAGGTCCAGAGCAAGGGGGAGTTGCAAGGCAATTCTCTTATGGATTAAATAAAATAATCCCACAGCAGACAAACCAGTTTTTATTGGCATTACATTTCCTAAACTCTATTAAGCGGTTACCTCCCTAAGCAGGCCACAAACAGCGCCGTCCATGGCATAAGAATACTCGTAGATTCAGATGTTACTTTGCTTTATAAAGTGAACACTGATGCTCGACAATCGCTGGAGAAGTTGCAATGCCCGATGCAAACCTGTCTGCTGCCCTGGAGCAGATCAACGAAATCCACAGCCATATGTCACGTGGCCAATTGTACCGTGGATATCGTCCCGTTCCGGTCGCCGTATCCGCCATGGGCGGGCTGCTGGCCGCGTGGGCTCAACCCGCCTGGGTGCCGGCAAACGACCCTCGGGCCTTCGCCTGGTATTGGCTGATCGTTGCGGGCCTTTGCGCCGTAATCGCTGCATCGGCCGTGCTGCTGCATTTTTTGCGACAGGACTGGTTTGAGCGACGCCAGACCCTTTATGTGTGGGGACAGTTTGCGCCGTGCCTGGCCGCCGGCGGTCTCATCGGAGCAGGCGTCGCCGGCGCTATCCCACAGGCGGTTCCCCTGCTGCCCGGTCTATGGACCATCATTTTCAGCCTTGGGATATTCTCGTCCCGACCGTTTCTGCCAAGGGCCACCGGCTGGGTCGCCTTGTATTACCTCACCGCCGGTTCATGGCTGCTTCTAAACCCCACCGATCCAACGCAACCCGCCTGGGCGCTAGCATGGGTCTTCGTGATCGGCCAGTGCGCGGGTGCTGGTATTCTCTATTTAAACCTGGAAAGGCGCCTTGTAACATGACCACAAAACCAACCTCAAACTCGGCAAAAACCACGCCGGAATCAGCGCCTCCCGAAGATGGCCGCTTCGCCTACGAAGGTCTTGATCGCGCCATGCACGAAAAGGGCCGCCTAGCAATTATGACCTCATTAATCAGTCATAGCGATGGGTTGCTCTTTGGCGATCTCAAGCGCCTCACGCTGCTGACCGACGGCAACCTGAGCCGACACCTGGATGTGCTGCGCGATGCCGGTCTGATTGAGATATGGAAAGGCTACGACAAGAAAAAGCCACAGACCTTGTGCCGCATCACAAAGCAGGGCAGGCAGAAGTTCGCAGAGTACCTGCAGGAGCTGGAACAGGTGATAAAAGACGCCAGGGAGAAACAGACCGGCGATGAAAAGAGCGCGAGCAAAGCGCCAAAACTACCGGGAGACTGGGTGTCCGCTTAATAAAACATATTTTTAAACTTGGCCCTAAATAATACTTTGCATTGCAAAGTACATTGCGATAACAACCATTATGATATCCCCGAAGAAAGGGAAGTATTATGCGTGTTATCCGAGCCGAGGCCATGGGAATGTGTTTTGGCGTACGCGACGCCATCGCTCTAACCGAAACAGTCTGCCATCCCCCCGATGTAACCATCTACGGAGAACTGGTTCACAATGAACAGGTAAGCAGCCGCCTCGCCGCCAGAGGCTTTGCCAGCCAGTCTGAAGTTGGGCGACAAATACCCCCGACACGGACCGTCATGATCACCGCCCACGGGGTAAGCAACAGCGAGCGGAAAAAGCTGTCGAACGCTGGGAAAGAAATCATCGACACCACCTGCCCTCTTGTCCGCCGGGCCCACGATACCGCTCTCCAGGCTTATGACAAAGGCTGGCACGTGGTGGTCGCCGGCAAGCGCGGCCACGTTGAAGTACAGGGCTTCACCGGCGACCTTCCGGAATTTACCATCATTGAATCTCCCGCCGAAGCCGTACTGCTACCCCATCCCCGCATCGGGATAGTATGCCAGACCACCCTCCAACCGACCACGGCCGAAGCCATCACAGACGCCCTGCGCATCGCAAACCCCGCCAGCGAAGTTCGATTGTTCAACACCATCTGCCGCCCCACCCGGGACCGCCAGGCCGCGATGCTCGAACTCCTGCCAAAATGCGACGCCATAATAGTCGTCGGCGGTCCCCACTCTAACAACACGCTTCAACTCGTCCGCCTGGCCGAAAACGCCGGCGTCCCGGCGCGACGCGTAAATTCTGCCGACGAAATAGACCCGAGCTGGGTCATCCGTTACGATACCATAGGCCTCACCGCCGGAACCTCCGTCCCTGATTTTGTAATTGACGCGGTACACCACCGACTTCTCGAAATCGCCGCCGAGGCCCACAAACCGTCTCGCCCGCGCTTTCAACCACCGTCCACCACCCTCATCCCCGCCGCCGCCACAAACCGGAGCGTGACAAAATGAACGAACAGACGATTACTCCCCCGCTCTACTCCGTCGAGTCAAAATCTCGGAGCCTGCAAGACATGCTATCCCCAGATGCCCCGTCGCCTCGCCTTTACTTTGCCATTGCTCTCGCGGCGGCGCTTATCGGAATCGCCGGCAGTTTGTTATTTCGCGATGCCCCAGGAATCGGTCTTAACCTAACCCTTGGCATAGCGCTGTTTTTTACCGGATGGTATTGCATATCCATACTGACCGACGTTCCGCGCTGGAGAAAAATATGCGCGAGCCTCGCCGTATTCTACGGATTGGCGACAGCTCTACGGGCATCAAATATCCTTTTCACCGTCAACACGCTGTTGATCATCGGCTTTGCCGCCCTCGCCTGCAGTCCGTCCCTCAGCCGCCAGATGAAGACCGCCTGGGCCACAACAGCCGACCTCCTCCGCGTCATATTCCGCCTTTACTTTGGCTGGCTGCTTTTCCTGACAGAAGTTCCCTGGCAAAAAATGCGTCTCAGTCAATCCACGTCCGCTACATCATCCCGCGTGCTAATGGGCATCGGCATATCGCTGCCGTTTCTCCTCATATTCGGATTGCTTTTCTCCAGCGCCGATCTGCGTTTCGGCAGCATCTTCAACACAATTTTCACGTCGTTTCTTCCCATGCTGTACGATCAATTCTGGATAGCTTTCTGGATTTTCCTCGCCTGCCTGGGCCTGTTCAGCGCATCGTTCCTCGCCGGTCCAACAGCGTCCCCTGATTACGCCCCCTACAAGCGGGCTCCCGCACTGGGCATCGTAGAATCAGCAACCGCCCTCTCCCTTCTCGCCGCGATGTTCCTGCTGTTTGTCGTTATCCAACTGCCCTACCTATTCGGCGGACAATCCCAGGTAAGCGGCACTCCGGGATTACAGTTAAGCGAATACGCGCGCCGCGGTTTCTTCGAACTCGCGTGGGTGGCGACCCTGCTAATTCCCACCCTCATGCTGTTCATGAACATCACAATAACCGAAACCCCGCGCCAGAAGAACCTGCTCAACGCCCTTTGCCTTGGGATCACCATCCTCGGCGGAATCATTATCGTCTCAGCTCTCCAGCGCATGCTGCTCTATACAGCAAATTATGGGTTAACAGAGCTTCGTGTCTACGTCAGCGCGTTCATAATCCTGCTAGCCTGCATCCTCGTTCTATTAAACGTTCTGAACCACATCGGTCGCGGCCGGTTCTTTCTGCCTGCATCTCTTGCCGTCGGGGTTCTCTTCAGTGTCGCGATCCAGACGCCCAACATCCAGGGAATCATCGCCAATGATATCATCCGCAGACACACCTCTGGACAGGACGGCGATATGGAATACCTGAAACAGCTCTCCGCAGACGCGGTGCCCGCCATCATAGCGTCTCCCCTTCCACCCAATTCTAAAAAAGACATTACACAAGCCATCGTCAGCCGCGAGACCAAATGGAAACACAACATCCACTGGCTCTACTACTCCCTCAGCGTCCACCGCGCCCAGCGCCTGACCCGCGACATCAGCGCCCCTCCGCCCAGTTGAATCTCTTTAATCGACTGAATTTAAGCCCAAACGGTAACAGCAACCAGGCCGGCGAGCAGACGGACAAAATTACAGAGGAACAGATAATGCCAAAGTACCGTTCACACACCACCACCCAGGGCCGCAACATGGCCGGCGCCCGCGCCCTCTGGCGCGCGACCGGAATGAAAAACGAAGACTTCAGCAAACCGATCATTGCCATATCCAACTCCTTCACGCAGTTTGTGCCGGGCCACGTGCATCTGAAAGATCTAGGCCAGCTGGTTGCCCGTGAAATCGAACGAGTCGGCGGCGTCGCCAAAGAGTTCAACACCATAGCCGTCGACGACGGCATCGCCATGGGCCACGACGGCATGCTCTACAGCCTCCCCTCCCGCGAGATAATAGCCGACTCCGTAGAGTACATGGTAAACGCCCACTGCGCCGACGCCATCGTCTGCATATCCAACTGCGACAAAATAACCCCCGGTATGCTCATGGCCTCGCTCCGCCTCAACGTGCCTGTTGTATTCGTCTCCGGCGGTCCTATGGAAGCCGGTAAAACAACGCTCGGCTCAAAAGAAGTCAAGCTCGACCTCGTAGATGCCATGGTCGCCGCTGCCGACGACAAACTCAGCGAGGCCGAGGTCGATCAATACGAACGCTCCGCCTGCCCTACCTGCGGCTCCTGCTCCGGTATGTTCACCGCCAACTCCATGAACTGCCTCACCGAAGCCCTCGGCCTGTCCCTCCCCGGCAACGGCTCCATGCTTGCCACCCATGCCGACCGCGAGCAACTTTTTCTACAAGCGGGACGCACCATTGTCGAACTATGCAACCGCTACTACGAGCAGGATGACTATTCGGTTCTGCCCCGTAACATCGCCAACTTCAAGGCTTTTGAAAACGCCATGACGCTGGACATCGCCATGGGTGGCTCCACCAACACCATCCTTCATCTGCTGGCCGCCGCCCACGAAGCCGAAATCGACTTCACCCAGGCCGACATAGACCGCCTCTCTCGTAAGGTTCCGCAGTTGTGTAAAGTCGCGCCGTCCACGCCCGAGTATCACATGGAAGACGTCCACCGCGCTGGCGGAGTTATGGCAATCCTTGGCGCCCTCGAACGCGGCGGTCTGCTCCATACTGACGTAACCACCGTCCACAGCCCCACCATGCTCGCCGCCCTGGACAAGTGGGACATCAAACGTAATCCAGACCCCGCCGTCATGGAATTCTACCAGGCCGGCCCCGCCGGCATCTCCACCCAGACCGCCTTCAGCCAGGCGACCCGCTGGGACACCCTCGACGCCGACCGCCAAAACGGATGTATTAGAGAAGTCGAACACGCCTACAGCAAAGAAGGCGGACTGGCCGTCCTCTATGGGAACATTGCGGTCGACGGCTGCATCGTAAAAACCGCCGGCGTGGATGAACACATCCTTAAATTCTCCGGACCTGCCCGCATCTTCGAAAGCCAGGATAGCGCCGTAAAAGCGATCCTTACCGACCAGATAAAAGCCGGCGACGTGCTGATAATCCGCTACGAAGGTCCACGAGGCGGCCCCGGAATGCAGGAGATGCTCTACCCTACCTCGTATCTGAAATCCAAAGGCCTTGGCAAATCCTGCGCCCTCCTCACCGACGGCCGATTCTCCGGCGGCACATCGGGTCTGTCCATTGGCCACGCATCCCCAGAAGCCGCCGAAGGCGGTGCCATCGGCCTCGTCCGCGAAGGCGACATCATCAATATTGATATCCCAAACCGCATCATCAACATGGCAGTCAGCGACGAAGAACTAAATTCCCGCCGCACCGACATGGAAGGCAATGGCGACAAAGCCTGGAAACCTACTGAAGTTCGTGAACGTAAAGTATCAAAAGCCTTACGAGCTTACGCTGCCATGGCCACTAGCGCCGACAAAGGAGCAGTCCGCAAGGTCGACTGAAACAAAATCCTGGCAATATTACAGAGCCGTCCCGCCATACTCATAATTCGGTAAGGATGGCTCGCCGAGCCGTCCGAATCCATAAAAAGAAGTCGACCCACGTGCACAGAAAAAACATATTGTCGGCAAGTTCCTGACTTTGAAAGGGCTAAATAAGTTAGCCTGAAAGGAAATCCGGAGTACGTAAAAAGAAAGATCGCGTCCCAAAGTGACGCCATAAAACGGAATTTAGGTTCGCCTTAATTTCAGTCCGTTCCGGTTTTCGTCCCCGTTTTTTTTGGCTGGGTTTTCCAGCGTCGGTGCAGCCAGAAATAATCGGATGGATATCTCCGGATTACCCGTTCAAGGGCGAGGGTGTGTTCCTGGGTGATGCGTTTGATTTCCTCATCGCGGGGGGCGTCCGGGTTTGGATAAATGGGCGGCATGAAAATAACTTTCAGATGCCGACCGGAGTCGTTTATACGCACGCAGAACGATGGCAGCACAGGGATATTAAGCTTGCACGCGAAATAGGCCGCGCCCGGCGCCGTGCTGGCAGGACGTCCGAAAAAATCCACAAAAACCCCGTTTCTCCGGGCATCCTGATCGCCAACTAGTGCCACCCATTTATTGGCTTTTGCAGCGTCGATAATAATCTTCATGCTACGCTTGATTTGTAAAACTTCCAGTCCGCGCCGGGCGCGAGACCTTAGTATGGAATCGTTGACGAGAGGATTATGCATGGGCTTGGCCACAGCAGCAAGCTCGACACCTTCACGAGTTCCGAGACCGCCGAGGGCTTCCCAGTTACCAATGTGCGCGGTAATGATGATTGCGTTTTTTCCAGTGTCGAGGAATGGTTTGCAGTACTCTTCAAAGCCCTCTTGCTCCCGTAAATCGTCCCATCCTGCGCTGCCCATCGGGTTTGGCTGGACAAATTCGAAAAAAGTCAAAACGCAATTCTGCCAGCTCTTGCAGCCGATACGGCGGCGTTCGTTCTCGGAGTATTTTTCGCCCAAGGCAAAGGCAAGTTGCTCGTCAATGACGTCGCGCCGCAACCGTAGGAGGTAATACATGGCCCATCCCGCGCCGTCCGCGAAGGCGATCATGCCCCTCCGCGGAACAAGTTTCAACCCGCCGGTTACGAGCTGCCATCCGGCATACTCAACGCGGTGTTTCCACGTAACTTTTTCACCAGCCAAAGCCATTATTTCCGGCCCGCCGCCGCCAGAGCATCCAGTCGTTCTATCTCGCAGACGAAACCCGCCGAAGTCTTCTCCACCCGCCGACGCAGTGTCCGCAGATCCGCTTTCAGCCGTTTTGGATCGGTACCGCCCGTATGAGTCTTGCGCCCCGCGATGGCCGCGGGGATGCCCACGTCCAGTTTCATCGGTTTGCTGCCGGCGTCTTCCGCCAACTGTCGCACGATATCCAGATCAATCTCTCCGCGATCTTCGCTGAGGCGCACAGCCTTGCTGGCGATCTCATAGGTGGTCCGAAACGGCAGGCCGCTTTCCTGCGCAAGCACGTCTGCCACGTCCACGGCGTTAATAAAATTATCCCGCGCCGTCTTTTCCGCCGCCGCTGCGTCAATGGATAGCGTTTCGAAAACCCCTCGAAAGATGACCGGCGCATCCAGCGCCTCGTCGAACGCGTCAAAGATCAAGTATTTCGTCCATTGAGTATCCCGGTTGTAACCCGAGAATGCGCCACGAGCGATGCCAAAAAGCGCCGCCGTCATCTGCTGAATTACCATGGCTTTGGCCCGGGTAACTTCCGCAAAGTCCGGATTCCGCTTCTGCGGCATTATAGAGGAACCGGTAACGTACCTATCCGCAATTCGAATGATACCTAACTGAGGTGCACTAAGCATGATGATGTCCTGCGAGACTATGCTCAGATGCGTCATTATAAATTCAATGGCTGTCGCGGCATCGGCTTCCATCTCCCACCGATTGGTGATGCAATCCAGAGAATTAGCCTGCACAGACCGAAAGCCTAGAAGGTCCGCGGTTTTTTCCCGGTTAATTGGCCAGGAGGTCCCAAAGCCGGCGGCGGCCCCAAGGGGAGAAATATTGACCCGATCATAACAGGCCGCAAGACGATCCAGATCCCGCGAAAGCGCCTGGGCATAGGACGCGAACCAGTGGCCGACGGTTGTTACGCTGGCGGGCTGATAGTGGGTATAGCCAGCCAGGGGCACGTCAGCAAATTCTTCGGCACGCCGCATTATGGCGTCAGTCAGATCAGCCACTGCCACGCCGAAACGCAGCAGGCGATCGCGAATAAACATTCGAACAACGGTGGTCGTCTGATCGTTACGGCTGCGTCCTGTGTGCATGACGCCGGAGGTTTCACCACCCAGTTGTTCCGCCACAAAATGCTCGATATTGGTGTGAACGTCTTCTTTTTCTGGCGCAAGACGCATGTCGCCGGCGGCGAACTGATCTTCAAACTTGGTAACGGCGGTGCGGATTTTTTGCGCATGCTCCGGCGACACAATTGCCTGATCCGCGAGCATGCTAATGTGGGCACGATTTTGCCAGCAGTCAAAAGGAACAAGGACAGCGTCCGCCATGGGCCGCTCGGCCACGTCACGCCCGGCGCAATAAGCGATATTGCGCATCTCCGGTGCCTCGGTCAGGCGCTCGCCCCAAAACTGCTGTTTTGTTTTCATGGCCGCAGTTGGCGTCTTAGCATCCTGTTTAGATTTTGAGATTTTCACCCGTTTCCTCGCTCGACAGAATTTCGCGTTTCATAAAAAAGGGAGCAGGAAAGTTTTCCTGCCCCCATACAATCTCTTAACTAAAAACATCTAGCAGCTATTCGCGACGCCCTGCAAGCAGCATCAACACACGGATAAACATATTGATGAAATCGATGAACAACGTAAATGCTCCAGCGACCCATTCCGTCGGACCCATGCGATGCATGATCTCACTTGTGTGATAAAGCACAAAGCCTGCAAACACAAGCAAACCCGCGGCCGTAATCCCCATGTGAAACGCCCACGACTGCACAAAGAACCCGACAACCATAAAGCCCACAAGAATCCAGAACCCCGTCCAGATAAAGCCCTTCATAAAAGAGAAATCCTTACCACTGACAAGCACGTAACCGCTTAGGCCACCAAAGGCGAAAATAGTAAGCCCCAGGGCCTGCCAGACTACCAGTAAAGATTGGGTTTTCATGACAGCGAATAGCAACAACGGACTGATAAAAAAACCAGTGAAGGCGGTGAAAAAGAGATATGCGAGAACATTGATGCCACGCTTATGAACAACCGCGCTCACGCCAAATGATAGAGCTAGGTAACCCAGAAAAAGCATCCACATTCCGCTTCCCTGCATCATGGTGCGCACGATGCTGTTGGGGTTGCTTACGGCGTCCAGAGTAAGCATGATCCCAGTAACCATAGTGACGCCGATTCCGCCGGTGAGGGTTAAATAAACCTTACGAAGAAAAGCTCCCCGCTCAGCAGGAGTGGCGGTTGCGACAGTTTGCACGCCGCCGTAACCGGCTTCAGCGCCCATTGTGCCTGATATTGATCGGTAATTGTTCCTGTTGTCCACGGTTCAGCTCCTGAGCTTCATTTTAAATTTACAGCAGACCTTACACGCATCGTTGCAATCCATGCCAGATAAACGGTTCAGCTCATCAAACATTTTGCAGAATAAATCAAGGGGACTCAGACTAATATCGCACGCGTCCAGCATTTAAGGACAACAGGCGGGAATAGCTCAGTTGGTAGAGCGCCACCTTGCCAAGGTGGAAGTCGCGAGTTCGAGTCTCGTTTCCCGCTCCATTTTTTCTCCTTTCCCCCATTAGCATTTGCGGGCGTTCAACTGGATCTGTTCTGGCTACAATCTCTAATCTGCTTCGCGAGGTTTATCGATAACTGCGGCTCCGATAATATCTCCCATTACATTGGATGCAGTGCCACCCATCCCGATAAGGGCATCGACACCTGCGATAAGCCCAACAATCTCCAGCGGGAGGCCGAATACTGTTAGTACGGCCGACAGGGTAACCAACCCGGCAGCTGGGATACCGGCGGCACCAACTGACAATATTGTCCCAATGACCACAATCTGAATAAGGTCTGTGACGGATAGGCTTAAATTTGTGATATTGGCGGCGAACACAATGGAAATACCCATACGGAGAGCGCCACCATCGGAATTGAACACGGCGCCCAGGGGCAGTGCGAAGTTTGCTGTCGTTTCGGAAACTCCCGCCTTCTTCGCAGATTGGATTGCGATGGGCAGGCTCGCGATGCTGCTTGAAGTGAAAAAGGCTGTGGCAGTCGCTTCTTTAGTATCCATTAGAAATCGGATTACAAGGCGGCCAGATGCCTTAAGAAACGGCACATAAACTGCCAACCACAGAATTACTACCCCTAGATAAAAGACGCCTACAAGCCTAAGTAATGACTGAACCGTAGACCAGCCCTGCTCGCCAACGGCGGATGCACTAATTGCAAACACACCAATGGGCACGTACAGTAAAACACCATCCAGGATCTTGTAGAACATCCTGTTAAGCGCGTGCAGGACCTTGTTAATCAGTCTGCTATATTCTGTTAGTTGTTTATCGCCTGAGAAGTTCATCGACGACAAAGCCACACCAATCACAACAGATACAAACATTATAGCTATAAGATCGCCGCTGCTGAACGCGCGAAATATGTTGTCTGGTACAATCTGGACTAAGATATCAGAGAAATTTGGAGTCTCTGGCTTTGCAGTAACTGCGGTTGGCAGACTCAATCCTTTTCCGGGACTGAACCACAACGCAACACCAACTCCGATCAATACGGCTGAAGTGGTGGTGGCTGTGTAATACATGATAAGTTTGGCGCCCATCCTGCCCAGAATCTTTAAGTTCATTTGATCGACAGCCAACACAACGGTCAAAAAAATGACAGGAATGGCAACAAAGCTTAGCAGATGTATAAGGATAGTACCGAGTGGCTTTAACACGATCGCGTTTTGACCAAACAGAACGCCTGCGATGATACCTAAAACGAACCCTGTCGTAGTCTTTATTACGAACGATCCGTTTTTATACCTGATCCAAATCGACACGCTAAAACGTATCCCGATTTGACACTTTGCCGATTGTGTAAGTCTTCAAGATTTCTTTTATCATTACTTGCTTTGCCGGGATTGACGTCCAGAATTTGTTCGCTCCCCGCTCGATTGCTTGCCTAACCGTCGGTTTTCTCAAGGCAGCATATTCCTGAAACTCCCATCAGCATTATACCTGGTCCCGTTGGATTTGCCAGCAACTCCATTGATGTTACCTTCGTCCCTGGCATTGGGTTCGTCCATCGCAACATATGAATCACAGCACCCCCTTCGCCAATGCTTGTGTTTGCTGATTTCCAAATTACAGGCGAAAGTAATGTAGATCGGCCATCGGTAATACTCATAATCGTTGAGCCGTATTGCAAAGCTATTCCATGAGTAGATCCGTTATCTAGAGTCATCAACAGACTGCCAACAGATGTGCCGTCCGGTACTGTTACCGGAGCCCCCAGGACCAACAGGATTTCGCTGGCGTTTATATTTAATCCTATCGTTGCTGATTGCTCGTCGCCGTCTGATCGGCCCCACGCACCTGCCAGACTTAATGCACCAATACGTCCCTTAACTTCCGGTAGCAGGAAATGGTAGTTGCCCATTTGCGCTGCTCCGGGCTTCAGGCTGCTTAGCGCTCCATCAGCCAGGTTTAACTCTGTTACGTCAACAACAGTGTTTGCAACCGCATCCAGCGGAACCTGCCATCCGGTTTTCGATTTTACAGAAGAAGACTCCGAGTTCCATCGGCGCAAGAACTCTTCGTGGAAATCGAATGGTACATTCTTTGAGCTAGTAGTGCCTCCCGTCCAGGCGGCTTCAGCAGCCAGCACGTAGGCTGAATATTGATCCAGATTCTTTACCAGAGAATTCTCATCGAAGGAATACCCGGCCCAAGTCGTCTGGAGAAGACCCTTCATCTTATCTGTCGTGTCGCGCTGTAGTCCTGCTGCTTTGGCTAATCGTACTATATTATCGGGTGCGTTCCATGAACAGGCGATCGTATCAAAACCTGCCTCGTTGAAAATGGCCATGCATTTATAGTCCTCAACTGCCGCCGACTTATAATGCCAATCGGTTATAATAATATCTTTCGGCAGTAATCCGCGGCGGTGATTCGCTTCCTCCACACTTGATGCCAATGCGGCATCGGGCGCCTCGCCCGGGCCCAAAAACATATCGCCCCACATCATCGTTCTAAGTCCCTGTTTCTTCAGGAACCCGTGGTAATGTTTAATATCCTTTATTATTAACTGGGTGGCACCTACCGCCTGGTTGGCGGGCTTCTTTGGGAAACCATCCAGGTGGACCTCATCGTGACCAATATGCATCACAGTTGGTTGGAAAAGCGCAATCGCTTCCAGGTAAATTTCTTCGCAGATCTCATAGACTTTGGGGTTCGATGGATCGTAAGCGTATGGATCATTTGGATCGTCTGCCAGGTATCGCATTGATGGCCGTTGCAACAACCATTCGCAATGCCCAAACGTATTGATCAGTGGAATCACGTCGATACCTTGTTCTTCGGCAGCGACACTGACAGCTTTCGCATCTGCCTTTTCCATCCCGAGCAGTTCGCTGTGGATTTGCGGTTGGCTGTCCCACTTAATGTAATCTACCTGGTATACCAATTTGTTGATTTTTAAAGGGGCTAGAATCTCGGTGATCATTTTAGTCTGCAATTCCCGCGAATCCTTGCCCGTGAAAAAGTGAATACCACGAAATGGCATTGACGGATAATCGAATATTGTCGTTCGGCGCAGTCCGGTATTTCCATTATTACTAGCGCGCATTAACTGCTCCAAAGTTGAAAGAGCATAACGCAGACCAGTTGTCGTCTCACAATCTATCGTGACCTTACTCTGACTCACGCTTAGAGCATAAGCCTCCTGATTCTGCCATTTTGGCAGGCCGAAATCTTCGCCCATCTTTACATGAAGCATAGCACTCGATTTACGGCCTGGTTTAAGGCTGGTTCCAAAAGTTTTTTCTAATCGTTCCGACGCATGCTTTACAACTTGCGTTACCTCGGCAGAAATCACTGGCGATGCTTCTGTATACACAATAATTTCGGGTGAGACCGGCAGCATGCCATCGCCCCACGTCACCTGCTTTGGTGTTGGGATAATGTGATCCTTTGGCGGTGTAACCTCGTAAACGTTTTGGTTATGTATGAGCTTGCTGCGCATATCAATTGTTGTACTTTTTACGTCCGTATGAACTGCCTTTGGAGGAAAGGAAAAGACAACTTCGTAGCTCACAATATCCATTTGAGGCAACGGATAACCCAAAATTCCTAACCAATAATATTTCTGTCCCTCCGCCCAGGCATTCCTGCGATAATCGATCAACGAGATCTTCGCCGACCCAGATGTCTCAATGCCAACATCGCCCCGAGGTGTCTTAAAATTTACATGTTTCAGATCAGAGATTAGCATGGCCGATGCGGGGGTTTCCCCCGGTGACCAGCGCGGCGCCTTTCCGCTTGTAGAGCGGCCATCCTTCAATTCGCCCGACCACTCCATATTGCTTAACCAGGCCTCTCCAATACTACCTACACGATTTTCAAGAACGCCTGGAGTATCACTGGTCATACGGATATCGGTGGCAACACGCAGGCGACGACCTGGGAGCACTTCCAATGTCTGTGTGCCTTCCACAGTGTCTGACCGCTCACTGCGTAGTTGATAGGTTATACTAGTGCCTGCTGATATCCCCGCCGTTAAAGCACCAGAAATTCGCTGATGGTCATCAGAGTAGCTATAGTACCGTTTTTGCCATGCAGGATCCACTACATTCAGACCGCTCATCGTGCTGAACGGAATCCCGTCAACCTTGATCGAGTATCCGTTTCGTCCCCCAACATTAACCGCTATGCCATCTTTTTGAAGCAGCAGGGTTTTCGCCCGCTTTTCATCCGCAAAAGCCATCGCTGCCAATGCAACAAGCAGCATAGCGATAAGACGTTTCATAGGTCAAAAGACTCCCGGTTAATACATGCCTGCAACGCTCGTGTTTTACAGTTTAAATTGCTTCAGATCTTTAAGTGGATAGAACGAATCACGCCAGGTGATGCCGCCATTTTTCAGGGTGGCCCATGCGCTATTAATCATTGCTATCAGCAACAGTGCTGCGCCCATTTGTCCAGTGATGCCATGTACGGCTCCGATACGGGATTTGCTGGCGGAGGCGGCAGCAGTTACAATTTGCATCAAGAGAGCCATGCCAACTATTATCCGCGCTCCGGTTGGCCCGACCCAAACACCAACCCATGGCCAGATGAATGTGATTATCACGCCGATCACCATTAGCAGTGTTACAAAGACGCTGTAGTTGGTTGCCGCGAAAAAGTTCTTTTCAAGACCTCGGATCATTCCCCGCAGGTTTTCCTGCCAGCGAACGTTGACCATGCCGCCGCTCCATGCGATGCGCACCTTGCCGCCTGAAAACTTGATTAGCTTACCAAGGCCGACATCGTCGACCACCTGCAGCCGCAAAAAGGTGTGACCTTTAATTTTTCGATACATGGTCGTGCTTACCATGTTAAAAGCGCCTACACCCACGTACTTACCAGAGTTACGTACCATAGCCTTATGCGGGGTAAATCCCAGAAAGAAACACAGGGCGAACACATTAAGCATAGCCTTCTCAAAAAACGAATCCGCCATGTTATCAGGAAAAACGCAAAACTGGTCGGCCTCCTCTGCCCGGGCATAAAGATGCGAACGGCGTAATACGCTCTTTTCGAACTTTACGTCGGCATCGGCAAACAGAATATATTCGCCTGTCGCTGCTTCCCCACCCTGCTGCAGAGCGTTGCACTTACCCAACCACCCTGCGGGTAGCTCCGTAATATGAACAGCCTTAATTTTGTCCTGATATTCAGCAGCCAGTCGATCAAGAATTTCAGCGGTGGCGTCGGTTGACCGGTCATTAACTACGATGATCTCCATATTCGGATGATCCTGCAGCGCCAGAGATCGCAGTGCCTTTTCGATTTCCCCAGCCTCGTTACGCGCAGCCACCACCACGCTAAGCAGTCCCAGTGGCTCGTCATCCGCACTGGTCTCAGGCAGATCACTCATCTGCGGGATGGCTTTGGATGCAGCTGCACCGTTTATTATAAGTCGCACCCAGGGCAGCAGTGCCATTATAGAAAGTATATACCAGATCATTATGAGCCGGATATGGGCAACGATAGCATGGGGGTCAAGCTTCTTGTCGGCCGGAGGCAATTTGACTGCCGTGAGCTGGCATCTTCAGTGGTCAGCGCCCTGCTGTTAAGTAAAACTAAATCCATGATGCAATAACAACGACTGCAAAAAGACTCGACTATAAGGCAGCTTTACCGCATTCATACAGAAAACCATGAAAACGGTTCGCAAGTAAAGTTAAGCCATAATTTTCCGAACAGTACCTTATACATACTTATCGGAAGGATTAGGGGCTTTATTTTCCAACTTTGCTTCCGGGATAAATACTCCCAGGCATTCTGCCAGCGTCTGCGCCGCTTGCGCGGCCGGTCACCGAGCCGCTTGCATCGTAGTAAGTTGTTGAGCCTGCACTACTCGTTTTTGCGCGTCCTGTGACCGCGCCGCTTTTGTCGTAGAAAGTTGTTGTCCCGGATGGGTTGCTGTTGGATCGGACACTCACGGCGCCGCTTCGATCATAAAAGGTCGTTGCACCGGATGTTCCCTCCCTGGCCCGTCCGATAACGGATCCACTCCGATCGTAGTACATCGTGTTTCCCGCAGAATTACTCTTAGCGCGTGCTTCTACAGCGCCGCTCTTATCGTAATAAGTGGTGGGCCCCTGTGAGCTTACCTTCGCACGACCCTGCACATTACCGCTTTTGCTATAATAGGTGGTATTTCGGGACATGGATGAAGGGGTAACTTTAGGTGGAGCTGCTGCCGAGCCGGAAGACCGCTGCGCAGGAGAAGATTTAACGTGGATACACAGCGACAGACCCATGGCTAACAACCGTATTAAAACCGAGGATTTCATATCAGTACTTCCCGTGGTTACATTATTATAATGTAACCACCTTCCCGAAGATAATCCATATAATGCAATGGATTTCTGACCGGAAATCAGTTAATTTCAAAAAGAAGTCGTAAAGGGCGTCCACCATTTCATGCTTGATTAGCGTGTCGTGACCGATTGTTGTTAAGAACATAATAATATAAAAGGCTGTCATTATATGAAGCAATCGCTATGGCAAATTCGCGTCCTTATCGCCGCCAATCTACTTCTTTTATCCACTACTCCCCTTTTAGCCCAAGACAATCCGCCATTAAAAGGAGACACTTACCGAGCAATACTCGATCATAACTTTCCCCGGATGGTGCTGGTTCTTACTATAGATCAGCTTAGGGCGGATCTACTGAGCCGGTACAGCCATCAATTTGTACCCGCGTTTGGAGCCGATGGCGAAGTCGGAGGATTTCGATGGCTTATGGAAAAAGGCGCTGTCATGGCCGACGCTCATTATAATCATGTGCCCACGCATACAGGTCCCGGCCACGCGACCATTTTGACCGGTGCCTCTCCTCGAAAATCCGGAATCGTAGGTAATGCATGGCACACGTCGACCGGCTTGACTATAAACTGTGTTGGGGACCCAGACGAAGTTACCATAGGCGTACCAGGAAGCGCGGTGCGGCGAGGCAGCTCGTCCCCAAAAAATCTTTTGGCCGAAACAGTAGGGGACGCTTTGAAGCTTGCAAACAATCGTCAGTCAAAAGTCGTTGGGATCGCTATTAAAGACCGCGGCGCAATCCTGCCTTCAGGCCACAATGCCGATGCCGCCGTGTGGTTCGACACGAGGTATGGGAAGTGGGTCACCAGCACATGGTATCACCCAACAGCGCTGCCTGAGTTTGCACAACGTGCCAATGATGCCAATCTGGCAGATCGCTGGCTTGGGGCGGAATGGGACTACCTGCTTCCGCAGGAAGCTTACAAAATTAGTATGCCGGAAGGAGCGGAAGGAGTAGGTTCAGCCCGAGGACTTCCCTCTACATTTCCCAAAAACCTATCTGAGCCGGGCGCCATTGCAGATAATGATTATTACAGCAAGCTGACGGCATCGCCTTTTGGGAACGAAATGGTATTTGAAACGGCAAAACTGGCTATTGAGTACGGGCAGCTGGGGCAGGACCTCTACCCCGATATCCTCGCCGTTAGTTTGTCAACTCCGGATAGTGTCGGCCACTATTGGGGCCCTCACAGCCGTGAAAGTCAGGATACAATGCTTCGCGCGGACCGCCAGCTCTCCAATTTCTTGAACTTTTTAGGGTCAACTGTGCCAGGCGGATTGGATAACGTTACTATAATCCTTACCGGAGACCACGGCGCCGTTCCCCTTCCTGAGTGGACACACACCATGAAAGCTTCGTCTCGGCGGGTGTTGTATAAAGAGATAGTCGCGGCTGCGGAAAAAGCCCTTGGCACGGAGTATAAAGACAAAAAGACAACCGGCACAGTTATGTTTTACGACCCCTATATAAGATTCCGAATGCCAGTTCTTGAATCGCAAAAGATCGACATCGGAATTGCCACAAAAATTATCGCTGATAAACTTCGTGAAGTCGACGGGATCAGCGCCGTATACACCCGCGAACAGATCGAACATGGCAACCTGCCTAACACACAAGAGGCGCAATACGTTACTAACGGCTTCAATCCCGAAAGATCAGGGGAGATGGTTTTGATAAATGATCAGTATTTCTATAACAGCACCGTAGATACTGGAACCGCACACGGGAGCGCGTTTAACTACGATACGCAAGTCCCCGTAATATTTGTAGGGAATCATATCCAGCCGGGTGTCTACACAGACAGAACCGACGTGCGAGACATTGCGCCGACCTTGTCATTCCTCCTGGGAATATCCGCCCCGGCCTCGTCAGAAGGACGCATCCTGTCCGACATTATTAAATAACGCAGCAGAAATAAGTGGTGCTGGAATGGAGAGTCGAACTCCAGACCTACTGATTACGAATCAGTTGCTCTACCAACTGAGCTATTCCAGCAACCGCGTTTTTCAAACAGCGAGCCTACTCAAAAATTCGCGCTGTGCAGAACCCAATCGTTAACGCACCCGCCTTATCTTCAACCATTGCCAACGCCAGACTTTACTTGAATCAATTTGAAACCCAGCACTATAAATGAACCTATAATGAGTACCGCTAACGTTACAAATCGCAAGCCGATGAAGACTCGCGACAAGATCAAATATATGTTTGCTACCTTTTTGGGGGTAATGACAATCATCGCCATTGGAGGGCTGTTCATGGCCCGCTACCACAGAGAAAAGACAACGGCGGAAGAAGATATGCAGGTTCAACAGACATTGATGATTTATGGCGCCGACGGCGGTTTGCCTGAAAAGGTGCAGCTACCAGCAGGCACGCCCGCAATTGGTCCTGTCGCAGAGTGACGAACGACGAATCAAAACATTCATGGGTAGTGACTGCAGAAGAGGCCGGCCAAAGGCTTGACCAGGCCATCGCAGCCCGCTTGCCCCACCTGAGCCGCACGCGTATCCAGAAGCTCATTCAAGGTGGCGACGTCGCTCTTAACCGCAAGCCGAGCACGCCCAGCCACTCCGTGACTGTTGGATACAGGATCGACGTGACCGAGCCGCCGGCCCAGGTGGCAACCCCACAGGCTGAGTCCATCCCACTTAGTATTGTCTTTGAAGATGACGACCTTATTGTGATCGACAAGGCCGCCGGCATGGCTGTTCATCCGGGCAAAGGTATCGCCAATGGAACAATGGTTAACGCGTTACTTGGTCGCCCGCACAGCGTATCCACGATTGGCGGAGTCTTACGCCCCGGTATTGTACATCGCCTTGATAAGGATACCACTGGCCTGATAATGGTCGCAAAGAATGACCAGACCCACATCGCATTGTCTGAGGCGCTGCAGGCGCGCCAGATAAGCCGCCTTTACGTAGCACTGGCGCTGCGTAAGTTCCAGACCGACCGCGGCACTATTGAAGCAGCCATTGGTCGCAACCAGAATAATCGGCTAAAAATGACCGTGCGCGAAGGCCATGACGTAAAAGAAGCGCGTACCCACTGGCGAGTGCTCGATAGATTTGGCGGAATTTCGCAGATCGAATGCAAATTAGATACCGGCCGCACACACCAGATTCGGGTTCACATGGCTCACATTGGTCACCCTCTGCTGGGCGATGTCCTGTATGATGGCAGCGCCGCGCTGGCCATGCAGTTCGTATCGCCCTACGATACTCAGTTTAAGGCGGTGATCAAAGAAGTCAACCGCCAGATGCTTCACGCCCACGAGTTGAAGTTCGTCCATCCGAAGTCTGGAGAAACGATGCATTTTAAATCTGCTCCGCCACCGGACTACCAGCTCATCCTTGATCGATTGAGAGCATCGGCAGAATAACACACGCCGCGAAGCGGAGCCAATCTTAATAGCATAACAAAGCCGCACGTCTCGTAGAGACCGTGCGGCTTCAAAGCAGGTGTAGCGTTTTGTTGACTAAGCCAGCGCTTTATCAATCGCCTGTTTCAAAGCGGGTTTTGGCAACGCGCCGGTGATACGTTCTTTAAGCTCGCCATCTTTGAAAATGAGCAAAGTTGGAATGTTCATTACACCAAATTTGCTTGCAGTCACCTGGTGATCGTCTACGTTGATTTTACCAACCTTTAATGAATCCTTGTACTCTCCGGCAAGCTCCTCAACAATTGGAGCAACCAGACGACAAGGACCACACCAAGGCGCCCAGAAATCTACAAGATACGTTTCTCGGTTTGTAACAATTTGCTCTTCAAAGCTGGCATCAGAGAGCTCAGCAACCATGTCCGACATAAATAGTATCCTTTTTCTAGTAATGTCGGCGAACCGACCGTCTAAACTTTATATACAGCAAAAATCAGTCCTGAGTTTTCACTGCGAAATTTCATGCAGCGCGGATATGACTTCAGGCAATGAAACCTGACCGTCATATAGCGCCTTGCCCACGATTACGCCCAGCAAATCAGGGTTATTCAGCCGGGCAAGATCTGTAACATGACCAATCGTGCCTACACCGCCACTGGCGATGACCTCAAGCCCTTCGATCTTGAGCAACTCAAGATAGGCTTCCATGTTGGGCGCCGTAAACATGCCGTCCCGCGCAATATCGGTAAATATGACTGTCGCTAGACCCAAGTCTTCGCGGAGGCGTTTAAGGTATGGGACCGCTTCGACGGCTGAGTCAACCGTCCAGCCACGGGTGGCTAGCTTTCCGTCACGGGCGTCGGCTCCGACGATAATGCGCGACCCATGCAGGTTGATCATTTCCTTTAAAAAGTTAATATCTTCCAAGGCTTTTGTGCCAATCACGGCGTAGTTAATACCTGAGTCGAAAAGGGTTTGGACAGTTGCCGCCTCGCGAATTCCCCCGCCGACTTCGATCGCGACATCTGATGGCGTCGCGCCGCGAATTTCGCGGATTGCCTGCATGTTTTTCGGTTCGCCCCCAAATGCGCCGTCCAGGTCTACCACATGAATCCGCTTTACTCCCGCCGCTGCATAGTCCGCCGCCACCTGCGCCGGAGCGATTGGATATCGGGTCTTTCGTGAAGCATCGCCTTGTTGCAGGCGCACGCATGCACCGTCCATCAGGTCGATCGCGGGGATTATCTGGAATGCCATGGGAAACTTTCTTTGAACTAGTGGCCGTTACGTAAACGCAAAAGGCGGTAAGCGAGCATCAACTCGCTTACCGCCCGAACATTACGATTTATAAAGTATTTATTCCATGAACTCGAGCAACTTCTGACGACGCTGTGGGTGACGCAGCTTGTTTAATGCTTTTGTTTCTATCTGCCGTACACGTTCGCGTGTTACGTTAAAGATAGTGCCGACTTCTTCCAGTGTGCGGGGGAAGTCGCTTGTTCCGATTCCAAATCGCAGACGAAGCACTTTCTCTTCGCGCTCGGTCAGGCTTGAGAGGACCTCTTCTATGCGGCCCTGGCGCAGGGTATTTGCCGCTGCGCTGGCTGGATTGACAGCATCCGGATCATTGATGAAATCGCCAAATGTGGAGTCACCATCTTCGCCAATGGGGGTTTCCAGCGAGATCGGCTGCTGCGCGATTTTGAACACCTTGCGGATTTTGTCAACCGGCAGTCCCATTTTGACAGCAATTTCGTCTGGCGTAGGTTCGCGGCCCAGTTCCTGAACGAGATAACGGCTGATACGGCTCAATTTGTTGATGGTTTCGATCATGTGGACAGGAATGCGAATGGTACGGGCCTGATCGGCGATTGCACGGGTAACGGCCTGACGAATCCACCAGGTGGCGTAAGTGGAGAACTTGTAGCCGCGCTGATACTCGAACTTGTCCACTGCGCGCATGAGACCGATGTTTCCTTCCTGGATGAGGTCCAGGAACTGCAGGCCGCGGTTGGTGTACTTTTTAGCGATGGAGACGACAAGACGAAGATTAGCCTCAACGACCTTCATCTTCGCCCGATGGGCTTCCCGTTCGCCGGCAATAATTTCTTTTACAATAATAGCGAGTTCTTCGTAGGTGTTCCCTGCTTCTTTTTCGAGGCGCTTGACGACTCGTTGCGCGGTCCGCACTCGCTTGTCCATTTTGATAAACTGGTCGATGCTAAACCCATACTGCTTTTCCAGGGCTTTGGCTTCGGGGCTGTTCCGGCGGGTCTTTTTCACTATGCGGCGAAGATCTTCTTCGCTGAGCATGGTTCGCACGATGACGTCGCGGATATCGTTGTTTGCTTCTTCGATCCGTCGCGCCACTTCTTTAATGCGCGAAGCCACCTGCTCAATAATGTTAAAGTTTAAGTCGATGCGGAGCAGGTGATGATAGATGATCCCGCGCCGTTCTTCGATGTCTTTGTGAAGGGTATCGACTTCTTCCGCAGAAAGGGACGGATCTTCAAGCTGGTCGAGGCGGTCAAGAATTTCGCTGTAATGCCCCAGGACAATATCCAGATTATCCAGGACGTGTCGGACATAACGGTTACGCTCGTCGGGATCGCTCTCATCCACGTTTGCACGGAGAATATCGTTCAGGTTGAACGCGCCGGATTCAACCCTGGTATAAATCTTTTTCAGTTCGCCGGCGGTGGCGCTGGCACGGGCGATAGCGGCGGTTATCTCGTGGCGGCCCTTTTCGATTGCTTTCGCGAGAGTGACTTCTTCCTCACGGGTAAGCAATGGAACTTTGCCCATTTCCATAAGGTAAAGACGCACCGGATCATCGATCTTGGTGCCTTCGCTTTCCTGCTGGGCCTCTTCCTGAACCTCTTCCGGCTCGCGAGCGGCCGGCTTTTCCTCAGTCTCTTCTACGTCAGCATCGGCCTCTTTGCCCTTTGCTGCGTGGGCGGCCATATCCTTGTCGTCGTAAACCTCAATGTCCAGCTCTTCCAGTTCGTCCAGAAGGCTTTCCATATCCGAAGAACTTACGTCTTCGGGTAAATGCTTATTGATCTCGGCATAGGTAAGATGACCCTTTTCCTTGCCTAAATCTATTAGCTGCTCAAAATCTGAAACGCGAGATTCGGGCGCTCTCTTCATGCGTGCCGGCCCCTAACCTTTTATATCCCCGATCAAAATATCTACCGGTCGTCGTCGCGCTGCGCTTTCCGCATAACAGCAGCCCAGCATTTCGCCTTTTTCTGTGGAATTCCACACCCGGATCAAATATGCCACGCAGAATTCACGCGGTTTGATGGGGGCTTTTACTGGCGAGGCTCTGGCACTGAAAACATCGGGGCTATCAGGCTATTACCGGTATTATCCTTCACGATGAAGCATTGCGTGCTGAAAGTCGACCGCCCCATGCTGAGCCAGACGATTCAGTCACGTGCAAAAAAACCAGAGACAGGTGCCCTTATTCAAGGTGAAGCGTTCTTTTCAAGGGAAAAATGCAGCTAAAAGCAAAAATGTGCACATCTGAAAATATAAAAGCAGGCACGCGAAATTGATAAGTTGCCCCCGTTTTTGCGTTTCTCCGCCGCCTCTTCTCATCTTCTGAGTTTTCCACAATCTGCCTTCTCACCTTCCAGCGAATCCAGCTCCCTATCCGCTAGTACTTAAGATCATGAAATCGCACGTGGCCATTATAGGTTCTGACGACAGCGCGGGATTGGTTAAACAGTTTCGGCATGAGCTTCAGCTTCGACAAATTGCTTCTTTACTTAGCCCTCCGGCGGCTCCCAGGGAAGTCTTGCGTTGGGTCATGGATCTGGAACCTACTCAGTGCGCGCTTTGCATTTTTGCCGACACCGATGGTCGCCTCACTGCTTCTCTTGCGACCGCCCTGCATCCTGCGATTACTGCCGTGGCGTGGTGCCCTCCCCCCGCTGAACCGGGTCGGCTTGCCACGATTCTTGAGGATACGCCGGCACTGATCTGCTTCGCCAGCGACCCGAATATTTTGGCCCATTTGGTGGGAAATCTTCTGAATTCTGTCCAGAATTCCTCTTCGCCTTCATCCCCTTTTGCGAAAACTAATCCGGCAAAAACATCAGCGAACATTGAACAAATCACGTCAAAAAACACTGACCCACCAATTGCGCCGGCGGATCAGGATGAGCAGGATATTGCCCTGTATCAGGAGCTCGAAACGGCCATGGCGGCGCCCATTAAAAAAGTTGTCAAAACCGAACCTGTTCAGGTGCAAAAACCCGCCCTGGATTTCAGTGTCCCCCTTCGGAGCCTGATGACGCACGGGCAAAAACTGGCTCGTTCCCGTTCCCATCTGGAAGTGGTGGGAGCTCATTATTTTGCCGCGCTCGATGAACCCTGGCTTTCGGCGTTTGCTCATGCGGGCCTGGATCCCGTTTTGCTGAAAGATTATCTGAGCGGCTTCGACGGCGGCGAGGAGATTACCAGCGATCCTGTCATTAGCGATGAAGTTTTTGAAGCGGTGTCCTATGCAAAAAAGCGCGCCCGAAGCTCAGATACCGCCTGCGTACGCGTTTCCGATTTTTTGCATGGCCTGCTGCAAAATAGCGACGGCAGCATATCTGATCTTCTGGAAGCCGGGGATCCGTCCGTTGAGGTCCTGTTGAACGCTCTCGACGGCATGGATAATCAAAACGAAACCTGCGCAGACCCGTTTTTCAAACCATCTTCGCTGGATCAGGCCAGTTTTTATCAGTTCGATTCCACCGAGGTGCGTGATATTGAAAAGCGCCTGCGCGATTTGCCGGGCTTTCAAAAGGCTGCCGAACGGGTCGCGGAGTCGAAGGTAAACCAGGGTGCTACGGTCGGGGTGACTACTGTGCCTGTCGTTCCTACGCCCGTAACCGCTGAGCCTCCGGATAAGCCAGAACTGCTGAAAATTGCCGGGGAATTCCCTTCGGTGGACGTGATTGAACACGTGGCCGATCGCTTGCTGGAAGGGCAGATTGTGGCTTTTCCGTCGGATATAATGTTTGCCCTCGCCGCCGACGCGGCCAATCCTGCGGCGGTCGAAAGGCTGCGGCAGGCGGCCGGTATGCCGCAGGATAAGGCTTTGTCGATCCTGATCCATTCCACCAGTCAACTTAAGCACCTGGTGAAAGCAGATCTGGACGCGCTGGAACCGCTCTTGGATGAGCTGTGGCCGGGCCCTCTTACCCTCGTATTTAACGCAGCGGGAAACCTGAGACGCCATGTCTCTCATTCGGCCACCATAGCCGTTCGGCAACCATCGGATAACACGTCCCTTGCCATTCTCAGTATGCTGGGACGCCCGCTGGCGATCACCTCCTGGGAAAAACCAAGGGAGCAACTGACGGGTCAGGCTGCCATAATTGTTGATGGAGACGGCCTGCCGCAGTCAGTGAGGACTACGGTGGTGGACATGACCCAAAACCCATGGCAGGTCCTAAGAGAAGGCGCGGTGCCGGGGCAGTCGGTACTGCGGTTTTACTCCTGAGGCGATCGCATTCCGTTTTGATTACGATATAGACATGGTTTTGGCATTGCCATTTATTGCCGTTTCAATTGCTCGGATCGGCAGCCGGATTTATATCAGCCTTTAACGCTGATAATATTTAACTTACCAACGTAGCCCTTTTGGCTGATTTATTTCGCAAATGCTTTGAAATCAACGATAGAGGCTGATTTTATTATCTTACTGTTTATTCCGATTGGTATTTGCATTGCTGGATGCTAACTTTGGGTTGGAAGTCACTGGAGATTTCAAAGAGCGAATGGAGTATCTTTTATTTAAATCTAGCCCTGAGATATCGTAAGCCAAACCGGCCAGCTATTCCCGCACGGGGTCTTAAATGAAGGCCGGGGAGATTTTGACAGGAAGGCACGAAAGCACGGAGGATAAGCAATAGAAAGAAAAGCGGCAAATGTCTGAGTTGGAAGACGCCCGCCGAGAATTTGGATGATATTTTTTTGCGTGGTGTTGCACTTTAGATGTTAAACGGCCTAGTGGCAAGGCGCGTAAAATCAATAGGGACAGTGGTGCGCGTCCCCGAAATCGCATGCTCGCGCGAGGACAAAGATCGCGGCGGTTTGAGTTGATCGAGCAGGTGGCTGAAAACTATCCGGTCCAGGCGGCGTGTCAGGCTTTGGAGGTGAGCCGAAGCGGTTATTACGCCCACAAGAGCAAGCCGGAAAAGCCACGGCGCAACGGCGATGCAGACCTTAAGGCAAAGATCCGCAAGTCCTTTGACAAAAGCCGCGGCACCTACGGCACGCCGAGAATCCGCATAGAGCTGGGACGCGAAGGCGTCCGCTGCGGGCGGCG
>JBBSQY010000001.1:0-184368 GCA_038243585.1 Candidatus Sumerlaeales bacterium | reverse complement strand
GATCAGATGTATTTCGCATCCTTTGACAAGCGCGGGTACTGGCGAATCTTTATCCCGAACAATCCTGGCAATCGGTCCGGTTGGGTGCGTGCGTTAGATGTAGACGAAGTGCTGACGGGTACGGTCATTCAGCCCTTGCCGGATACAGGCCCTTATGTGCATACCGCTCAGCTTAACACCATTTATCCCATACGGGCCACTGCCGACACAACTTCAACCATTATCGGTTACGTTCTTTTTGCCGGTGGTCGTTTTGTGGCGGATCAACAGGCGCCCGGTAACTGGTACCGGATTCCGATACCGGTTCCTACACACGTACTACCAGGACCGCGTCCTGATTGGGGCTGGGTGCAGGCGGACAGCAAGATGGTCGTGTACCCACAACTTTACAATGCCGCCGTCAATCTGGCGGCATTGCCTTCGAATGAGTTTCCAATTACTGAAAATTTTGATTCGCTGGGTCTGCTGGATTTTGGAAAGCCGAAGTTCGTGCGCTGTCAGGTTGTCAATTCCAGCCCAGCCTCGCCGGGCGGCGATGGCAAGGTTCTGAAACTGACAGACGCAACCAATACGGGCGACGGCGCCTATGAGACCGTGAGAGTGGGGCGTCCGGAGCACCGGGACTATTTTGTTGAAGCCGACGTCTACCTGAACTATAACCCGTCCTACGGAACCTGGGAACGCTACGGCATCTTTTTGCGTGATGACGGTTTCGCCGGATGGGATCAAACCTTTGAGGGCGCCGGCAACTGCTACGCCATGACCTGGGACTCTGATGACGGATGGCTCCGGTGCGCTAAAATAATAGACGGCGCGGGAGGGCCCCTGAATTCGCCTGTTGATTTCGCTTTGCCAAAAATTAACATCACCACCAGTGGCTGGTACACCATGCGCATTGAAGCGCAGGGCGATTCCATCCGGTATTACCTAAACGGTGATTTGAAGGCTTCCGTTACAGATACCACCTTCATCTCCGGTCGATGCGGAATGGGGTACACAAGTAATGTCGGTGGTTTCCCCGCCCAGCGTGGCGCTCATTTCGATAATTTTAGTGCCGACGTGATTCCCGGAACGGCAGTGAAAGACTGGGCGCTTTATTAATAAAGCGCCCAGGCGGGCTGGCGGTAAATAAGGAGAAATGACAGCTTTTCCGGATAGCTAAACTGAATAACCCGCTCTCAGTATAGTGTTTAAATCTGCTTTATCCTTTAATCTGGATATAGGGATTTTAATGGACCATCTTTCTGTCAGCCTCTTACTTCGCGCCGTTGCCGATCCTATTCGGCTGCGATTGCTCCATCTGTTGCATACGGAAGAGCTCAGCGTGGGCGAGCTTGTGCGCGTGGTGGATCTTCCGCAATCCAATGTGAGTCGGCATCTGAAAGCTTTGAGGGGTGAAGGTCTTGTAACGGATCGCGCCGTTGGGCCGGCTACTTATTACCGCGCCACCCTTAACGCGGAGGTCGCTAATGGGCAGGGGCGTCTGCGGCAGACGCTTGCGGAGATGCTGTCGCCGGAGCAAATGTCTGCTGCTGATCGCGACCGCATGGATCACGTGGTGGCGTTGCGCGCAACGGAGCAGGGGCAGTTTTTCAACCAGATTGGGCTCCAGTGGGACGCCTTGCGGGAGTCCTGTTTTGGTGCCGCGTTTCATCTGGAAGCGTTTATGACGCTGCTCCCTAACGAGTGGACGGTGGCTGATCTTGGCGCTGGCACAGGGTATCTGCTGCCGCACCTGGCGCGGCACTTCAACCGGGTTATCGCGGTAGATTCCAGCGCGCCGATGCTGGAACTGGCTGAACGCCGCGTCGGCGCGGGCCGCAACGGCACATCCATTGAGTTTCACGAAGGTCGGCTTGAAAAACTGCCGCTTGCTAACGCAGATGTCGACCTCGCATTACTGGTGCTCATGCTTCATCATCTACCGCAACTGGATGAAGCGGTGGCTGAACTTAGTCGGGTAACCCGACCTGGCGGGCGCCTGCTGATAGTGGACTTTTTGCCTCACAAAAACTCAACGTTTCAGGTTCGCATGGCCGATGAACGTGCCGGCGTTGATCCTGATGACCTGTCGGACCGGCTGGCGCGGGCGGGTTTTGAAGACGTGATACGCCACGAGCTGGGTCAGCCTGATTTGCCGGGCCACGAACTGGCGCCGTTGCCGCCGCTGTATGCCATCACCGCGCGGCGCGCTGTATCATCAAGTTTACAGGCTGCAAACCGCAGCCAAAAATAGAGAAACGAAACCCAGAAAGGGAACACAAATGAGCGCAACAACAACTGCCGATTATATCGTAAAAGATATTTCATTGGCGAAATTTGGCCGCGACGAAATCACCATTGCGGAACACGAAATGCCGGGCCTGATGTCCGTCCGTAAAGAATATGCCGCGAGCAAGCCCCTGGCCGGCGCTAAGATCACCGGTTCATTGCACATGACCATTCAGACTGCTGTGCTGATCGAAACACTGGCAGACCTGGGCGCGGATATCCGCTGGGCATCGTGCAACATCTACAGCACGCAGGATCACGCCGCGGCGGCCATCGCGGAGAGCGGCATTCCTGTGTTCGCCTATAAAGGCGAGACCCTGGAAGAGTATTGGGAATACACCAAGATGGCTCTGGCCCACGAAGACGGCGGACCGGACCTGATCGTTGACGACGGCGGCGACGCTACCCTGCTGATCATCCGCGGCGCAGAGCGCGAAGCGGAATATGAAAAGACGGGCGTTAAGCCAGCCATCAGCACGGACAATGAAGAAATCGAAATCATTGACACGCTGCTGAACAAGACCCTGGACGAGAACCCAAACTGCTGGCGCGTAATGGGTGAGAAGATGCAGGGCGTGAGCGAAGAGACCACGACCGGCGTCCATCGCCTGTACGAAATGGCCCGCGACGGTAAGCTGCTGTTCCCGGCCATCAACGTAAACGATAGCTGCACGAAATCGAAGTTCGACAACCTGTATGGTTGCCGCGAGAGCAGCGTCGATGCTGTCAAGCGAGCGACGGATGTTATGATCGCCGGCAAGCGCGTCGTCGTGGCTGGTTATGGCGATGTGGGCAAGGGAACCGCGCAGAGCTTCCGCGGTCTTGGTGCCATCGTCAGTGTTACGGAGATCGACCCCATCTGCGCACTACAGGCAGCCATGGAAGGCTACTCGGTCGTGACAATGGATGACGCCTGCGCCTATGGAGACATCTTCATCACATGCACCGGCAATGCGGACGTCATCACGGCGGATCATATGTCGAAAATGAAGCACCAGGCTATCGTCTGCAACATCGGTCACTTCGACTCTGAGATCCAGGTCAACGCCGTGTTCAACGATCCTAAGCTGAAGGCGTTTGAAATCAAGCCGCAGGTTGATCAGATCGAATGGCCCGACGGCAAGCGCGTTACGATCCTGGCGCGTGGACGCCTGGTGAATCTCGGGTGCGCCACCGGCCACCCGAGCTTTGTCATGAGCAACAGCTTCACGAACCAGACCCTGGCCCAGATCGAACTTTGGACGGAACGTAACTCCGGCAAGTATGAATCCGGTCAGGTTTATGTGCTTCCAAAGGAATTGGACGAAAAGGTTGCACGTCTGCACCTGGACCAGCTTGGTGTAAAACTGACCGAGCTTACGAAGAAGCAGGCCGACTATATCGGTGTGCCGGTATCTGGCCCGTATAAGACAGATCATTATCGCTACTAAGCAATAAAACAGCTATTAGATTAAGACGGGCCTGAAAAGGCCCGTCTTTTTTTTGCCGGGATTTCACGGCTGTCGTGTCGCGTTGGCGCGGTTGGAAATGTAGGATGGGCATTCCTGGCCGTCTCAGTTGACGACGTTGTTTGACAGGTTTGCAATGCTGCTTTGACATCAATCAGGACGAGTAGTTTAACAACGTTTTTGAGCTTTCGGCGACTACTTTTTTGCCTGGGCTGGTGCGAGACGGGCAGGAATGCCCATCCTGCATTATAAATGAAAACAGCCCGGAACCGTCACAATGTGACATTTCCGGGCCGGTGTATTTCAAAGGTGAGTAATTATGGCGCATTGGAGGCGGTGCTTTATCAGGCGATACTAAGCTCTTCTTCCACCAGCATCATGTATTCGACTTCCAGTTCCTTCATGGCGGCCTCTTCTTTGTCTGTGCCGTGATCGTAGCCAAACAGGTGGAGCAGGCCATGAATGAGGAGCGTCGTCAGTTCTCGTTCAAGCGAGTGCTCATGGGTTTCCGACTGCAGTTGGGCGCGGGGTACCGATATAACTATATCGCCCATGAGATCCGGGTTGATAGAGGCAAAGCGCCCTTCGTTCATAGGGAAGGCGAGGACGTCGGTTGACTTGTTGATTCCCCGATAGTTACGGTTGAGGTTCCGCATCTCGCCGTCGTCCACGAATACGATAGATACCTCCGCAGTTGTGCGTCCTTTTTCTTCAAGGATCAGCTTCAGCACGTTCTGGGTGATCTTCTTCAGGCGATGTGTCGTGATGATATTGTGTTTGCTTTTGTTTCGGACGTGAATGTCCATGCTTCGATTTCCCTTCTATCGACTGCAATAGTCAGCTATGCGGAAGCCGCGTCCTTCCCCGGCAGAGAATACGGCAATACATTCGCTAAAACTGGCCCCAGATGACGCCAATGGCGCTTGAGACTGGAATGCCTTTACGCAAGTAATGCTCCAGATTATTACATGCGTTTTAAACGAAAGAACGGGTGTCAAGGTTGCCAAGCAGGTCGAGCTGATCTATGATGTATGTTAAGGACCTTGCACTTATCTGGTGATAACAGATGACAGCTCATACGCAAGTGAAAAACGAATGGTGTGTGCAGAATTTTAACGTGGCGCGGGCCTTCGTTCTTTATGGGATGCCGATGTCAATTTAAATGACACAGGCGGGACGCCTATGCTACTTCATTTGGCCAGGCGATTTTTCAGCTTTTCATATTCTGATTTTTGCGATTGGACCCATCGGTAGTATTCGATGTTTTCCAGTTTTGAAGCAGCTTCTTCATCCAGTACTATTGTGGCGTTGGGATGCATTTGCAACGCGCTGGCGGTGACGGACGCTGTGAGCGGACCTTCCACGAAAGCTCGTACTATAGCGGCCTTTTCGGTGCCGGTGGCGATCAACAGGACTTTGCGCGCAGCCAGTATGGAACCGACGCCCATGGTAATGGCAAATTTCGGGACTTCCTCTTCGTTTCCGTCAAAGAACAGCCGTGCGTTATCGCTGACTGTCTGGCGGGTGAGGACTTTTATGGTTGTTGGCCCGGCAAGGGAACTGCCGGGTTCGTTAAAGGCGATGTGGCCATTGCCGCCTACGCCTAGAAGTTGCAGGTCTATGCCTCCGGCATCTGCGATTTTGTTTTCGTAATCAGCACAGGCGGTTTCGGGATCCATGGCCATGCCGTCGGGCAGGTTGACGTTTTCCGGGGCTATGTTTACATGATTAAAAAGCCTGTCATGCATGAAAAAGTGATAACTCTGGTTGTGGTCGCGGGGGAGGCCAAGATACTCGTCCAGGTTAAAGGTTCGTACTTTGGAAAAATCCAGCCCCTTAGATTTGTGGGCCTCCACCAGGCGCTGGTAGGTCTCTACCGGCGTGCTGCCGGTGGCGAGCCCGAGCACGCTGTCGGGCTTGGTGTGTATCTGTTTTCCTATGATCTGAGCGGCGTAATCGGCCAGTGCGGCGCGATCTTGAACTATGACTATTTCCATGGGTGGTTCCTTGTAAAAAATAACTGTATAATGAGCCGGCCACGCAACCGTCGGTTATGGTCCTGTTTGGAAAACCATCTGCGCCGTCGGATGTGGACCGGGATTTCGGGAGCAACCTATGATTATAAGCCGGTTTATTCCCAGCGGCGAAGTTTAAGCACTATATCGCCCTCTTCAGTGATTTCCTCGCCTATAATGTTTGCGCCCCGGCGTTCCATTTGTTCCGCCATTTTGTTATAGGCGAACTGCTGTACAACGGCACCAAGAAACTCCCGGCCGGCGAATTCCAGTTCCCGGCGAGTGAGAGTGTCAGGACCGGAAACCTGAACGGAAAATTTTCCGCGAAGGTCGCGTTTGAACACCACAACAATGTCGCCTTTGACAAAACGGAGCACCTGGTCGCGTTTGACCTCATCCTCAACAGCGTCGATCACCTGCGCTTCCAGGGGAATCTCCACGATTTTTTGCGCATTAATAGCGGCGTTTGCTTCGCCGCGTAGCGGGGCGTTGTCGGCTATGGACGTCACCTGTTTGTAGCCAAGCGCCCCGGCGGCGGTTAGCACCAGCGGCCACACCAGCGGGGCTGCCCACCCGATGGTCGGGGCAAGGATAAACAGGGACCCTAACGCCACGAAAAAAACTCAGTATCAGTAAGGGAGAGGGAAAAAGTCCAGTGGTTGCACTTGTGTTTCATTTCCTGTCCCTCTTTCGCCAGACGTATTGAAAGCTTCGGGCCATAATGCCGTAGTTAAAGGTACTGGTTCCAGCCCGTCGCTCTTCAAAAAGAATGGGCCTTTCCACCATGGTGAGTCCGGCGGCGCGGGCGTGGATTAATACCTCCTGCACAATTTCCGGACCGCGCGCGTCCAGCGTTTCCCAGGGAATGGCCTCGAGGGCCTTGCGGTTGAAGGCGCGAAAGCCAGTGGTGCAATCGCGTATCGGTAATTTCAGCAGCATCCGGATATAGCCGTTCGCGGCGAGGGTGATATAGCGTCTTAGCGGATGACGACCCGTTTCGCCGCCGCCTTCTACCAATCGGCTGCCGATGACGATATCCGCATCGCCCTTGCGAAGGGGATCGAGCAGCGACGGAATAAACCGAGGGTGGTGGCTGAAATCTGCGTCCATTTCCACTGCGGCGTCGTAGCCGTTGTCTCGGGCGAATCGGAAAGCGGCTAGTCCGGCGGTACCGCGACCACGTTCTCCGGTGCGATGGATAAGGTGAATTCGCTTTTCTTTCGTGGATTTTTCCTGTACCAGACGCCAGGTGCCATCCGGCGAATCGTCATCCACGACCAGCACCTCAAGCATTGGGTCGAGGGCGAGCAGCTCTTCTATCAGCGGACAAATATTTCCGGATTCATTATAAGTGGGAAGCGTGGCAAGAATCTTCATTTTACCAAGTCATGCACGGCAACCGGCCTTGGCAACCGCTTTTGCTGATTAAAAGCGCCCTCCAGTTTATACTTCTTGCCTTGCGCCGCATCGGCCATAAGGCAATTTGCAGGAGCTGACCATGACCGCACCCAGCAAGGACGAAAAATAATATGTCCCTCAACAATGATGTACCAGCCAAGGGCAAGGCCCCACAGACGCCCTCGGGCGACCGCGAGAGCTCTTCGCCATTTCGCAGAAAAACCGGCACTCTTGCTCCGAATAGGCCCCTTGGCGACAGCGATTCCTCGGCGCCTGTAAACACGGTGGAGAAAGAGGATCTTATACCGGCCTGGCTGCTTATCGGCATTTTTGCCGTCGTTATGGCCCTGACCCTGTTTCTGTTGAAGGACAACTGGGTGACCGACATGACGCGTTTTCGCAGCTTGAAAGCACAGAAGCAGGGTGACTGGCCGGCGGCGGTTAGACACTTGGAAAGCCTTGTTAAGAGCGGCGAAGAGGCGGGCATTACTGAAGTTTCTTTAAGCCCCACGTACCTCTCGGAACTGGGTTACTCCCACTTTCATATGAAAAAGTATGACAAGGCCTTGGAGTATTTCCAGAAGGCGCAGGCAAATCGGGCAAATCTCCCACCTGACGAGCAGGGAAATCCCCGGCCTCCGGTTGATTTTAATACGATGATTGGCATGGTTCAGTATAACATGGGAGATCTGGCGGGGGCCAAAACAAGTTTGCAGGCAGCACTGAAGTTTAACAAGCTCGATATGCGCGCCAATTTTACCATGGGTGAGATTGCGATGAAGGAAGATAAATACACAGAAGCGGCCAGTTACTTTAAAGTTGTCGCTGGAACTCCTGCGTTTGAGAAGCAGGTGAAGGCTTATTACGCGGAAATTGAAAAGGAACTTTTCGCAGGTATCACGTAACTGCCTTTAAAGCGTTTCGGGCTGGTAACCTGCTGCCGTTCATAGGGTAGGTCTCCTGTCGGAATGTTTCTTCTGCGGTTGCCCTATTCTTTATTATGACTGAAACAATAACACCGACAAACACAAGCCTTCTTGGGCGCACGCCGGGCTTCAGCATCGGCAACGTAAACCTGAAATGCCGCGTTATACCGGCTCCTATGTGCAATATCAGCGACCGGGCATATCGCGGGCTGACGCGCACGATGGGAGCCGATCTGGTGACTACGCAGATGGTCTCAGCCGAGGGGCTTATCCGTGATGACGCGAACACCTGGCGACTGCTGGATCTTGACCGCAGCGAGCAACCGGTTACCGTGCAGTTGCTGGGCAGCAATCCAACATCTCTCGCCCGGGCCGCCCAGATGGTCGAAGCCGCGGGCGCGACTATTGTCGATCTCAATATGGGTTGTCCTGCGCGAAACGTGACGGGCAACGATTGCGGCAGCGCACTCATGCGGGATACGAAGCTTGTGGCGGAGATTGTGCGAGCCGTCAGCCGGGCTGTCAGCATTCCGTTTACGGTAAAGATGCGGGCCGGTTGGAACGGCAAAGAAATTTCCGCCATTGACCTCGGAAAGCTGTGCCAGGACGAAGGCGCTCAGGCCGTTGCCCTGCACGCGCGTACCCGTGAACAGGGCTATAAAGGCAAGGCCGACTGGACCCTTATCACAGCCATGAAGGAAGCTCTTGCCATTCCCGTGATCGGAAACGGCGACGTGATGTCGCCCGCCGACGCCGTGCGTATGTTTCGCGAGACTGGCTGCGACGCCGTCATGCTGGGCCGCGGCATCATCGGAAACCCCTGGCTGCTCCGCGCGTGCCAGGCGGCAGTTAATGATTTGTTTACCGGCAGGGTCGGTCACGAAAGCGAAGTGCCCGGTGACGAGCTGGTTTTGGTGGAAGACAACGGTGAGCACGTGCCGATCAAGGTGCCCTATTACATGAAAGAAGTCGGCATCGACGAACGCCTGGACCTGATCCTGACGCATACGAAACTGACTATCGACATCAAGGGCGAGAACCGGGCCGTGAAAGAAATGCGCAAGCACAGCCAGCAATATATTAAGGGAATCCCGGGCTGCAAAACCCTCCGCACGAAACTGATGACGGTAGAAACTTACTCGGAGATTGAAGACCTGCTGAACCAGTATAGGGCTTATCTGGCAGAACGCCCGCAGGCGGTGTAAGGCTCGCGCATTCGTATATCGTTCTGTAAGCGGGACGTAAAATCCTGGACGTGAGCGCTAACTTTCTGCCTTCTAGTTAGAATAATACCCGGGTTCACTTCCATTTCCGTTATTCGGATTATATGGTTGCAACTTGTTATGCTGCCTGTTTTCCAATGAAGATCAAAATTAGCCTTAGGGGATAATTGCTTATGAAACGAATTTATTTATCATTACTGGCGGCAGCAATGCTGATGCCTTCCGCTTTACAGGGTCAGACTGTGGAGCAAGACTGGCTCGTCACCGGCGGTAGTGGTGCTGCCAGTGGCAACGGCTGGATCGATTCTGCGACCAACGTCGGTCGCGGTATCGATTTTATCGCCGGTGGCGCTGCCCAAAATAGTCTTAATATTGATCTAGTTGCAGCGATCACAGGCACGGGGGCTACGGTTGACATCCAGATGCTTCGCGCAAGCGACGGAATGAATTTTGGAAGTTTTCCTACCCAGTCAACCGGCGATGCCCCGCTTGACCATTACCGCCTGGCCACCAGTGAGGATGGCTACATCTTCGTTAATGGATTTGGTGGCACAGTGCAGCGCTATACCACGGCTGGAACACTTCTGACTGTTATTGCTGCTGCGGATTATGCCACAATTGTTCCGGCAATAACGGGCACTTCCCGTGCTCTTGAAGTTACCGGTAACGTCGGACTAGGCACAGCCAAGATATTCGTTGGCAGAGCCACCAAAATCATTGTCTTCGGAAACTCGCTAGCAACGCCGAATGTGTTTAGTTATCTGGGTCAGTTTGCTTCCGGATTCGCAGGTGCAGGTGAAGTCCATTCTATCGGTTCTCATGACGGACTCAATGTTGTTGCATCAACCAACTCAGGTCTCGCGATCAAAAAGTATACTGTCGCTTATACTCCCACCTTTAGCGCAACTGCCGGCACCGATGTGTCACAATATGCCGTCTTCGCCAAGCAGGGCCTTGCTGTCAATGCCGACAACTCTCTTGGCGCCCTGGCTGAAGCTGGTGGGACGCAGGATGGTTTTGCCATAGCCAACATCGCTGTGGACGGCCTGACCTGGAATAATATTGTTCCAGCCGCAGGTCTTGATGCTGATGGCGATGCCCTTTATGATGCAGGCACAATCAATATGGACGCCGCGAATGCAACCATAGATATTGCAATGGATCCGGCCACGGGAAACGTGTATGGTTATTCGTCTAATACTATAACATCGCCGACCAGCACAGGTAGCATCTTCCGGCTGAGCGTTAATAATACGAGTGGCGTTTCTGACTGGACAATCTATTAATGTGATCTGCCGATAGTGCAGGCTGCATTTTATCGAATCAACGCTGAGTAACTTAGCTGTTTTTGGACCGGTGCCGGATTTTCGGCATCGGTCTTTTCTTTGCATGGCATTTAGTTGCTCTGAGGGTGAGAGTTGTGTTTTCGCTATCATCGGGCTGGTTTTGCCATACTTAGGGGGATAATTACGAATTATGAGTGGTGGTGTCGCTGTGCGAGGACGCTTAGATAAGGGAGCTTTCCACTTGCAGGGAGAATTGGCGTTTCGTTATTTGAGTGGAGATGTCGCTCTATTTCGAAAATACTTTACGCGAGGCTGGACCCATGCTGCGAAACTTGTTTCTGTTGCTTACGATGTTGTTGATACCTTTGGGATGTCTGGCGAGTTCTCCGGCAGAGGCCAAGGACGCAGTGCTCGCAACGAGTGATGTGGTAAAGCTTAAGGTCTATAGACACTCGACCTGGAGCGAAACCCCGGCGAAGGGGGTGGACGCAGACGGACTACGGATGAACCTCGCTCCGGGGGATTCGCTTGCTTTCCGGGACCTGACTTTGTCGGTAACGCAGATGATGGCGGCTCGGCCGGATGGTGACGTGGACCGGGTGAGCATCTCGCTGAGAAGCCGCGGGACGACGGAGACTCGAACCCTGGATGAGGGGGCCGCATTTAACTGGAACGGTTATCATGTGGCGATAGTGGCGATCTATGGTAAGAAAGGCGAACTCGGATTCGGGTCAACCGTGGTTGAAGTGGCGATGGTGGATTCGTTGCCGAAAGAGGTGGCGGGGTCGGATAAAGCGAATGGAGCCGAGTATCGGCTGCGTGTGAGGCACGATATCGATAAACTGACCTTGCACCATAGTGCAACGACCCATACTGCTGAACAGAACCTGGGCGAAAAATTGCAGAAGATGCAGGCGTGGGGCGAAAATGATCGGAACTGGTTCGACATACCCTATCACTTCATGATCGATATCGACGGCTCTATCCTGGAAGCGCGGAATTATCGTTATGTGGGCGATACGAATACCCGGTATGACCCGCGGGGGCATTTCCTGATTAACTGTTTTGGAAATTACAGTGAGGCTGAGCCCAATATAGAGCAGCTTAAATCGATTGCCGGACTGATGGCGTGGGCCACAGCTGAATTTTCTATTGAGCCGTTGAAGATTTATGGGCACCGTGACCTTGCAACGACGTCATGCCCGGGAGATAATCTTTATAAGTATATTGAAGACGGAACATTAAAGAAGATGGTGGAAGCCATCCTGGCGAATGGAAAACCGGAACTGGAGTGGGTCGGGGATAAGAAGGGGAATACGGCCGCGCAATGATGTTCGGGCGTACGAGGCTGAGGGCCGGGTAGCAATTCCGGAAGGGGGGAAATGAGTAGCTATCGGTGGAATGGGGCGAATGAGGGTTGGTTCTGGTGGTTTTAGCTGATATCATTGTTAGAGGCGACGTTTCAAGGCCATGATTACTGTGGATAATCTTACGAAAAGTTATGGAACGACCCGTGCGCTTAAGGGTGTTTCTTTTACTATTAATAAGGGTGAAATTGTTGGTTTCCTGGGGCCTAACGGCGCGGGGAAGTCTACTACGATGAAGATTTTGACGTGTTATATGCCGGCGGATTCGGGGCAGGCTATGGTGGCGGGGTTTGATACTTACGAGAAGAGCCTGGAGGTGCGCAGGCATATCGGGTATCTGCCGGAGAATGCTCCTTTGTATTCCGAGATGGCGGTGGTGGATTTTTTGCAGTTTGCTGGCGGGATGCATGGACTTAAGGGGAATCGGCTGGCGTCGCGCATCAAGCTTGTGATTGATCGTACTGGGCTGGGGAGCGCTGTAGCTAAGAATATTGGCGAGCTGTCCAAGGGTTATCGGCAGCGTGTGGGGCTGGCGCAGGCGTTGATTCACGAACCGGATATTCTTGTGCTGGATGAACCGACAAGTGGACTGGACCCTAACCAGATTGTTGAGATTCGTGATCTGATCCGGGAAATTGGACGAGAAAAGACTGTTATTTTGTCGACGCATATTTTGCCTGAGGTTGCGGCTACGTGTGATCGCGCTATTATTATAAGTGACGGGCTTGTTGTTGCCTCTGGCACTCCGGATGAGCTTATTCGGCGTGGCTCGGGTGTAGCGGGTATCACAACGGTGATTCGGGGGCCTCAGCCGGACGTAGAGCATAAACTTGCGGCTATCCCCGGAGTAGATATGGTGCGTCAGCTGGAGTCTCTAAAGGATGGTTCTACGCGGCTGCATCTGGATTCGGAATCCGGCCAAAATTTGCCGGAGAAAATTTTTCGCTGCTGTGTTGATAATGGTTGGACGATGACAGAACTGCGTCAAGATGTCGCATCTCTTGAGGATGTCTTTGCTGAATTGACGAGGCATTAAGAAAAGACTGGCATTTTCATTTATCGACCGGTAGCGCCAGCACATTACGAAATTAAATACACGAGACGAGAGGAGGTTGAGACAAATGAAAAAAGTAGCCCTATTGTTGGCCGTTTTTGGTTCGCTATTTTTTAGCGCCTGCGACAAGCAGGAGAGCGAGACGGTAGAATCAACGACTGAAACCGTTGCGCCAAATGGCGAAGCTGTTGAAGTAGAAGTAGATTCTACGGTAACCACCGAGACCCTGTAAAAGTTTAATTCCGGAAGCTTGCTTCCGGTTTTAAAGCGCCAGCCTTCACCTCCACGTGTCGGCTGGCGCAGTTTTTTATCCAGATGGTTTTTTTTGCCGTCTTTAGCACGCAACCTGCTATGATGATCGCGGCTGTGTCAGCCGACCTTTTAAAAGGTCGCCGCCTGCGATACAAACAATTCACCGGGAGCGCTAGTAGCTTGTCATGCTGAACATTTATCGGATTTTCAGGAAAGAGCTAGGCACGTATTTCAACTCGCCTCAGGCTTATATTTTCCTTATTGTTTTTCTAATTGTTGGTCCGGCGCTGTTTTTTAATTTTGCCGGACAGGGGTTTTTTAAGGCGCGCTTCGCGGCGCTGCATGGCTTTTTTGAGTTCATTCCCTGGTTGTTTTTGTTTCTTTGTCCTGCGATTGCGATGCGCATCTGGAGCGAGGAGAAACGTAGCGGCACTGAGGAACTGCTGATGACGATGCCCGTAAGGGATTGGGAGGCAGTGCTGGGAAAGTTTTTTAGTACGGTGTTTCTTTTGCTGTGCGCGCTGGTATTGACACTGACGCTGGTCTATGTGGTTCATCATTTTGCGGACCCCGCCACGCCGGTTGATTATGGGCCAATCATTTGTGGGTATATTGGCGCGCTTCTTATGGGCTCGGCTATTTTAGCGATTGGCTGCTGGGCGAGCAGCATTACGGTTAATCAGATTGTGGCGCTCATCGTTACGTGTGTTGTGACGTTCTGTCTTATCCTGATCAGCCATCCTACGCTGGCGAACCTTTTGCCGACGGGAGTTTATAACGTCGTTGCGCAATTCGGCCTGATGACCCACTTTGCGAGTATGTACCGGGGTGTGCTTGACCTGAAGGATGTCGTGTATTATGTGGCTGTAATTATCTTTTTTCTTTTTCTCAACGTGCGGACTATCGAGAGTCGGAAGTGGAAATAGGGGTTATCAATGTCGCAACCAAAAGATTATGATCAGAGCGAACGTAAGTCCCGGGTTTATAAATCAGGGTTTAATGTTGTTGTCGGAAGCGTTCTAATCGTCGTGGTGCTGGTGGGAGTCTACTGGCTGGCGGGGAAGAGCAATATGCGGCTTGATTTGACACGCAACAGTATGTATAGCCTCAGTGACAGCAGCCGTTCTCTGCTTAAGAAGCTGGAAGACCGTGTGACTGTTACGGTTTATGCTACGGAAGATAATATTCCTCCGGAGTGGACTCAACGCCGCGACGAACTTCGCGAATTGTTGACGGAGTATCGTAACGTTTCGAATGGCCGGGTCCAGTTTACTTTTCGCGACGTGAGCCCTGGGTCGGACTCCCCGTCAGAAAAGGCGGCGCAGGAGGCGGGTATGGAAGCATCGCTGATGCAGCAGTCGTCGGCGTCCGAGTATAAGCTTAACAAGGGTTATTTCGGAATGACGGCAGAGTATCGCGGCAAGGGTGAAACGATTTCCTTCCTGGATACAAGTCAGTCGCTGGAGTACCAGTTAAGCCGTGTGATTAATAAGGCGGCCGTTGTTAATATCCCGGCTATCGGTCTGGTAGCGCCGGGGGGCAATCCGCTTATGGGGCAGCCCAGCCAGTTTGCAGGTCTTAAGTCGCAACTGGAGGCGGAGGGTTTCAGCGTTTCTGAATTGCAGGCGACGGCGCTGGGAGACCTCGCCAGTTTACAGATGCTTATGATTATTGACCCGCAGGACCTGAGCGAGGAATCGCTGTTTCATATTGACCAGTATGTTATGAATGGCGGGAAACTTTTTGTGGCTGCGCCGGGCGTGCAGCTTAACAGCCGGGGCGGGATGAATAGTGTTATTCCTAATCCGCCAAACATCAACTCGATTCTCGAGTATTATGGCCTGCGGATCAACGCGGACCTGGTTGAAGACTGGACGGGTGGGCGTTCACAGGGTGCCATGACGCGTGCTGGCACCATAATTCGATATAAGGACCCACTGGTTTTTATTACGGCTAAGGGTGCCAAGGAAAGCGCTCTGACTAAAGACATTCCTGAGGTGATGTTCGCGTATACTTCAAGCGTAAGCCGGAGCGATCGCGGCACTAGTGCCCCGGTTACAGCGCTGCTGACTTCGTCGGAGAATTCGCGACTGCAGGCTGGCCCGTTTACTTTGGACCCTACTGAGCTTAAGCCACCGGCACCTGAGGAGAAGACCAAGGCGCAGGATCTTGCGATGCTGGTCAAGGGTTCACTGACGAGCCGCTATGCGGAGACGCCGGCGCCCGTACTGACAAATGAGGACGGAACTACAAAAACGGTGGCTGCTGACGATATCATGAAAAAAAGCAAAGAGAGCGCAGAAGTCGTTGTGGTTGGATCGGCGCTGTTGCTGGTGGACCAGGCGATTCAGGCGATGCCGGCGAACGCTTTGCTTCCGCTGAACGTGGCTGAGGCGTTTACTCGTGGTGGTGATTTGCTGGCGCTTCGCGCACGCGATATGGGAACTGCTCAATTGCGACAGATTACTCCGGCGGAGGCGCGCTGGACACAGGCATTGATTATTATCGGTATACCGCTGCTGCTTGTCGCCTTTGGTTTCGGATTATTGATGAACAATCGGCGCCGTCGGGCTCGCTATCGCCGTATCTATGGCAATGCAGCATAGCAGAACAATTCTGCTATTTGCGCTAAACTTTTAACTAACGGGAAACGAACCTTATGAACACAAAAGGAACAATCCTGCTGCTTGCGGCCGCTTTGGCGGTTGGGGGGGCAATTTATTATCAGAATCAAAAAGAGGAACAATCGCTTGTTTCCGCTGCCATTCCGGTCCAGACGCTTCCGGCCATCACAAGCGGCACGGTCGAGCGTATCCTGATTAATGCTCCGGATCAGGACGCTGTGACCCTGACAAAGTCGGGCGATAAATGGTACACTAACGTGGAGCGTCAGCATGAGGCGGATGCCGGGGCAATTATCGCAATTATGGGGGCGCTCGAAAAACCTATTACGGCGACAGTGGTCAGCTCAAACCCGAACAGCTTTGCCGAGTACCAAGTTACCGAAACCAGTTCGACAAAGGTGCAGGTTTATCAGAACGGAAGCACCAACCCAGTTCTTGACCTGCTGATTGGTAGAGACGGCCAATCCGTCTTTTCCACATATGTACGTAAGGCGGACTCGAAAGAAGTACTAAACGCCCAAGCCAGCCTGGCAAAAACTTTTAATCGCGAAGACGGCTGGCGGGATCGCAGGATCTTTAACTTTTCTGGCAGCAACGCTACTCGCATCGAGGAAACCGGAATTTCTGCAACCTTTGTGGTGACAAAATCCAATGACGAGAAATGGCTGTTCGCCGAGCCGGCACCTGGTGAGGCTGATGCGGCGCGCATCAACAGTCTGGCAAATATGCTGGCTAGTCTTCAGGCTGACCGGTTTGTTGAAACCACGGCGACGCCGGGTCTCGCAGGTCTGGGCCTGGAACCGCCTCGCCAGACTATCTCTCTATACTATGAGGACAAATCCACTTCTCCCAGTACCCCGACTTCGGCAACTCTGTTTGTAGGCAACGAACTGGATCCTCCACCCGCAGCGGTAGCGTCTGGCGCTGGGGCGATTGGTGGCTGGTATGCCAAGAGTGCTGACAAGGCTGACATCTTTATCATAAGCAAGCAGGCTGCGGAAGCGCTGTTTCCTGATCCGGAATCTATTAGGATCACGCCGCCTCCTCTGCCGGCAACAGAAGATGTGCCCACTTCAAACACGGAGCCGATAGCCGGTAGCGAGATGGAGAGTGAACCACCCGCAGCGGTGAAAGTGACTTCAGGAACTGTCGCTGCCACGGAAGCTACAACGGCTGCGACGATGAATGTTGATCACGCTGATACTACGGCTACACTCTTAGGCGACCAACTCGGCGAGCCATCCCTACCCGAAAATGCGTCATCTCTTGAGACTACCGCTACATCGTCAGTCACAACGTCGATCGTAGGGCGCTAACAGCATCTTTGAGCACACCGCCCGGCCGGAGGAACGACAAGGTTAATACATTGTGTCGTTTTCGTCTCTGGTTGATTCTAATGCGGGTTTATGACCTTCGAGTTCTTCTTCTGTCAGGATTCTAATTAAAACCCTGTGGATGCGCTGACGGCGGAGTTCGCGTACTGTCAGCTCTACTTTATCTGCGATTAACTGATCGCCAGGTTTTGGGAAACGACCCAGCTCGCTGAGTACGTATCCGCCTATAGTATCGGCGTTTTCGCTGTCGAGTTCGAGTTCCAGCTTATCATTCACTTCATCAAGGGGAGTGATGCCTTCAACCATGTACTCTGTTTCGGATAGTTGTTCGATTCGCGGTATTTCCTGATCGAACTCGTCTTGAACTTCGCCTACTATTTCCTCGATAACATTCTCAAAAGTCACAATACCGATGGTGCTGCCATACTCGTCTACGACCATGGCCATGTGGATGCGTTTGAGCTGGAATTCTGTCAGCAGGGTGTTAACCTTGGCAGTTTCCGGCACATACAGAACTTGCCGCGCGATCGACGTCAGAAATTGTGCCCCTGTGGCTGGCGGCTTCTTGTTCATATCGCCACCGGCAATCATGGGGTGTCTTCGTTCCACTGCTGCGGCGGCTTCCTGCGGCGACATTTCCAGTTCTTTTAGTTGCCAGAAGAGGTCTTTCATGTGAATGATGCCAACTACATGATCGAGCCCTCCTTCTACTAAAGGATATCGGCTGTGTGCGGTTCTCTCAGCCACCGCCAGGTTTTCGCCCAGGCTTTTCTGAAGATCAAAGACCGCAACTTCTACCCGTGGTACCATGATCTGGCGGACGGTGACGTCGGAAAATCCGAAGACGTTTTCCAGCAAATCAAGTTTGTCCCTAGTAATGTTGCCTATGCGTTGGCTTTCGGAAACGATCATGCGCAGTTCTTCTTCAGAGTGGGCCAGTTCGTGGCCCATAGCCGGTTGAATACCTACCATGCGCAGCATCAGATTCGCCGCACCGTTAAGTACAACAATTGCCGGATAAAGCAGCACGTAGAACCAGCGAAGGGGATAGGCGACCCACATGCTTACTGCGTTCGGTCTCTGAATAGCCAGGCTTTTTGGTGCAAGTTCTCCAAGCACCACGTGAAGAAATACGATTATTCCCGTGCCTAGAAAGAAGCCTATGGTCGATTTCGCGCCCTCAGTCATTCCCGGCAGTCCGCCCAGAAGCGGTTCGACCACCCGTTCCCGCATAAATTCTTCGCCGATGGCACCCAGCATAATAGAGGCTATGGTTATGCCGAGCTGCGTGGCGCTAAGGTATGCGTCCAAATGCGTCAAAATGTTCTGCGTCATTTGTGCACGACGGTTTCCGCTCTCCGCCATGCTGCGTATCGTAGTACTGCGGACTTTTACTATGGCAAACTCAGCCGCTACAAAAAAACCATTCAGAGAAACCAGAAACATGATAAGTGCAAACTCCGAAATATCCCAAAGAATCGTTTGAGACATAGTCGCACCTGCTATGGCGGTTATTGCTTCGGGATTCATAAGGTTCGTACCGTCATATTTTTATCGAGCGAATTCTCTTTTTTAACAATCGAAATTTTAGAAATCATCATCTCCGGGCTCCTCTCTGCGGAGAATTTCTTTATAATCCAAGCGTTTCCGAAGACGCTGAAAACCCGGATCCTTCGTTATGACTTCCACCTGATTTGCAAGCACAGATATATCCAGAGGTTCTCCTTGCAAGAGTATACCATCGAGCCGGTTAGCCTCTGCTTCCTGGGTCTCGCTAGCTGCTGAATCCATAAGGAAAATTAAACGCGGCACCCGAAGCTGCCGGTTTACGCGCAGGAGCTGGGCCAGGTGAAACCCGTTAAACGTGGCGGTGGTCGCCTGCAAAATCAGAATATCCGGTTGGTAGGCGGCAATTTTATCTAATGCCGCTTCTGCGTCCTGTGCTATTATTACTTCATGCTTGTTTTTTAAAGCTTGTTTGATCGCCCGAAGGGCCGGCTCAGAATCATGGATTAGCAGCAGACGGGCGCGGGGTTCGGCCGCGATCCGCGCGAGTTGCGCAGTGAGGGACAGGGGCGATTTTGCGATGGGAGGAGGCGAATCTCTAGTTTTATCTCCGCCACCTTCGAAATGCTCCTTTATTTGATCCAGAGTGTAGCGCTTTGGTTTCGGAACGATCCCATTGCGAGTAATCATCTCTTGCAAACGCACCAGCAGCTCTGGTGGATCAAACGGCTTTTCCATATAGACGTCGCCGCCGGCCATTAATGCTTCGCGCACAGCCTGGTTATCCTTGCGAGCCGTGAGGAACATGACCGGCATGGTGGAGTAGTCGTTATCCTTCTTAATAGCGCGAGTGGTGTCGAACCCGTCCAGCACTGGCATCATCAGGTCCATTACCGTAAGGTCCGGCTGATACCAGTTAAGACGCTCCAGCGCCTCCAGCCCATTATCAGCCTTTACTACCTCGTAGGTGGCGCTCAGCATCTGCGCTACAATCGTGGCAATGTCAGGCTCATCTTCAACAATCATAATGCGCACGCGCGCGGCGGCCTGGTTTGGCGATCCCGTAGTCATTGTTAATGGGATACGGCTGACTATAACATCAAGTCAAGATTGCCGAACAAAATTTCACAAATGCTTTTCCGCGGCACTCCTGACTGAACACGCAGCCAGCTATGTTGTGATAATGGCGGTATGTCGGAATCATATATAGGCCTGCTGAGGGACCCAGAATATTTCAGTGTGGCGTTGCTGATGCTGGCGGTGTGGTTTTTGCGCCTTGTAGTGCTGCCGGCGCTGCTTTCTACCATGCTAGTTCGCCTCAGCATTACGCTATCTCATCATTATGATGTGCTGGCACGCCCCAGTGACCGTGGCAGTCATTCCATCGCCACGCCCCGCCTTGGAGGCCTGGGCGCGGCCGCGGCGTTTTATATAACTTGTTTGCTTATGCCCCACTGGGGCGTTCACTCACCGCTTGAGCCGTGGCGTCTGGCCCTGCTGGTTGGCGGTGCGTGGGCCTTGATTGGCGGAGCATTAGATGACTTCCAAGAGCTGCCTCCTCGATGGAAACTTCTGGTTCAAATTGCTGCAAGCGGTTCCGTGTTGGCCTTTGGCTTTGCCCCGCAAACCCTTGATCTTCCATTTTGGGACGACATTCATTTGTCTCCGATTACGGGTTCTATTATCGCGGCCCTCATCACCTTTTTCATGATGAACATTTTTAACTTTATGGATGGAATGGACGGACAGGCGTCGGTTTTCGGAATGGTCACGGCTACTGGGCTGGCCATATGGCTTGCAAATCATGGTTTTAGCCGGGGCTTTGGCATTTCTTGGACAGGTATGTACATGGCGGGCATGGCGGCGGTTATATTTGGCAGCCTGATCGGTGTGCTGTTTCATAATGTGCCGGGTCGAGATATCCGAAAAAAAACATTTCTTGGCGATTGCGGCAGCCAATTTTACGGGTTTGTTCTGGCGGTTATTGCATTACAGGCTGGCGACGGCGTGCCCGAAAGTCGGTTTCCCTGGATTGCGTCGCTTATCTTGTTTAGCCCGTTTATCTATGACGTTGTTTACACGTTGATACGGCGAATCCGAAGACATGAGGATCTGACAAAGGCACACCGTACCCATCTATACCAACGGCTAATGGTTGCGGGCTGGAGTCACGGCAGGACCTTATGGTTGAACTTTGGATTGTACATCCTGTCGATGATTTTGTCTTGGCTCTACGCGGGGAACGGGCACAACTCTCTTACGCAAGCTGGAGTCTTAATCCTTACGAGCCTTGTGTTGGTTGGTTACACAGTCTTTGTGATCCAGGTGGAGAAGCGTGGGCTTTTAACTCGCGCAAAAGTCGCTTAAATAAACAAAATACGCACACGGGAACCCGTGTGCGTAACTTTGCAACGTGCGCATTCTTAAGACGAAACGCGACTTCGAAAGACGGGATGAATCTTAATCCACAAATTGCCAGCCCATATCCTGAAGTGCGTGCTTTGAGAGATCGATATTGAATTTGGGTCCGGTGGCAAAAGGCTCCATGAGAAGATCTGGGAAATAGGATGTATCCCAATGCGAGATGCTTGAGCCTGGCTCTACTTTTTTGGGTGCGTAGAGGGACGTTGCGAATCCTTGAATGGCATAAGTAAGAGGGCCGGTCCAGCGGAGATTATTGCTCTTGATGTCTTTTTTTCGCTGCTTAGGGCGCTTGCGGTCCATTGGCTTATTTTTCGAACTAATATAAGGTTTTTTGCTTTTCACGAACCGGCGGGTATAAGCATCGGGAAGTGGGTTTGGATCCCCAGGGCCGTGGAAAAAATTTCCATTTGTGTCCATAAGGCTGATAAACCCGAGGCCATGACCAAGTTCATGAAGGACAGTAGTCCTGAAATCAATGTCTCCTCCGGAGTTACCATCCGTACCGTAGTAGAAGCCGATGGTCCCAAGTACGGTTGGATTGTCCACATCTGCGTTAATAACAACTTCGATATCCGCCGCGCCTGTGTCCAGGTCATAGCCCGCTAATTGATTGCCCAGCGCCGTAACGTACCAAGTCCCTGGTTGCGCATTTGGGAAATCTCGCGCCACGCTTACTGGGCCTGCGTAGGCGAGAGTGGCTGAGCCTGCATCGCCCCCCATGGCTTCGCTACGCGCAACTACGGCCAGGGGCACTGTTCCCTGGAGTTGGTCGGTCCATGTGTGGACAGCGGCTTCAAACGTAGCGCGCCGCTGGGCTCCGAGGGTTGGATCATTAAATCCAAACCCGTCAACATCTGTATAAGAAATATCAACCGGCAATGCCGCTGCAGGGGCCACAACTACTGCTGTTAATAAAACCCCAGTCAGTTTCACTAGATTTGTCATTTGGAGTGTCCTTTGGCCGTGTCACCGTTTGCGCCGACATGGCAGTCGCTTTCCAATTGCCCGTCTGCATTAATGTTCGCACGGCTGGCGGCATGGAAAAGACCATTAAGTCGCACAACTTTTCCGCTTTTAACTAGGTTTTCAGATGCGGCGGTCGAAAGATGTTTTTGAGCGTCAGAGGCAGAGCTGGCAGTGAGGGATGATGCTGCCGGCGGGGTCACAACCTTTGGGACATTACCAGATGTCTTCCCGGTGTACGCAGGCAGGGCGTTATTTAATTGGACAGGATCCGGCTGAATCAGATTTCCCGCTGCATCAAGCTGTATTCTGAGGCCGCCGGTTGTTGCCTGTGACCCGGTAAAAGTAATGGGTCCCGCATAGATCGGAGTGGAAATGATGAAAAGCAACGCGGTAGAGGCAAGCCCCCTTTTGCCAAATATCATTATAAGGCCTTTCTTGCCGTATCGTTGGAAGGTCGTACAGACCCGTCGGGAGGTTATAAACATAGTGGGGTTGGCTATTTCCAGATGCCCGGAAAAGTTTTTTTTGCGATTATGCATTTTTTCGTTGCAATGATCCGCCTCCAGCACAAATTGTGTGCCTTAATGGAGGTAAAATATGACAAAATTTAAGCAGCACGCAAAAATCACCCACGCAGGTGCAAAACGTTTCATCGCTGGTTCTTTGGCCTTAGCAGGGTGTGCATTACTGGCGGCGGCTCCGCCCCCCCCTCCGGTCTTTGTTCCGGAAATCCTGATCACGGGCCAGAGTTCGCCAATTGAAGATGGATCGGTTCAGCCTCTCAAACTGGATGGTACGTACTTTGGCGTAGCCCAGATTGGCGTTAACGTATGGGAGCACGCTTTTGAAATCAGAAACGTAAACAACGCTGATCTCATCGTGACTTCGCCTATTAGCATCACCGGGCCAAATGCAGCTGATTTCACGGTCACGCAACAGCCAGCCACGTTGGTACCGCCGGGACAGCGCACCGCTTTCAGCATTCGTTACACCCCATCGTTTGCAGGAAAAGCTTTTGCAACGGTAAACGTATCAAATAACGACCGGAATGAGGGTGAATACACTTTCGATATCCGCGGCGACGGCAGCACGGAACCCCTTGTCGGTCCTGACCTGCGCAGTGACCTTGTGTTTTTCAGGAAATATAAATGCCAGGGCATTCCATTGCTGGCATGCAGAATGACTGGTCGGGTAGAAGTGCAAAACATGGTCTCAGACTTTAGCGTTAACTATGCTTTGGTGCGAGTTTGGGTTGTCAACGGCGACGTATTAAACGATAGTGCGTACCTTCTCGATGAGAAATGGGTGAAGAAGCTTCGGAATAAGCCTGGAAAAACGCCTAAAGCAAAACGGATTAAGTTTAAAGGTTATGTGCCACCGGGATATACCCACATCTATTCTGAAGTGGTTCCTGAAGGCGGTATTGAAGATATCAATTACACCAACAATCGGACCAGCCAGCTTTACGGAATCTAAGTAGCAGCCGATCTGGAATTTTTTAGAAGTCTTTTTAGCCGTCGCCCCTGTGGGGGCGACGGCTGTTTTTATTTGTGCGATCAAATGGTCGTATTGCCACGACAATTTTACAGGATAGTTCTCAGGAAGTTCGCCAACTGGCTTTGATTCTCTGCACCGTTTTCAGCGGTATTGCTCTGTGTTGAGTAAGCACAGATTTAGGTGAAGCATCCGCGGGTTTTGTGGTACAAGGTGCAGCAACACGGAAGGGCCCATAGCTCAGTTGGTTAGAGCGGCCGGCTCATAACCGGCTGGTCCCAGGTTCGAGTCCTGGTGGGCCCACCATTTTACTGATTCGCCTTGGTGTCCTTCATGCGGAGATTTGGATTCAGCCGTACCCGCCTGTTCCATAATTCCACTCGTTCCGCAAGGGTATAGTTACCAATTGGGTCAGGGTAAACTGCCAGATTCCATGGGAAAACTTCTGTGCTTACCACTCGTCGTTCCGAAGTTGCGATGCTGAATTGTCTGCTATTAGATCCAATAACCATCCCAAGGGGCAGTTCCCCGTCCTGCAGTTTGAAGAGAGTCACTAGTTCCCGACCAGACTTCACATCCCACATCTTAACGGTCCCATCTCGGGAGAGAGTTATCAGGCGCTCGTCGTCCGAAGTAAATTCTACTCCGTATATATATCGAACATGGCCCGTCATAGTGCTGATATGATCTCCCGTTTCCAGATCAATGACGATAGCGCGGTCAACATTAAGCCCTGCTGCAAGGAGTCGACCGTCTTTTGAAAAATCAAGGGTCATTGGGGATCCGTTATCTGCTGGCAAAAGATCTCGCAAGTGTGTGCCGGTAACGTCGTAAGCGGAGACAAGGCCATTGTAGTAGCAAACGATCAGCATCTTTGAGTCGGGTGAGTATTTTACATAAACAGGGTGGTTAACGCTTGTCGGCAATTGATATAGGCGCTCCCAGGTGCTTGTATTGTAGACCGCGACCCCTTCTTTATCGAATAGCCCGGCAGCCTGTTTTCCGTCGGGAGAAAAGATAACGTCGACGACTTTCTTGTTGGACAGAATGTGGACAGCGCGGTCTCCATTCCTTGACTGAATAGTTGCTTTAGAATTTTCCGGGTCAATTTTAATGTGCCAAATGCCATCGGGCGAGTAGATGTCAGAAGCGGATTGAACCATGAAGTGATCCCCGTGTTTAGTAGAGACAAGTGACAGGCCCGAGGTGGTCCGCCATGCCTTATCGTCATCCCACGTATGATCCCGAAGCCGCGACACGGAGGCGATCTTCATGGGCATCGAATTTAAGGGTGCACTAGTAGCAATCGGCCAGTCAGTAATTTCAAAGGAGCCTTCCAACCGCTCCAAATCCAGCAACCGCAGGCTCCATCGAGCGGTGGTTAGAAGCTTTTTCCCGTCGTGGTTAAGACTCATTTTCCAGAGCGGTTCATCCACCCGACAAGAGAATAGCAATTTTCCGGTTACTGCATCGGACTTCATAATTAGTCCATTATCGTTCCCGATGTAAACTGCTTTTCCGTCGATTGAAGATATGACCTGCGAAGGATAAGTTTCCCTGGTGCGAATGACCGTTGTGGGGTCAAGCGTTGTCGCATCAGCCGGCGGCGGCCATGGGTATATTCGTGCTGCACCATCAGTGCAGGCAGTGGCCACGCCCTCGCCGTTTTCTAGAAAAGCAACGGAGAGGATCCGTCCGTCTCCTCCCGCCAGCTCGCAAATCTGGCGGGTGCCACTGGTATCGAAGATCCGGGCATGGCCTTCGAGGCTTCCGGTGACCAGGTATCTGGAATCTCTGCTGAAGTCCAGTTCGGTGAAATTATCGGTCTGGACAGTAAATACGTGGTCGTTGGAATAGTTTTTGGTATTCCACACACGCAAAGTGTGGTCGCGGCTGACGCTTGCCAGCAGTTTACCGTCCGGGCTGAAGGCTACATCACGGACGATTCCAGAATGAGCGGTCAGCTCTCTGATAATTGTTTGTGAGGTCAAATCCACTACGGATATTTTGTTATCGCTGGATGCGGTTGCCGCGGTCAAACCGTCCGGACTGATTGCCAGGTTCCACACAAGACGGTTGTTTGTCAGGGTATCAGATAGCCGTTGCGCCGTGCCTGCGTTATATACTGTCACATGACCCTTGGCATCGGTATCTCGATTACCAGTCACAAATCGGCTGCCGTCCGGTGTAAATACAGCATCGTTTATATTGGCGTTTTTAATTGCCACATCTTCCGGTGAACTTTGGGCCAACAACCAGCCCCATTCCCGTTGAAGAAGATCGCGCGGTGCTTCATTAAGCAGAATGTTTTGGGCTTTTTCCAACCGAGATTCTCTCAGGCTGGACTCTGCCAGAGCTATCGCGCCAAAATAGCGTGCCTGTTGCGCTTTGGCCAGCGCCACTTCTGTTTCGGCTGACTGCTCCATTGCCTGAACAGTGGCAGCGTCCGCCTTTTTTCGTAAGTTTTCTTCAGAGCGCGCTTTTTGGTATTGTAGCAGAGCAAACTGTCCGATCATTACCAACATAACGAAAAGGAGAGCGGCGCCAAGATAGATAAGACGCCATCGTTTTTTTATCTCTTCGACGTGTCGAGCGTCCTGACGAGTCCGCGCTAGTTCAGCCCGACGCTCTGGTAAGCTGCGCAGTCGATGGGCCAGGATTTCTGCGGACTCAAGGCGCTTCTCGGGTTGTCCGTCCACGCAGTCTTCGATGTCTCTGCGGAGAATTTCATCCACAACGTCCCGTTCCCAGCCAAAGGCAAGCGAATGATTCAGCTTGGCGGATACCATCTGATACAGAAGCACGCCCAGGGAGTAGATGTCGGACTTTGTTGTGGCGTTTTTGCCTTCGATCAGTTCCGGGGCCATGTAAAGCCGAGTCCCGGCGAGAGAGGATGCGTAGTCGCCGGAGGATTCAACCTCTGTCAGTCCCGTCGCAGTAATCCCCTGGATGTCCAGCAGATTGCGATCTGAAACGGCTCCGATTCCGAAATCAATCATGCAAATTCGCGGGTGGGTGGGAGTGCCGGAAGCGACCATGATGTTAGAAGGTTTGATGTCCTTATGAAGGACGCCGACGCTATGGGCGGCGGCTATGGCGACGGCAACCTGGGCGACAAGTTCAATGCGGGTGTCCAAAGGAATGGCTTCGGCCCCGCCATGTTCTTCAAGCCACGAGGTGAGATTGTGGCGACCGGCGAATTCCATCTCGAGAAAGTAGGGTTTGTGTTCAAATTGATAATCGAGAACGCGGGCAATATCGGGCCTGTCGCCGAGGGTTTCTTTTAACAGTCGAAACAGGGTTACTTCACGTTTTAGAGTGCGAAGGCGATCGACGCTATAGCAGAACTTTATGACATGACGGTCGCGGGTTTTTCGATGTTCGGTCAGCCATACGTCGCCGAAACCGCCCTCGCCCAGCTTTTCTATCAGGACCCAGTTGGGCCGTCCGGGAAGGTCGTGGCCTTGAGCGGGCCGCCAGCCAAGGGTGCTTTCCTGTTCTCCATGCACGTCGCGCTGAGCATTGCTGCCGCCGGTTGGCGGAGTAAAATCGGACAGCCCTTTTAGACCTGCTTCAAATATTTCAAGAGCCATGTCGGCACCGCGCAGAATGTATCTGCCGTGGGCAAGCCACTCTACCGGTAACTGTAGGTTTGACGCGTCCAGACGCTGGCGGGCGTTATCAAAAACCGCATAGGACATGAGTATCTGGCGGGGGCGTGCCATGGATTGAATTCGCGACGCTATATCAACGGCGAGTCCATTTACCTCTATGGTACGGCCAGCGGAGGATTCGTGGACTGTTTCGGTAACCTCTCCCATGTGGACGCCCACGCGCACCTGTGGGAGAGCGGGTTGCTGTCGATGGAAATCCTGGAGGCGCAGGGCGAACTCTACGGCTTTGCTGGGCACCTCGAAGGTCAGAAAGCAGCCGTCTCCGGCGATCAGAATTTCTCGACCGCCTGTCGCTGCGGTGAGCTTACGGATGCCGGCCTGGTGGCCGGCAATGAGATGGCCGGCTTCGCTGTCGCCCAGGCGGGTTTTCAGCCCTACGCTGTCGACGAGGTCTGTGAACACAAGGGTAAGCAGGCGTCCTTGTGCCACGATTTCGTGTATACCTGGTTCGGCCATTTATAAGGGCGCAGATATGAGGGTTTTAATCATATACTGGCAGTGTATCGTGGAGAGTAGGTTGAGATTTCATCAAGGGTAAAAAACAATAACGCGCCGGGCTGCGTCTGTTCAATCTGCATGGCATTGTGACGAGGTGGCGGGGGCATTGGTTTGGGTTAAACGGTGTGCGGGGCGGCTCGGCGAGGTGTCCCTCCTGGACGAACGGCAGGCGAAATGTCCCTTTCGAGACTGACGGCTCGGCGAGCCATCCCTCCCTGCCTCCAGATGCAGAACTGTTATTTCATTGGCCTGCACGACGAGGCCCAGGCTCTGGCGACGGATATGCTGGAAAATCGGCCGAAGTCGGGGGAAGAGTTTGCTGTTTCCGACAGCAAGCTGATTGGGCTGGAGGTCATGAAGCTGTGTGCAAGCGAACGAGACGATCAAGAAGCCATGTCCACCTACGGCAGCCGCGCGTGGCAACACCGCGCGGACTACATTCGGGCTGAACGTAAGATGCAGCAGCGCCGGGCTGAGTGGCAAGCCCGGGCGACGAAGTAGTGCGAGGCGAATCCACCATGACCGATTTCTCAATGCTTTCAAGCTTGCGCTGCGCCGCAAAAAACATCAGCCGCGCCGCCATAATTCTAATGGTTGCAATTTGGGGCGCTGTAAATCTCTGTGCGCAGGGGAATTGCGAACTACCTTGTTGCTGCCCGTTCCATGCCACCTGTCAACCGCCCCCCGAAGGAAATGATTGCGGCGAGGGCCAAGAGTGCCGAGACAAGTGGAACAACACGGTCGACTGCCCGGACGATGACGACGACGACGATGGCGGCGGCGGCGACCCTCCAGGAGAATGTGAAGACAAATGGGGGTATTTCGTGGCCTGCGAGCCCGGCGGGGGAGGTGAAGATCCCTGCCCAGACGGTTCGTGCTGCGACCCTAACAGTGCCAATTATTCAGCGGCGGTAGCCTTGGCGGCGGGGTGCGGAGAACCGCCGGATCCATGTGATGATCCAGAGCTTTGTGGCTCCTGTGTTCCTGATCAGGTTATATGGACTTGTAACAGGTACTATCCGTATGACAATAATGGATTGTGGTGCTCGCCAGACAGTGGTGCAGTGCAGTTTAATAATAAACACGATTTTGAGTTTACTCTGAGGAGTGTTCCTCAAGGAACAGGATTGTCATCGACGGAAGTAATTGTTAAGAGAGCGACAATTCGAATTGACAGTAGTGATGGAGGACCTCCACTATATTATCAACAGTTTTATGTAGGCCCTAATCCATATGTTAAAACAATGGAATTGGTGTGCGCTCAACTCGGATGCAGCGGCCCAAATAAAGTTTCGATGGGTGACAGTTATACTTTTGATCAAGAGGGGGCACCAGGACAATTGTACATTAATCACTTCTGCGACGCCGTCGGAAATTGCAACGTTGCTCCTTGCGCAGGCCCTGGAAGATATGTTTTTACCGCAAAGCATGAGTGGATTGATCAAAAAATATACGTCAATTATGGAACTTCGGACAGTAAGCTAATAAAAAATTTTGGCACATCTGCAGTTACGATTAAGAAAAATGTAGTTGTAATACCTGCCCCAGGTGAGCCACCATGCGGTGCCAATTGTACCGTTTCGTATGAAGATTGCTCATTATCAAAAAGTGGCAACTTATAATTAAGGAATTTATATGCATAAAATAATGATACTTATACTTGTGTCGGGCGCTATATTATACGGACAAAATGCATCTGCTAAAGACACTAATATCGCTAATAAGGTGTCGGCAAGTGAAGTGTCCAGGCATCTTTTAAAAACCTTTAGAACCCCTGACACAGATACCGACAAAAATGACAGATTAACGACGACTCTTCTAGTTATTTATGAGGGATTCCAAGAGAGATTTTATGTAACAAGCATCTCTGGAGAAGGCGATCAGATCACTACTAATTCCAAGGGGAGTGGTTCTACCTTTAAGTGGAATTCGGTTGCATATTCGAAATCGATTTCCAGTCCTTTATCAAATGCTAGAACAATTTTTGCATTTGGAAATGAACTAAAAAAGACTTCGAATAACTTGATACTAAGTTATGAAGGTAGTATAGTTTCGCTAAGAGACAATTCGTCTATATTTAATTCCAGTGATTGGGCTCTAAATAAAGTCCTCATGCCGAAAGAAATTCACCCATATTCAGTTTCGGAGGCAATAACACTTTTAGAAAAGAATTATGGTTTGCAAGCAGACATACTAGACGGTGTTGTTAAACGCTTAGGAGACAAGGTGATTTGGGTCGACAAAAAAGGTCATTCGGTTCGAGATCTTATTTACGAGATATTGTTGCTGGCAAAACGGAATGGTATGGGCCGAGCCTTTCAAATACGACCCATATATTCAGGTGATAATTTGCAACTCCATATAGTTCATCCAGAAGAGGTCAAGACGATAAGCGGTTGGCTGGTATTAACACTGCTATAGCCTATTGTTAGGTATTCAGTGCGTTTTCTGAGGTGCCGTAGAAGCTTTTACGCGCAGGTGCTTAATGAGCTATTTAAAGAACTATCGTGCCTTCCAGCGCCAGCGGTAACGGTTGGCTTCGGCGACGTGAGCCCGGGCAGGTTGAAATAATGGTTAGCAGGATTATCGTGGGTGCCCCTGGCCATATAGGTGTAGTTAAAGAAAGGGTACAAAGATTGGTTCCCAAATTACCTGAATAGTGGAGGATGGGCATGGAGACTGGTGGATTGAAAAAAACTTGTGGTTTAGAGTTGGGTTTGGCTTTTTGTCTTTTTGCCATTTTAAATTGCGGAAATTATTGCTTCGGACAGACCTACATAGGGCATTATAAACTGGAAAAAAAGAGTGAGCATTATGCCTGGAATCTCGGTGATAATGATGCACACTTTGTTGTGCGGTTTAGCAAGTTTTCACCGGAAAACGATCCGAGAACACCCGAAGAGGAGAAGAAGTGGTGGATTGTGGTACCGTATGTTTCTTCTGGGCCTTCTTCGCAGTTTCATCCTGATTCTGAGACGAGCGTTTCAGTAGAAACATTTACTTCTCTTTTGAGCAGTTCTATGGAAAAATTTACCTTAACGCACCCTGACGCCAGCCTAGTCAGCTTAAGTTTCAAGCCTGGCATTACGCCCGACTCCTGGAATGACTTGTTAAAAATCGTTAAGCCTGAACTCGCTACTCTGGAGGGGGAAATTGAGGGGAAAGCTGAAATGACAGCGTCTAAATTGCAGGAGAATGTAAGCCATAAATACAAAAACGCTCCGATTGTTACTCAATTAAACAATTCTTTGGTTTCCCATTCTTATCGGATTAAAGATTCCCAGTTAATGTTGGTCGTCGGGACTGAGAGTATTGGCAAGAGTTGGAAAGCGCTTGAGAATGTGGCGGACTTGGGTCTAAATCGAACCTCTAATGTTTATTTGTCGTTGGAGCCGCTTAAGGAACCGGACAAATCGATGTGATACTTCAAGCAATGCGGTCCTTGTTTATGCACGTAGTATTAAGTCGCAACAAATTGGCACCGATGCGTCTAAAATATCGGGCGTTGAAATGATTGCCGATTGTAAGTGGTCAGAGGCTGCTTGGGTTGTGTGGTAAGCGATAGGCGGTAAGCGGATTACACAGGCGGGACGCCTATGCTACTTCATTGGGGCGTTGAAAGCGACACAGACGGGACGCCTATGCTACTTCTTGGGGCGTTGAAAGCTACACTGGCGGGATGGTTATGGTACTTCTTGGCGGGGATGGCTTGGTATGATTAATTACTGTGTTGCCGGGTTAATTTTAGGATTGCCGTTAACAGCAGGAAACTGATGACTGAGAATTTTCACTGTATATTGAGCTGCAACATTCTGTTGGATTTGCCGGAGCATTCAGGCACATCTGTTGACTGGAATGCCGGGCGTTGGAAAATCTGCGAGAGGATTATCAAGTCTCGGAATCCAGATATTCTTTGCCTGCAGGAAGTGGGGCGGCAACAGAATCTGGACTTTCAAAAAGCGTTTCCGGGAATGGATTCGTTCGGATACGCGGACCCTTATGTTGATACGGATCCGCGACGGTTTCAGGCCATTAAGAATGTAATCCTGTATTCGAGAGACCGTTATGAACGGACGTCGGCGGGGACTTATTGGCTTTCTTCTACTCCACATATTGCCGGAACTCGATTGCCGGGAGATGCGCTGCCGCGTCATGTGACGTGGGTGCGGCTGAAAGATCGTAGTTCTCGCCAAGAGTTCCGTGTTCTTAATACTCACTGGACTTTAAAGGAGGTTCTCCGCCTCGAAGAGGCCAAAATCATTGCTGAAGAAACCGGTCAATATCAGGCGCATTTTCCGCAATTGCTTTGTGGCGATTTTAACTCGTTTAGAACTTCGCGGGAGCACGGGATCCTCCGTGATGCTGGTTGGAAGGATACCTATGAAGCCGTGCATGGCACAGAAGAGCCTGGCTTCACCGGTCATGGATTTAAAGTCGCGGATAAAATGGCGGCGGGCAAAGGCGCTAAAATCGACTACATTTTCTTCCGTGGAACCGTCGAGCCGAAAGAGGGGGAGATCATTCGTGATAGTGAAAATGGGATTTATCCGAGTGATCATTATTTTGTCTCTTCAAAGGTCGTGTTCAGCCCGAATGAGTCATAATTACCAGCACAGTTGCCTCCATTGATCGATCGCGCGGGGCGTTTATGCCTGTCAGGCTTCTGTGGCGGTTTGGTTTTCTAAGGGGGCTTCTGCCTGGTTTCCAAACATGGCGCCGAATCTGCCACTGATCCATTTCCACACGCGGCTGGTGGCTGCGTCGTCGAACAGTGAGTAGGCTACGGGAATGGCCAGAAGGGTTAGTAGCAGGGAGAGGGTCTGGCCCCCGATAACTACCGTCGCGATGGTGTGATTTGTTGCGGAACCTACGCCGGTGGATACCGCGAGGGGAATCATGCCGGCTACAAAGGCGATAGTGGTCATGAGGATTGGACGAAGCCTGTCCTTATTTGCCTGCAATATGGCGGCGGTACGTTCCATTCCGGTACCTCTCAGCTGGTTGGTATGGTCGATCTGCAGGATACCGTTTTTCTTAACCACTGCGAACAGCACGAGGACGCCGAGCATGGAAAAGATATTCAGGGATTCATTGGTGATGTAGACCGCAAACAGCGCGAACGGGACCGTGAGCGGCAGTGAGAGCAGGATAATAAACGGGTTCAGCCAGCTTTCAAACTGTGCGGCGATTATCAGGTACATGAAGACGAGCGACAGGATAAAGACTGTGAAGAAAGCCTGGGTTGATTCGTCGAGATTTTTGGACGAGCCGGACAGGCTGGTGGTGTAGCCAGCATCCAGGGTCAGGGCTTTTGCGGCGGCGTTGGCGACGTCGATGACCTTCTGCTGGGAAAAGCCGGGCTCGACGCCGGCGCTTACAGTGATCTGGCGCCGGCGGTTGAGGCGTTCGATTTCGGTGGGGCCGGTGCCGGGTTGGAAATCGATCACGTCGGTAATGGGGACCGTCCCGAGGCGGGTGCTGGGGACTGTTACCTGGGAAAGCAGGTCCGGATTATTTCGCATTTCCGGGGATCCGCGCAGGTTGACGTCGTAGCGTTCGCCGCCTTCGTTGTAGCTGCTGACTTCGTTTCCGGCCACCAGGATTCGCATGGTCTGAGCTATGTTGGTAACGCTTACGCCCAGCTCGGCAGCCTTCGGCCTGTTGATGGTGATACCATATTGGGGTTTCCCGATAACAAGGGAGGAATCAACGTCGACGGCACCGGGAACTTCTTTAAGCTTCGCCATGATCTGGGCGGAATACTGTTCAAGCTTGTCGAATTCCGGGCCGGTAAACACGTACTCGATGGCGCTGCCGCCGCCACCTCCGCCTCCGCCTCCCTCGCCTACTTTTGCGCTGCGCAGGTTGTGTTTCTTCTCGTATTTCGGGAGAATGTTTTCGCGGACGTGTTTCATCAATTCGAACTGCGTGAAGGCGCGATCTTCCACGTCGAGGAGACCCACATCTACTTCCCCTTCGTTGGATGCATCCCGGCCGCCGGCGCTGGATTCTGTGTATTCGACGCCCTGGAGCTTAAACACCTCTGCGGCGATTCGGTGAACTATAAGCTGGGTCGATTCCAGGCTGGTGCCTTCGGGAGCGCGTATGCTGATTTCAAATTCTGACTGGTCATCCTGGGGCATAAAGTTTTTGTTCACGTTTTTAGTAAGCCAGGGGATGGACGCAAGAGCGCCAAAGGACACAATGACAATGATCCAGCGGTGTCTCAAGGTCAGGCGCAGCAGCCACATATACGTGGATTCGATCAGAGCGTAAGGGGCCAAGCGGTGATACCAGCGTTTCTTTTTGGTCGGTGGGGCTGAGATGGCCAAGGCATTATTTGTATCATTGCCAGTTTCCAGTTCGCCGGTGTGCTTGCTGTCGTGTTTCGGCTTGCGCAGCATTCGGGCGCTGAGCATCGGTGTCAGTGTAAAGCTGACCAACAAGCTGACAGCGATGGCGAAGCTCATGGTGACGCCGAAAGATTCCATGTAAATGCCGACTATGCCGTCCATGAAAGCGATGGGCAAAAACACAGCGATTAGACTTAGGGTAATAGATAGAACTGCCAGTCCGATTTCGCGGGTGGCATGGACAGCCGCTTCGTAGGGGCCATAACCTTTCTCTTCTATAAAACGGTAAATATTTTCCAGCACAACGATGGCGTCGTCGACGACTATGCCCACAGACAGGGTCAGGGCGAGCAGCGTAACGACGTTGAGGCTGAGGCCCACGGCCCACATTAGACCGAAGGTGCTTACCACGCTGATAGGGATTGCGACAGCCGCGATAAATGTCGATCTCCAACTGGCGAGGAACATCAGCACGACCAGGGCGGCGAGGGCGCTGCCGACAATAAGATGTTCCTGCACGTTATGCAGTGAGGCGTTGATGAATACGGAGTCGTCGCCCAGCACCTGGAAGGCGTATCCGTCGGGCAGGTCGGCCTCCATCTCTGAGATGCGCTCTTTTACGGCTTCAACCACTGCGACGGTGTTGGTTTTCGATTGCTTGCGGATGCGCAGAAGAACGGTTGGTTCACCGTTGAGTTCGGCCACGCTGTTTTTTTCAATGATGCCGTCTTCCACCGTGGCGACGTCGGCTACGGTGACGGTGCGATCGCCTTTGCGTCCGACGGGCAGGCGTTTCAGATCATCCACTTCAATGACCCGGCCAAGGGTACGCACGGTAAATTCCTGAGCGCCGCGTTTGATGGTTCCGCCGGGCAACTGGGCGTTTTCTCTCCGGAGCGCGTTGGATATGTCGGTAATACTCAGGCCTTCGGCGCGGAGACGTTCGGGCTTTACGAATACGTTAACCTGGCGTTCTTCGCCACCGACTACCTGAACTTCGCCCACGCCGTAGGCGCCTTCAAGACGGCGGCGCAGGGTTTTGTCTGCGTATTCTGTAATCTCTCGCAGGGGGCGATCCGCGCTTATAGCGATAGTTATTACCGGGCGGGAGTCAGGATCAACTTTCTGAATGACGGGATCGTCAATGTCTTCGGGCAACTGCGTAAGGATGCGGCTGATGCGGTCGCGCACCTCCTGGGTGGCTACGTCCGGATCCTTTTCCAGTTCAAACTCGATGAAAATCTGACTGACGCCTTCCATGCTGGTGGAGCGCAGTTCTTTTATGCCGCTGACCGTGTTAATTGCTTCCTCGATGGGGTCGGTGACTTCGGTCTCCATCTCTTCCACGGCGGCGCCCGGGAGCGCGGTGCTTACGGTAACAAAGGGAAGTTCGATGTCGGGGTAGCGGTCGATGCCCAGCTTTGAGTAGCCGAACAGGCCAGTGACGCAGAGCAGTAGCACGAGTACAGAGGCGAATACCGGTCGGCGGATACAGATTTCAGCGAGTTTTTGCATTGGGTAATTCCTTTATCTGGCAAAAATAGCGCAGACGTTTTGGCGTTTTGCTGGTGAAAAGTGTTTGGGATTGGGACGGGCGCGAGTGTTCATCTTAATCCTACTGGATACGGATGCCGTCTTCTACTTCGGCGGCATTGCTTACGATGGTTTCTCCGCCTTTGAGGCCTTCAACCACTTCTACAAAACCTCGTTTGGGTTCTCCTGCTACCACCATCGCGGCGCGGGCTACGCCTTCGTCCACCACAAAAACCTGAGCAACATCATTGCGACGGCGGACAGCGCTGGCAGGCACTCTTACTCCTGGCCGCTCCGCTTCCAGCTCGACCTGCGCTGTGGCGAAAAGGCCCGGTTTCAAGATTCGTTCTTCATTTGGCACTTCCGCCTCGATGATAAGGGTGCGGGTTTCCGCATCGAGGGCGGGACTAATGCGTTTAATGACGCCTTGAAAACGGCCGTCAGGAAACGCGTCTACTTTAAAATTTACCTTTTGTCCCTCATGCATCTTGCCGACTTCCTGTTCGGGGACGTTGAGCAGTAATCGTAATGGATTGATGCGTACCATGCTTACCACTCGTGCGCCAGTGGCCAGGGCCTCGCCGGGCGAGACCAGTCGCTCTACGACGGCACCATCAAAAGGCGCTTTTATGGTCATGTCCTTCAGCTGTTGTTGCGACGCCTTTATGCTTGTGAGCGCCGTCTGATATTGTCGGTAAAGCTGATTGGCCTGGGCGACGGCAAGATCGTACTTTTGCCGGGCTGTATTATAGAGGTTTCTTGTCTGGTCAAATTCTCCGGGCGAAATAACCTTTGATTTAATGAGCTGCTGATCGCGTTCAAAATTACTTTGTGTGAGGTCAAGCGTGGCCTTGGCCGCCTGCACGTCAGGCTGTTTTGCGGGATTAAATTTATCGGTGGGAGAATTCAGTCCCAGACGGACAAGCAGTTCCGTTGCCTTTGCTTCTGATGCCTCGAGGTTGTTAACAGCATCGGTGGTGTCCAGTTGGACCAGGTCATCTCCCTGTTTAACGACTGAACCACGATCAATCATCACTTTCCCGATAATGCCGGTTCGCTTGCCAGCCACGTCGCTTTGTTCATCCGCGGCGAGCGAGCCGGTTAGCCAGACCGTTTTGGGCATGGTGATTTGCTCCGCTGTTGTGGTAGCGACGTCTTCTTTTACAACTGCCTGTACGGACGGCTTTGCCTCGCCCAAGGCTGCTTTAGATGCGTCGGCTTTATCGCACGCGGCCAATAACGGCATTGCCGCCAGTGCCAAAAGAACTGGTATTTTAGTGAACCTGTGTAGTCTCATGGAATCAATCCCGCCATTTTTCGTCTGCGAATGCATGGGTTCGTTATACGCCGCGATTAGACATCGCCGCGCCGGCTTGATGATCCATGCCCGTAGCGCCGATGTCACCCTCGCAGGTTTGAATCTCTTCAAGGAGCTGGTGGATTCTCTCAAAATGCTTTAAAAGTTCTGTACGTTTTTCCGGAGCCAGACGATCCAAAACCGCTTCAAAGCAGCGCTCCTGAACGCGAACGCTTTCCAGCATGGTGGCGCGGCCGACTTCACTCATGGCAATGAGCACGACCCGGCGATCAGTAGGGTCGAATTCCCGGGTTACGAGGCGGGTTTTGACCATTTTGTCCACAACGGCTGTGGCTCCGGACATTGTAACCGAAATCTGTTTCGCGATGTCGGACATTTTCTGCGGGCCGCAGGATTCAATTAACAAAAGAATCTTGCGCTGGGCCCAGGTTACATCATTTTGATTTTCGTCACTGCTGGCCGGGGTGAGAAAAATTTGTTTCATGACGTTGCTGAAAACATCGTTCAGGGAACGTAACTGCTTTAGATTTACCATAAGTTTAATTCCACGTTGTTCAAGTTTGAAGTATTTTGTCCAGTGAACTATTTCTACAGACTCTGCAAGAACTGAACTATTCATGCGATGAACAATTTGCCGCCTAATTGCAGGACAAGGGTTTGAACACCCCACCGAGCGGACACATAAAAACGGCGATCGTGCTTGCGACCTATAACGAGCTTCCAAATCTTGAGAAGCTGCTGCCACAATTGCTGCGGGATAACCCCGATGTGCAAATCATTGTTGTTGATGATAATTCGCCAGACGGAACTCCGGCTATGCTGGATGTGTGGATGAAGGGAAACGATCGCTTGGTGGCGCTGGTGCGGGCGGGGAAGCTAGGCTATGGTACGGCGATATTGGCCGGACTGGAGCTGGCGCTGGAAATGGGAGCCGGCCAGGTCGTGACGCTGGATGCGGATTATTCTCATAATCCGGCGGATATCCCTGAACTGCTTGAGGGGCTGCGGGGGGCAGATGTGGCTATTGGCTCCCGTTATGCGCAGGGAGTGCGGGTACTTAACTGGCAGATATCTCGTCTGTTGCTGAGCCTGTTTGCGAACCGTTATCTACAGATAATTCTGGGCATGCCAGTGCAGGATATTACCAGCGGGTTCAGGGCATATAACCGAACTGCCGTGGAGGCTGTGCTCTGTAATCGGGTGCGTAGCGTAGGGTATTCGTTTCTGGCGGAGGTTCTCTATATTTTGTACCTGCGCAGGTTGACGATCGTTGAAGTGCCAATTATCTATACGGAGCGACGTGAGGGCCAGTCGAAAATGGGGACGCGGGTTATCGGGGAGGCCGTATTTCGGCCGTGGATGTTGCGATTTGGCGCCGTAAAGTTTGGCATGAAGACTCGAAAACGCGAACAAGAGCAAAAGCAATAGAAGCATATTTCGCAGAAGATTTTGGCCCTATGTAGTCTAATGCCGTCAACTAACTAAACCACGCACGGAGTTTCAGATAATAATGGATCAGATTTTACAGGCGCTGTCGAGCCCTGAATCGTGGATTGCTCTTCTGACGCTTACGTTGCTGGAAGTTGTGTTGGGCATTGACAATATTGTGTTTATTTCGATATTGGCGGGACGGCTGCCGGAAGAGAAGCGGGATAAGGCGCGAGTGGTGGGTCTGCTGCTGGCCATGGTTATGCGTGTTCTGCTATTGCTGTCTATTGTGTGGATTATGGGCTTAACGAAACCGTGGTTTTCGGTTATGGGCCATGGGGTGTCTGGCAAAGATCTGATTTTGTTGCTGGGTGGACTTTTCCTGATTGCAAAAGCTACTCATGAAATTCATAATAAGCTTGAAGGGGAAGATGAGCACGAGGTTAAAAAGGTGCATGCTTCTTTCTCCAGCGTGATTGCCCAGATCGTGGTTATTGATCTGGTGTTTTCTCTTGATTCGGTCATTACCGCGGTGGGGATGGCGAAGGAGCTCTGGGTGATGATAGCGGCGGTTGTGATCGCTATTGGATTCATGTTGCTGTTTTCTAAATGGGTGTCTGACTTTGTGGAGAAGCATCCTACGGTTAAGATGCTGGCCCTGGCGTTCCTGATTCTTATCGGTGTTAATCTGATCGCGGACGGTCTTGGACATCACGTTCCTAAGGGCTATACGTACTTTGCCATGGCGTTTTCGATTGGCGTAGAAATGCTGAACCTGAAGATCCGGACAAAGAAGCAGCCGCCCGTGCATCTTCGGCGAAATGCTCCGGAGGATTTGGCTGGATAAGTTGTTTCCGCTTAGGCTGATGCTCCGGTTGTTTTGTCTGGCGCTGGCGGTTGTGGCGTCATTGAGCGGGGCTTTAGCTGTTGCCGAGCCCCAGGCGGATGATGCCACCACGCGTATTGTTTCTCTTGTGCCTAATCTGACGGAGATTTCGTTTGCTATCGGCGCCGGTGATCAGGTGGTCGGCGTAAGTGACTATTGCCGATTTCCCGCTGCCGCGTCCGAACGTCCTTCGGTGGGTGGGCTGGTGAATCCGGGGCTTGAAGCCGTCCTGCGCCTGCGCCCCACTGTTGTTCTTCTTTATCGGAGTCAGACGGATTTTGCTTCGCGGCTTAAGCAGTTGGGCGTTAGGTCGGAGTTGTTTCAGGTTGATTCGCTTGCGGATATGTACAGCGCGATTGACAGGCTGGGGACAATTACGGGAAGGACCGCGGCGGCGGGGGCGCTCGGCCGGGATATAAAGGCGGGGCTGCATGAGGTTGCGGAGAAGCGATCTTTCGGTGGCGCTGCGGAGACGTCTTGTGTTGTTGGATTAGTAATCGTGAGCCGTGATTCCGCAGCCTTGCGGGGGATGTATCAGGCAGCTGCGGGCAATTTCCTGGGAGAGCTTTTTGAGATTGCCGGAGGGCGGCTGGCGGTGGGCGGAGGCGCGGCCGTGAGCCGGGAAGAAATTATCAGGGCAAATCCTTCGCTGGTCATTGATATGAGCGGTGGAGAATCGACGGCAGGCGGGAGCGCGCCGGTCAGGGATGCTGGTATATGGTCGGGGCTTTCGACTGTTCGCGCTGTGCGGTCTGGTCACGTGTATGAGTGGAAGAACGCGCGCGCGATGTTGCTGGGGCCTTCGGTGGTGGAGACGGCACGGGAGATGAGGAAGATGGTGGAGGCAGTCGGTCGGTAGGTTGGCTGGGGGAATGTTGGTTGGTTGGTAGGTTGGTGAGAAGCGTGGAAGGTTTTGAGGCGGAGGCGCTTCGAGTGTCTGCGCTTACACAGGCGGGACGCCTATGCTACTTCAGACGGCTGTGCTACTTCGGTTGTCTATGCTGCTTCTGCGTAGTGGAAATTCTCGAATAATTAGACGTTTTGATATTTGGTGGTTGACCGCGTGGGGTTCTGTTTTTGTTGTTTAACCCGTAGCGGCCCGGTTTGGGGCTGGCTTATTAATTTTGAGGCTGGTAATTAAATGTCTAATCCCATTCAGCGCTTATTTGCGCCTGCGCCTCATGTGCCGCGGCTGCCGGACGCGGAAGTAAAACGCAAGTATCCAAAGCTGCGGTGGCGCATCATGGAAGCAACCTTTCTTGGTTATGCCGCTTATTACCTGGTGCGGAACAACATAAATGTCGTCAAGCCGGAGATGCAGGCGCAGCTTGCCTATACCAACGAGATGATCGGCAGCATCATAGGCATGACCGGCATTACGTATGGTATCGGTAAGTTTTTCATGGGCGCGCTTTCAGACCGGAGCAATCCGAGGGTGTTTATCGCGGTCGGTCTATTGCTCACGTCCATCATGAATTTTGCGTTTGGTGCGACTTCTGATTACAATCTCCATCTGATGATTTTCGCTGCGAACGGTTTTGTGCAGGGTATGGGCTGGCCGCCTTGCGGGCGAAGCATGGGCCACTGGTATAGTGAACGTGAACGCGGCCTGACCTTTAGCATATGGAACACCTCTCATAACCTTGGCGGAGCCATAGCCGGGTCTTTGGCGGCCTGGTCGGTTCATAAGTTCGGCGGTTGGCAATACGCCTTTTATGTGCCGGGCGCGATTACCGCCATTATGTCTCTCTACCTGTTTTGGCGAATGGTGGATACGCCTCAGTCCGAAGGTCTGCCACCTATTGAAGAATACAAAAACGATTATACGGACGAAGAGCGGGCGAACGGCATCGATGAACGGGACTTCACTTTTAAAGAGCTCTTTTTCGATTACGTACTCCTAAACAAGTTTGTATGGATTTTGGCCATAGCGAATTTCTTTGCCTATATCAGCCGATATGCGATGATCGACTGGGGTCCAAGCTATCTTCGCGAAGTGAAGCACGCGAACATCATGGGGGGAAGTTTCGCCATTGCAGCCATTGAATTGGGTGGAATTCCCAGCACGATCGCCCTTGGTTATCTTTCAGACAGATTGGGGGGGCGTCGCGGTCGGGTGGCGGTAATCTGCATGATACCGATCATTGCTGCTTTCGCTCTGCTGCCGGTGCTGCCAATGACGATTACCATTTTCGGTAACACCTATGGGATGATGTGGGCGAATCTTAGTCTGCTGTTTGTGATTGGATTGATGATTTACCCGGTCATTAACTTTATAACGATCATGGCGCTGGATCTGACTTCCAAGAAAGCCATTGGCGTGGCAGCCGGCTTTATCGGCCTCTTCGGGTATGTCGGAAAGGCCGTATATTCCTGGGGGACGGGAAAGGCTTTGGATACCTATATCCCGACGCTGGGAAAAGAAGCCGCCTGGAGCATACCTCTTTATGCGGCGATGGTATCGAGTGTTATCGCCATGGCGCTGCTTGGACTTACGTGGAATCAGAGGCCGAAAGCCTGATGGGTAAATTGAGTTTAAATCGAAGATGCAGGGCGACATTATGAGGCGGAAAGCGGAAGGCACAGGCCGCTTTAGCGATGAGATGTTGCTGATGACGGCCCGGCTGTATTATGTGGATGGCCTGCCCCAGGCGGATGTTGCGCGGGTCATGCGGGTGTCTCAGCCGCAAATATCGCGTCTGCTTTCCCTGGCGCGGGACCGTGGGATTGTTCGGATAAGCGTGGCGGATTACGATCCCCGGGACCGCGAACTGGAAAAGCTGCTCGTTACGGAACTCGGCTTAAATAAACCAATCGTCATAAAAACCATTCGCGGCAGCAAAGTCAAAGACCTCCGCTACACGGTGGCCCATTTCGCGGCGGCGGACGTGGCGCAGTTGGTGGCCGGGGTCCATACGCTGGCGATAGCGGGAGGGCGGACCCTTCAGGATTTATGTCAGCAGTTTAAAGAGCCGCCGCGCAAGGCCAGCATGGCGGTTGTGCAGGCCATGGGCAACGTGGGTTCTACCCCAAGCGGCTATGACGCCCTGGAACTGGGACGTCATATGGCAGCGATATGGGGCGGATCCTTTTTTATGCTGAACACGCCGGTGCTGCTGCCGGATATAAGAACGCGAGACGCCATTATGAGCCTGGGCGAAAACCAGGAGGTAGTCCGCCGGTTTGGCAAATGCGAGCTGGCGCTGGTAGGGATGGGAACGCTCCAAAATTCGATGTTCACCGAGCGCGGCATTTTTACGGACCGTGACATGAAGATGCTTGTGCAGGCTAAGGCAGTTGGAGAAATCTGTGGTCGTTTTTTCAATGCGGAGGGGGATGAGTGCGACACGTCGTTTCGCGACCGCGTGGCGAGCATCAAGCTGGAACAATTGCAAAAAATGCCGCAGGTTATTGCGGTCACTATCGGCTCGGACAGAGCCGCCGCACTCAGCGCCGCCATCAAAGGGAACATAGTGAAGTCTGTGGTGATCGACGACGCCGGAGCGCAGGCGCTGCTGGACATTAACCAGAGATTGTCGAGGGTACCGGTTGCTGCGAAGTGAAGTTGCGGAGGCGTTTCGGTTGGCTGATTAATTTGCTGGTGCCTCTTCTTTGGTTTTCCCGGGCGGTTGCGACTTTCGTGAATAACAATTGGTGATTTGATAACCGATACATAGGCGGGACGCCTATGCTACTTCATGAGCTCTGTGGGTCTGTATAAGTTCGCATTACTTTTTTTTGTATTTTGTTCTTGAGTTGCTCATTTCGCTGCCTCCACCCTGTTGCCCAGATAGTATTAATTCTGGTGCAGGGTAGTTTTCATGCGACATTTATTTTATCTCGACGACGACAAAGCTGAGCAGGCTGAGCAAGCGCTTAAGGAAATGGAAAAGCGAATGTTGCGGGAGCTTGATGTCCATCGGTATGGGATCCTCCTGTTCGACGCCGATGGAAATTGCGTCAGTGCTAATCATCAATGGAGCAAACTTTACGAGCTCGATATGTCGAGTGTAAAAGATTATAATAGTCTCGAAGATAAGAACGTCCAGAGTAAGGATATCTGGGATGCGGTTAAGAATGCGTTTTCAGGTACGCCTGGGGTGGTCGATGAGGATTACTTTTCCCCAGCCGAGTGGGGCAAAACTGGGCGAAGCCGCTGGACAGAAGGACACTGTCTTCCAATAACAACCGATGTGGATAACGGCCAAAGCCTATTGGGAGTGGCTATTATCCTGAATGACATAACGGAAATGAAGCGTTCGTTGCAAGAAGCGGAACGACTGCGGGCGCAGGTGAGCGAGGTATATAACCGGCAGCAGGAGCTTTTGCGCGGGTTCAGCAGCTATCGCGAAAGGCTGCTGACTGCTTCTTCGGCACGTCCGAAAACGATGCCTGGTATCGATCAGTTGCGAAAGTATGGGGCTTCAGTGCCAAAGCGGGAACAGGAAGTATTTGATCTTCTGGCGGCGGGGTGTACTGTCAAGGAGGTAGCTCATGTTCTGGATCTGGCGATCAAGTCGGTGTATACATATCGGACCCGGTTAATGGAAAGACTGCATCTTTGCAGTTCTGTGGAGCTCGCCGTGGCCTGGCGGGAACTTCATGAAGTTTCAGGCGACGAGTAGCCGGTAACATGGATGGTCAGGTGGCCGTGGGTGTCGGGTGATACTGTCGATGTGACGTCATAGACTTTGGCAAGGTTTTGTGAGGTAATGACGGCTTGGGGAGGTCCGTTCGCGATAATCTGGCCATCTCTGATAAGGATTAGTCTGGTACACCATCGGGCTGCCACGGCCAGATCATGAAAGGTCGCCACGGCGGCATGGCCGTCAATTTCTGTTTCGGATTTAATTGCGTTCATCAGCTGATATTGATGGCGGATATCCAGGCCGGTCAGGGGTTCATCCAGCATCAAGATCTGAGCTCGCTGCACAAATGCTCGGGCCAGAAGAATCAGCTGTTTCTCGCCGCCGCTTAATCGTGAGAAATCGCGATTTGCAAGATGGGCGACTTCCAGCCTTTCAAGAGCTTCGTGGGCCAGCCTGACGTCCTGTGGCGTGTCGACGGAAGCGAGGCCGGCGAACGCATGGCGGCCCATAAGAACCATTTCCAGTGCGGAGTAAGAGTAGACCGCTTCGGTTTGTTGCGGCACAAAAGCGACGCTATCCACAATGGCGCGTCGGCTTAGTCCTGATATGTCTTTTCCGCGCAACCGTATCGTGCCGTCGGATAGGGGATGGAACCCTGTCATACAATGGAGGAGCGTCGTTTTCCCGCTTCCATTGGGACCGATCAGGCCAATCAGTTCACCCGGAGATACGTCAAAGGCCACATCATGAAGCACTGGCCGGGTTCCATATCCGGCTGCTGCCGCGCTGATCTCAATCAGTTTCATACTTCAGTCAGGCCGGGATTGCGTATGGCGTTTCACTTAAGGCCGGTGTGACCGAAACCGCCCTCGCCCCGTGTGGTATCATCGAGGCTTTCCGCCGCCACAAAAGCGGCGCGGGTCACGGGCGCGACTACGAGCTGCGCGATTCTGTCTCCGTGATTAATGGTGAAGGGGTCGGGGCCATGATTGATCAACAGCACCTGGATGACGCCGCGGTAATCGGCGTCAATGGTGCCGGGGGTATTGAGGCAGGTTATGCCGTGGCGGGCGGCGAGGCCGCTGCGGGGCCGAATCTGCCCTTCGAACCCTCTCGGGATGGCCATTCGCAAACCAGTGGATACCGCGCCAAAACTTCCGGGCTGTAAGACCACGGGGGCTGCGACCGCCGCGCGGAGATCAGCCCCGGCGGAGTCTTCGGTTGCATAGTGCGGAGTCGGCAGATCGGCGGCTCCAGGTTCAATAGTAAACTTGATATCAATTATAGACATAACGGGTAAGTGCGGTGGAGCGGGCTGGCGTTTCAACAAAAAAGGAAAGACTGCCCGGCAGGGCGCACATATTACTTCTCAAGGAATGTTTGCTGAAACCTTTTCTGAACTTCTGCCGCGTTTTCTGTAACTACATTTTGCGGCAATTAACGTTTCAAAAAGGATGCGGCTTGCGGGTAAACCGAGATATCTCTTTCAAACCTTCGTTTAATCAGAAAAGGGAAGGCCGAGCCGGCATGACGCCCGCGACGGGCAAGAAGAAATTGCCGCCAATGTCGAGCGTCTGGCGTGAAGCGCGAGAGCTGATCTGGGCTCACCGGCACCGGCTGGCGCTTGGCCTTGGCCTGATGCTGATTAGCCGCCTGGCGGGACTTGTGTTACCGGCAACATCCAAATTTTTGATAGATGACGTGATTGGCAAGGGGCACGGAGAATTGCTATGGCCCCTGGCCGCAGCGGCGGGCGCGGCGACTCTTGTGCAGGCTTTTACTTCGTTCTCGTTGTCGCAGGTGTTGGGTGTGGCGGCGCAGCGGGCCATAACGGATATGCGAATGAGCGTTCAGAAGCATATCACCAGGCTGCCGATTCGGTACTTCGATTCGACGCAATCGGGTATTCTTGTTTCGCGGATCATGACAGATCCGGAAGGGATCAGGAATCTGGTTGGCACTGGCCTGGCGCAGCTTACGGGCAGTATTGTGACGGCGGTCCTGGCTATGACGGTGCTGTTCTATCTGAACTGGCAGCTGACTATGATCACGCTGTTTATACTTGCCATTTTTGGCGTATGCCTGGGGTACGCGTTCACGCGGCTTCGCCCGGTGTTTCGCCAGCGGGGAAAAATTAACGCCGAAGTAACGGGGCGGCTGAGCGAGACCCTCGGCGGTATTCGCGTGGTGAAGGCTTACACGGCGGAAAAACGTGAAGAGCTGGTGTTTGCGAAAGGCGCGCATGGCCTGTTGCGGAATGTCGCCTCCGCTGTTACCGGTATTTCCATTATTACGGCTCTGTCGACCGTGGTTACGGGGGCCGTGGCCGTGGTTATGATCAGCTACGGGGGGCGATCGATTTTGTCGGGAGCAATGACCCTTGGCGATTTTGTAATGTATATTTTCTTTACCGCGATGCTGGCTTCGCCGGTGATTCAGCTCTCGTCCATCGGAACGCAAATCAGCGAGGCTTTCGCTGGACTGGATCGCATTCGCGAAGTGAAGGGGCTGGCGACGGAGGACCAGGAAGACATTAATCGGGCGCCGGTGGGTCGGCTTGAGGGGAACTTTAAATTCGAAAACGTGGGATTTGAGTATGACCCAGGAGTGCCGGTTCTGAAAGACATTTGTTTTGAGGCTCCAGCGGGAACGACGACGGCGCTGGTGGGATCGAGTGGGTCTGGAAAAAGCACGCTGGTCAGCCTGGTGATGGCGTTTAACCGGCCACTGACTGGGGTGGTAAAAGTGGACGGGCGCGATCTTGAAACCCTGAAACTTCGAGACTATCGCAAGCACCTTGGCATTGTGTTGCAGGATAACTTTTTGTTCGACGGAACTATTGCGGATAATATCCGTTTCGCGCGTCCGGGGGCAAGTATGGATGAGGTGCGGGAAGTCAGCCGCATCGCCAACTGTGACGAGTTTGTGGAGGCGCTGGAGGACGGTTACAAGTCGATTATCGGCGAGCGCGGCGTGCGGCTGTCGGGCGGGCAGCGTCAGCGGATAGCGATTGCCCGGGCGATTCTGGCGGATCCGACTATTCTTATTCTGGACGAGGCAACGTCGAGTCTGGACAGCGAAAGTGAGGCGCTGATACAAGACAGCCTGAACGCGTTGCGGAAGGGGCGCACGACGTTTGTTATCGCACACAGGCTGTCGACAATTATCAGCGCGGATCAAATTCTCGTTCTGGAACATGGCGAGATAGTGGAGCGCGGCACGCACCATGAGCTTTTGGCGACGAGCGGTCGGTATAAACAACTTTATGACAAACAGTACCGGTTTGAAACGAACAAGTTTATCAATCCCGGAGAGGATTTCACGCCGGCGCCGGGCACGGTGGAGTCTGTGTTGCCTCGGCGGAAATAGGGGAAGCTTAAAGAAAATTGACTCAAAGACACGAAGAACAGCAAACTAAGAAAGCAGTCTGGAAACAGGAAAAGTTCCTATGACGCGCAGCGTCGTTGCCTTAAAGTTGTCTTCCCCACCGCCGGTGGTACAAGGAAACTAAATTATGAGAGATATCGTACAGTATGTAATCGGTGTCCCGTTGCTGCTTTTATTGGTACTCTGGTGTGCCGCCGCTGGTTTGCTTAACGGGTTGATCTTCATCAACTTCCTGTGTCGGCGGAAACCTGTGTGGCCGTTGATCCCAAAAGTTAAGTCGTGGATCGTTCAATCGGTATTAATGATTGGGATTGTTGTGTTGGTCAGCCCAATATCTGGGGCTTTGGGAGCAAAGCGCACTGTTTTTAGCAATATCCAAGCGCGTCCTGAGTTGTTTACATTTTGTGCTAGCGTCTTCGGTGGCGTATTGCTGGGCCTTTGCGGCCTGAGGAAAGTCGGTTTGAAAACGCTGTTGGCATCGGCTGTTATCATTGGACCGCTATGCTGGTTTATTTGGTACTCGGATCTCCTTGCCGTTGATCAAGTGCTGATTCCTATCTTTCTCTTTGCGCTGGCGATTTTCCTTTGTAATACGGTGCTGGCGATTGCCGCGCAAAGTTTTATGGCGGATGAAATAATCGAAGATCTCGCCGGAGCGGGTGCTCCGGAAAAGCTTACTTCAGGCGTCGAAATTCTTTTACTGGACGGGTCTTTAATCAGAAAGCCTCCGGTATCCCCAGGCGCCATGAAGACACGGGGGTTTTTGAAAAAATCTGTCAGCTTTTCCGCTCTCGCCAAACCAACAGGTTTGTATCTCCGTATTGCGGCGGATTCCAGCGGGACGCCCGAAATGGTGTTATTTCAACCAGTTCAGCGAAAGGCCGTGTGGTTGCTTCTGCCTTGGGCTCACTTGAAAGAGATTTCTCATGAGAAGATAATCGGTCATCGTGAAATCCTGTTACACTTAAAAAACTCTGGCAAAGAACTTGTTCTTGAATCGCCACCGCGAGAAATTGAGATTTATCTGATGCAATAGTTTTTTTCTAATGTCGGGACATTTCGCCATTGCAACTCAATGTCGGCCAGATGTTACTGGACATTTCCATCCCGCCGCTTCAGCAATACTTAGTCGCAATTCAAAAAGGATTACCCGCCATTGTTTGAACGCAAAACTCGTCTCAGGCCCCGCGTGGGCGTTTTTGGTATTGGGCTGGAGGCTTACTGGTCGCAGTTCCCTGGGTTAAAGGAACGGCTGGAGGGTTATCAGCGGGAGGTGGAGGCGCGGGTTTCGGGGTTTGGCGTGGACGTGGTTTCGGCGGGGCTGGTGGACACGGCGCCGGGGGCGCGGGCTACGGGGGACTTGTTTGCGCAGCAGAACGTGGACCTGATTCTCTGTTATGTGGCGACGTATGCGACGTCGTCGCAGGTGTTGCCGGCGGTGCAGCGGACTAATGCGCCGGTGCTGATATTGAATCTGCAGCCGGTGGCGGCGCTGGATTATGTGAACATGACTACGGGGGAATGGCTGTCGGCATGCTCGGCCTGTTCGGTGCCGGAGATTTCGTGTGCATTCGCACGGGCGAGGATTCAGTTTAACGTGGTGTCTGGCATGTTGTTCGACGACGCAAAGGCGTGGGGAGAGATTGGCGACTGGTGCGTGGCGGCGGGGGTTCAGCGCAGCCTGCATTATAGCCGAGTTGGTTTCCTGGGACACACTTATCCGGGGATGCTGGATATGTATTCGGATTTCACGATGCATTCGGCGCAGCTTGGTTCTCACATCGAGGTTCTGGAGATGGACGACCTGGCGGCGCGTGTGGCAGCGGCCACGGATGTCGAGGTGAGGGCAAAGCGGGAAGAAGCGCTTGAGATTTTTGACATTGCCGATCCGGGCATTGATCCCATAGCGAAATCCATTGATGACGACACCATGAACTGGGCGTGCCGGGTGGGGGTTGGTCTGGATAAGCTGGCGGAGGATTTCGATCTGGACGGGCTGACTTATTATTATCGCGGCGTAGACGGGAATGAGTTTGAGCAACTGGGTGCGGGACTGATCCTTGGCAATTCGCTTTTGACGGCGCGTGGCATCCCGGCGTCGGGCGAGGGCGACCTGAAGACGTGCATGGCGATGATGATCATGGATCGCCTGGAGGCGGGGGGCTCTTTTACGGAGTTCTACGCGATGGATTTTGTGGACAATTTTATCCTTATGGGTCACGACGGACCGGGGCACGTGGCCATCAGCGCGGAGCGTCCGGTATTGCGCGGGCTGGGTCTCTATCATGGCAAGCGCGGTGGCGGGGTGTCGGTGGAGTTCAGCGTGAAAAACGGTCCGATCACCATCCTTGGAATGACGCAGACGGCGGATGGCAAGCTGAAGATGGTGGTGGCGGAAGGGGAATGTATTCCTGGGCCGACGTTCCAGATTGGCAATACGAATTCCCGTCTGAAGTTTCCGCTGGGTCCGGCGGAATTCATGAACCGGTGGTGCGAACAGGGGCCGACCCATCATTGCGCCCTTGGGATTGGACACCAGGCCGCCAAGATTCAGAAATTTGCCCGGCTCAGCGGTCTTGAACTGGCGGTAATTTGTTAATCAAAAGACAGAAGGTTTAAACCCATGGCCATTGCACCCAACCCTGAACTGGGCATTTTGTTTCACGCCATTGGCGGTCTTGCCGCGGCGAGTTTTTACATTCCGTTTACCCGGGTGCGCGGCTGGTCGTGGGAGACTCTCTGGCTGGTGGGCGGTATTGTCAGCTGGATTATCGCGCCGTTAGTGGCCTCAATTCTGACAGTGCCAGATCCTGTCGGCATCTTGCGTGCGGCTCCCGCATCCAGCCTGTTCTGGTGTTACCTGTATGGCGCGTTATGGGGGATCGGCGGCCTCACGTTTGGCCTGTCCATGCGATACCTGGGCATGTCCCTGGGGTATGCCCTGGCGCTGGGAGCTTGTGCTGCCTTTGGGACTCTGATTCCACCCATTTACTTTGGGGAATTCGGAAATCTGTTTCAGTCCACCTCCGGCATTATTGTGCTGGCGGGCGTGGCAATCTGTCTGGGCGGAATCGCTATTTGCGGACTGGCTGGTGTTCATAAAGAGCGCGAGCTGACCGACGAGGAGAAGCGGAACACCATCAAGGAATTCAGTTTTAAAAAAGGCGTTTGGGTGGCGATGTTCGCCGGTATTATGAGCGCCTGCATGGCCTTTGCAATTGCCGCCGGAAAACCCATTGCCGATGCCGCTGTTGCTGCAGGCGCAAATCCCACTTTTTCTAACAATCCGGTCTATATTATCGTGATGGCGGGAGGCTTAACAACCAACCTGATCTGGTGCCTGTACCTGAATTTTAAAAACGGGACTGGCCGCGAGTATTTTTCGTCGCAGGCTCCCGTGCTCCTAAATATCTTTTACTGCGCCATCGCCGGGATCACCTGGTATCTGCAATTTTTCTTCTACGGAATGGGCACGATCAAACTGGGCGAGAAGTATGAATTCTCAAGCTGGACGCTACACATGGCATTTATCATCGTGTTCAGCAATGTATGGGCGCTTGCTCTACACGAATGGCGGGGCACAAGTTCCGCCACTCGCAGGCTGATTACTTCTGGAATTGTTGTGCTGATTATATCGACCATAGTCATCGGCTATGGAAATAAAATCGGCGCGGACGAGCCTGCAGTTGCGGTTGAGAAGACGCATTAAGGAAATATCGCACTGGCACAACGACGCAAGTCGGTAATTGAAACGTTGTGAGGTCATCGATCGGTAACCCGCGCTTTTTATTGAAAATTGGCCGTTCTTCATTGATGACCCAATTCTTGCTGTATCAACTATCAAACGCGGAAGGATACAGCCCATGGCCAAAACAAACTTTCAACGACAGAAGGACCAGAAGGATCAGGCTAAGCGCCGGAAAAAAGAAGAAAAGCTGCAACGTAAGACTGAAAAAGGCAACGGATCCGAGCCAGAAGAAGAAATCTATGCTGTCCTTGATAGCGATGGAAACGTTGTAGAAGCAGAACCTAAGCCAAGCGAAGATATAACGTCACAAGAAAATGACGGAGCGGATACCGATCCAATTACATAGGCTTGATCCCCCGCGGTGCACCTCTGCGGTCGCAGTTTCAAGTTGCGAAATACGCTGCCGTGTCCGACAGGGTTCAATTATAGAGACGCAAGTAGCCGTTCGATCCCGCTACTTCATTATTTTTTTCAGCCGTATTTCTGCAACCAGTGCGTCAATGCCGGATTTGATATATTTAAGCGATGTCTCATCGGTTAAGGCACCGTTCTCGATTTTCTTGTCAACCTGACCAATTACGATTTCCGGCACCGCCACAACCTTCGACAGAGTGGCTGACAGTGTCTGGCGCAGTTGTTGGATTGCGCGCACGCCGCCGGTTATCGCTGGCGATGTCGCGATCATTAATACTGGCTTATCTTTTAGCGGTGAGTCGTAGCCGGGTCGCGACGCCCAGTCCAGGGCATTTTTGAGCACGCCGGATATCCCGTAGTTGTACTCAGGAGTCACAATCACGAGGCCATCGGACGCGGAAATGGCATCTTTAAATTTCTGAACGGAATCCGGCAGGCCTGCGTCTTCGGTATCCTGATTATAAAGGGGGATTCCGGCAATGTTGAAAATCGTTATGTCTGCCTTATCAGCAGAAACGGATGGTAGGGTGTGCAACACACGGGTGCTGAGGGAGCCACTTCTTAGGCTGCCTGAAAACCCAAGCAAGTTCGGTTTGTTAGTGGACGGGTTCATGGTGATGTTCTCCTGAGTATGTAATATAGGTTCAGGAGAAGCTTAGGCAAAGACTATACCCGGACGATATATACCACCGCCGTCTGCTTCAGGCTAGTAGTTGTTCAACTCGGCCTCTTTTTTTGCTTCGGGATCAAACGTTCCCGACTGAATGCGGCTAATGCTGATCATGTCGAAACCGTCCGCCGCTGAATATGGATTACTTTTGAGGGGCTTGGTTTTGTAAAGGAAACGGTTGGGCTTCCCGCTGTTACGCCCCATCCATTCAGCAAACGTCTGCTGTATTGATTGCTCGAGCTTGGCAAACTGCTGGGCAAAAGTTTCAGCGGCGATATAGCCCCCGCACTTTGGACAGTTCACATGATGATTGCGTCGCTCGTCCATATGAAGCTCAGCTTCAGTATCGCAAACCGCGCACTTTTCAGTTTTTATCATGCAGCTTAATACACTGCTGAGAACGAATGGTTCAACTGTTACCATACAATCGGCACGAATCCTGCAGGATATAGGTTGGAGTTGCTAAAAATCCAATTTTAAAGGCGTATCAAATGCAGATTTTAACAAGATCATTTTTAACCCTGGCGGCGGCAACAATTTTGTTTCCAATACCAGGGCAAGCGCAGCCGGTCGCAAATCAGCCGCTGGGAAGTCGGCCAGGACAAACCTTTCAATCCGGTTCGACCGCCCCAAGTCAGGCTCCCGGTAATTCTTCGGTGCAGTCAGCGCCCGTCACTGGCAATGCCGGTACGGAACGCAGTGCGTCTGCACCCATAGATGCAGGGGCAAGCAAAGCAACGGGACAGGCAAATCAAAGCTCATTAGCGGCGGGAACTCCAGTCATTATGGAGTTTAGCGATTTGCAGTGTCCGGATAGCGCCCAATTTAATGGCGGACTGAAAAATTCTATTCTCGAGCGGGTTAGCGGCAGCAAAGCTGTCTATCAATGGCGGGATTTCCCGTTGCCGGTTCATGGTCAGGCAACAGAGGCTGCCGTTGCCGCCAGATGCGCGGGCAGTTCGGCAGAAAAAATGCGTCAGCAGATTATGAACAATCAGTCCCAGTTATCTGCGCCTGTCTATGCTCAGTACGCACAAACACTTGGGGTAGATCAAAGCGCATTCAGTGCTTGCATGCGAAGTGGCGAGGCCGCGCTTGAGGTCAATAAAGACAAGGCCCTTGGGCAGTCTCTTGGTGTTCGAGGGACGCCGACGCTGGTGCTTGGCACAGCCGATGGACGCGGTGGAGTAACGCCGGTAAAAGTCGTAAAAGCCTACGATCCGCCGGAGCAGGTTCTTGCAGAGGTTGATCGTTTCCTGGCTTCCGCAAAAGGATCACAGGCGAATTAATTGAACGTGGACCTCTTTGCTGATGAGGCTGGTAATACCAAGCGTATCGCATAGGATTTTGCGCCGGTGATCGCGGTGGCGTTTTTTTGAAAAGTCTGGCAGTTGAACTCTTCGACTACGTCCACTAAGACGGGCAGGAATGCCCATCCTACGTGTTTATTATGTTCGCCAGAAGATTCTCAGGCGGGTGATTATGGAAACAAGGATTGCTGTTAAAAGCGTCAAGATAATTGCCCGCCAGAATCCGGCCCATGGCGTAGCCGTTTGGGCGAGTATTAGCTCCCAGGCGGTTTGTCCGTCGGTTCCGGGTATCAGGTGAAGGATCGGCAAAATTACCATGCCTGGTACGACGTAGGCTATCATTGGATTTTGCCCGTTGTCTCTCAAAAGGAACAGCGGTGCGGGCTTGTGAAAGGTTTCTGTCAATACGGCGAAAAAAATCAGGCACATATGCCCAAGGCCGGCAGTGACGAACAGATAGCTCAGCGTGGCCGGATCTTTACGGATGCCTTGCTGATATGGAAACAGCGCCAGACCTAACACAAGCCAGATCATGCCCCATCCAAACAGGGCTCTAAATAGCAGGGCACTAACGCGAGGCTGTCGCTGCCTGGCGGATGACAATTTCATTCGGCTGCGCCCCGGCGGACTATATAGCAGGATGAATCCGGCGGCGCCGAGGGCTGCCGATATTGAAGCAACAAAGCGCCAGTCGTTAAAGCTTAGGCCGGCTATTCCGAAAACTACTATGGCGAGACATATCGCGGCCAGACACGCACAACGCAACAGGCTGAGCTGGCCCCAGCGGCTGTCTTGTATGCTGAAGCTGAGACGCTGCGCTGCCGGCCGGAGCCAGGTGACGAGGACATCGCCCACGATGGTTCCCGGCAGCGTTATCAACAGATATTTCTGATATGCGGGACTACAGGCCCAGATCAAGCCGTTAAATATCCGCTCACCTAAAACGGGGGACAGGAAGTTAAGTTCGGTAACCGAGAACCCCCACGGGGCGTAGCGCCGCGCAAGATGGCCCGTTATTACCAGGGCCATGACGCAAAGGCGTCCTGTGTAGCGATGCGGCGACCATAGCCATACCAGAGATGTGGATACGACCACATTCGCGAGAAGTACTAAAATAATATCGTGGCGATGAACGGAAAAACTGGTTCCGTCCGCATGGCGAACAGAGGCGAGCAGAACAATAGCGGCGATCCACCCTACGGCGCGAAGCATGAAGCGGCGCCAGGATGGCCAATGGGACGGCAAGCGCGTGAAAATGGCGAACAGCACAATAAAAGCGCAGATTCCGATACCCCACGCAAGCCGACCATGGTTAGCGACCAGCAAATCTGGTCGCAAATTTTGCCTGTACAAAGCAAAAAACAGGAGTAGCAACCCCCTGCCAAATACCATGAACGCTAGTCCGATTCGCCCGGCACCGTCATGAAGGCGACGGGATAGCGCGAGGGGAATGGCAGCGCCCATGGAAAATAGAAAGAGCGGGAAAACCAAATCGACCCAGGTGATGCCAGAAATATGCGGTGCAAAGGCATGAGTTGGCGGCGGAGACTGACCGTGGTACATCCACGCGGGCAACGTATGATTCATATACGGCAAAAAGCCACTGAGCACCATGCCCAGAATGGCCAGTCCCCGTAGCGCATCCAGACTCGACGCGCGTCTTGTCTTGTTGCCACCTCCGACGGGCATGCCGCCCTGCTGCTGCGCGACTTCGCCCTCAGGTGGCATTGCGTAGACTGCCAATTAAAAACATCAAAACTATCAGCTTGCCGGTTTCGCCTTTAAAGCATCCGCCCACCGCTGAACTTCGCCGGCTCGCGATCCTTTAAGTTCCAGATAGCGGTCGTAGTACTTGAGCGCCTGGTCCCGGTCTATAATATGCTCGTCATATATCAGACCGAGATTTAACACGGCCATTTCGTATGCAGGGTCGATTTTAAGCACCTGCTTAAACTTTTCTGCGGCTTTTGAGTAATCTTTCTTTTCCATGTATGCGACGCCAAGGTTGTTAAGGGCAAACTTGTTGTTTGGATTCAGATCCAGTGCTTTCGTGTATGATCCGATGGCCAAGTCATACTTTTGCTCGTCAAAGTAGGTGTTGCCTTCCTTATAATAAATGCGATCATCTGCCGGCGCAACGGTTTTCGCTTTGTCAAACTGCGTTACCGCCTTAGTTGAATCGCCGATCCGGCCATACATTTCTGCCAGAAGTGTGCGGGTTTCGGCGTCGTTTGGCGACGCTTCCAAGGCTGTCTTATATTCAACCGCGGCTTCCTTAAATCGGTTTGCGGTGCGATACTGATCTCCCTTTTCCCGATGGAAGGCAAATGTACCCAATACGACTTTGGAGGTCTGCCCGTAGCCGAGAGAGCCGGAGGTCTTTTGGGATTCTGCGCCAAAAGCGGCTTCATTAATATCGGTGCGAGATGGAGTGGAACTGGCCACCGTGACATCGCCTTCGACACTGGCGTCAGGCCCCTGGGCAAGGGAGGGCAGGGTCAGAGGACCGTCGCCAGGTGGGGAGATGGTAGGAGAAAGCATGTCAGAGACTTCAGAGTTGGCCGAGTCTTCTTCTGCCGGATCTTCTAAAACGATATCCATAGGCGTTTCCGGCTCTGGAGCCGCATCCGCCGAGCTGATGGTTCCAGGTGCTGTTGCTGAGGCGACGGCGCTGTCGGGCGGAGCCAGACTTTGCATTGTAAGCACTTCGCGGCGGAGCGCGTCTACGTTCATGGGCTGATTAATGGAGGCCGCAGCGTTATTTGCAGAGCCCGGCGCAACTTCTCCGGATAGCTCTCCGGAAACCGTTTTGACAACAGCGCTAGGCGTTGACCCGCCGGCGTTCAGCTGCATAAGTTCGACTTTAGCTAACTCGAATGTCGGGTTCAGGTTTAAGGCGTAGTTTAGATATTGACGTGCCATATCTGTCTGGCCAGAAAGCCGGGCGACCCTGCCAAGGTGGTAATAAGCAGATGGGCTGGGGGCCAGCTGGGCTGACTCATAATATTTCTGGTATGCACCCTGGGAGTTTCCCTGATTTTCGAGGGTCTGGCCCTCCGCAAGTAGATCAATTGCGCGCGCACGTCCGCCCGCTGCACGAGAAGGTGGTGCCGCCGTAAGGCTGGCAGCCAGACACATGACGCAAAGCAATGCGGTTATATTGTTAGAATACGACATAACACTCCGATAATTATGACACCGTAGACCAGGCTTACACCTGGCAGGGATACGGTTGTTTATGGGCTTTCCTGATGGTGGACAAGTTCACCATTGGAGAAGCTGAAAAGTCTTTCCCGACCAGTACCGAGTATGAAAACAGGCCTGTAAATCCACGTTTCCCGTTTGATGTTCGGTTCCATATAATTAATAATAGCTTCTTCTGGAATGCCGTAGGTAATGGCGGTGCGATCCTGATCTGTGAGCGGGCCTTCATAAACCATAACAGCATCGGCAAACTGAAAGATGCGATTGCTCTGGTGGTAAGCCCAGTCGATGATGAAATCATTGCGGGTACTTTTATACGGACCGCGAATGTAGTCAGGCTCGCCCCACTCCCGGAGAATCTTGTTTTGTTGTTCACTCAGGGGGCGGCATTGTCCGCCGCCGGGAAATGTCTGCAGGCTGGCCATCATTGCGACGGCGCCGCCCATGTTTTCCAGGTAACGAAACTTTTTCAGCGGAGAGTAACGTCGGCTCTCCAGATATGGAAAACGCTTTTCCATGACCGGCTGACCCTGCTGGGTGTAGTTGAACTTGGGCGGACGCTGATAGGTGACGCCAGCTTCAGTAACCGGCTCAGTCCAGAGGGTATGAGGGCTGGTCTGGGCAACGGCGCTCGCGGCGAACATCGCCACAAATATGGTTAATGCACTGGATAGAACTTTAGGTAATCCGGCTGGCTTGTTCATTTTGCGACCTCTTTATATACAGGCGAATATCCAATGGCTGCGCTGGGACGAAGGGCGTGTCAAGAGCTGGGTTAATAAAATTAACGCGCCGCTACTCTGCTGCACGGAGGGTCATCATGTCCCGTTCCATTAGTTGGCATCTCTATTTTACCCACCCGGTCTTTGGTTCAGGTGCCCTCGCAGGGAAAAAAATTCATATCACCTGTCGATTTCTATTGAACACCCTTTTGCAATCGCAGACAAGCGTTCCAACCTCTTGTATGTCCGCTGAATATATTGGGTTACTATGGAACCAAGGAAAAAACGTGATCATCCAATTGCGCTGGATAGTACTTTTAATGGCATCGGCTGTAGCAGCGCCCGCCCTGGCGGGTGGCGAGCTGCAGCCGGGGCAATGGCAAATGCCTGTGCCAACCCGTCAAAAACTCCCAGCGCCTCGCAGCATTGAACGCAGCGCGCTTCGCCCCATATATCGTGCAGGCGATCAGGTAACTCGAAGTGTACCCTTGCCGGCCCCACTGCACCCCACGGGGCACGGAGCGGAAATGAACGACTTCTACGGTCCTACTTACTACTATCCTTCAGAACATAATATGTATGAAGGGCTTCACCCGACTTACTACCCGTTCATGAATCCTGACCAGAAAACGGCCAACTATAAGGCTGGCGGCATATACTGTCCAGGACAGCTCTGTGGCTCAAGCCGAAGCCACTGGTACTGGGACAGCTACGACGACTGGGTTCGAGGCGGCCGCTACGGTCAACATCAGTAGGTCGCTGCATCCGGTGTGACATTATGAACCAGTTTTTTGCCTGAAAAGAAGAAATGTTGTCTAAAACGTCTTAAGTGAGGTTTTTTATCGGAGGCAAACTGCTAAGCCCAATACCCCGATAAATTAAAAAGGACGATAGTTAAAACAGGACTGCACTTCATAAGAGTAATTGGATCAGAGCGATACGGGGGCTTTGGGTAAGGGACTGCAGTTCGTCTTGTATCTAAAGCGCGCCAAATACACTGCGCCGGAACGATTTATGCATATACTTTCTGTTTACACAGGAACGACTTAAAAATTTGTAAAGGGGTTTGCTCCGTTTCCCGTTCGACGGGGGGTACCCGAAATACCAAGAAACACGACGGGAGACTCTGGAGTCACAAGACAATACTATGCCAAAAACGAAAACGATAGAACTGGAAGAACGCGAGACGGCGGTTGAAAAACCGGAAACCCGTACCCGCACCCTTGAGGAGGATGCAGGCCAGCGGTTCCTGTCTCCTGAAGAAGAAAAAGAGATCATCCGCCGCGTGCAATATGGCGAAGTCGCCGCCTTTGAAGATCTGGTGAACGCATATAAGCAGAAGGCTTATTATGTTGCACTGGGCTTTGTGGGCAACCATGAAGACGCGCTGGATCTTTCGCAGGATGCGTTCGTGAAAGCCTTCAAAGCGATCAAGACGTTTGATCTGAACTCCCCCTTCTTCCCATGGTTCTATAAAATCATTAAGAACCATTGCCTGAACTACATCAAAAAGAATCAGCGCGTCCGCAATGACTCGCTGGAAGAGCTGGAAGAAGAGACGTTCGCGCAGTTTGAGGACGATAAGCCGACGCCGCGGGATATGTATGAAGAGAGCGAAACCCGTATTAATCTGTGGCGCGCTATTGATCGGCTAAAACCGGATTTCCGTGAGATCATCATCATGAAGCACTTTCATAACCTGTCCTATAAAGAGATCGCGGAAGCACTAAACATCCCCATCGGAACTGTAATGAGCCGTTTGTTTAACGCCCGCCAGGAATTGCGGGAACTGATGAAGGAAATTCTGGACTGACGTCCCAAGTATTAATCGCCCGTTAAGCGGGTGGCAAGTTTATGGTCCCGGCATCGCTAGAACAGGCGATACCGGGACCTATTTTTTTTTGAAGTAGCCTTAGGCATCCCGCCTGTATGAACAAGTCCTCTTCCAACCCCAATATCCCTGTTTTTTAGTCGAGGCGCGTAATAAAATAACGGATTTTACCACGGGCCAGACGCCTGTACTACTTTATCAAATACTCGTCATGCCGTGGTGTGAAAAATTCCTTGACGACCCCGTGGCGCGTTCTCCCACTGAATTGGTAATAATTTAAAAGTTTCCATTCCGCCAAACCCTGATCATGAGAGTTTGCCTGGCGGGCAAGGAAGCAACCAGGGTTGATAATGAAAATTTTTACAAGACTATGCATGATGTGCATATTAGGATTGCTGGTCGTCTCCAGCAGTCAGGCTGCGCCAAAAGCAAAACCTAAACCAGCCAAAGTCTGTGTCTCAATGATTCACATGATAAAAGGCTGTTCTGCCTGCGAAGCCATGACTGGCTGGCTAGGCAAGGGCGGCGTGGAACTCGATGTTTCATCTGTTCCGCAGGGCTCTTTTAAACTTTATCCGACAGTGGTTTACTCGGATAAGTATGTGGACAACGGCGAACGAATGTACAAACAGGAAGTCGAGATTCCACGCAAGATATGCGTTGTTTCCTGTTCAGTTGGCATGAATTAAGCATTGCCTTGAGTCGCATTATCTGATTTGGTCGCTTCCCTGTCGTATAACACCCGTGTCCTTATTCCATTAGATTTGCAATAGCCCCGACTTCTGGTCAAAACCGGGTTTCGGTGGACAACATACCTTAGGAGATTATCATGAGCATCAAGACTTTAGCAGCAGCAATCGCTTTAGCCGCCCTTAGCGTCGCGGCCCCAACCTCCGGATCTGCCGGTGGCGAACTTCAGGGTTACGAGCGGCCTTATACGGGCTATAGCGCCACTTCCAGCTACACCGGTTATAATAGCGGTGCATATGCTCCCCCAATGCCTGCAAACTACGCGCGCCCGGTAGGGATGTACAACGCCGGCTATGGCTGCGGCCCTTGTGCAACAATGCCTTATGGCAACACCTACGGCCGTCCAGGATTTGGCGTGGGCAGCGATGTGTTTACCGCCGGTCTGCTTGGCATCGGACTGGGCTATCTGATTTTCCACTAAGCAATATTAAACTAAAAGCCCCTGATCGAAATGATCAGGGGCTTTTCTATTTCCAGGTGTTTTGTTTTTGGCTTATCATTGTGCCCTGTAGCTGTGCGTCAAATAGTTAAAGTTTGACGTCCTTGAACAGTTCGCCATCTCTAAAGATGGTTTCTTTGCGGTCGGGGCCCACGGAGATGAAATCCATTTTAACCCCAAGCAAGGTTTCCAGGCGGTGCACGTAGGCTTTGGCAGCTTCCGGAAATTCCTCAAAGGATCGTGCTTCGCACAGGCTTGATTTCCATCCTGGAAGGGTTTCATAAATTGGTTCGACAGTGTTTATGTCTTCCAGCCCAAAAGGCAACAGGTCCACTTTTTTGCCGTCAATAATGTAATGAGTGCAAACTTTGATCTCATCCAGATTGTCCAGAACGTCCAGTTTCATCAATGCAATATTGGTTATGCCGCCGAGTTGAAGGCTGCGGCGTACCGGCACGCAGTCAAACCAACCACAACGGCGCGACCGGCCCGTAGTGGAACCATATTCGCCCCCCCATTTTCTGAGGTTTTCGCCCAGTTCATCGTCCAGTTCTGTTACAAACGGCCCAGCGCCCACGCGAGTGCTGTAAGCTTTGAGCACGCCTACAACCTTGCTGACTTCCATGGGGCTTACGCCAAGTCCTGTGCATACGCCACCTGGAGACGGGCTGGAACTCGTGACGAACGGGTACGTTCCGAAATCCACATCCAGCAGAATACCCTGTGCGCCTTCTGCCAGCACTTTTTGTCCCTGACGCAGCGCGTCGTTGACCACGGTTACGGTATCGGCCAGCAGGGGCAGGATTCTGTCCCTGGTCTGCCACACTTCTTCTACTACGTCGTCCACGCCCCACGGCTCTTCGCCATAGCTCTCAAACAGGTGCTGGTAAAATGGAGAAAATTCTGTGACGCGCTGAGCGAAAAGATCCTTATTGCGCAGGGCCAGCATACGGATGCCATGTCGAGCGACCTTATCGGAATAGGCGCAACCAATGCCGCGGCCTGTGGTTCCAATTTTGTTTGCTCCGCGCCGCGCTTCCATCATCTGGTCAAGCTTGCGGTGATAGGGCATGATCATATGGGCGTTCTCGCTCACCAGCAGGCGACCGTCAATGTTCACTCCCGCCGCTTCGATCATGTTGATCTCTTCAACAAGAGCTTCCGGGTCAATCACCACGCCATTGCCGATGACGCACTTGATGCCTTCATGAAGAATGCCTGACGGAATGAGATGCAAGATGACTTTGCGGTCTTCTACTATTACGGTATGGCCGGCATTGTTACCGCCCTGGTAACGGGCTACAATATCCGCATCATGGGCGAGGAAATCAATAACCTTGCCCTTGCCTTCATCGCCCCACTGGCATCCAACTATAACAACTAACGGCATCCGACTGTGTCCTTGCGTTTTCTCTTGGTTCGAGTGTCTGTCGCGAGGGGCCGGCGGCTGCTGATTGAAGTTTCATCTGCAAATACGGGGGCTGACGCGCATACACTTTGGCGGTTTTCCGGCGCGAAATTCTGTTTAGCCCCGTGCAACCTTACCCGAAGAGCATTCAGACAGCTTTCCATTCATGGAAATTCCCGATATCTTGAAAAAACCGGAGCAACAGCCGTAACCGCAGATGGACTTATAAGGGTTTATTTTACCGAAGACGTTAATCAGCGCGCAAAGGTCGAATAGGGGACCCGTCCGTTTTTCTATAAGACTATCCTAAGATACGGGAACTTGATAAAAGATGATCTATATCAGCAGGAAAGTTGATTTTTGTGCGAGTCACCGGCTTCACAGTCCGGCGCTGACCGACGCCGAGAATGTGGCTTTGTATGGCAAATGCAATAGCGCAAACGGCCATGGGCACAACTATGTGCTCGAAGTGACAGTATGCGGCTCAGTGGGCGAGAATACTGGCATGGTGATGGACTTGAAAGCTCTGAAGGATCTTCTGGATCAGGAGATTGTGGATCGGGTCGATCACAAAAATTTGAACGTGGATGTCGACTTCATGCAGGGGGTCATTCCGACTGCGGAAAATATGGTAATCAAGTTTTGGGGCTACCTGGAAAACAGGCTGCCGGAGAATTGCCGACTTTTTGAGGTACGGCTGTGGGAGACGGATAACAATGTTGCGTTTTACCGGGGTGAGTAGCCTCGTACATTGCTGCTACCGGGTAGTCTGTAACTAGTGCATCCGCTCGCTTTTCAAAAGCTCTGGAAAAAGTCCGGCGGACGTCTCCCATATCTGGATCAGGCTGGCTATGAAGCAATGGCAGAGGCCAATGCGGAACTCCAGGAGCCTGAGGGCCTGCACTACTGGGGCATCATCAGCAGCATTGTTCGGTATCGTGGCCATCAGACGCTGCATTGCTTTAATTTTGGAAACCTGACAGTCAAGTTTCCCTGGTCGGCGCGGGTTATGAATTTCGGAAAGCAGTTGCCGGTGACCATCACCCGCAGCGGAACGGTTCGTTGCCGGGAAAAAGGCCGCACAATGCTGGACCAGATCGTTGATCCTTTTCTTGTTTTTGGCTGTGAATCCGATGCCGCCGGCAGCGAACTGCTGGAGCCGGGCATGATCATTACCGGGCCGGAGGCAGTCCAAAACCGCGAATACGAAATTGCGTTGCCTGATGGATCCGCTGCGCCGACAGGCGGCGGAGTGCTGTTCTATTATATGATGAAGCGGATTCCGTTTGAATCCGAGCCCGCAGATCGCTGGGTAGCGCCTGGCGCCCCATCTGGCGTTCCGAGGTTTCATATGAAGCTTCAAAGCCCCGTTGTCATGGAGCCCGGCTGGCCGGTGTTGATGCTGGAAAAGGATCGCTGGTTCTGGGGCATCGTATGCCGGTGAAGCGCTATTACCTGGATAACTGCGCCACGACCCCCATGGCCCCGGAGGTGGCTGCGGCCATAACTGATTGTATGGCGCGAATTCATGGCAATCCGTCCAGCATACATCATGAGGGACGGCTGGCAGCTCACGCGCTGGCGGAGGCCAGAAAGACCATCGCCGAGTCCATTGGCGCGAAGCCGGCGGAGATTGTGTTTACCGGCTCCGGTACGGAAGCCAACAACCTCGCCATCGCGAGCGCCATCTCTCGCGCGGTCAAAAATCATGGCCGGGCAAAGGTGATCACATCAACAACCGAACACGCAGGCGTGCGTACGCGGCTCGCGTGGGAGAAAAGAATCCACGGCGATGCGCTGGAGGTTTGTTATGTTCCGGTGGATAGCATCGGACAACTTTGCCTGGAGAAGCTTGACGAATACCTGTCGCCGGAAACAACGCTGGTGGCATTCCTGCTGGTGAACAACGAAACCGGCGTGACTCAGAATGTGGATGAGCTGAGAAAGCGGAAATTCGCTTATCCTAAGGTACCGTGGCTGCTGGACGTCGTGCAGGCGCATACGAAAATCCAAATGGACGTTCGCCTGTGGCCCTTTGATATGATGAGTTTCGCTGCCCACAAAATTTACGGTCCCAAGGGAATCGGTGCCTTGTATGTACGGTCGGGCTTTGATATTGATCCCATGATTGTTGGCGGTTCCCAGGAGAAATATCGTCGAGCCGGCACAGAGAATATGCTGGGAGCTGTGGGTTTTGCCGCGGCCGTAGATCTGGCTCCTTCACCGACAGCTTATTGCGAACGCCTGGCTGTTTTGGAAAAGGCATTTCTCGAGGAACTCAAGCAACACGTCCAGGATTTTCAGATAAACGGCGAGGTTCCGGTGGCGAACTCCGGAGACGTAGCGCGCCTGCCGGGATTTCTGAACTTGTCTTTTGCCGGGGTGGTCAGTCGCGAAGATCTCCAGATCGCTCTCGACCTGGAAGGCGTCAGTCTTAGCAGCACGTCTGCCTGCCACAGCGGCGTGGTGGAAGAGTCCCACGTTCTCGAGGCAATGGGGCTGGCGGGAGAGCGCAGAAGCGGCGCTATCCGGCTGCTGTTCGGCCGATACCAGACGGAAGAGGACGCACGCCAATCCGCGAACATAATCGCCGGTGTAGTTTATCGAATTCGAGCGGAAAGCGTTACTCCCGCATGAGCAAGAAAGGTCTGAGATTTCAGGCAGGCTCGACGTACGCGATGGCAGGGCGTGAATCTGAAATTGAAATAGCTTCCCGATGAAAATTCTTTTTATCATCAATAAAGGCCGAAGGGATCAAGGTCCCGACGAAGCACTGATTGATCAGTTCCACACGCTATTGAAAGAAGCGGGAGTCGATTACGAGATTTCTCATTCCAGTTCCATCGAGGAATCGGAAGCATGTCTGGTGACAGCCAGAAAAAACGGCTATGATCAGCTTTGGATCGGCGGTGGCGACGGAACCATTAATCATGCCCTCAACTGCACATTCGGACAGGACATCGCCTACGGAATAGTGCCCATGGGCACTGTAAACGCGCTGGCCCAGGCGCTGCGCATGCCTCTTGATCCGCTGGATGCGGTTCGCTATCTGTTAAAATCGGAACCAGTCCCTATGGACATTGGTCTGGTTGCCGGACGATATTTCTTCACGTATGCAACAGTAGGAATGCACGCGGCGGTTTTTCACAACATCAATAAAAGTTTGAAAAAGCGCTGGGGAAAACTGGCGTTTTGGGACAGTGCCTTCCGCACAATTTGGAAGAAAAGCACTTTGCCGCGATTCATTCTCCAGGCAGAACTTGACGATGCGCCGCCGGGCGAGCACATCGTGAAAGATTATGCTTACTCATTTACTCTCAGCAATGTTGCCAACTACGCGGGTTTCGGAACAATTACAGCGGAAGACCCTGCCAGTCCCGGTTATTTCGAACTGACCAGCTTTCGACGAAACCAGCTGATGCCGATGGTGGTATGGTTCACCCTTTTGCGTATTTTAGGGCTGGAAAAATCCCGTCCTGAAAGCGGTCACATCTTCCGAACAGTACGGTGGGTGAAAGTCCGAAGCAACCGGAAGCTGTCCGTCCAGATAGACGGCGAGCCTATCAAGCCGGAAGATCGTAAAAACCTGGAGTTCCAATGTCTCAACGACTCGGTCAAAATATTGCTGCGTTCAACCCAGGCCGGGCAGTTGCGGGGACCCGAAAAAGAATCTTAACCCAGCGGACGCAACGGATTTTTTTCGGCATTTCACTTGCTCAAAGCAATCTTTAACGCATATCACGGTTTCACTGATAATACGAGGGTCCAAACATGAGTTTATTAACTGCATCTCACCATCCACCGTTGACTGTCACTCCAGAGACTTCTGTGCTGAGCGCCTGTGAGAAAATGAAAGAAAAGAACGTCGGGGCCGTGGTCGTGGTTTCCGGTGATGACCGTCCCCTCGGGATTGTTACGGAACGCGACGTTCTGCAAAAAATTGTAGTCGGCGGGCTAGACGCTGCTTCGACGACAGTAAAGCAGGTGATGACGTCTCCGTGCCTTGCGATTCCGTCAGATCGTACCGGGGATGATGCTTTGGCAATTATGCTCGCGAAAACAGTGTTTCATCTCGCGTTGATCAACGAAGAGCAAAAACTTATCGGAGTCCTCAGCTATCGGACGCTTCTGAGTGAGCGTATAGAGACACTAAATGCCGAGGTAGATCATCTTTCAGCTTATATGGGAAAAGAAGACGAAGCCGGGGGCGACTAACCATGGCTTCGCTGTTTACAAAAATTATCAATGGAAGCGTACCCGGCAAGTTCGTCTATAAGGACGATCATGTTGTTGCTTTTATGACAATTTCTCCTATTAATACTGGCCATACCCTGGTTGTGCCTCGCCATGAGATTGACCATTGGATCGATATGCCGGACGACCTTGCAGCGCGGGTCATGACTGTAAGCAAGATCGTAGGGCGGGGAATACAAAAAGCTTTCAATCCGATTAAAGTGGGTGTGATGGTAGCAGGGCTTGAAGTGCCGCATGTGCATTATCATCTAATTCCCATACGCGAGATCAGCGACTTGAATTTTGCTTTGCAAAAAGGTGATACCTCTACTGCGGAACTGGAAGAGGCTGCCGAAAAAATTCGTAGCGCATTACGTAGCCTGGGTTATGAAGAATTTACGAAAGACTGCAATTAAAATGATTTGGATATTGGCCAGGGCAGCGACTGCTGTAATGCTGCTTGCGGGATCAGCCTTGTGGGCCCAGACGGACACAAAGGTGGAGAGCGGACGCGCGGTCACGTCTGCCGATGGAAAAAAAACCGTGGTTGTTGATCGCTTTACTCCTATGGTTGACGGAGAACCGGAGCGTTTTTCAGGGCGGATGCTGGTGCGGGTAACGTCATCGGATGGATCGGCGGCGCGCCAGCGTTACATTGAAGCAAGCCAGGTGCGAGTGATTCAGCCGCCGGTTTGGATCGACGGAAATCGGACCTGCGCCTTTGTCTATAACGTTGCAAAAAACAGTAATGGCATTGTATATTTCGAGCCAGAAACGAATCGCGCACTGCAGGTCGAATTCGTAATGCCCGCTCGTCAAATGGCCGCCTCGGGAAAAGTTGAACAGGAATTGACCAGCCTTGAAGTGGCGGAATTTTCTGCCCAGGGCGTTTTGAAAACCCGCAATATCCCATGGAAGGGCGGAAGCGCTTTTCCCCTTGTATTGCCGCCTCTTCCTTCTTTTGACGGACAACCTTATGATGCGGCTTTTCTCAAGGCATTAAATGACGCCCTTTCCGCTTATAAAGATTTCCTCAAGCGTAATAACATTACCTCACTGGAGCCGGAGCAGGCTAGCGAATCTTTCAGTGAGGATGAATCCTGGCTTGGAACTCTAGCCTGTGGAGGAACCGAATCATACCTGCTGGGCATTCCATTGACTGGCGGAACTGCATCAGATGTATTAGAAAGAACCCGCGCGGTCAAAACTGCTGGTTTATCTCTTTCCTGTAGCCAGCATTCGACAGGCGAAGCGGGAGAGCACACCATGAGCGACAGCCGCTTTTTAACGACATGGAAAGATGGCGCCACCTTGCAGGTGATGAAAGAGTCCTACGGCGCTGAAACGGATGTCCCAGTGGTAACGCCGATAAAATCTTTGAACGTAAAAACCGGAGCAGTACAGGACCAGGCTACGACAGGAACCCAGGGCCCTTCAGGAGTAGTAGCGCCGGGACCACAGGGCGGCTGATATTTCTGGCGACGTGGTAACCGAATGGCCACGTACAGATGCACTGCTACGAGGGGTGCTTCTACAACGTTATAAGCGTTTCCTTGCCGATGTGAGACTGGATACTGGCGAGGTCGTGACAGCCCACTGCGTAAACACTGGGGCCATGGAAGGGCTGACACGGCCCGGGATTCCGGTTTGGCTGAGCCAGTCGGATAATCCGAAACGTAAGCTGAAATATACCTGGGAGCTGGCCGAAGTCGGGGGGAGAATGTGGGGCGTCAATACGAGCTTGCCCAACCGAATAGTGGCCCGGCTCCTGGCGGAGCGGAAACTGCCCTGGCTCGCGGACTGGACTCACATACGTCCGGAAAAACCGTATGGCGAAAAGAGCCGGGTTGACTTCTGGCTGTCAACTGGAGACAGGGAACACTTTCTGGAAGTAAAAAATTGTCACCTGCTCTATCCGGACAGCTACGCGTATTTCCCGGATTGCGTAAGCGCGCGGGCGGCGGGGCATCTGCATGAACTCTGTAATTGCATCGCCGGCAGCGACACAGCCGCCAATGGCTGTGTGACGGCAGAAGTGCTGTTCGTGGTTCAGATCGCCGAGGCCGCAGGCGTGCGTCCAAGCGATTTACACGATCCCGTTTTTGCCGCCGCGGCCCGAGTGGCTGCAAGCCGCGGAGTCAGATTTTCGGCTATCGGCGTTACGCATACAGAGGAGGCAGTCACAATTTACGGACCGATGCCAGTAGATCTGGAACCGTATGAGACGGCTCCGCATGCACTGTGGCGCGCGGAGAACAAGTTGACGCGGTAGGTGGGACTATGTCCATCACTCCTTTAATGCCGGAGGGATAATCTGCTTGCTGCCGTCCAGCGATAGGCGAAAATCGTCATCTGTGTTTTCACGGCCATCCCGACCTGGCGCCACTAGAGTGCCCAAGCCGCCGCTGTCAGTGATAAACATATCGTTTCCCCAGGCATCGCGGGTTTGGTTTTCTGTAAAGACGCCGTTTGTGCGCAACGCCGCGATCGTCGAAACGCCGCCCGCTTTATCTGCTACTGGCATTTGCAGCATCCGGCTCACGACCGCGTCCATTCTGGATTTGGTAAGGCTAATATTAATCTGGTCGAGTCGGGAAGTCTCAGCCGGAGTTAAATGATCATTCATTATTAGCCGATTCCGGGAAAAAAGCCCGGCGATGTTCTGCCCGAGGCTCGCCCCTTCGCTAGATTCCAGGGAGATTGGCTTTGTTAGAAAAATACCCGCAAACCCCAGAACAGCCATGCCTGCAAGAGACAGCAAAACGATTTTCGCGTAAGACTGTGGACGATCCTCTGTTTCAGACAGCTCAACGTTGACCAAGCCTTCGGTTAGGTAACTGCTTCCGGTGGTGCGTTCGCCATCCGATCCGGTAACGTTTTCAGGAAGCATCACAGTGTTCATCCCGCTAAGGTTGCCGTGCGAACGCCGTTCTTTGGCCAGGCGGTGTATTTTTGCTGACTCCAGATCGCGTATGAGCGGCTCATAATCCTGGTAGCGATGGTCGGGATCTTTTTCCATCATTTTTAATATCACTTCACTGATGTCGGCTGGAACCTTGGGGTTGACCAGGTACGGAGGCACAAGCGGAGCGCTGATGTGCTTCATCATAATGGCCAGGGGAGTGTCACCCTCATACGGTGTCTGGCCGGTCATCAATTCGTAAAAGGTCGCGCCCAGGGAATAGATGTCGCTCCGATGGTCAACGTTCCGGCCCATGCCCTGCTCCGGCGAAATATAGCGCGGGGTACCCACCACCAGCCCACTGCTGGTAAGGCTGGAGTTGTCCCACATGCTTTTCGCCAGCCCGAAGTCGATGATCTTCAAGTGCCAGTCGTCATCAATAAGCAGATTCCCGGGCTTGATGTCGCGATGGATAATAGAGCGTCGGAAAGCGTTTTCCAGCCCTCGTGCCGTTTGAATGACAAAATCGACCAGAAGTGAAAACGGCATATCAGGCTCCTCATCCATGACCACGTCGAGCCCACGTCCCTTGATGTATTCCATGGCGATAACAGGTTGGTCCAGGTCATCTTTTTCGGCCCCGTAAAACCGGGCGATATTCGTGTGGTCCAACACCAGCGCCGCTTCCGATTCTCGTTGAAAACGCCGAAGCGTATCGGGGTTTTCGTAGCCTCGGATATCGAGGACTTTTAAGGCGACTGTGCGATTGTTAAGCGGATCCCAGGCTTTATAGACTTCTCCCATGCCGCCGCGGCCCAACAGGTAATCAATGGCAAACCGTCCCACGCGACGTCTGTCATCTGGAAGGCTTTCATCTCCGGGCATATCCATGTCGGGATCCAAGTGATTCATCTATAGAAGGCTGTTCCAACCTCGCTTCTTTCAGGACCAATTGACGTGCAATCGACAGTAATCGACTCGATAACAGGACCTGATCAGCCTTTTTCCCCGCCCTCAATAGAAAACGACTGCAGTTGCTGCTTACAAAGTCGTGCCTGGGGCCAATCCTGCGTTTACTCTCGCAGCCGTCAGCTTTGCCGCCGCGACGATGTCGGACACGGATGATCCTCGGCTAAGGTCGCTTACCGGCCGGGCAAGACCCTGCAATAGTGGGCCGAGGGCGTCTGCGCCCGCCAGCCTCTGGATGAGCTTGTAAGCTATGTTTCCGGCGTCCAGATCTGGAAAGACAAGGATGTTGGCATCTCCCCCTAATACCGATCCCGGCGCTTTTCGACTGGCTACGGCGGGCACCAGGGCGGCGTCGAGCTGGAGTTCACCATCACAGATCAATTCTGGTCTGCGCTTGTTAACCAAGGCGGCGGCTTCACGCATTTTGGTGACCGAAGGGTGCTGAGCACTGCCGCGGGTAGAAAACGACAGCATGGCGATGCGGGGCTCTTCTCCCAGCAACCAGCGGCATGTCTCCGCGCTAGAGATTGCAATATCAGCTAACTGGTCTGCAGGAGGATCAACTACAAGAGCACAATCCGCGAAGAGCAGCACCCTGGCCCCCATGGGAGATTCATCTGGCAGTGCCATTATGAAACAGCTGGACACAGTACTGATGCCCGTCGCCATGCCTACACAGCGGATGACTGCGCGAAAAACGTCCGCGGTTGTATTTGCGGCGCCGGCGACCATTCCGTCTGCCCAGCCCAGAGACAACATCAAGCCTGAAAAATAAAGAGGATCGCTGACTTGGGAATTACCGGAGGCGATTTTCCCGGCTGCTTTCATTTTTTCGTCATACAACATGATCATATCATGGAGCAGTCCCGAGTCGGCCTCCGGATCAAGAACCTCTATGCCCTCCAGATCAACAGACTCCTGAGAAGCCAGTTCGCACAGGACCGCTTTTGACCCGCAAATGATCGGTTGCACCTGGCCATGGCGGGCCAGCTCGCTGGCGGCGTGGAGCGTTCGCGCGTCGTAGGAGCCTTCCGGCAGCAGGATACGCCGGGGCGCCAGGCGAACCAGCGCTTCCATTTTATCGATGATTTTCTGTCCGCTTGGGTTCATGAAAGAAGGGATGTCCGTGCTAATGCGCATGTGAGGCGGGCGGCTCGACGAGCCGTCCCTGCCTCAAGTATGAAGAGCGCATATGCCCAACAGAATCTGTCGCCCACCGGGCTTACTGAGTGTCCAGCGTTGGCACAGGAGTCACAATAGTGCCGGGAGGTGGCGAGGTCGGTGGGGCTGCCGTAAACATCCGAACCATACGGTCAATCAGTGTTTTTAACTGTGGATCCTGTTCCGTCTGTGCGGCCTGTTGTAAAAACTCGACATTCTCGCGTCCATTGATACCAAGCGCCATAATTGCCTGAGTTCTGAAGGCTGCGTCCGGTCCGGCCTGATAGTCTTCCTTAAGCTGCTGCGTAATAGCGGCCATCTCCTGAGCCGGAACCAGCTCTGGTTCTCCCGCCCCCACGCTCAAAAGATTCTCTGCGGCGTTCAGCCTCTCCGCCGGATCAGCCTGCTCATTCGCACGTTCCGCTGCCAGAAGCGAGGCCGCTTCCGCATTAGCAATATCACCAAGCAAATCCTGAGCGGCGATACGAACGTCCGTGTCTGTAGTGCTTCCCAATATTCCGGCTACCGCCTGCAACACCTCTGGTCCGGTTGCTTCAAGGGCTTCCAACCCTTGCATAGCTTCCAATAGAGCAGCCTGCACGGTAACGTCCTTCTCGTCTCTCAGGAGTTCAAGCACTTTTCTGATGCCCGCCGGGTCGTCAATTAGCCCCAGTTCATCGGCGATATCAATACGGTCATCCGGATCTGTTTTCGTTCGGAACATGCTGGCGAGATCGGCGATGGTGCGGTTATTGTCCATGCTCTCTTCAGTTGTCGTAGTTTGTGGAGTCTGAACGGGAATAACCGCGAGTTGCTGTGAGGTCGTTGTCGCGGGGGTCACGTCGATTGCCGCGGCACCTTCTGTGCGATTGAAGGTTCTGCCCCCCGTGTCTGGTCTGCGCGCTGTCTTGTCTGCATCTACAGCGCTAATTCGAGCGTCTGCTTCTGTGTCCATTGTGGAAACGCTTGTCACGGGCTCGGTCTCTGCCGTTGGCCCGGTTTGCTGAGCGATCCCGCCATCCACTTCGTTGACAGATGTTAGATTCTGGACGGCGAAATAGCCTCCACCAACCACTACTATGGCTGCAATTAACAGTACTACTTTCGAGTTCATCGCGTTGTCGCTTTCATTTGATGTGAGTGATGAATAGAAGGCAAGCCTGCGTAATCTTCGCACATATTAATGTTTTCGGGCTCAGATGGATTATGGCACTTGTTGATTTTGCAGACCAGGGTCTGGGGGTAAGACTATTCCTGCCCGGCTTGTGACGGCGTTGCTGCTCGTTTATGTGTTTTGGGGTTCGACCTATTTAGCCATCGCGCGCGCAATTCATACGATACCCCCTTTTTTCATGGCAGGTTTCAGGTTTTTACTGGCCGGCAGTATCCTGTACGGTTATATGCGTTATATCAAAGGGGAGCGCATCCAGAGGCATATGTGGAAATCCGCGGCCATTATGGGATTTCTTCTTCTGTTGTGTGGCAACGGGGGAGTCACCTATGCGGAACAATATGTGCCAAGCGGGCTAACCGCTCTCATGGTAGGATCGGGGCCGTTCTGGTTTCAGTTGCTGGGCTGGCTTTGGCTGAAGGGGCCGCGGCCTGGACCCCTGGCCATAGGCGGCCTCGTCATCGGTTTTATCGGCCTTATTATTTTGATTGGCCCGGGTCGGATATCCGGAGTGGCTGGCCATGTCCCGCTGGTTCCTGGTCTGGTTGTCGTGGCAGCGTCGTTTGCCTGGAGCGTCGGGTCGATCTATTCTAAGACGCTGCATTCGCAGGCGAGTCCCGTTATGATGTCGGCTTTGCAAATGCTTGTCGGGTTCGTGTTGCTAACCACGGCAGGATTTGTCAGCGGCGAACACCAGGGATTTGATGTTGCGGCTGTTACGCTGGATTCCTGGCTGGCCTTATTGTACCTTGTCGTATTTGGGTCGTTGGTCGGTTTTAGCGCGTACATTTACGTGCTTCGCCATGCGACCCCTGCCGTGGCGTCTACTTACGCGTATGTCAATCCTGTAGTAGCTGTCTTTATCGGCTGGGCGGTAGCTGGAGAGGTGGTGACCGGGCGAAGTCTGATTGCGGCTTGTCTGATAATTGGCGCGGTGGTATTAGTTTCGTGGCCGACGCGGAACGCGTCCGTAGAGGACAAAAAGTCATCGGTTGAGCCCGTTCCTCAGAAGAGTGGATGATCTGGAACAAACCATGCCATAAGATACAAACGGTTGTATCGTTTTCGAATCTTTTTTGTCCAAACCCCTGTCTACCGGTAGACAGAGTAAAATGATAGAGGTGGCATAGTGTCCAGAAGTCTTGCAATTGTTGGAATTCTAACCATAATCGGGATCGCCGGAAGTTGGACGGCTGTGGGCCAGGATGCGACAAGCCAGACCGCTGCGGGGTCGGCAGCGAAAAATCACATTTCGGATGCGGAACGTGACCGGCTTATGCGCAAGGCAATGGAAGACGCTCGGCTGGAGTTGGAGGAACAAAAGGCCGCGAAACTGGCCCAGGAAGAACAAAAGGACGAGATTAAAAAGCGGGCTGACGAGGCAGCGGTTTTAGCGGCGGAAACACGTCGCAAAACAGAGTTGAACGAGTCAGAGCAGGCTGCAGTAAAAGCCGCAGAAGCGAAAAAGGCTGCCGCTGATAAGAAAGCTGAGATGGCTAAATCGGTTATTAAATCGGCCGATAGTGAGAAAAAAGCGGCCGCAGAGGCCACGGCTAAGGTGCAGGCGGAGGCAAAGTCAGATGTGAAAAACCTGGATAAGGTTGAAGCCAAAACTCCAGAAAAGAACACTCCGAAATCCGCAAAAAACGAGAAGACCGTTGCGTCGTCAAAGGAGTCCAAAAGCAAATCCAATGAAGGCAATTCTTTTTATAGTGAGGATTCCGACAGCACAGCTGTTCCGGAAAAGACCATTATTGAAACGGTATCAACCAAAGAGCTTGGGAGCGGGATAAGCGTTAAAACTTCAATGCCGATAGGCGATGAAGAGCGGAAGGCGGAGCAGGCGGCTGCACGGACCAATGGTGGTCAAATGCAGCCTGAACGCAGCGGCGCGAGCGGAAACGGTGAACGGCAGTCGATGTCCGGTCAAGTTGTGGGAATGATGCGATCGTCCGATGGTAAGCCGCGGATTTTGCTGAACACCGATGATAGCCGGATGATCCAGGTGATATTGGAAGATGAGGATGAGGATGTTCCCGCGCCGGGATCCTTTGTTTCCATAAAAGGCCGCGAGATCGGCGGCGCGAACGGCAGACCCGTCATCAGAGCTCAATCGGTCAGCATAACTCGCGGTGAAGCAATTAAACAGCAAGCAACATCCCCCCGGCAATCGGAAATTGACTTTGCCCCGGTGCAGGAAACTGTAATGTCCCGCCATGTTACCGAAGGACAGTTCGGTATGCCCATGGGACCCGTAGGTATGCCACCACCTTTCGGGCTTATGCCGCCGCCTATGCCGATGATGCAGGGTGGCCCAATGTTTGGCCCTCATCCTCCATTTTAAGAATGGCAGCGTTTAGCGCTGCTACATTCGCTGCCGGATTGCATCAATTACCGCGACCGAGCGTGTTGCCGCTTGAACGTTGTGCGTTCGTATGATCGTAGCGCCGTGAAGGATCGCGGCGCAATGGGCTGCAAGGGTGGCTTCCTCGCGCTCATCTACCGGCAGTCCGCCGGTCAGTTTACCCAGGAAACCCTTGCGTGACGCGCCAACGCAAATAGGCCGCTGCATAAGGCGCAGGTACTCAAGTCCTGCAAGAATTTCAATGTTATGCTCCACCGTCTTTCCGAATCCAATGCCCGGGTCCACGGCCACATTATCTTCCGGGAGGCCTGCCGCCGTTGCCGTGTCCATGGCCGCCCGCAGCTGGTCTCGTATTTCCGCAAGTACATTTTCGTAGACCGGGTTTGCCTGCATTGTCTCCGGCGTCCCCTGCATGTGCATTAACAATAGCCCCGCCCCGTGACTGGCACAGTGGCTCGCAATCTCAGGCGAGTGGCGCAGCGCGTAAATGTCATTAATTATATCGGCGCCCGCATCCAGCGCGCGTTCCGCCGTTGCACCTCGGTAAGTGTCCACGCTAAGCATAAGTGTCGGAAATCTCGTTCTCAGTGTCTTAAGGACAGGTTCAAGACGGATCCACTCCTCATCCGCCGATACAGTATCATCAATGCTTCCCGGCCTTGTGCTTTTCGCGCCCAGGTCTATGATATCCGCTCCGGCTTCCACCAGCGCTTCGCCGTGAACCAGGGCGGAGTTACTATCGTAAAAGCGGCCTCCGTCGCTGAAAGAATCCGGCGTCAGATTGAGAACGCCCATGATCAGCGTCTTTTCGCGCAGGTCAAAGTCGCGCCCGCGCACCTTCCAGCGCCACGACGGTGCCGGGGAGTTAGACAAAGGCATTTTTATTACTCACCCTGGCGCGGTTTCAGATCAGTCGGCGGTTCGACGCCAGGAACTACCCACGGAGCTTTAAATAAATACCAGGGTATTTCAGAGGCGAACTGCTCCGGCTCATAGTAATAATAATAAAGGAGTGCATCTTCGGCCCGAATTCGGATGGACTCAGGATATGTGCGAATTAGATAAAACGCCCATTCTCTCGCCAGATCAAACTTTTTGTTCAGATGGTAGGAAGTCATGATCGTCCAGGCAGTACCATCAAGATCAACGGGAACACGTCCCGAGGCTATGAAGTCTTGCAGCAGCTGGGTTCCCCGCTCCAGATCATTGCCGTTTCCGCGTGCATAATAGTGGCCCGCAGCGCGCATGGCTAGCGTACCAACGGCTGTTGACGGGTAGCGTTTTGCCAGATCGACAACGGTATTCAGTAGACTTCCGGTTGTGGGAATAACCCCCAGGTGTAATGCCCGGATTGTATCAGGTTCCTTTAGCAGTCCAAGTGCTTCCAGGTCGAGACCCACCGCGGGAACCACATCAATCGCCACAGGCGGAAGGTTGGCGGTTGAAAAATTAACGCTGCCACCAATCCTTAATTTAAACTTAGCAGAAACCTCATATTTACCCGGCTTGCTGAAAAGAAGCCCGGAATCTTGTTTTCTGTCATAAAGAAGTAGTGTATCGAGAGATTTTGGATCGTTCCTATACAAAGAAATCGGAATGGACGGAAACGTTCCCGGATCGAAAGCGCCTGCGTAACGATAATCCAGTTCTCCCGCCGGTTGCACAGTGACCTCCAGGTTATTGCCTTCCGGCAATTGGAAATTCGCCAGCAGATTAACCCTGGGCACCCCGGATGAGTTTTCCATAGTGATATTAAGTATCACCGGCTCGCCCACATGAACGCGGGTCTTGTCCAGGGACAAGGTTATATCCACGCCTTCTAGGTTCGTGGTATTGCTGGCTTGGGCAAAGGCCGATGGTCCGGATAGAAGTGTTGTTAGGATCAGCCCCGCGTTAATTAATAGAAAGAGATGCTGTTTTGATAAGGTCTTAAGTTGAGTCGTCGTCAAAAGTCTAAGTCCCTGAAAGGAAGTTATTGGCGCTTGGTCGCCCGTTAATCCTACCACGAATGTTTAAAGGTCTTAATAGAATTGAGGTTATTTCCGATAATTATCTCGTCAGGCGCATTTGAGATAAGACGGATTTACAAGCGCCATAGCCCTGATCTACTCAGATCCTACTTTGGTTCGTTCTCCAAGCTGTCATTCAGGTATTTTAAGACGCTTTCAAACCTTAGATTGTTTGAAGGATCCGCCTGACACAAATCTCTATGGGCTTCTATCATGTGAACTATCCGATCCGTGCGGCTAACGTCCTCGCGGATCATGCATTGAAATTCGTCATCAGAGATCCGCAAAGCATCTTCCTGACATTGTCGCACAGTGATGAACTGCGTTAAGCCCAGGGTTGTCAATAGACGTACGTTTTGCTGATTCGCATTGGCCACTACCAGCTGTTTGCCTACCTGTTTCAACTGCCGCAGTCCAATGCTTGCCAGCACTCCCATGAAAGTGGAATCCATGGTAATACAGTTTTCCAGATCGACGATAAATTGAGGGGCCGGTGCTACCTTCTGGCGGACGATAGCATCCGCCAGGCGACGCAACTCCATGCTGTTATGGAACGTGCCACGACCGCTAATCCGCACGACGACGATGTCGTCCGGCAACGCGGCAAAGCATATAGAATCATGCGCTTCCTGATCCCCCATACTGTTTCCGGCTGAAATTTTCTGTTCCGTCATCATGGCACCCATCCGATCTGCATCGTCACTGTCTAACACCGAAAATTACTCGATTTCCGGACTTAACTCCCACTTAATCGTACATCGTTTTGCTGACTGCACGAAAAATGATCACGCTTTAAGCGTGCCCGACATTACCGAGTGATTGGTTCTGCATAGGAATGCATTCCGCCAGCCAGACCCGGCAGGTAGGAAACCCCGAAATAGGTCAGCAACACCATCACGAAACCTATCATACTGGCCACGATGGAACGCTTCCCGTTCCACCCCAGATTGATGCGCAAATGCAGGTAAATCGTGTACGTGAGCCATGTGATAAGCGCCCAGGTTTCCTTCGGATCCCAGCTCCAGAAGCTTCCCCACGCTGTATTTGCCCACACCGCGCCTAAAAAGATTCCCAGGGTCAGCAGCGGCCAGCCAAACTGAACGGATCGATAGGTCAGGTATTCAAATGTCTCTGCGCGCGGCAGCACACCTGCACGGTTTCCGGTCAAGTCTTTGATCAGAAATAGAACCCCAAACACGAAAGCCAGTAAGAACAGGCTATAGCTGATAAGAAGGGAGGTCACGTGGAAGTTCAGCCAGACGGAATTGAGTACCGCAACCAGCGGATCAATTTTGCGGGCATGAAGCGGCATGCTGTTAGCCATGGTCATTAGGACCCATCCGGCGAAACTGGCCCCCACTCCTACCCATGCGCGGCGATGGATCGCTTCGTAAAAGCAGGAAACGACTGCAAACGCGCCCATAGCAAAGGTGATGGATTCATACATATTGGAAACAGGCATACGTCCGCCGAGATAAGCGCGATTCGCCAGTGCAAGCACCAGCGCAACCGTCGCCGCCACCATCAGCCCGAACGCAATGCCCCACGAAATGCGGCTTCCCTTTGGAATCTCAAGCGTCGCAGTGGTCACGGGATCCCCATAGTTGCGGGCACCGGTATTGTCAAAAGCGACCCCTGTCGATGGAAAACCCCCAATTGGGCCCGCATCAGCGCCATCGGCGTTCATTGCCATGGCCGGTGCCAGGTTTAGCCCCTGCAAAGCCGTGGCCATGGGAGACGTAACAGAATCCTTGCCGCCGGGAGAATACTCCTCCGCCCGGCCATCCACTAGCCCCTGGCCCCTCGGCTCGTCATTGCGAGGCGCCGGACCGCGCTGCCGGCGCAACAGCGCCAGGTAAATGAGAAAGCCAAAAAAGGCCAGCATGAAAAGCTGAGCTGACCGCTTAAACGGATGAATCGTCGTCTGCAGATAATCCATCTGCCGTTTGAGAGGGGACATATAACCGTCCGCGTTCTCGGCGGCGGCCAGAAATGCTCCAGTCGAGGCAGCAAGCCCATCCGTCTTTTTTACATTGAAAGCGTCTTTCAGGGCCGTGTCCAGGCTCATCAATTCCTTGTAAGGCTGTACTTTTTTATCCAGACCCGCTACGTCCCGGGCCAGCGTCTCATCCATCCCGGTCAGCAGTTCCGGGCGCTCCAGGTGTAGTGGAGCCAGCCATACGCCGGGATTGCCCGCCATCGGCACGATTTTCAGTTCGCCAGGCAGATTCAAAAACGTACCCAGCCGGTAAGAAAAATTTTGAAGCGCCTTCGCCGCGTCGTCAGACAGCGCGGCCGCCTCGGGGGATTCCATCCCCTGCAGCTTGCTCATCACCATCATGCGGGCTTTAGGCGTTTTCATCACCCACACGCTGCTCACGCGGTTGTGCTTGTTGGGATCAAGCCCGAAAGCCTTTGCCAATTCCGCGTCTTCAACTGGAATCATCGGCACCCGCGCCCAGCTCATGTTCTGGTAGATCATCCCCAGCACGGCGTAAACCGGGTCCATGCCCTCATACTTTGTTTTGCCGGTGATGGCGGTAACCTGAATCTCCGCAAACGTGCGCAGGGTGCTCTCCACGCCTTCATTCTGTACGCCCAGCTTGTCAATGCCGCTGCTCAGAATGGCCGCCTCCACCTCAGGAGAAACCATCTGTTTAACGGTCATTTCATCTATCGGGCCGGAATCATCGGGGCCATGATCATGGCCATCGCCTGGGGTGTGATTATGGCCGTCATCTCCAACTATGGAAAGAGCGGCGGAGGTTGACACCTCGGTGCGGGCGGTGCGCCCGGTGTCGGCTACATAATAGTCAGCCGCGGACAGGGAAAAGGTTGTTCCCAACAGCGCAGCTACGGCGCATAAACGGGGAATAAAAGTCATGGTTTTTTTCGGATAACTCCTGATCTTGTAACCAAGGGAAACCTTAAACCGATATTCCATAAGTATTCGATAATGGGAGGATGGCGATATGGCAGCGTGAACGGACAGCGCCACGGTCGAAAAAGTAGGATTTTGGCACGAAAACCAGTTGCTACAAACAAGATATTACCCAGTCCGACGTTTCACAATAAAGAATTGTTACGGTAATAAGTCCAGCGGGCGGGCTTGCCGTCGGCGTAGGGCATTACGCCGTGGAACGTCTCAGGATTGTTATCAAAGATCATGGGAATGAAAAAGTGGTCGCCGCCCCATAGAGGCACTTTTCCGGCCAGCAGAGCTTCCAGTTCGACCCACTCAAGGTCTCCTTCGTGATTCTTCAGGGCTGGCTGACCGGTCCACTTCGTTATGAGAAAGATGAACCCGAACCAGTCTTCTCCGTTTCGCCCAAACCCCGGCCAGCTTATGGTGGCGCGGAGGGTCATAGCCTGTACCTCGATGCCCGCTTCTTCGCGAATCTCTCGGATCATGCAGCTGCCGATGTCTTCTTCAGGCTCCACCTTTCCGCCGAGGCCATTAAATTTCCCCAGATGCAAATCACCGGGCCTGGCGTTTCGGTGTATCATTAAGACGCACCGGCCATCGTCGGACAGAATGTATCCAAGGGTGGCCAGTATCGGGGTGTACGTCATAAGTGCTGTATCCTCAGCTTTTCATTGTAAAAATATCAACTTGTAAAAATAGCGGCTATTGCCTGAGTTCGTGATGGCACGGAGATTGTAATCATAAGGCAAGACACAACACTTAATCGTGCTTTCACAGTGGATATTTTAATGGAGAATCAATGATATGGGTGTACTGAAAACAACTTTTCTTCTGGCCGGTCTCACGGGGCTGCTGGGCGTCTTCGGCATGGTGCTGGACCGCATGATGGGAACCGGCGGATTGTTGACGGTTCTATTCCTGGGTGTTGGCATTGTGATGAATTGGATTAGCTACTTCCACTCAGACAAAATCGTCCTTAAAATGTATAAGGCGAGGGAAGTTAGTGCGTCGGAGGAGCCGCGATTGCATGAGATGGTCGAGCGCTTGTGCGGACTGATGAAGCTGCCGAAACCTAAGATTTGCATAGTTCCGACGGAAGTTCCGAACGCATTTGCAACGGGTCGGAATCCGGAGCATGGGGTTGTGGCCGTTACGCAGGGAATCATGCGAGCCTTGTCTGCCGATGAACTTGAGGGCGTCATCGCCCATGAACTGGGGCACATACGCAACCGTGATACGCTGATCAGCACCGTGGCTGCGAGTATCGCTGGGGCGGTGGCCATGCTGGCGAACGTAGGACAGTTCGGTATGTTTTTCGGCGGTGGCAACCGGGAAGGCGGCAACCCGATAGTCTTGCTGATGATGGCGATACTGGCTCCGATGCTGGCCATGGTGTTGCAAATGGCCATTTCCCGCACCCGGGAGTACGGCGCTGACCGGGCCGCTGTGGAGGCCACGGGCAACCCCGACGCCATGGCGAACGCTTTGCGTCGGATTGAGAGCTTTGCCCATAGTCAGCAGCTGCCAACGGCCCAAGGCACTCAGCATATGTTTATTATTAATCCGTTGACGGGTAGGGGAATGTCTCAGCTTTTCAGCACCCACCCGCCTACGGAAAAGCGTATCGCGGCCATTATGGGGCTGAAAGCTCAGGGGACGACAGGCGGAAGCAGGATCCGCCCGATGCCCGCGTCTCGCTGAACAAATCGACGGAAGTTCGGTCAAAGTACGTTAGATATGCTGCGCTTTCGGGCGACATGATCGACAGGTGCTAATCGGGAGGCCCGGCCACCCATGTTTAGGCAATTTTTCAGAAAAGCAAAGGGCGACAATAAAGTGGACGATAGAACAGAAGAGCAGGACGCGGAAATAGTGGACATTGCGGCGCAAGATATAGACCAGGCTGGCGAGTTGGATGAACAGCCGGATTTTAAGGCGCAGGCGGCAGCTGTGCATGCAGACCTCATGAACAAGTTGATGCGCCTGCAGGCGGATTTTGACAACTATCGCAAACGCACGGCTGCGGGACGCACGGAGGCGCGGGAAGAAGCGCGGCGTGACATAATGCTGGAACTACTGCCTATTTACGATAATTTTTTACGCGCGATGGGCCACGCCGAAGAAGTGGAAGATTACGGGTCACTCCGGGCCGGGATCCAGGGAATTCTCCAGCAGATGCAGGAGGTCTTCCATCGTCAGAATCTTAAAGAAATACCCTGTCAGCCGGGTACCGCCTTTGACCCCAATCTTCATGACGCAGTAGGCACCATGCCGGGCGACGAGAATAATCAAAATACTATCGGCCAGGAAGTGCTGAAAGGTTTTGAACTGAATGGCTACGTAATCAGACCCGCCCAGGTGCTGGTTTTTGCGTAACACCATGTCGCGTTGGCGTCTCGCCTGTGACGAGTCAGTCGGGGGTCAGATGAAGTAGCCGCGGAAGACCACGCCCGTTCTATCCTGCAGCCTGATCATTACCGCTGATTTTACACAGGCGAGACGCCTATGCGACTTCTTTTACTTATAGTGCGCAATTTGACTGGAATATTGCACCCGCACGCCTATTTCTCAATCCGCCATGACCACTGAAGATAAGAAAAACGACTACAAAGCAACAATCCTACTGCCGAAAACCGGCTTCCCCATGCGGGCGAACCTCAACCAGCGCGAGCCGGAAGTGCTTAAACGCTGGACCGAAATCGGCTTGCAGAGTAAGATCGATAATCTTACCGCACGTAAGGGAAAGTTCATTCTGCATGACGGCCCTCCTTACGCCAACGGCGCAATCCATGTGGGCCATGCCCTAAACAAGATTCTTAAAGACATCCTCGTGCGCCAGCGCACAATGTCCGGATATAACTCCCCTTATGTCCCCGGGTGGGACTGTCACGGCCTGCCTATTGAACTGAAAGTTTCGTCTGATCTTGGCCGCAAAAAGCTGGACATGACGGTTCTGGATATTCGGAAAAAGTGCGCCGAATATGCCCAGAAATGGGTAAAGACCCAGGAAGACGCTTTTAAGCGGCTGGGCATTGGCGGCCGCTGGGAGCAGCGCTATCTGACCCTGGCCCCTGCATTCGAAGCGAGCGAGCTTGGCGCGCTCAAGGCACTGGTTGAGAAGGATTACGTTTATAAGGGCTTGAAACCCGTGTTCTGGTGCGCAAGCTGCCAGACCGCCCTGGCGGACGCAGAAGTGGAATACGCAAACCACGAGTCACCGGCAATTTATGTAAAATTTCCGTTTCAATCACCAGAGACCATCCCGGCGCTGGAGGGGCTCAATCGCCCGTCCGTTGTCATCTGGACTACTACCCCCTGGACAATGCCCGCCAACATGGCGGTGTCTCTGCATCCAGACCTCGAATACGTGGCAATCCGCGTCCCGGCAATTGACGGCGACGGCGAAGATGATTATATCGTAGCCCGGGAACTGGTTGAGTCGTTTACGGCAGACGCCGGCATCGAAAAATTTACTATAGTGAAACCAGTCAGCAGCCGGGAACTTGAACGAGCGCTACTGGAGCATCCCATGTTTCCCGACCGCACCAGCATGGTTATCCTGGGCGAGCATGTGACTCTGGAAGCGGGTACCGGTGCGGTTCATACGGCGCCGGCCCACGGCATGGACGATTTTATTGTTGGTCGGAAATACGATCTGGAAGTTTATCTGCCGGTCGATCATGCAGGACGTTTTACGGAGAAGTTCTCTCTCATGGAGGGCATGTCCGTCTGGGAAGCCAATACGCCGATCATCCGTTACCTGGATGAGAAGCACCTGCTTGTCAATCACAAGCAGTACGCCCATAGTTACCCCCACTGCTGGCGCTGTCACAACCCGATCATCTACCGGGCGACGGAACAATGGTTTATGCGGGTGGATCATGCAGACCTGCGCGACAAAACGATCAACGAGATCGACAACACCATCAAGTGGATTCCGGCCTGGGGCCGTGATCGCATTCGCAACATGATGGCCGCGCGTCCGGATTGGTGCCTGTCGCGCCAGCGGGTGTGGGGCGTTCCCATCCCGGCCGTGATCTGTCAGTCCTGCAACACGTCGTCTCTGCTGCCGGAGGTGATCGAAAAGGTGCGTGAGCAGGCCACCCGCGACGGAAGCGATTGCTGGTGGAGTGAACCGCTTGAAAAGTTTCTTTCTCCTGAATCGAAATGCAAACAATGCGGCGGCCAGGATTTTGAGAAGGAACAGAACATTCTCGATGTGTGGTTTGACAGCGGGATAAGCCATCTCGCCGTGCTGGAAAGCGGACACTGGCCGGATATGCAGTGGCCGGCAGATCTCTATCTCGAAGGCAGCGATCAGCATCGCGGCTGGTTTCATACGTCACTGCTGACCAGCATGGGAATCAAGGGCGCTCCGCCTTATAAGGCCGTGCTTACGCATGGTTTCGTGCTGGACGGCAAGGGCGAGGCCATGAGCAAGAGCAAAGGCAACGTGATCGCACCGGACGAAGTGGTCAAAAAATACGGCGCCGACGTGCTGCGCCTGTGGGTGACCAGCGAAGATTATCGCAACGATGTAAAGGTTTCAGAAGAAATCCTGAGCCGTGTGGCGGAAGGGTATCGCCGCGTCCGTAACACCATGCGGTATTTGCTGGGAAATCTGGAAGGCTTCAACGCAGAAACCGACGCTGTCCCTTATGATCAGCTTCAGGAAATAGATCAGTGGATCCTCCATGAACTTTACACTCTGAATACCTCAATCCAAAAGGCTTACAACGATTATGAGTTTCATCGGATCTATCACCAGGCCACGCAATTTTGCGTGGTTCAGCTTAGCTCCGTCTACCTGGATATAACCAAAGACCGTATGTATTGCGGCGGAGAAACCAGCGCCAATCGCAGGGCGGCGCAGACGGCTCAACATGCCGTTGCCATCACCCTTTTGCGGCTGCTTGCGCCGATTTTGGTATTTACTTGCGATGAAGCGTATCAATATCTTGACAGCACTATAGAGAGCGTTCATCTGCTCCCCTTTAATGAGTTGCCAAATTCATGGAATCAGCCCGAAATTGGCGCTCGCTGGCAGCAACTTCTGGCCGTGCGAAACGACGTTTTGCGTGCGCTCGAAGATGCTCGCCAAATTAAGAAAGCCATCGGCCAAAGCCTGGAAGCGCGGGTCATTGTGCAGCCCGGCGATGGAAAACTGGCTGAGCTGTTACGGGAAAAGGCCGGGCTGTTGCCTGAACTCTTTATCACGTCGCAGGCGGAAGTCGCGGAATCTGGAGCCGACATCGGTGCGGATAACGTGATCACGTCTCTCAAGGGAGATATCGTGCACGTCACGGTGTTGCCGGCAGAGGGCTCGAAATGTGAAAGGTGCTGGCGCATATTACCGGATACCGGTAATGATGCGGAGTATCCGGGGTTATGCGACCGATGTGGAAATGTCTTGAGGAGGCACACAGAGCATGGCTGTAGGCAAGAAAACGGTAGCCAAGGCAACCGCTAAAAAGACGGTGGCCAAACCGGCCGCCACAACACAGGCAGCCAAAGATAAAACCGTCGCCAAGGCACCGGTTAAATCTTCTACGAAGGCCGTAACCGCAAAGGCTGCCACTCCGGCCGGCAAAGCCGCGCCCGCGAAATCTGCTGCCCCAGCAAAAACGGCAGTGGCGAGCAAGTCGGCCACGTCGGCGTCAAAGTCGCCTGCAAAAGCTGCGGCCAAGCCTGTTTCCAAACCTGCCGCGAAGCCTGCGGCCAAGGTTGTTGCAAAACCTGCCGTTAAGGCGACGTCGAAATCTGCCGTCAAGGCTCCCGCCGCCGCACCAAAGGCAAAACAATCCGCACCTGTAAAGAACACAAAATCCAAAACAACTGAAACTTCTACAAAAACGCAAAAGCAAGACGCTGCCAAACCGACCAAAGTTGGCTCTATCGGCAAAGCGGCCAGTTCACCAGCACCCAAGAACGTTGGCACTGCAAAAGCACAACCATCAGCTAAAGGTAAATCAGCGGCTGGAAAGGCCTTAGCGCCGGTTCCTGCCAAGAAAGTTCCCTCAGTCAATCCGAAGGGGAAAGACGCGGGAACGCCTATACCGTCTCCTGCCAAGCTAAGTAAAGCCACGAACAGAACCGTTGTCCGTGCCACGGATAAAGCGACAGAAAAATTCGCTGCGCCGGCCGTTGTGATGTCTGGTCCGAATCCTGTTAAAGAGACTTCCAAACCCGCAGTTAAGGGGAAGGAAAAAAACTCGATGATTACAAACGACAGCAAATCCGGAACAGATAATAACAAAATTAGCATCAAGTCCGCTGCTCCGCAACCTCAGTCCAAACCAGGGCGTAAGCTTAAGCCAGAAGATTTAGTAAAGCTTAAGCAGATGCTGTTGCATGAACGGGAACGAATTGTTGAGGAAATGCGTACGCTGGACGACCGTTCCTTAACACCAAGCTCCGACAGCGACGACTCGCAGCAACCGGGCTTTTCGTTGCAGTTGGCAGATAGCGCCACGGATAATATCCAAGTAGAGACAGACCTGGCAATTCGAAATATTGAAGCCGAACAGCTCATCCAGATCGATGATGCATTGCGGTCCATCGAAACCGGGGACTACGGAACCTGCAACCGGTGCCAGCAAAACATTGATTTCGAGCGTCTTAAAGCCAAGCCAAACGCGCGGTATTGTGTAGCCTGCCTTCGTTTGCTGGAAGCCGGAAAGGCCTAAGCGGTATTGTATTTGAGCAAGCTTCGTAGTTGGCGTATCTGGATGATTCTAACCGCAGAGTTTGTGCTGGTGTTGGATTTGTACACAAAGCATCTGGCAAAGGAAAACCTCGCTCCAGCCCTGGAGCGAGGTTATCCATATCCGCGATGGATAGAAGTCATACCAGGGTATTTTGACTTCCGCTGGGCAGAAAATCGCGGGGCGGCCTTTTCCTTTATGGAAGAATTTCCCTGGGTAATCCTGATGGTATCCAGCGTCATGATCTTTGGAATTCTCATCTGGTCCTTCGTGATGCGTCAGAAACAGCCTATAGTGCAATTGTCCTTCGGGCTTATCATCGGTGGCGCCGTCGGCAATCTGATTGATCGGGTGCGGTATGGTTACGTGATAGACTTTCTCCACGCGTACTTTATCCGTAACGGCAAAGAACACTTCTGGCCGACCTTCAACGTAGCGGATATGGCCATCGTTGGAGGAATTGGGCTGTTTATGTACCTGACAGCCTTTACGACGATTTTCGATCCGCCATCAGCGGAAGAAGCCCCTGAACCGCAGGCTGAGCCGCTTTTATAGCTGCTCCCAAGTCCCGCCGTCGAGCCAGACAACCTTGTCCAGTGTGGGATCAAAATCCCTCGGCTGCACATAAAGGGTTTCCCCTTCCAATTTAATCGCAGCGAGAACATCTGACGGCCCACTTAAAGGTTCGAGGCGTGGGGCCGGTCCAGCATCTGGTTTCTCATTTTCCAGGCGGACGAGATATCCGATTGCGCCATCGCGGTGGGTTTGGTTGACGCGGACGTCGGTCTGCGGAGTCCAGTTACGGACAGTTCCCGCCATGATAATCTGCCCTTCGCGGGGCGTTTTCAGCATCATTTGCGATATGAGATCAAGGCTGTGGGGCAGAACGAATGCCCCGTGGTAGGATCCCGTCGTCGTAAGCACGTAGAGTTTTCGGGCAGGAGGAAGATCCTTCATACCTCGCACCCCTTTCCGGGCTATTTTCCCGGCATTATACCAGTTCGTGTTATAGGTGGCAAGAAGTCCCGCACAGGCGATGGCCAATAACCCCACAATCGCCAGGAACCAACGCCCGGACGGCAGCGCATAGGCCGCTGTATAGGCCACGGAGATCACGGCGAGGGCCGACGCAAGATAGGAAAAACGCTGTCCGTCCGTGATATGTCCAATAACTAGGTTGAGCCCCGGCAGAAATATGAGCACCGCGGCCACTGCCATCGCCATAATGGGCAGTATCGCGTAACGGAAGGCTTGAACCTCAACCGTCGCGCTTTCGCTTTGATTGCCTGCCGCTTTGCGGAAATTGCGTGAGCTTCTCCAGAATATTGCAGTGGCGCACACGAGGGCAAAAAATAGCATCAACAGGTTCGTCTGATTTGCGTTCAGGCCCGGCAAAGGCAGGAACGCGTTCGCGAGGTTTGGCGTAAGCGTATAGCGCATTCGCGTCCAAGAGAAGTCTGAATGGACCCCTGTGCCATACCCCCCCAGAAAAGCCCCCGTCACACCCCTACTGAATAGGAAATAGTTGAAAAAAACGACGGCAAATGCCATCGGGAACAAAAAATCCCTGGCACGCCATTTCCTCAGCAGCAGCGCACGCATGATTTCGTAGGCGAAAATGGCTGCAGGCAGAGTGATAACCGATTCTTTGGTGCAGAGACCGCCTATGTATAGGAGCACGGCCCCTAACGCCCAGCCCCAAGATCCACCGTTTCTGTAACGCAAATAAGCCGCAATGCTGCTCAGGGCCCACACGGCGGCAGCGACATCCGTAAGCGCCGGAATCCAGGAAACCGGTTCCGAGTGCGACGGCCACACCCAAAAGAGGAGGGCGGCCGCACCGGCGGCGGTGGATGAACGCAACCGATGGGACTCCGGCAGCAGTCGCGTCCATCCACGGGCGACGCTATAGACAAGACAGGTGTTCAGCAGATGGACTGTCAGGTTTAGCAGGTGGTATGGGCGCGGTTCAAGTCCGAACAGATAATGCCATACCCACAGAATCATGGGAATTACCGGACGGAAAAATCCGGGTCCGCCGCGCCCGCTCCACAAGTTAAACGGATCATGGCGCACAATGAAAATCCCGGTCAGTTCCTCGGCGGAGAACCATGCTGCTATAGAAGGGGTATAAGCTGCCAGCCCCAGGCAAAAGCCCGCTATTGAGATAAGGATCGCATGGTTGGAGAGCTTTAAGCGTCTTATTGTAATCATAATCAACGGTGGGTGATCGTCCGCGCGCGATGCAAGAGGAGAAACCCGTAATTACGCCACCTCAGTTTTCCAAGCCGCATTGCACCGGGATGAAAAACCGTTGTTGTTAGTTGCTCTTTATCTGTCTGGGCCATGACGGTCCCATGAGAATTTATTTCCCCTTTAGAACTGTACCAGTTTCGTCACAGGAGAATCCCTAATTCAAATGAGCACCCCTACCTACAAAACCCGCAGTTACGCCCGAAAGAAGAAATCCGCATTTTGGCCTATGTTGCTTAGCTGGCTTATCCCCGGGTACGGGTTCATGCGGAACGGTTTTGTCGGGCGAGGAATCTTTTTCTTTGTCATCCTCCAGGTTACGTTTCTGCTGGGGGCGTGGCTGCGCGGCACCGTTCTGGTGCCAGAGTTTAACTTCCGGAGCCCCGGCTTTAATCTTGTAAATATCCTTACCTTCATGACCCAGATGTTCAATGGCGGGCTGGGCCTGCTCAGTATGCTACCGGAATTAACGGGACCGTCCGGCGCAGTGTTGCCGTACGAAGAATCTGCGACATGGGCGGATCTGGGAGCTTTTTATCTACTGGTCAGCGGCGGAATGAACTATTTTGTGATGATCGGAACCTGGGATAATTTCTATTCCGAAGACGCTGACCCCCTTGTAGTCCCGGCTCGAGAGGAAAAACACGCATGATGTCAGGCCTCATTTTTCTGCCGTCCCTCATTTTTTTGTCGTTGGTGGTTTGTTCGGTATATACTATGGCTGTGGAGGTCCATGCCGACGGCAAAAAGCTGGTCCGGTCGATGTTATACAGGTTTATGCGGCTTCTTGGCGTTCTGGCTGCCCTGGCCGTGGTGGTTTTCTTTTTTAGCCTGATATGATTTTTTTCTCATTGACACGGTTAAAGAGCGGAACGTATTCGTAATTCAAAATATATATGTAACCACGGGCGACTCTAATAAATTAGATATCTTCCCAGTGGAAGGAGGGAATTAAATTGAAAAAAGCATTCACGCTCATTGAGCTCCTAATCGTGGTGGCAATCATCGCGATTCTGGCAGCCATAGCAGTACCAAACTTCCTGGAGGCCCAGACCCGCGCGAAAATCGCACGCGTGCTGAGCGATCAGAGAACCTATGCTACGGCGTTGGAAACGTATCAGATTGATAACAGCACTTATCCGCTGCACTATCCTTTCACCGCTGCCGCAGGATACGTAGCTCCAGCTGGTGTTTCTGAGTCTTATAACTCAGCTATAGCCGCTTTGCAAAACCCGGTCCCAAGTCCAAATCCGTATACGACCCTTCCTAGCTTTGCTAAGAAAAATGCTGCCGGTACAGTTCCGCCAATCAGTCTGACGACTCCTGTGTCATATCTAAATACTTATGTTCCGGACACATTTGGACAGATTAAGCAGGCAACTTTCAGCTACGCATCAGGCCCTGCTGGTTTTCTTATCTGGAGCCCAGGCCCAGACACCAAAGATCAGCTTGACCAGGGTAAATCTGCTGAATCCTTCGTTCGTGGAAGCCAATCATTGCCGTCTTCGTTCCTGATCACTGGTCCAACTGTCGGAACAGCTCCGACTGGTGGAGCTGGTACGCCAAGTGGCTCAGAATCCTACACGTATGATGCAACTAATGGAACAGCTTCTACCGGTGACACTTACCGCACCAAGTAACTCCAGTTGTTGTTCATTTGAAATTCCAATCAGGCGGTGTCTTCGGACACCGCCTTTTTTTGTTATACGCTGACGTAGGCAGCATATAATAATTGTGGTCAATGCACCCTTTTTTCTTCTCAATGCAGATTCCTCTTTACTGCCTGATCGTGGTCTCCAGATTTGGTTCTCATGAGTTATGACTTTCCTGCCCATGAATCAACCCGCAAGCGCCGGCGCTGGGGATGTACCTGCGGGTGCGTGATGATCCTGATTGTTGTGATCATCGCCGGAGCCGTGTTTTCTTATTTTGGCCTGAAGCCTCATCCAGAGGTGGCTCGCTATTCAATGATTGATCCTGAGATGGACGGTTTTGGAATATTGCGGATAAACCCCGATGATAAAGGATCTGAAGAATTTATTAAGTTTTTTGCCCAGCGTATTGAAAAGTCGTCAGGGTCGGAATCCGAGCCCGTGGCTACAAGCTCAGAGGCGGATTCCGGCAGGGCCAAAGTTGTGGGAGTTCTCGTTAAGTATTCCAAGAACCTGCTATCTCAGATTATCCAGCCGGAAGTCCTGATGTACACGAAGTATAATCCTGAGACCGCGGACGAAAGCGTGCTCATATCCGCACCGCTGAAAAACCGGATGGCGTGGATGCTCGTGCGGCAGTTTATCAAAGAAAATATTGCTAAGGAACCGGTAAGCACGTCGGGCGTAGCGGAAATCTACCCCCTACACGTGTCTGAAACCGGCACATCAACCGTGTTGTCTCTGGATCCGACCGAAATCATTATTTCTGATAGTCAGAAGCTAATGACGAAAGGCGTTGCCTACGCCAAAGAAGTGGGTCGCAGCGAAACGCCGTCTGATGACTTGCAATGGTTCGTCGATCAGCTTGCCCTGGACGAGCCGCCGGAGGGTGAAGAACTGGCTGTCGCCCTGGTCAACGAGGAGAGCCGTATTACGAACATGATATTTGTGTTCGAGGATTTTGTGGGTATCTCCGGGATTTCAGACCGTGTTGCGGCATCCCTTGCCGCGAAGCAGTTGACGTTTTCGGATATCTCGGGAATGAAACTGACTGCGGACCTTGTATCGGCAGACGTGGTAAACGGCCAACTGACCTTGTATTGCCCCAGCGCGGATGCGGCGGTCAAACTGGCCGCAATGTTTACAGAGGTGTTGCCTAGACTCTCCAGCGACGACGCAGCGACAATGTTTAAGCTAAAGGGCACAGCGGCCGCAAGGGGCATGACTGTGATAATTGACCTGGAACTGGCTGGCTTGAAGGCTTGGATTGAATCGCTGTTTCCAGTAGTTGCTCAGCCGGTTGCGGAAGCTGCCACCCCTGCGGCTTGAAATTATGAAGAGCGCAGGCGCAGCTTGAAAATAGATAGTGGGTTTCAGAGCCCGAAATGATTGAGTACCTGCGTGGGACAGTGATCAGCCTATCCGGCGGACGAGTCGTGCTTGACGTCAACGGCGTGGGCTATGGCCTTGAAATAACCGCTGCCGCGGCCACGTCGCTTCCTGAGATTGGCCAGACCGGCGAACTGCACGTGTTCCTTTATGTTCAAGAGGCAGTGCTGCGTCTGTACGGGTTTGCAAGCCGGCAGGAGAGGGAAGTATTTGAGATATTCCTGAACACCAGCGGGATAGGCCCTCGCACGGCCGTGGCCATTCTATCTAATATCGAGATGCCGACATTCGTACGGGCCATATTGCAGGGGGACCTTAAAACCCTTACGCGAATTCCGGGCATTGGAAAAAAGACGGCAGAACGCCTTTCGCTTGAACTCAAGGACAAGCTAAAGGACATGGTATTTGAGGCTCCGCGAAGCACTGACGGACAGTCGGGCGCAGATGGAGAACCGGGAGCCGGTGGGTACGCCACGGGCCCAATGACAAATGAGAAAAGCGAGGCCGTCGAAGCGCTTATCGCTCTCGGCTGCAAGCCCATAACCGCCGAACGAGCGGTGCGCACTGCGTCTGACATACTCGGTGCGGAAGCGACCACCGCGGAATTGGTCCGCGAAGGATTGAAACATCGGCGGTGAGGCTGGCAAACTTCTTCCCGGTATGCTTTTTGCCTGTATCATTTGCTTTTGTTGCTGCCGCGTATCTTCGTACTCTTTTGTGACATTGCGTCAAAATTCTTACAGGAGTTAATTCATGCCCCGCCCACCGACCTTGCCGGTTCTTGACTGGAAAAGTATTTATAGCAGCGCCAAGACATGGGAAGACTGGCTGGAAGCCGCCGAGAGCGATGAAAAAGCGACACGGATGCGTGAGCGGTATGAAAGCCTGGAGGTGCCGGAGGAATGTGCCAAGCTGATCGGCCAGATTTCTTCCCCGGTTCACGTGATCGCCATTGCGGAAGACTGGTGTGGCGACGTAGTTCGTCACGCGCCGGTAATGGCGCGAATCTCTACTTCGAGCCCGCATATAGAGACCCGGTTCATTTCCCGGAGCGACAATCCCGAGGTGTTCGCGCGTTTTCTCACCAACGGCGGCGAGGCGATTCCTAAATTTATATTTTTGAACGAGACCTTCGTAGAATGTGGGAACTGGGGTCCGATGCAGGCAGATTGCCGCCTGTGGGTGGCCAAAGGCAAAGCCATTGGCGATGTTTCAGCGGGAAGGGCAAAGGTGCGGGAAATTTACCAGACCGACCCTGCCTGCCGCGTTGCATTTGAAGAACTTTGCGCGCTGGTGGAACTGGCCGGCGCGACCAGCATCGAATAGTGCACCGCCGAATCTTGGTGTACCCAACTCGCCAGACATTGTACTCTAACTCTTATTGGATAGTATGAAAAATCTCGCCCCACAGACCCTATATACCTTTCCCAGGCTCACAGATCCTGATGCTTTTGACGTCATAATTATAGGCGGCGGTCCCGCAGGCATGAGCGCAGCGCTTATCCTCGGTCGGTGTCGGCGCAAGGTTCTCATGGTGGATTCCGGCAAGCCCCGCAACGGGCGGTCGAAATCCATGCACGGGTACCTGACCCGTGACGGCATGTCGCCTGCGGATTTAAAAGAAATCGCCCGAAAGGAACTGACCGCGTATCCTACCGTGACTTCGATAGATGGTTTGGTAGTGGACGGTTTCTGTACTGACGACAACCGATTTGTTGTCTTATTGGAAGACGGCAGCCGCTACCTGGCGCGAAAACTACTCGTTGCCACAGGGGTTGTTGACGAAATTCCAGACATCCCAGGCATAGATGATTTTTATGGCACCAGTGTTCATCATTGTCCAATCTGCGACGGGTATGAGTGGCGCGACAAGCGCATTGCCGTTTACGGGAAAAATTGTAGTGGATTCGGTCTGGTCCAGGAGATGACCGCGTGGACGCGGGATCTTATACTGCTAACCGATGGAAAGTGCGACTTCGCCGAGTCGCAAATCGCTTACCTGGAAAAGATGCGCATCTCTGTGAAACAGGAATGTGTAACCGCTCTGGAAGGTGAAAATGGCAAGTTGGAGAGAGTCGTTTTGAGCGATGGAACGCATCTGGAGCGGGATGCCCTGTTTTTTTGCGGACCTCAGAAACTGCATTGTGGCGAGTTGCCCCTGAAACTTGGGTGTCGGATGACAGAGCAGGACTGCATATGGGTCGGGGCGCATGAGATGACGAATATAGAGGGCGTGTATTGCTGTGGAGATGCGTCTCATAATGCGCAGTTAGTGATAGTCGCAGCGGCAGAAGGAGCTGTGGCGGCGGTCGCGATCAACAAAACGCTGACCTTGGAATACAAAACGGCAATGCAGGAACTCCACGACGTCAGCAAGTAGCACAGGCCTTACGGCTGTATGCGAAGCTATGCCCAATGCCGGGCTGTTGAATAAATCGATACTGCATCGCTAAGATTGAATCGCTGCTGACTGGTGATTTTGGGCCATTTGGCGCTGTGCGGAGGGATGTCCGAGTGGCTTAAGGAGCACGCTTGGAAAGCGTGTGTGCTCGAAAGGGTCCCCAGGGTTCGAATCCCTGTCCCTCCGCCACATTATCTTCCACAAGAGCCTCACCGACGAGGTCGACAAGGTTCTCAGTGGAATCGGCCAGCATTTACGTAAAACGACTTTCTGGACTGCGCGGGTTCAACTTATGTCTGTGCAACTTCTCAATCCAGTTCCACCCAAACGCCGCCGTTTGCCATGCTGAGTTCCGCCGCCTTTTCGATGGCGATGGTCATGATCATTTCGTCCATGGAAACCGGGGAAATGCCGCTTCTGAAAAACTCCAACGCTTCCTGCATCAGATTCTGGTAAAATTGGTCAAATCTTGCGATTGTTGCCGTTTCATACTTGTTAGAAACCAGCGCCCCGACCTGCCATGGCGTGGCCTCATATTGGTTTTCGGATACGCGTACTTCGATAACAGCGCGCCGGGTCCCGTCGTCGATGGTCACATAGCGGGCCTCGTCAGTGCCAGTATCGATTACCCGCGTTACCCGGGAGCCAAACAGGCGCAGGGCCATGGTAATGGTGTGTACGCCGTAGCCGTTCCATTTGCCCAGGCCACGGGCATACACAGCTTCATAGGGTGGCGGCTCCCGTTCTTCCAGCGCGTCGATTTCGCTGGCAAAGCGTAATCCAGAGGCGGCCATCACCGGGGCGTTATGCCGATCGGAAAGCCGCGCGATTTCCCGCGCGCTTTTTAAGCAGCCAGAGATGCACTTATCGATGAACACCCGCTTGCCCGCTTCCAGGGCAGGGCGGGCCAGATCAAGGTGCGCTTCAGAGTTGTTGGGCGCCAGCACCATGATGACGTCGCTGGCGGCGATTACTTCGGCAGCGCTGTGCATCCGCGTAACCCCGTTGGTCTCACACCAGTCGGGCACTTCCGGGTGAGATTCCCAGGCGCCGGCGATCTCAACTTCCCCATTTCCGACACATCCCCGCAAAAGAGCTAAGAACTTCATTGAATGTGACGTGTTCAGGTGGTGATCAAGAAAGCCTATTTTCAATTTCGACATGAAAATTTCCATTCCTTCGGGGTCAGAATCACCCGGATTTAAGTGAAAATGAGGAGTATCAATATGCGGCTTACAAGCAATAAACTATCAGGAGTTTTACTATTTCTATTTTTAATGCCCGGCGCACTGACGGCACAGCGTGAATTCGGCGGGATGTATCCGGAACAACGGCTGCAAAATACCAGGAACAATGCCAATACGGTAGATTGGGTTGGTGTTCAGCGCGACGCCGCTACCTCCGCTGCCGCCCCGTGGGCCGCAAAAAGCGACGAGGAGCTCTGGGCCATGATACCGGGGCAGCAATTGCCCCGCACTATTGATGTGACCTGGGACTACGACTTCCCGTCGAAACTGCAACTCGGCTGTTTGAACTGCGGACTTGAAATAGCCAAATATGGCAATTATCCATACACGCCAGACTTTGAAACCAAGCCGTGGAAGCTGACCTGTCCTAATTGCGCTGTTGTGTTTCCCACCAATGACTTTGAACAATATTATCGAAGTGGTATTGACGGGCAAGGGTTGTTTAATCGGACAACGGCGGACAGTTCGCTGTTGTTTAACGCGGCCCATCCCAACCCTGCCGACCCGCTACACAAGTATGGCGTGGACGACGGGTATGGCTATGTAGATGTTAACGGACGGGAACACAAGTTCATCGGCTATTACGCGTGGAAATACTGGCGTCATATCTTGTCCGGCCTGACTTTGCTCAGCGAGGCTTATGTGTTCAGCGGCGACAAAATGTATGCTCGTAAGGCAGCAATCATGATGGACCGAATCGCGGATGTTTATCCCGCGATGGACTGGAAACCTTACGCCGATCGCGGATGGTATCATAGCGATGGTGGCAACCGGGTAGGTAAAATCGAAGGCCGAATTTGGGAGACACAAACCGTCCAGCAACTGGCCCGCGCCTATGACAGGATTATTAGCGGTACGGTGGAAAACCCCGAGTTGTACGCTTTTCTGCAGGCTAAAGATCAACAATTCAATCTGCCCGGAGTCAAAGGCACCCGCGCGGCGCTCGTAACCAACATCGATTCCGGAGTTCTGAATACCGCTGCGGCGGCGCTGATTTCGGGCCAGATTAAGGGAAACGAAGGCATGCACCAGAGCAGCATGGCATGCGCAGCTCTGGCATTGAACACGGAGCCGAAGACGTCGCAGTGGCTGGACTGGATTTTCGCAGCCGACGGTGGCCACATTCCTAAGATGATGATCGAGCTGTTTGATCGCGACGGTATGGCGGATGAGGCTGCTCCGGGCTATTGTTATTTATGGCCCGGGAAAATTAAAGAAATCATGGATATTCTGGAGCCATATTCTTCCTACACAAAAAACAGAATCAGCCGAGACTTTCCATACTTCCGCAACGCGTTTCGCGCGCCTTGGCGGGTGCAGGCTCTTAACACTTTTATGCCTAATATCGGCGACACCGGGGCGGTCGGAACCATAACTCCAGGCATAAGCCCAGATGTGCTGGCGGCGGGTTATGAGTTTTTTGGCGATGAGACAGCAGCAAGGTATGCCTGGGAAGCAAATGGTCGTCGATCTACCGGCCTGCTGACAGACGTCGGCAGCACGACTCCGGACGTAATGAACGAACGTCTGGAGCAGGCGGCACTTAATTATAACGGCGCGCCGCGATTCGGCGAGAACATGGCCGGCTACGGCCTGGCGAGCTTCGAGTTTGGTAATACTGCCGCGGGCAAGGCGCTGTGGATGTATTATGGCCGCAACAAAGGCCATGGACACCAGGATCGACTCAACTATAGCATTTATGCCTTTAACACCGACCTGACGCCCGACCTGGGATATCCGGATTTCGCCAGCTCGACATACAAGCCGCGCGCGGCCTGGAACAACAACACGCTAAGTCATAACACTGTAGTGGTTGATAAGAAAATCCAGACGCAAAACTGGACCGGTTACCCTCGCTTTTACGGCGCCGCTCCCGGTTTCGGCGTGGCAGAGGTTCAAAGCAAGAACGTGTATCCGCAATGCACGGAATACGCGCGTACTATTTCGTTTGTTGAGGCGCCGGATGGCAATGCTTACGCCGTGGACATTTTTCGCGTATCTGGCGGCACAGACCATTTAATGAGCTTTCATGGGCCGCCCGGCGCTGTTACACTAGACGGGATGTCGCTGAACCGCCAAACCACGGGCACCTATGCCGGACCAACTGTGGCGTATGGCGATAATTCCACCGCCCACCCGTTTGGGTATTCTTACCTTAAAAATGTCCAGCGTTCAGTTGCCCCGGCGACATCGTTTAAGGTCGATTGGAAAGCGGACACAGGTTATCGCGGAGTAAAGACCACGGATGATATCCACATGCGCCTTCATTTTGTGGGGGCGCTGACCGACGTGGCCCTGGCCGACGGAGTGCCCGCACAGAACAAGCCCGGCAATCCCGAACTCATGCGTTATGCCCTGCTTCATCGTGCCAGTTCGACCGCGTTGTCGTCACAGTTCGTCTCCGTGGCAGAACCTTGGAAGGCTACGCCGTTTGTGGAAAACGTAACGCGTCTGCCGATAACAACGCCAGACTCCGCGGAGGTGGTGGCCGTAAAGGTGGACTTGGCCGGCGGAACGACAGATTATTTCATCAGCAATCCAACCCGAAAAAGCGTGCAGGCAAGCGGCGGAATCGCTACCGACGGAGCCTACGCCTGGCTTCGCGTTTCAGACGGAAAGATCACCAGCGCCAGCCTTACCCAGGGCACGAATCTCAGCTTTGGAGGCAAAGCAGTCGCGGGGACTGGCAATATTGCAGGTACACTGGTCCGATTTGAAAAAAATGTAAATGTACCCGCGGTTGCGTGGGTGCAGATATCCGAAGGCGATCCGGATACGATCAAAGGATCGCAAATTATCTTCGCCAATGACGGCGTCCGCAATGCGTGCTACGATATCATGGACGTTCAGCGGGACGGCGAGCTGTGGAAGATTACCTGCGGGCCGGGTACCTTCGCGAGGGGCTTCGTTAATTCTGCCGATTACAGTAAAGGGTACGTGTACAATGTCAAGGAAGGCGCGAGCTTTTATGTGCCAGTGACGACAGTCTTTAATAATCCAGGTAATGAACAGACAGTAAACGCCTGGGCGTCCTACGGCGATTAGGCAGAGGCGTCTCTAGATCATCGGTGGTTCCGGAACTCGATGTCCGGAACCACCTTTTTTTGTCCCTCTACTGCAGCAACTGGACCCATTTTACCGCGAACCATGGCGGGCTTCCGACTACTCCGTTTGGCTCCAGATTTTCGATTTTTAATACGGCACTGCCAGTAGAAAGGTTATCCGCTGGCAACGAGAATTCCCGTGCCTCAAAAGCAGACTGGGAGAAATCCGTTATGCCCTCCACAATTGTCTGGCCGTTCAGGCTTACTTTCACGTTGGGCTTTTTGCCGTCGCCGTTACGCGCAAACAGCCGAAGGCGGGTCGGCGATGCTGTGGTGGAATCTGTACTCAATACCACCTCTGCCTGCGACTTGCCAGAGGCTTTTGCATACACCAGTGCGGCTTTGTGGCCAAAGGCCTTTTCGGCCAGATCCATCGCGCCGCCGCTCATGGCCTCACCGCCGAAAACCGGTGCCTGTGCCATGATCTCCAGGTTTTTTAAATCAGCTTCCACCGTATCTTTCACATCGGCCCATAACGCCTGCATTTCAGGCGAACCATCACGCATCAGAGATTGCAGCTTTTTCAGGTCCGCTACAATCTCAGCGTTATTACTACCTGCCTGGGGACCCGGCGGGTAGTTCTTTTCGCCAACAAACGACGACCCGTAGTATTTCGTCAGAAGCCTTATCGCCGGATGATCCTGCGCTGGGTACTCGGCAAGCACTTTTCCATCTGCCTCGGCAGGGTTATAGCCAGCGGGATCCGATAGATAATCCGCAACGGAAACCAGCGGGATTTTATTGGCCTCCCATTGCTTCATTGGGTTAAAAAGTATGCCGGACACTGCGCCCGCCAGGTTTGCGTCGCGGCCATCAATCGGAGCCAGCAATGGGCGCCATGGGAACATATCGTTAACAGGATAGTTATCCCAGATGAATGGCTTCCGCTTAAGCCAGCCCGCTACCAGGTTGGTATCGGCCACGGTAATGGTTTCCGCCACCACCGTCGGGCCAGTCCAGAAAATTTCAATGCCCGGCGCGAGCTTCTCGCCAATGGTTAGGGTATAATCCATGTGCCGTTTCATGTCGTCAGTGGTATAGGCGCTCGGGCAAAAAATGAACTGCGGCCGGGGAGAGAGGCTCTGAATGTCCCTCCACATCCGGTTAACGAAATCCACCTGGGCTTCCTGCAGCGTTCCGTATTTTTCTTTATCAGCCGGCAGAAGCTCACGGGCGATATCGTCAAGGCAGAGGGCAATGGAATAGATGCCGATGCTGTGGGCGTCTTTTACTTTGCGCCATGCGGCTTGGTAATCTTCCTCACATGAGTGGCATAAAGGCGGTTTGCTCCAGATGCCGGGATTAAAACTAAGGCTGACAGTAATGCCTTTGTCGCCGGCTCTGGTCACAAGTTCCTTCATTTCCGCAAGGTGCTGATCTGAGTAGTCGGCGCGCCAGTCTGTGCCACTCTCGGGATAGGCGGTATAACAGAGCATCAGCCAGTTCATATTATGGTCTGCCATCCACGGCACGGCCTTGTAATACTTATCGATACCTTCCCAAAAGAGGCCTTTGAGACCGCGGATTTCAAACGCTGAGGGTGAGGGTACGCTTGAATTTTGGGCTGCCAGGGTGGCCGGGGCCAGAATTATTGACGACAGGAGCATGAAACCAAACCTTTTTTTCATATGACTATTAAACCGCCTAGTTAATGTATATATAAAATATGTGTGGGTGGGGCGCAATCAAGTCAAGTTTTTTCCGGCCAAGTGAATTCAGGCAGTTAGGAGAAATGTCGTGAAGTCGGAAAAAAAATAGGACGGGGATTTCCCCCGTCCATGCACTCCTGCTTCGATTTCTTTTTGGGAATATCCGATGCTACCCTGTTTCGGCTTACAACGGCTGACCCATGGCGGAATCCCCGGCGCGCACTCGCTCAGTTGGAGTAAATTTGGGGGGGTTCAGCATAATCATTCCGGGGTCCTCCTTCGCCGTCTCAACGCTGAATTCCACCGTTTGTGTTCTGACGGCGTCCAGCATGACTTCCGTAACTTCGCGGCCCGTCGGATCAGATCCTGAACCCGCCGCTCCAGGCTGGCCACCTGCTTTTCCCCCCGTTTTGCGGGCGGCACGGGCTGCGATGGCGGCTTTCATGGCGTCTGCTGCAGATCCGGTTGCGCCCATAGGCTTGGCGGACGCGGTGTTTTTGGCAGGATCGGCAGGCTTCTTGTCGTCTTTGCTATCTTTATTTCGTTCCTCTTCATACCGTTTGCGACGTTCATCCCGTCGCTGATCCTCGTCCGCCTTTTTTTTGGCGTCGTCGGCTTTTTTAGCGTCTTCCTTTTTTCGGGCATCCCGATCGGTGCGCTGCGTTTTCCGCTGAGACAGATCTTCGTAGTTAATTACGCCCCGCTGGCTCCAACCCGCCGAAGGCGCCGCGGCCAGTAAAATGGCCAGCATTGCTATCCATAGGTTACTTTTCATATTGGCTTCCTCCACCTGTCTGTATGATTAGCTTCGATTTTTTTGTCGTGCCCATCGTACCAATTAAGCAGGCCACAAAAGTTATACCAGTGGCAGCGCTTTTTATCCACTCACTTACACCTGGAGCTATAATATTGTCTTTTCCAAAAGACGAGGAAAAAGACCTTTCTAAAGACCTGGAAAGAGTTCTATATACAGAAGAACAGATTCATGAACGGGTTGGCCAACTTGGCCGAGAGATAAGCGATGATTATCGGGGCAAATCCCTGGTGCTGATCAGCATATTGAAGGGCGGTATTTTATTTCTTGCCGACATGACCCGGGCAATCACTATTCCTCATGCATTTGATCTGATGGGCGCTTCCAGTTATAAGGGTGCGCGATCCTCTGGCCGCGTGATCATTACGAAAGATACTGAACTGGACCTGCAGGGGCGAGACATTCTTCTGGTGGAAGATATACTGGATACCGGTCACACCCTGAGCGTCGTAATCGAATTACTTAAAATCCAGGATCCGGCCAGCGTAGAAGTCTGCTGCCTGCTTAAAAAGCAGAGAGAGCGCAAATATGTCATTCCCCTTCGCTACACGGGATTTGAGATCACCGATGAGTACGTGGTTGGATACGGCCTTGATTTTAATGAAAATTACCGCAACCTTTCCGGAATCGGCGTGTTAAAGCCGGAGATCTATCTTGATTAATCGTCGGCGCATTGTTCTACTGATCATCTTAGCTTTGGCTGTAGTGATGCTGAGCGGCTGCGATATTTTCCGTCGTGCCCGTCGCGTTCAGGCAGAGCCGCCTCCGCCATTTCAATCTCCCATTACACAGGTGATTGGTGGTCCCGGAATGGCAATCGCGGATATAGCGAATGCGTTAAAGCAAAGACAGTCCGACACCCGTTCCATCCTGGGGCAGCTCAGTATTATCGTCGGCGAAGCCCGCAGCCGGACCCGCCTTCAGTTTGACGCAAATATGTATTTCGCTCCTCCGGATTTCCTGCGGGTGCGCGGTGCCGCCGACGCTGGCACTCTGTTTGACTTCAAAATGGAAGGCGACCAGGTGCAGGTGATGCTGGTGCCGGAGAAAAAGATCCATGTAGGCACTGTCGCCGCTCTTCGTGCCAATCCAACGCTAATGGCCGGACTTCAGCCCGATGATCTTATGTATAGTTTTCTGGTAGACCAGAATCTCTATCGCCACCTGACGAGCAACCCCGGCACAACCATTCAGCAGACGCCGGACCATTATATTGTAACGGTCAATTATGCAACGGGTACTTCGGAAAATTACCATCTCCGCATGAATGACCTGCTGGTCGATAAGATTGAACGGAACTCGGGACGCCGATCAATGGGCAGCGTGCGCTTTGATGGATATGCGTTTTATCCCAATCCCAACGGCAAAACCACCCATCTGCTGCCCTCACGCTTCGAGGCCCAACTGCCTACCGGAGCCGTGGCCACCGTGGAAGCCCGTGACCTGCAGCCGAATGCGCCGCGAGATCAACCGTTAACAATTATGGATGTGCCCCCGGATTTTCAGCGGGTTCCGCTGTAAAAGATAGCTAGAAACGTAAGAAAGTGAGAATGTGAGAACGACATTGTGAGAATGTGATACTGTGACAAAGTACGGATTTAAGCGCCATGCGATGATGTGAACAGTCGCTCCGCGCCAATGTTGCAAAGCAGCGTTCCCACTTTTTCACTTACGCACCTTCTCACTTTCTCACCTAAAAGTATATGTTTGTTGATTATGTAAAAATTAATGTCCAGGCTGGCGACGGCGGCGATGGCTGCATAAGTTTTCGTCGGGAAAAATACGTGCCACTGGGTGGCCCGGACGGCGGAGACGGTGGGCGGGGCGGCCATATCTATCTGGAAGTTGCATCCCAGATTAATACGCTTCTGGATGTGAAAACGCGCCCGCAGTACATTGCAAAGCGCGGAGACCATGGCAGCGGAAACCAGTGTACTGGCCGCGACGCGGAGGATATTATCATCCGTGTGCCGCAAGGCACCACCATATCCACGGAAGATGGCGAAGTCCTCGTTGATCTCGTGGAGCCGGACCAGAAATGGATGGCGGCGAAAGCCGGACGCGGCGGACGCGGAAATCAACATTTCGCCACGCCAAACAACAAGGCACCTCGCCGCTGGGAGTATGGTGGAGACGGTGAGCATCGCGTGTTGATCCTTGAACTGAAGATGATTGCCGATGTGGGCTTGGCCGGGTTGCCAAACGCGGGAAAAAGCACGCTCCTCAGTCACCTGACAAAAGCGACCCCTAAGGTTGCATCGTACCCGTTTACCACCATCCACCCTAACCTCGGCGTGTTGGATCTGGACATGAACACGCGCTGCGTGATTGCGGATATTCCTGGTCTGATCGAAGGCGCACATCAAGGTGCCGGGCTCGGCCACCGGTTTCTTCGTCACGTAGAACGGACCGGGTTTCTTGTGCATCTGGTGGCACCGGGCGAAGATGTGGATTTCGCGGACTTCGAACACTTCTGGTATAGCTACGAACTGATCAATCAGGAACTGGCCGCCTACTCAGACAAGCTCGCGGCCAAACATCAGATTGTTTGTCTGACTAAGGCGGATCTGATGTCGCCGGAAGCCATGGCAGAAATCAAGGCGGAGTTTCTAAATCGCGGGGTAGAAACCCTTGTGATTTCCGCCGAATCCGGTCAGGGTCTTGAAGAATTGATTGAGGGCATAAAAAGCCACATGCAGCTTCTAAGAGAAACACAGGCAACCGAGGAAGCAACAAACGCAGAAGACGTCTGGGCGGATTAAGTCCCAATAAGCGCCGAAAGTGGCGTGATATTACAGGGCCATGCCGGATATCACAGCGCCACGGATGCGAGCGATACCAAGCATCGAAGATGCGAGATAAAAGAATCACCAAAGGTGCAAGCTTAACTAGCACCGAAGGTGCGGTCTATACCAGCCCAAGCCAACGGCCTGGGTTGGATTTTCCTGCCGTTGAAGGGCTGAAGGCCCGATTTATAACCCGTCACTTTTTCAAAACATCCGAAAGTGCCTCTGCTACCATTTCCGGCGTCAGGGTGGCCATGCACTGACCGCTTTCGTGGTGAGCACATCGGCGGGCAAACGTTCCCGCGCAGGGCTGGGCATCGTCCTGCAGGGTCACGAACCGGGCGCGGGCAAAGACCGGGGAGTTGCGGTGGCGGTCTGACGGCCCATACAACGCGACCACCGGAATGCCCAGGGCAGCGGCAATGTGCATGGGGCCGGTATCCGCAGCCACCATAGCGGTGGCAGATTGGCAGAGCAACGCGACATACTGACGAAGACTGGTTTCCGGCGGCAGCACTGAGCCGGGTATTGTGGCCAGAAGCTGAGCCGCGCGGGTGCGCTCTTCCGGGCCATGAAAGATGATGGATCGCAGACCCAGCTTTTCCCGTGCAAGCCGGGCGGTTTCCGTCCAGTGGCTTACCGGCCACAGTTTCGTTTCCCATCCCGCAAACGGATCAAGAATCAGAAAGCGCTCACCCACCAAACCGGCCGAGGCTAGCCACCGCCGGATGTAGTCGTTGTCCTCATCCGTACAGGGGAAAATGGCGTCTGCGGGAGTGTTCGACGGCACACCCAGCGGCTTAAGCAGTTCCATGTTCATTTGAATGACCTGGGAACTCTTCGTGAAAACGCGGTGATTGATAAGCAGCGAATTTAATTCGCGACTGGCCTTGTTTCCAAACCCCACGCGTTCCGTGGCTCCGCTGATCAACGCCACCAGGCCGCTTTTGGTGAGGCCCTGAAAGTCGATAGCCCAGTCCCACCCGGCCCCGTCAGATTTTAGTTTTTTGACAAGGCTCCTGAATCCAGAAAGTCCGCCATACTGGGCCGGGCGGCGGGGAAGCAGAATGAGTTCATCTATTTCCGGATGCCCCTCCAGCAGATTGGCGGGGCCCGGATGAGCAACCCATCCGATGTGCGCGTTTGGCAGGTGGCGGCGCAGGGCGTGGAGAGCCGGCAGTGTGTGGACAACATCGCCAACGGCACTGAGTTTAACGATCAGAATGCGCGGCTTGCGGGATGTGGCGCGCTGGGGATCAGCCACGGCCAAAGCGTTCCACCACGGTCGCGATCACTCCGCGAGACGCGTTTTCTTTAGGCGGACCGGCGATATAAACTTCAATTCCAAGTTCCCGCGCCACCTCTTTTTCCGGTATGGTATCGGCTGTGTAGTCAGTGCCTTTTGCATGAACATCCGGCCTGAGTGCGCGAAGCAGATTCTCACAGGTCGGCTCGTCAAACAGGACCAGACAGTCGATGTAGCGGATCGCATCAAGAAGAACCAGACGTTCGTCCTGGGTGTAGATGGGCCGCGTCGGACCCTTCAGGCCCCGCTCACTGGCGTCGCTGTTCACCCCGACAATCAGCACATCGCCCTGGGCGCGAGAATCGGCCAGGTAGCTGACATGACCCCCGTGCAAAACATCAAAGCAGCCGTTGGCAAAGATGACCCGTTTGTGTTCGCCACGCAGTTGCTCGCGAAAGCCCGTGGCTTGCTCCACAGTTTTTAACTTGGCGATCAAACCTGGGCCTGCTGATTTGGCGGTGTTGCTTCGGCATCTCTGTTTTTCAGATCATCAATGATCCATTCGACCGCACACTTCAGGTCCTCCGCAATGAAGTCCGGAGTGTCCTTCCAGTCCTGGCGCTGATACTCGTGTTCGCCCCGTCCATACCCCGTGAGCACCATCACCGTACGCAGACCCAGCCGGTGCCCAAATTCACTGTCGCTGATTTTATCGCCAACCATATAGCTGCGTGATTTATCCACAGGCAGTTCACGGCAGGCCCGTTCAATCATGCCTGGCCCGGGTTTGCGGCAGTCACACTCGGCCCGATAGGGTGGCTTGCCCTCGTGGGGATGGTGAGGGCAATAGTAAATGGCATCCAGAACGGCATTTTTTTCTGCCAGCATTTCCCTCAGGCGACCATGGACGACATGGATCAGGTCCTCCGTAAAATACCCTCGGGCCACCCCCGCCTGGTTCGTGGTTACCACGGCCAGCAGGTCATTTTCGTTACAAAGGCGCACGGCGTCGGCAGTGCCTGCGATCAGCTCCAGCCGTGACGGATGATTAATATATCCGCCTTCCACGGTCATGGTGCCGTCGCGATCCATAAATACTGCCGGTTTGCGATCCTGATCTTCAAAAAGCAGCTTGTTATCATCCATGGGAAACCGGTCCTTGTGTGCTCATAAATTTTTATCGGTTTTTCTGGGGGCGCGATCTAGATTTACAGGATTTAAAACCACAAGCCCGGCATCGAGGTCATACACGGAAGAAAGGAGTTGGAGCTTCCCAGATTTTTCCGCTCCATTAATGATCGAGCTGCGGTCTCTCATGCGGCAAACCATCATTTCGGCATTGGCCCGGATAGCGTTATCCAGGAGATCGCCGGGCAGATGCCTTACATTGTCCACAGCGGGACGAATTTTGTCCACCAGACCGTCCACAAAGCTTCGAGGCTCATCCATTGCCGATTCATCATCCCACGACGAGGCGGGAATTCGATTTTCCTTATTGAGGGTTGCCTCAACGGCAGACCCTACGGCACCGCAACGGAGATGTCCCATAACCATCACCAAGCGAATGCCCAACACAGCGACACCAAACTCAACACTCGCAATGCAGACATCTTCCATCAGGTTTCCGGCGGTGCGGATGACGAAAAGATCGCCCACTCCAACGTCAAAAATAACCTCTACAGGGACACGGGAGTCTGAACAGCCCACGACTATGGCGAAGGGATCTTGGCCATTGGCAACTTCCGCACGGCGCAGAGCATCCTGATTAGGCCGGGTCTGTGTGCTGCTTGCATACCGTTTATTACCGTTCATGAGGCGCTCGAGAGCTTCATCGGGACGTAGCATCGTGAACTTCCTTATACTTAAGAATCTTGAAAGCAGTGTTTCCTGCGACCGTTTCCTATTCACCGCCGATTTCCTGGAACTTTTTGCAGGAGAAGTGTTTAGAACCCTGCCATGACTACTGATCTGCTGTTGGGGAGCCACATGAGCGTGGCCGGAGGAATGGCCAAAGCCATTGAACGGGGAGAATCCATTGGATGCACGGCCATCCAGGTTTTCGTAAAAAGCAACACCCGCTGGAGCTCACCTCCCCATAAGGATGAGGATATTGCGGCGTTTCGCGAGGGAATGAAACGGGGCAACATAAAGTCGGTAATCGCCCATGCCATCTACCTGGCCAACCTGGCTTCCAATAACCCGGAATTCGTGCGCAAATCAATAGACGACCTGGTCGATGAACTGAGCCGCTGCGAGGCGCTGGGGATTCCGGGGCTCGTGCTCCATCCAGGGGCGCACTGCGGCGGGGGAGAAGAAGCGGGGCTCGCGGCCATCGTGGCAGGTTTGGATGAGGTGTTTGAAAAGACCGACGGGTTTGCCGCGCAGATCCTGCTGGAAACGACAGCCGGACAGGGGTCCTGTCTCGGTTGGCAGTTTGGCGAAATCGGCCACATCATTGAGCGGGTGCGCCAGCCTGAACGAGTCGGGGTCTGTCTGGATACCTGCCATGTATTCGCCGCCGGCTACGACATCCGCAGCCGGGAAGGCTATGACGCGATGTGGGCAGATTTCGACGCGTCCATTGGGAAACAGCATCTCAAGGCGATCCACATAAATGACAGCAAACAGCCGTGCGGAAGCCGAAAGGACCGCCACCATCACATCGGGCAGGGAGAGATCGGCCTTGAAGCATTTCGTTTTCTGATGAACGACGAATCGCTGCGAAGCGTGCCCATGGTGCTGGAGACGGAGAAGGATACGGCGATGAGCGAGGACGTCGAAAATATGCGGGTGCTGCGGTCTCTGGTAGAGGATTGACCCGAAGCCGAAACCCGCGGCGTCATGGCATCCGCCTGACAAGTGTCACGTATTGACCGGTTGCGCATCTCAGAGGCCGTATTTCACGTCTTTCGCTGAATTCCTCCGCACTTCGATGTAATTGTCCGTGGCATTCTATTTGCGGATGTTCGCCGTATTAATCCGGGGTGTTCGATTTTCGGATATAAACCATGTTTCAAGTGCAGGAGCAAGATGTATAGTTCAGATAAAGTTTCCATTGCCGTTGCAATAGTTTGCGGACTGGCGCTGCCTTATGGCGCGATGGCCCAGTCTTATGGTTACCCTGCCGCCCAGCAGGCTGCGCCTGCCTATCCGCAGCAGCCCGCCTACGGCGGAGCATCGTATTATTATGGAGCCCAGCAGCAGCCGGCTCAGCAGCAGCCCGCGCCTTCAAGGCCATACGGCCAACAGCCGATGTATCAGCAGCCGGCACAACAGGCACCGCCGATTCAACAGGCACCGGGCGCAATGCAACAGCCAGCCCGCGCAGTTTCCGCAGGCAGCCTGGGCGCGACAGGATTTGACATCAACTTTCCCAGCGAGTCCGGCGACGATGTCGACGTGCTGCGTTTGCAGGTGTTCCTGGACTATAACGGATTTTCCCCCGGCGAGATCGACGGAAAATGGGGCTATAATACTGAGCGCGGTCTGTTCGTTTATCAGAAAATGAACGATATGCCCCCTACCGGGCAGCTGGATAGCAAAATGATTTCCCGGCTGGACGCGTTTCAGGATGGCTACCTGTTGGAATACACCCTCAAAAGTGAAGATGTCAGCGACAAGGTGGGCTCCATTCCGAGGACATACCCGGAACAGTCTAAACTGAAATGGCTACCCTATGAGAGTCGCGCGGAAGCGATGGCTGAAAAGTTTCATCTGTCCCAGGGCCTGCTGAAAAAACTGAATCCAAATGTGGATTTAGAGCGGGTAACAGCCGGGCAGAAACTACTGGTTCTTAACGTATTAGACGGCATTGACACTAAACGCGGAGACGTAGACGTTGTCCGCATTTCCAAATACAACAAGTGGATCATGGCCTACGATAGCGCCGGCAACCTGATGTTCTACTTTCCATGCACTTTGGGAAGTGAAAAAGACCCTCTCCCTGTCGGTAAAACGTATGCTATCACCACCGCCATAAAAAATCCTCCGTTCATGTACAAACCCGAAAATATGTGGGATGACGAGCTTGGCCGGGAATATCTTATTCCGCCGGGACCCAACAGCCCAGTCGGAAATATGTGGATCGGCACCACCCGCAAAAGCGTGGGCATCCATGGAACTCCGAACCCTGAAAACATCAGTAAAAATAACAGCCACGGCTGTATTCGCCTTGCCAATTGGGACGCAAAACTGCTGGCATCGCGGGTTAAAGCCGGCGTCAAACTGGAATTTGTACAGTAATCTACTGACCACTTATAACTGAGTAACAACTGAAGGTGTCAGAGGTACTGCGAAGCAGCAGGTTACTCTTATAAACCCAGGCCTTTGGCCTGGGTTTATTTTATTTATCATTAAGGCAAGGGCTAAGGTCCTGACTTACACGGTACCCGGCATACCTTAGAAAAACATTAGACCCATTTAAATCCGCTTGTGATAGGAGCCATGATGCTTGATAAATATACGATTGGTTGCGTGCAAATGCAGTGTTCCACCGACACCGCCGCCAACCTGGATAAGGCATGTGATCGTGTGATTGACGCCGCCGACAACGGTGCCCAGATCATCTGTCTGCCAGAGTTGTTCCGGTCACAGTATTTTTGCCAGACCCAGGATTGCAACACCTTCGACCTGGCCGAAAGCATCCCCGGCGATAGCACAGCCGTGCTCGGCGCTGTCGCCAAAGACAAAAAGGTGACCGTTCTGGCATCATTGTTCGAACGCCGCGCCGCCGGCCTTTATCATAATACGCTGGTCGTCATCGGCCCTACCGGCGAAATCATCGGCAAGTATCGTAAGATGCACATACCCGATGATCCGCTGTTTTTCGAAAAGTATTACTTCACGCCAGGAGACCTGGACTTCCAGGCATTTCAAACGCCGCAGGCGAAAGTCGGAACGCTTGTCTGCTGGGATCAGTGGTATCCCGAGGCGGCACGCCTAACAGCCATGAAAGGCGCCGACATCCTGTTTTATCCGACGGCCATCGGCTGGCATCCGGCCGAGAAAGAAGAATACGGCGTCCGCCAGCATGATGCCTGGCGCACGATCCAGCGGGCCCACGCCATCGCCAACGGGGTTTATGTGGCTGCGGTGAACCGTACCGGCCACGAAGGCCCTGCGGACGGCGGGATAGAGTTCTGGGGCCGGAGTTTCATCTGCGACCCCTTCGGCGTGATATTGGCCGAAGCCGGGACCGACACAGAAGAAACCCTTTACGCGGAATGCGATCGCAAATGGCAGGAAGAAGTGCGCCGCAACTGGCCATTCCTCCGAGACCGCCGAATAGACGCCTACGCCCCAATAACCCAGCGAATGCTGGACTAAAAGCGCGCGGCCCCGTCTGTTGGTTGCACCCGCTCGGGAAGGGGTGCAGCCACTCTCCATACAAAACTGAAATACCTGAAGAGACAAAAAGACTTACAGCAGACTGGTTCTATGGGATTACCATCTCCACGCGGGTCAGGCTTTCGTTAGGGTTTACCGTAATATCCCGCTTTTCCGCAGCCACCTCCCACCCGCTATCAAGCATTACCTCAATTCGCTCGACGTGGCCAGATGTCCAACCGATCACGTTGCCGTCAGCATCTGTGGTAAGGGGCTGCTGTCCATCGATTCTTACGGAGACTCCTACGGCCGGTGTTCCCTCTTTCTTTTTCACTGAAACCAGGAAAGGAATTTTTGCAGGAACCGGTTGATCTGGCAGCACCAGGTTTTCACCGGGCGCGAGCGGCCCCACATCGTTCCATCTGGCCGTTCCGATGGTTGGATGATAACTGGCGGACACCGTCACCTGAAACTTAACCCCTGCTGGAATGGCGAGCTCCAGCCTGTTTCCCGGCGCGGCCCAGCCGCTGGTTGTCAAGAGTGCCCACGGGTTCTGCTTTCCAGAATTCTCCCGTGGCAAAGCCGCCCGCCAGGGTCCCTCGCGGTCAAAACCTACATGCGCCATAAACACGTTGCGCAGCGAGCTGCCCACCACCCCATCCCCATCCAAAAACTTATCAGGAACTTTGTCAGGCGGAATAATGGGCACGGTTACCGAAGCCGAAAGCGGTAGGGCCACATCCGGCACCGTGTAAACAGCCGACGTGCCCGATGGCATATCCATGTCAAGTACGCGCGCCGTTGCGCCAATGCGGCCCGGCACAAACACGTGAACTGTTTTTGGCGTGAGGCCGTTCTCGTATACCACCGTAAACCGCCCCTCGTCATCGGTTATCATCATCGCATCCACATTGAACAAGGTGCCGTTTTTACCCAGATTGACATCTAGATCGGGACTGTCAAGCGTGAGTGTGGAAGGGTCCCAAGCCGCCCAAGTGGATTTTAGAAGATCTGGCGATAGCTTCGCCATACTGTGAAGCGAATTAGATTCCCATGCGCTCAGCACGTATACCCCACCCAAAGGCTGGCCGTTTTCTGCGGCAACCACCCTTCCCGTTACCTCGGCGCGGTCGATCATTGGACGCAACTGAACGACTCCGTCTCCTGTGCCCTTCTTTACCAGCACCGGCTCGAACTTTATGTCATTAATTTCAAATGCATAGCGACGGGGCACAGGCACATTGTCCAACGTCAACAGGGCATTCGAAGAATCGGTCAGCTTCGCCGCCAGGTGAATGGAAGTACCCGCTTCCTGCCCCGACTCAGAGCTTGTAAGTGCTTCCACACGAATATTATTAGCCTTGAGCCCGGTCAACGGCCCACCGCTGCTATCAAGAAGTTGCAAACGCACCTGCTCCACATGCGGCAATCGAACAAGGTTCTCTCTATCAGTGCGTAATGTCATACCGGAGCCGCCGCTTACGTTTACGTTAAGCGTTGAAGACGCCGGCAAATCCAGTACACCCAGGTTTTGCTGCAGGAAATCTTGCGGCACCCCGGTGCAGAAGATGCCGTCTGGCGCTGGATAAATACTAACCCCGTACCCTTGGAACTGCGCTCCTCCCATACCTGGAAACGCCAGCCAGTGGTAGGTGATTTGAGTCTCGGGAGCTGGTAGGTCGTCGGGGCCCAGCACACGACCCCGGAAAGCCGTGGCTGTGGTTTCCCTCGGCATCAACGCCAGGTGAATGTTTTCGAAATCAGGTGGAATGTTCGGTCGCGGCACTCCCGGAAATTGCAAGCGCTGCCGTTGCCCTGTCGGGTCGGTGGCGGTAATCTGTAAAACTGAAAACGGTCTATAGACAAACGAACCGGGATTGTGATCGCTCTCTTTGTCTGCCGGCTGCGGGATGTGCAGACGAACCCGGCCATTCGCAGGCACCGTCTGCGATCCCAGCGAAATACCGGCATCGCCCATACCCGCCCGCACGTCCAGCCGCACACCCCCCGCCGGCTGTCCCAGTGCGTTTGTCACCAGAACATCATACGCTGCCGCCGATGCGCCGCGTCCTTTTGCGAGGGCCGTAATGTCATAGCGGCCACTGCCCAGGGGCCCGCCGCGCCGGCTGGTCTCCAGCCACACCTCATCCTGATTCTCCAGCACGCTTTCGTATTCCTGCGGGAGCGAAAACTTGGTCAGGCGGATGAGCGCGGCGGTTGTGGGCGAGTCAAACTCCAGCGTGATGCTTGTTGTGCCCCCATTCAGCTCCGCCGGGCGAACTACAAGCCGCGCAGACAGCAGAAATTCTCCAGCTGCAGGGGAGTTTCCAGAAACGCCATATACCTCTGTTTCGTAAATTTCCGCCACTTTTCTGGGATCCTGAGCACCGCCTGTAAAAGTGAGACAAAAAATAGCAAACGAAACGAAAACGCGTAACAGCATGAAACTGCCTCCTGACATGATCAAGCTATGGGAAATAGAAGGAAAACAAATTGTTCCAACAGAGTCAAACGCATTCGTCCGGGTGCGGCTAATACGAATACGCCGCCCCCCGTTTCGTTCCATGCCCCTTTAGGGTTTACACATAAGCATTTTGGCGGCAATCAAGGTGCATAATACGTTCATGGGTGAGAAAATTATGTTTGGTTCCAGGCTGTTTGCGATTGTTTGTGCGTCAGTGGTTTTGAGTTCAGGGCTGGCGGTGTTTGCGGCAGAGACCACCTCCACGACGCAATCCTTCGACGTCGTCATTTACGGCGGCACTGCCGGGGGCGTGGCTGCGGCTTATGCGGCGAGTCGGGAAGGCAGCTCGGTGGTTTTACTCGAGCCCTCTAGACACATCGGCGGCATGGCCACGGGCGGCCTGAGCAAATCCGATTTCGGAAACAAGTACGCTATAGGCGGGTTTGCCCGCGAGATGTATCGCCGGCTGGGCGTGCAGTATGATGGCAAGCGTATAATGGAGCGTTTCCCCGAACCTCACACCGTGGAAGCCATGATGAATGCAATGCTGAAAGAGACGAGCGCGACACTGATATTCGACAGTCGCCTGGCCGAGCACGACGGCGTAACCACCAGCGCCAACGGCATCATCGAGAGCGTGCGCATGGAAAACGGCAAGGCGTACAAGGGCGATGTATTTATAGATTGCAGCTACGAAGGCGATCTCATGGCCCAGGCGGGCGTAAAATACACCATCGGCCGCGAGAGCATGGCCGCCTACGGCGAATCGCTGGCCGGCGTCCGCGAGCGGACCCCAATCCACCAGTTTCTTGTGGATGTGAAAGCCCGCGATCAAAACGGCAAACTGATGCCCGGCATACAGGACAACCCCAAGGGCGAGACCGGCGCACAGGATCACAAGGTGCAGGCTTACAATTTCCGGGTGATAGCGACCCAGCGTGAGGACAACATAACATCCTGGCCCAAGCCTGATAATTACGATGCGAAACGCTTCGATCTGCTGGCGCGCCTGGTGGAAGCCAAGACCGCGAAAGACGGAAAACCGCCAAAGTGCATTGACCTGATGCGCATGGATAAAATCCAGAACGGCAAAATTGATATCAACAACTACGGCGCGTTTTCCACCGATCACATTGGCGGAAGCTGGGGTTATCCCGATGGCACCTATGCCGGGCGCAAAGCCATCTGGCAGGATCATTACGACTACACCGCCGGCTTCTTCTACTTCCTGGCTCACGATGAGCGGATGCCGAAATCCCTGCGCGACGAGATGAACACCTGGGGCCTGGCGGCAAATGAGTTTAAAGATACAGACAACTGGCCCCGCCAGCTCTACGTCCGCGAAGGCCGCCGCATGGTGGGTGATTTTGTGATGTCGCAGAATGATATCCAGACAAGCATCACCAAGCCAGACGTGATAGGGATGGGCAGCTACATGAGCGACAGCCACAACGTGCAACGGTTCGAAAACGCGCAGGGCCATGCAGAAAACGAAGGCGACATGCAGGTCAAAGTAAAAGCGCCGTACCAGATTCCTTACCGCGTGATGCTGCCCAAAAAGCAGGAAGCCCGGAATCTCCTCGTGCCGGTATGTATGTCAGCCAGCCACGTAGCCTACAGCACCTTGCGCATGGAGCCGCAATACATGATAATAGGCGAGGCCGCCGGAGTAGCCGCAGCCATGGCAAGCAAAGCCAGCACAGACGTGCAGGAATTACCAGCCAAAGAACTGACCGCCCGCCTGCGAAAGCTGGACGTGGTAATGGAACTGGAGTTGAAGACGAAGTAAAAGCGCCTGGGGGTAAATGTGGGGCTGAGTAATTTGACGCAAAGGCGCGGAGGGCGCGAAGGAAAAGTAAAAGAACGAAAAGCATTTAACGCAGAGGCCCAGAGGCGGGGAGGGGCGCAGAGAGCGGAGAATATGCGGTTAATCCTGAAGCAGAATAGCATCGCAATTCTGTGATTATGACAGATGGAAGACGAGGCCTATATGGATTCCGTGCTTGAACCGACCGGGGGCAGCGTCTTCGCTCCTATTCCCCGGCGTACTCTCCGCGAACCATACTGGGCAGTCAAAAAGAACTGACCAGGTTTTAGATCGGTTGCGAAATTCTGCTAGCCGCGCTAGAGAAGCCAGTTTGGCGGCTTTAGCCGCCCAGTCTTTGCCCCCGCATTTATGTGGGGGGTATAACTGAAAGAGAAAACCAAAGCGCGCTTTAGCGTGGCTTGCCCCCCGCTTTAGCCTCGCGGTCAGCCCCACATGCTTACCCTGATCATAATGATCCTCGTTGATATATATAGAGAATTCCCTAAAAATGGCTTGATCCAAATTCCGTGTTGGAACCTCTTACGGAGGCGGAAATTGAATAGCCTAATTCCGTAAAGACTAAACGGCTGTCCGATAACTCGGCACAATTTCAATTTGAGGGGCGTGTTGAAATGTCTGAAACAATTGTAGGTGTTTATGACGCAAAAACCAGGCTGGCCAGTCTTATTGCCCCGGTGGAGAAAGGGGAGCGTGTCACAATAACTCGCCATGGCAATCAGGTTAATCGGCAAACATGTCATTAAATTGCTAATCGGCGATCTTTGTTATTTGTCAAGCTAGCTCAACAAGCTTCTCCCCTGACTCTAACGCATTGACAGCCAGAGGAAAAAGCGGAATCAACCATTTACGCAGCGCATTGTTGCCGCAGTTGCCTATTCTCACCCAAACGATCGGCGGGCCAGCGGAATTGTGGATGGCGCGTATGGCGAAGTCTTCGTCTTTTGTCACTATCACTTGGTTGTTGCGGGCAGCGTAATTCCAGATTTCCGAATCCGACGACGCAATCAGCCCAAGATCAACAACGTGCGCGGCGTGATGCCCCTCCGCCGCCAGCCAATCCGCTAGTGCGGGAGGCAGTTGGGCGTCGATTAAAAAATCCACGGTTTCAGGCTGATCTTAAAATCGGATGGTCTACCTGTCGGGCAGCATATTCAAGAACCGCAGGGATGTCGTCAACTTCCAGGTATGGGTATGTTTCTAAAATTTCCTTAGGCGTATTGCCTGCGGCCAAAAGTTCCAGTATGTCTTTTACGCGAATACGTAGACCTCTAATACATGGACGACCACCACACTGATGCGGGTCGACAGTTATGCGTTCCAGGCTCATAAATATGGTACCTCTTGGGGTGTCATTATTGAATAGCCTATGCGTTAATTCAGCCGCACACCGTTCTCTGCCAGCCATCTGCTGTTCAATCTTTTGCTTTCCTTAGTGCCTTTCGGCCGTCGTGTCAAAATCTTCAAAAATCGCACTTAAGACCCCGTGCGGGAATACCCAGCCCCGTTTCGCCGACTAATGTCTCCCTTAAATACAACCAATTCCAAAGGAGACAGACGACGATGAGACACACCAGTACCATGAGATTTGACAGCAAAAACCACGAAAAAAAGAAAAATGCAAAAACGTGCGCAAAACATCTCGCAACCCCCCGGCCCACAACGTTGAGCGGCACAAAAACCTCCGCTTTTGGTAAAACCGCCGCTCGGCCTTTACCAACAAGGGAATCCGCCGTAAAAACCTACGACGTCATTTTTATACGTAATTACGACGGAAAGCCATTCGCAAAATCCTTTGCAGGCTACCGCGGCGGCCCGACCGATTTCCTATCCGTCAGCGCCGCCGCGATCTTGATTCGCCCGCCTTTAATTAATCGTAGAGGCTCCACTCCTGGACTTCGGACACTTGGTTCATGTTCCAGCCAATAAGATGGTCACCCAGTATCCAACCGCTGGCGGCTGCTGTGCCGTTAGTCAGACTGACCCGGTACCAGTCCCCGGCGCGCCCCGTGCAGACGAAACGCTGGCCCGTCACTGCCTTCCCTGCAAGCGGCGACGGATTGTCCTGTCCGATGCCCGCCTGCGTATAAATAGGCACTTCCACGAACTCACTGATATCGTTGGAATCACCCAGGCTGGTGGCGTCGGTTTTGATCAACACGCTGGACACCGGAGTAGTGGCGGTGTTGATCCGCGTTGCGATTCCATTGCTGATCCAGCCGGTGCGCCGAGTAATCCGGGGCACCAGCTTAATGGCATCCGCAACGACCTGCCCGGGAACCGACCCATCTATCCGACCCGTTACCCCCGCCTCTCGCACCTGCACACTGCCCGCGGCGCCGGCAGTATAGTTAAACTGTCCCAGCTTAACCCAGCTATCAGGAAAAGGCTGATCTTCAGAAAACGAAACCGTCAGTTTATAGGGGCTTGCGGCCAATTCACCAGCCGCGCCAGTGCCATAGGAATCGCACGCCAGATAATAAGTCCCCGTCGCCAGGGTCGTAGTCATGGTCCAGTTCGCCCTCAGGAAACACGTTGCCGGGTTCGCCGAACTCAGCAGGTGCAGATCAATATCCTTCGTCGGATATCCTGCATGATCCACCGTCACAGTTACGGTACCGGGTTTTGTCAGCGTGAATTTGTAAAGATTTTCCGGCCCTTGCTGGGGCAGATTGCTTCCCTCCGGCGTATAAAGATTCCATTCATCAGGAGCGCCCACCGTGGTGTGATTCACCACGAATGGATTTCTTGCGATCAGGTACGGATTCGCTTTCGTTCCGATGCCCGCCGGCAGCAAATTACCATTTTGATTAACCGGAACGTCTGTCGTTCCGCCCGCGTGAGCCACTCGATAGGTTACATTGGCGGCATTAGCCTGCTTCGGCCAGGTCGCATAAACATCATACAAACCCGCCTGGTACGGCATCGTAAAATTAAACGTAGCGAAGTCGGCCGCGTCCCCTGTGGTGGCAAACGTCGAAGCCCGGCTTCCCGCCCCTTCGAGAATGACCCGGTTCGGATCGTCATCGGTTGCGCTCACCGCTCCAGATTTCTCAGCCAAATTCGACCAGACGCCTGCCTCACTGTAACCGCTGGCCAACCCACCGCCCACGGTTCTGGACTCGCCCACCGATGCCGGCGGCAGCGGCAGCATCACCCGCCACCAGTTATTTTGCTGGGTGGCCACAACCTGAGTGTTCGGCGGAAAAGACGTGATAATATTATAGCCCGCAGACGCCCCTTCCCGACAGTTCAAAAAATCCGATCCTGTGTTCAGGTACACGATGCAAGGCCGCGTAGTGTGGGTGAAAAACTCATCATTTTCCCACCATCCATGATAAAACGCACAGGTCAGCTGGTCGCTCGGCAACAGCGAGATCCCATAGTGCAGGTGAGGGCCAGTGGAATTGCCTGTATTGTCAGAATCTGCAACCTGCGCCCCCTTAGTCACAGCCGTGCCAACGGCACTCGGAATCACCCCGTTTTGCGCCAGGTGCCAATAGCGGCTGCGATAATCTTTTCCTCCCACGGCTGTGCCAGTGGCGGCCTTATGATCAACAATAAGATAGTTGCCCGTATCGCTGTGATCATCATTGGGAACCGATTCCCGGATAGCGTTGACCCTGCCGTTGGCCACGGCATACAAGTCACTTCCGGTCGGCATCCCGTAATCATGGCCGGCATGGTTATCATACGCATGACCAGAGCCCGCCGTTGCCTCGCCAGAAAACCATCCGGTCCAGTCTGCTTGCGATCCGGTGGCGCGATCAAGATCAAAGGCAGCCGTCACATAACGGTTTGAACTGCCAAAAGGCCATCCAAATGCGGGAGCCGTCTCCGCCGGAGCCGCATGACCAGCGGCACAAAAAGCCCAAAGCGCCGCCGCAAATGCGGGAGCCAGCGTGGCCGGTTTTAAGTTAAAATGCTTCATGGCTGCACCTCCGGCGTGGCGACCTGAATAGCCCCAAGGCCATCCTGGAAGATGACCTCCCGGTCCGAGAGTCGCTGCGGCGTTCGTCCCGCGGCCACAGCTACAGCGGCCTGGCCATTAGCCGCCATTGCCCAGATAACCCCCGACCCATCCGGACGCCCCGCCTCAAACACAAGCTGGTTATTGTCCCGAGTCCACACATAAGTGCCCACCCGCCCCAGCGGCGTCTCGCCAATATCTTCACCTGCCTGCGTCAGTTGCAACGCCGGCGTCGAAGCCGAAGTCCGATCATCCAGGTCCAGTTCCATCCGCATCAGCCCGCCAATGTCCTCTGTAAGATGCAGCCAGATATAAAAAAGCGACCGTCCATCCTCAGAAAAGAAAGCACCATACTCCGTACCCGGATTATCCGTAAGGTGAGAGACAAACTCACCCCGCGCCACATCATACAAATACAAATCCGCATTCTGGAGCCGCAAAAATTCTGCCGTAGTCAGGGCGCTGCTCACCGCTCCCTCCGACCAGTCCGGCGGATAAACAGAAACCACCAGCCGCTGCCCATCCGGAGACCACCCCGCATTACTCACCCGCCCCGGAGCCGTCACCGTCGTCAGTTCGCCATCATCCCAAAGCTGCAAATCCCGTTCAGGAGATATAATCGCAATCCGGTTACCCACCGGTGCCGGATAAGCCCGTAAAACATCCGGACAAACCGCCGCCCCTCGAGACCCGTCCGCGTTCACCAGAACAGCCGCCTCCCCAGGCGATGATGTCGAGCACGTATGACCCGGTACAGCCTCATCCACGGCATCCATCACGGCATTCGCAGTCCCGGCAACCGCCTCATGAGAATGTTCCAGCGTAACCAGCAAACGGCCATCGCCCAACGCGCCCCAATACTTCGAAACCCGCTCAGCCTCGCCCCCCACCGATCGCGCGCCAGAACCCGAAAGCTCCACCACCCGCGACGTCGCCGCATCAGCCACGACAAGTTGTCCATCCAAAACAAACCCCGCCGCCCAAGCCCCGGAAAAACCAGAACTCACCGCCACGCAGCATGCAAAACCCAAGCGAAACCATGCTCTATCGATCATCATGGACCGATTAGAATAGACCCCTGCCCCATATGCAAGAATTACCCGACCAACCTGTAAATAGGAGCGTGCGTGGTCCGCCGGTTTGAAATGGCAATCACGGTGCTTTGCAATAATGGCTATTGGATGGAACGTTAAGGAGCTGGAGTTTCTTTAACTTCGGAAAAAGAAAAATCAGGACAGACAGGTATGGCTGCTATTTTTATCTTCAGGCTTAAAGTAAAACCCGAATAATTCCGTTTGGTATGGGGGGCAGTGGTAAGGTCCCCAAAAGAGATTAGTGCAACGAATGATATTGTTGGGTTTGGCGAGAATGATTTTTTCTAAAGAACTTGCGTGGAAAAATGCCACGGTGCCGCTAATGTTTTGCATCGCCCTAATCGCCCTTTGCTGTGTCCCGGCTGTTGTGGAACAAATTCTTATCCTGGATTATCTTGGGTTTAATCAACTTAATCCGCTGGTGGCAAACTCCCCGGTTTTTGATCGTTTGATTCGACTGTTTGCTGTTGAAGACCGGCGACTCCAGTTTATAATACCTGTACTTATCGGACTGGTGATTTATCTTTACCGGGCGAACGACCAGTTAGATCGCTATCGTCGTTTTGCATTTATCCTTTTTATGGTCGTGGTGCTTGCCATAGCAATGGTCATTGAAAAGCAAGTTGACCTTATTGTGAATCGGCAGAGCCCCGCCTTTACGGTAAAGTCTTTCGAGAATCTGCGTAAGATATATGGCTGGACGGATTTTACCCCTAAGGAAAGACATACCTTCCCATCGGACGAAGCCTGGTTTATGTTGGTGTGGGGCTTCACGCTTATTTTCATGAAGGCTCGCAAGTGGGGTGTTGCCGCTGTCGTTTTGGGATTTGCAGCATCGCTTGCCCGTTGTATTGCGGGGACTACCTGGCTTTCTGATATTTACCTGGGAGCTGTGCCAGGGGCGTGGTTGCTGGCGGTGGTAGCTACGCGGACGCCATTTGCAGAACTTCTGCCGTGGCTTGAGAATCTGGTGGTTGTGGGCATTGACCGGGGTCGGGTGCTAAGGCGAAAGGCAGAGCCGCTTGTTCAATTGCGGTCATGGCCACTGGACTTAAATCAGGCCCTGCATCTGGAGATTGCAGTGAAACGTTATGTGCGCCGCAATATCCCTGTTGAGCTGGGTCACAATCCGCAAGATGAGTCGCTTAAAGTTGCAATCGAGATGCCGCTATACGGAATGCGTAGCCTGGTGCGGAAGGTTACTGTGAACGATAAGAGTGTTATTTTGCGCGTGTATCCCGCGCACAGACACTTTGAAGCTCACCGTTACAACGCCGCCGCTGGAATGCTGAGTAGTCACAACATTAGGGTGCCCAAGGTGTTGAGTCTGAAAAAGAATGGCAGAACCGGCGCTCTTTTTATGCTGGAGGAGTTTGTAGAAGGAAAGTTCGTGCGGGGCGGATCGATGACCGAGCGCGAGTTGGAGGCCGTGACCGATGAAATGGCGCGTATGCATTCTGTGCATAATAACAAATGGGGACCTGCGGACATGATCAGGCTGGAGGATCATTATGCGACGATTGTTCGTCGCGCCAAACGCCAACTGGCTCGGGTTGCACAGATCAGCAAGCTGGAAGGGGTGAAGAACGTGAGTGAGGGACAGAAGCAGGTAAACGATTGGCTGCTAGGCTGGAAAGATACATTTGCCGCGCTGCGCCATTACACGCTCGTCCACAATAATCTCCATCGGGAAAACGGACTGTTTATGGCAGACGGCCGCTACTGTCTGCTGGATAATTCAACGGTGGAGTGGGGAGTGCCGGCCCGGGACATCTCATTGGTACACGACACCATGTGTGAAGGTAACCCGGAGATAATCGCCAGGTTTAATAATTCATATTACCGCAAATTACCGGACACTGACCGCGGAACATTGAGAAAACTCTCGCCATTTTATGATGTGCTTCTGAAGCTAAACTACCTGGCGAGGTCTGTGAGGCGGCTAAACATCAAAATTGATAACGAATCCGCCGGGGACAGACAGGCGGAGCGGTGGGAATCAATACTGGCGATAGTTGATTCTTCGGATGTGCGGCTGCTTAGCTGAAGTCGGTACGTACTTATAAGGTGATGTTTCCTGTGAGTTTACCAAGGGACATAGAATCTCGTCTTTTACAACACTGGACCAAGTATAGCGGTAAGGTTATTGAGAAGCTGAGTGCCCAGACTCCATGCGTTTACATCTTCCATTGTCACCAGTTGTGAGTTGGCGATATACTGTTCCTGTCTTTCACGCATCTGTAGCGTCAGTTTCTTATCGGCAAACAGAATGTTGTTTTCGAAGTTCAAATCGAAGCTACGCCGATCCATATTAGCGGAACCGATTAGTGTCATTTCTTCATCTACTGTTAGCGACTTTGTATGTAGTAATCCGCCTTTATACTCATAGATTTTAACGCCCGCGGCGAGAAGATCCGAGTAATAGCTACGGCTCGCATAGGCAACGAACCGGCTATCATTGCTTGCGGGGAACACAATTTTCGTCGCAACGCCACGTCGAGCGGATGCACATAGCGCAGCCTGCATCGCTTCATCAGGTACATAGTACGGCGTTGTGATTATTAGCTCATGTCGCGCACTGAACATCAATGTTGCAAATAGCTCTGGCATTGCCGAATGGGAATTTCCCGGTCCGGTCCCGATGACCTGCGCAATCACGTTGCCGGATTGTGGCCACTCAGACTCAAAAGACAAAGATTCAACGGCATCTTCTCCGGTGCATGCCAGCCAGTCTGAAACAAACAGCTGCTGGTTCTGCAGCACGATGGGATCCTCGAACCTTATAACCGCATCCACCCACGGCGCAAACTTCGCCTTTACGGCAAACTCTGGATCAGCGCAATTTTGGCTTCCGCAGTAAGTTATCCGGTTGTCGATTACAATAATCTTTCGATGATTTCGCACATCGACCCGACCCTTAAGAATGCGAAGAAGTATGTGATCGATCGACTCGGCTTTCCCTAATCGTACCTCGGCATGACCCATTGCGCGCCATTGCTCGCTCTGTATAAAACCCCGCGATCCAAGAGCATCTACGATCACCCGGCAGGTCACACCACGGTTGGCGGCTCGCACTACGGCGTCTACAATTTTACGGCCATTATTATCCGGTAGCCAGATATAAAATAGCAGGTGCACATGATCTGTGGCCGAATCGATATCTGCGGCAATTGCATCAATAGTGGTATTGGAATTTTCCATCAGATGGCCCACATTCCCGGTCTTCGGCCTAAATCCACTAATGGATTCGCCGGTAGAAAACCCAGCCCACGCACACTCTGGAATAAGTGCGTTTGTTGAGGTCGCAGGCTCCAAGTCGGAATCTGCACGCGGTGGGTGAGCACGCATTAAATTGCGAGCTGCGTTTGCGCCCAGTCTTACTTCACCCAGCATCAGGTAAGCTAGTGCGCCAACGATGGGGAGGGCACTGATAAATAAAATCCACGCGATCCGCGATTCCGGATCGCGATGGGGGCGAAGTAGTACGCGAACTGATAATCCCAAAATTATCGCAAGATGAATGGCCAGCCACATATAGTAGACCCCGACTTAAAGTTTGATGCGTAATTATATCCCCTATGATACGACACCAAGGTAAATTAAACAGCCGCCTCTTCTTCTAACGGTGTTAAAGGTAACTTTTTGTAACAGCGTAAAGTCTTGCTAAGTCAATGCGCTCTGCATTCCATAATAAGGCTAGCCGGATGTGCTGGTAGCCGGCTGATTTGTGCACGAAGGTACTAAAATAACGCTCCAGAAACAGAAGCGATGTATCGCAAATACTTCATAACAACATAACACGAGAGAACGTGCTGCGTAAACTCCTATCAGCAGGTCGCCCATTATTTACAGGCGGTAATTGCCAGGTTGTACACAATCAGCATTATAGGATTTTTGATTCTACTGTCTTTCCTAATCATTTTGGTTGAAACGACGGGACGAGATGGGGTACCCATTTCTACAAACTCGCAATAGCCATTGTGTGCATCGCCTTTCTCTGACTGGGGGATGCACAGAAGGGCTTACTAATAAAAGGTGTGCCCATGTCTTCCCCAACCGCACTCAGTTCGCGTCGGCAATACTTTATGCGTCAGGATAGTGCCCTTAAAAGTGATCCTGGTCAGGACACAGCAGCACTATCTCTTGATAATCCTGCACCTGCCCCATCTCTGGCGGCTCACGTGGCGAACCGGCTTACGTTTGGTACGCGCCCTGGTGATATTGCTGCAGTGGAAGCCCAGGGGGTGGATGCCTGGATAGCAGAGCAGCTTAATCCGGGGGCGACTGATACGCCGGAACTGGCCGCCATGCTGGCGGCGTTGCCCCACGGGACGTTTGCGGAATCGACCACCGTACTATATGATCGGCGCAGCATGAACTGGGCTGAAGCCATGCGCCCGGCGGACGAGGTTCGCCATGCCACTCTCGCGCGAATGCTGCATTCCAAATGGCAACTGTTTGAGGTGATGACGGCCTTCTGGCACGATCATTTTAACGTATATGCGTATGATACGCCTATCGCGTGTTTGTTTCCTGAATGGGACCGCCTCATTCGTCAGCATGCGCTGGGTAATTTTCGCGATTTTGTGACGGCGACGGCCAAACATCCGGTGATGTTAGATTATCTGGATAATTACCTGAGCACGAACGCGGGGCCTAATGAAAATTACGCGCGCGAGCTGTTCGAGTTGCATTCGCTTGGTGCGATTAGTTACAATGCGCCAGGCGGCTATGTAGACAACGATGTATACGAATCGAGCCGGTGCTTCACAGGGTGGTCGTATGATAATTCGAGTGCATCACCCAACCGTGGCAAGTTTAAATACGTGCGCGATAATCATGATCGCTTTCAGAAAATCGTGCTGGGTACTTCCATCCCAAATGATCAGGCCGACCTGGCTGATGGCCTTAAGGTGATTGACCTTATTTGTAATCATCAGGGCACGGCGCGGCATATTGCGTTAAAGCTGTGTCAGCGGTTTGTATCGGAGACGCCTGCCGAGTCTATCGTGGCCAGTTCGGCGAATGTTTTCTATCAGAACCGCAACAATGCGCAGCAGATTCGTCTCACGCTGGCGCACATCTTTGCCTCATCTGAGTTTCGCAGTGAAGCGACGCGGATGTGTTTGCTGAAGCGTCCGTACGACTGGATCATTTCGACAATGCGGGCGCTGGCTATCCCATATATTTATCGCGAGGGTGAAGACGCTTTTCAGATGACCTACATGATGGCCGATGTGGGCTATTACATGTTCGGGTGGCATTCGCCCGATGGGCCGCCGAAGGATTTTTATAACTGGGCAACGGCGACAAGTATGCTGTCTCGTTACAATTTCATCTTTCGCATTGATGCCGGATGGTGGGTTAATAAAGGGCTTACCTTCCCGGCGTATGCGTTGATGCCCGGCACTCTTCGCACGCCACGTGAGATCGCTCAATGGTGGATAAACCGGGTGATCCAACGTCCTGTCTCTACTGCGACTTTTGAAGGGATCATGGTGTTTGTTGCTGAGGGGCGAAACTTTGATATCGCACTGCCCGTAGAGCAGATTGAAGACAAGGCCCCACGCATTGCGGCTCTGTGCACCGTAGCGCCAGAATATATGTGGCGCTGAATTAACTCATTACCCTCCTTTTTGTGAAAGGTACTTATTTTAATGAAGATGAAACGGCGCACGTTCTTGCAGGGTTGCTGCTCCAGCATCATGGCCTTGGCCGGTGCCAGGCTTGGCAATCTGACGTTCGGGCAAGGCCCGGGCAATCGCGATATAATTGTATCAGTGTTTCTGCGTGGCGGAATGGATGCACTCAGCCTGCTGGCACCATGGTCTGATACAGAATACCACCAGGCGCGGAGCAGGCTGGGATTGGATGCTGCCAACGTAATTGATTTAAACGGCTACTTTGGTATAAATAAAGGCGCCGATAAGCTGGCCACGTTGTACAATGCAGGACACTTGGCGTTTATTCCGGCGTGTGGTTTTCCGGAGGCAAACCGAAGCCACTTTGATGCTCAGGATATCATGGATCGCGGCCTGACAGGCAGCGCTGCCAAAACCGGGGATGGCTGGCTGGCGCGCCACCTGGTACCGTCAAGTCCCATGGATAGCGTCTTTCGCGCGGTATCGCTGAACGGTGCCGCCTCCATATCGCTGGAAGGATTTCCCGGAGCACTGACAATGGAGTCGGCGGAGGATTTTACACTGCATACTCACTATAATCATCTTGATGATTTTCGAGTCGCACTGCGACAAATGTATGCCGCTGATCCGCGGCTGAGTGGTGTGGCGAATCGCACGCTGGATGCCGTAGACCTGATCGATGCGAACCCCACTGGGGATTACGTGCCGGGGAACGGTACCGTTTACCCGGATACAGATTTTGCGGAAACCTTGAAATCCGTGGCGCAGATTATAAGAATGAATCTCGGGTTGGAAGCTGCAACGGTTGATTTGGGAGGTTGGGATACCCATGAATACCAGGCCAACAACGGGAGCCCGCACCAAGGTTATTTCGCGAACAATGCAAAGCAAATGGCCGATGGTCTTCATGCGTTCTGGTCGGACCTGCTGGAGTATCACGGCAGACTGACCGTGGTGGTTATGAGCGAATTCGGGCGGCGAGTGCGTGAGAATGATAACCTGGGCACAGATCACGGGCACGGCGGATTGATGATGGTGCTCAGCTCAAATGTGCTTGAGAAAAAGATATACGGAGCGTGGCCGGGACTGGCGCAGGGTCAGCTATTTGAATCTGTGGACGTAGCAGCCACAACCGATTTTCGTTCCGTAATAGGCGAAATCCTAAAGGCGCGACGCGGGGTTTCTGACAGCACATTGGCAACGCTTTTCCCGGGTCATACGTATGCACCGGCGGGGTTCTTCTTGGATCCTAATCAGCAAACAAACAGGGCCGCCGGCTGGGATATGTTCGAATAGCAAAAGCAGTGGGTTAATCACGCTGTTACAGGCATTCTAATAAGGCTCAGTAGGGTATTCCCCATCATGCTCTGTACGTCCTCTGCCGACGGTAAACTCTGTGGCCGGACTCGGTCGTATCTTGAATATGTGCAGCGGCCCATACCGCTGAAGGACGCTTAATTAACGGTGACCGAAAATCAGACGTTCCCGCACGAACTAAGATTCTGAAAAAACGCGTTTTATACGATATATTGCTGAGTTGCACGTATACGAGTACGAGTTAATTATGAACTTAAATACGGGAAAGATATAAACATTTTATGAAATTTGTACAGAGTTTGGTCGGCATCGCATTGGTCTCATGCCTTTGTGCCAGTGCGTCCGCAGCATTTTTAATAAACGAAATAGACGCGGACACACCTGGGACGGATGCCGCAGAATTTATCGAGCTTAAGGGTGACCCAAATGAGTCGGCCGATGGCTTGGTGGTGGTTCTTTATGACGGTGCTGCTTCGGGGGGTGTGGGTCCTAAAAGTTACCTCGCTTTCGACCTCAGCGGGTTAACCGCTGATGCAAACGGCTATATTCTGATTGCGAACAGCGCGATTTCAGGTGCGGACGTGGTGCTGGCAAACAATAAACTCCAAAACGGCAACGATGCCGTCGTTCTTTATACTGGTTCGGCAGCCTCTTTTCCGACTGGAACACTCCCTACCACTTCCGGAATTGTTGACGTGCTTGTGTATAAGGTTGGTGTCCAGGGAGATATTGACTGGAGCGGGTTGGGATCCCCTCCCGTCTACAATGAAGGTGTTTATGGTAACGCAACGTCTGTAGGCTTATCCCGCATACCAGACGGAAACGGTGGATTGTGGGTGCCCGCTGAGCCTACGCCCAGAGCCGTCAACTCGCGGCAGTCGGGTTTTTCTATTAATCAACTCGATTTTCCCAGGATGAATCAGGCAACGGCAGTTGTGCCAACAAGCAAAACTATTACTTTGAAAAACACCCGAACTGCTCCTTTGACAGTGAGCAGTTTCCAGCTCGAGCCGTCTTCATCCACTGCTTTTACTTATTTTGATGGAGTCACTCCCGCGCTACCCGTTACTCTGCAATTTAACCAATCCACAACACTTACAGTTCAGTTTGTTGAATCTGACGTGAGCACTAACAAGAGTTATAGCGGGTCGGTTACCTACGCGACCGACGGTTTGACTTCTCCTTCCGGGTCGATCGAATTTGCCACGGAACTCGTGCGTGGTACTCCGGCTCTCGCAGGATCTGTAAAGATTAATGAAATCTGTTATAACCCTGGTACAGTAGATCATAACAATGACGGAAGCACTGCTGGTCAAAATGATGAATTCGTTGAAATTTTCAACATGACCGCAGCCCCAATTCTTATTGAAGGATGGGAACAACGTTGTAAAGATTCGGACAGCGAGGTGTTTCACAGCTACGTTTTCCCGGAAGGGGCTACTCTTCCTGCAGGTGGTTTTGTCACTGTGTTTTCATCGGGCAACCCAACGGGCTTCATCCCGGGCACGACGTTTACTTATACAGTTGCGCGAATCCGTAATGCGGGGTCTTTGGTGGGAATTTCCGATGGGACCCAACTGCTCGACGGCGTTGCGTTTCTTGGGGGGGAAGATTCTCCTGACGTGGACGGATTTATCAATTCCGGCGTTTCTGCAATCCCAGCCGGCGGGTCTCTCGGCCGCAGGCCTGACGGTTCGTCCACCATTCGCACATTCTCTCCAACGGATCTAGTACCGACGGATCGTCCGACGCCGAACACGTCTAACGACGCTCTTTCGGGGATCGCTGAGTGGTCTTTGTTCAACTAAACACGCGTACGGTATAGGGCTGGTTCTAACTGGCCTTTCCTTACTGCTGTGGAGAATTTGCATGATGCACTAGAGCCCCGCCAGTTTTGGCGGGGCTTTTTTTTGTTCTGATAGGGCGCTTAGTTCTTAGGTTGCTATATAAGCTTACGACCTCCGCGTCTCGGCGTTACAAACCCTAAGCTTTACACAATGTCATGCGTTCCATCTGGCGCTCGTAGTACTCCTGGAATTTCTCTTTCTCATAATCTGTGACGAGAGTCTCACTGGCAAACACGCGGGTCAGCTCCATGTGCTTGTGCAGGGTGTGCAAACGGTCTTCCGTCACGGTGCGTTCTGCTACTAGTGCGAATGCCTTCACCAGCCGCATGAAGATGGCCATGTTGCCGCTGCCACTGATGCGGATCTGGTCAAAGGCGGTGCCTACGTAATCATGAAATGATGGTGCCATGACCAGCACTCGCAGTTCGCCTTCGACGATGCGGTAAGGTGGCGTAAGCTTGCGATTGGCCAGCCGGCCCGCGATGACGCCCAGGTAATCAATGCAATTGATTGCGGTGGTGGTGTCGTTAATACCGGGCGACAGGGCCTTCAGGGCAATGTCCACTATCTGGCGGATGCCAAAGCCAACGTCCTGCTCGACAGTGCGGTAGCGGTAGACGTTAAACAGGCTGTTCAGCTCAGCTTCGTCACCATCTTCCAGCTCTACAGATGACATTAAAAGCGCCGTGCCAACCCCCACAAACTGGCCCACCCCGTATTCCATGCGGAGGACGGAGCTGTGCTCTTCAGCGAACTCCGTGAGGCCATCCATATCAACATATTGCACGTAGCCGCTGTCGAGAGAGTGTACCGGATACCAGTTGGTCACAGCGTCAGCCATGATGTCAGATACCGTGTCGGGTGGCATTGGGGCGTCAGTCTCGGCGTTCGAGTCCAGCTCATCTTCGAAGATGTTGTCAATCACGTGCACTGTCTCATCTTCAATGACCGTAATAATATGGCTCACCTGCAGCGACGTGGCGATGTGGTGGATAAAATAGATAAGGACGAGGACGCCCCCGATGGCTAATATTAGCCCGGTGAGCACGGCAAGGGACGGTACAAATTTGATTTCATCAGCACCGCGGATAGTGCGCAGCACCATCAGGCAGTAGGCAAATATGCTTACAAAATAACCAAGTATAAACTGGTTGGTGCGATCGCGCATGAAGTTGCGCAAGATGCGCGGCGTGTACTGGGCTGACGCTTGTGATATGGTGCTGAGGGTGAGGGAAAAACATAGCCCGGCAACAGTAAGCATGGAACCGGCTATGGCTGTGAGCATGCCCCGGGAACCATCCGCACCCAGGCCAAAAACGTGGGGATAATCCTGGTACCACTTATGGTCCAGGCGCGCATCTACTTCGATGAGAAAAAGAGCCAGGAGGACGGAAAAGCCGATCATGAGCCCTGGTATGAGCCACAGAGATGAACGCACGGTTGTTAGATATTGCCGTCCGCGCTGGAGAAGAATTTGCCTGATTTTATCCATTAAGCTTGACCGCCGGATGTGTGAAATATAAACGTTGTGTGGGCCGCATAACCGTTAATGTCCAGAGCATAAGGCGAAACTTTAAAGCATAGCCGCGATGATTTTTGTTTGAAAATTTTGTCCACAGCCCTCGGTTTTTTTTAATTAATTAATATGCAAGTGCTTGTGTTGGAGTGTTTTAGTTTTTTCTATTAGGTACTTAATTAAAGCGTTGGTGCAAGTTTTAGGTTTGGGGCCGAGGCTGGCTGGGGTGTGTTTGTCGTTTTCATGGGTGTGGTTCTGCCATGGGGGATATGAGTGTGGTATTCCCGCATGGGCATTTAGGCAAGATTGTGGACGGAGAAATTTGACGGAAAAACAAACACGATTCGCCAAAATGGATGCTGCTCGGTGATACTATGGGGTAGCGTAGCATCCGATATTGCAGCGTCTTATTTTATGTCACAACCGCGTTCTATATCTTATTACGATTGCCGCGGTCGGCACCACCGTAGCGAAACACGTCCCCATGGGAAACGGTTCCGTTGGAGGCGTCATAGGGCATTCCATCTTTTTCCCAGAATGGCGCTGCTGGAATGGCGGAGTCATCGTAGTTAAAAACGTTGTCTGGCCCGCAGGAAATTAGTCTCCAACCAACATCCTGTTGTGCTGCATCATAGCTGACATAACCTGCTCCGGGCCTGCCCGGGGGGCTTAGATACCCGCGTGTTGGCAGGCTTACAAAATAGTCTTCGCAATACTGGGGCACGGTGAAATCGCCAGACTTGAATCCAGGTGGTGGTTTTTTCGCGTGGATCGAGTTCATACCAAATGCATCGCTGGGAACGGTGGAAAGGTAGGCAATGGGGGTGGTGACGGGGATGAGGCGCTGACGCCAACTGCGAATCCAACCATTGCCATCCACTGCGTAAGGCCACACGAAGTTTGGGGCGGCACTGGGCGGAACCTTATCGTTATCAAGCACGTAAGTGTGGATTCCGGTGTCGATAGTCCGCATGTCAGCCAGACTCCTGGATACCTTTGCGCGGGTCTGTGCTTCGAGGAAGTTTGGTACGGCTATCGCAGCAAGAATGGCGATAATTGCCACTACGATCAGCAATTCAATTAATGTGAATCCGGAAGGTTTCATTTGACCCTCTTTCTTGCTTTGTTTTCACTGTTCTGAATAAATCCAGTTGCATATTCAGAAGGCAAGTTTTATCTATCAACTATATCTTAATGGGAGGGTAACAGTTTGAATCGATTGAAAACATTATTTCTGATGGGCAGTGCGCTTTCCTGTGCCTCATTATCTTTCGGACAGTTCGTTGCTGATGAGTTTAACGGGGGATCTCTTGGGACCCAGTGGACTTTTCAAGATAGCGACCCTGTGGGCAGCGTAATCGGTCACACGGGAACCCACCTTTCCATTGAAGCGATGGAAGGGGCAGACCTGTTCTTTTTTATCGACAAATACACGTATGTTCAACAGGACGCGCCGGGTGGCACGAACTGGGAAATCGTTACCAAACTTGATGACTTTGACCCTACTGCGGCGGGCAAACAGAATAACTGGAACAAGTGTGGCCTTATGCTGTGGCAGGACAACGACCACTGGTTTGGCGTCTGGGCGCTGGGTAATGACGGCAACCCGACATGGCGACGGGGTGTTGAGGGCGCTTACAATTCCGATTTCGTAGCCAATCGCACGGAAAACTGGCATGAATGGGGCGGGGACCAGGCTTATTGGGATGTAACCCAGAATCCGGTATGGCTGAAGATCCAGAAAACGGAGAATGGATACTTTGGTCTGGTCAGCTATGACGGAACCACCTGGATACAGGTGAACCGCTTGATCCGCAACTCACAAAACGCAGCAACAGGATATTTTACTAACGAAAAAATCAGACTGATTCAGTCGGGGCCCGGCACCAACGGGCAAAATGACGTCGGTCTGTTTGACTTTATCCGCACAGGTCCTGTCGCCGTACCAACGGCGTCTGCAGGGACGAATGATGAGTTTGCAGGGACCTCTCTTGATCCTTTGGTCTGGGGGAAACATGAGGGTATTGAAGCATCAACGATTGCCGTATCAGGCGGTGCATTGCGGATTACTCCCGCCAATTTTAATGATCAGTGGGGCGGAATTGATAAGGCAGTCAGGGTCTTCCAAAAGGCACCCGTAGTCCCTAACTTAAAGGTTACTGCAAAAGTGGGCCCCACGGAACTGTTTAACTTTCAAAATTGGACCGGTTATGGTCTGTGGCTGTGGCAGGATCAGAATGATTATGCATCAATCGCAAATTTGCGGACCGATGCGGGTGCTCATATGGTTCAGGCCGTCTACCAGCGCGCCGATTCCAATGAATGGAACGTGGACGAAATTAACCTAGGTGGCGATCCGCTTCCGGCTTATCTGCGAATCGATAAAGCAGGATCCACTTACACGGCCCAGTATAGCTTCGATAATGTCACCTGGATCAGCCTGCCGAATGGCGGCCACACGTACAGCACGGAGCTTCAGAATACCCAGGTGCAGCTGTTGGGCAAGAAAGTCAATGATAACGGTGGGCCCCAGATGACAGCGGAGTTTGACTGGGTTCATTTTGATACCAGTAGCGGTGTGGGCGACTGGCAACTTTATAACTAGTATGGCGAAAGGGGGCATGGCAGTGATAATCTTGCTGCCATGCCCGGCGTCGGACGACACAAACTGTTTCTCCTGGCAACAACCTCTCATTAAAAGATAAACTGAAACGTGCGAAAATGCCCTCCATGCCCACAAGTTCGTGGGGTGCAAAAGCTCCGGTTTGACAGCCATTTCCTGTCATCAATTGTAAGCTGCGGATCTGGCGCAAAAACCTAAATAATTGCATAACCGCTCCTAATAGTTATGGTAACGTGTTTTTTTTCAGAGCAATTAAGCCAATATATCAGAGGTTTCCTCAACATGAGATTTCGTTTGGAAGTCGTGCTGGCTGCTGTGGTTTATTTTTTCTGCACTGCGCCGGCTTTTTCTGCGTCGGTGGGGAATGCTTTTACTTATCAGGGGCGGCTGAATTACGAGGGTGCCGCTGTTACTGCTCCACAGGACCTGGAATTTCGGTTGTTTGACGCGGTGCATGATGGTTGCGAAATTGGCAGCGTGAACGCACTCAGTTGCGTTGCGGTTACTCATGGGCTGTATAGTGTGCCGCTGAACTTTGGTGTCGGCGCGTTTGGGAATGGGGCCCGCTATCTGGAAATCCGAGTGAGGCCATCATGCAGCGGCGTCGCCTACACGACCCTGACTCCGCGCCAGGCTATAACGTCTGTGCCAGTTTCAAGGGCTAAAAAGGCTACGGTTTCAAGCGCTAAAAAGGCTACGGTTTCGAGGGCTAAAAAGGCTACGGTTAAGGATGGCGCTGATAACCGAGCCAAGATAAGCGACGATCTTACGTCAACCCTTGCGGCTCACAGCATATATTCGCAAACTCTTTTTGCGAAAGAACCTGTGTACTTTCATTCCGTGGATAAAAGTGACGGCATTACTGGATTCGGGACTAATTTCTCTCCTATTAAGTCCGGCAATTTTAGGACTTCTGTCAGCATCACGATGTCAGAGTCGGCGTTTCCAGGTTCTACAGCATTGGTTTACCTGTGCTGTAATGGAGTGCAAGTTCACACTCTTGGACCGTTGTCAGTTGACCATCCTCTGAACAGGGAGATTTTGCTCGGCATTGTGGCGGGTGATCAAATTTCTGTTACTACGCTGGCCACAGCCGTGAATGGAAAAACATATGTTGATGTGGCCGCTGGATCTCAGTTGCGCATTGTGAGCGTGGACTGATTACAGGGTATTTTTTCTGCGCACACTGCGGCGCAATCTGGTACGCCAAATACCGATTCCAAAATCGAAGGTCGATTTATAAAGCGGTTCTTTTTACAATCTGCTTGCTTTTTTGCAGAGCATATAAGCCGATACAACAGAGGTGTTTATAACATGAGATTTAAATTGGCAGTCGCGCTGGTCGCTATGGTTTGTTTTGGCTTCACAGCGCAGGCTTTTGCTGCGCCGATAGGCGATACTTTCACTTACCAGGGCCGTTTAGATCACGGGGGTACAGCTGTTACGGTTCCTCAGGACCTTGAATTCCGGTTGTTTGATGCGGCGGCGAATGGCTCTGAAATTGGTGGCGTAAACGCGCTGAATGGTGTTGTGGTTACTAACGGACTGTTTACTGTGCCTCTAAGTTTTGGCGTTGGCGCGTTTGGCAATGAAGCCCGCTATCTGGAAATCCGGGTGAGGCCGTCTGGCAGTGGCGTCGCTCACACGGTCCTGACACCGCGCCAGCCGATTACGCCTGCGCCGGTTGCGCTGTCCGTGGCGGCTTCGGGCGTTGATACCGCGTCGATCAAGGATGGCGCTATAACCGGCGCAAAAGTTGAAGATGGCGCTATAAACCGCGCCAAATTGAGCGCTGACTTTACACCTATTATGGTGGCTAAAAGCTCGTTTTCACAACGTGTTTTAAGCAATGAGCCTGTGAACTTTGACACCCTGGTTAAAAACGCCGGCTTTAGCGGATTCTTGATTAATTTTTCACCTACCCAGTCCGGCTATTACATGGTCTCTGTCAGTCTCTCTATGTCACAGTTTGCTTTTCCAGACTCTACAGCATCGGTTAACTTGTACCGAAATGGAGTGAAAGTTCATACGTTTGGCACGCTGTCGGTTCCCAATCCTTTGAACAGTGAGACCTGGCTGGACCTGGGGGCGGGAGATCAAGTCAGTATTTACTTAGAGACTACAACGGGGCCTAGTATTATCGATCTCGCAGCAGGGGCGCAGCTGCGCATTGTGAGACTGGATTGACAAAGGATTGCCATTTAAGGCAGAGCGCGGTGCGCTAGTTATGAGGCCCTACGGGACGGGATGAACTCTCGGGTGATTTCCTGTAAGATAGCAATTCGATACCGTGGTGGCGCGCCTGAGCGGGGCTAGCGGGACTGGGAACAATACGCGTGGGGACTGTGACGGAGTGGCCTGGGAAGATGCTTGGCAGAAAACTTGCCTTATACGGATAGTATGTAACTATTGCAAATGCAATGGTTTCAAATACGCCTTATAACAACAAGGGCCTTCGGAGAATTTCTATATGCCTAATGAACCGCAGTATCCAACACGTGAGGCTTTAGACAAATTAATGGCGGACAAGTCGCCTGTATGCATCTCGCTCTATCAGCCAACGCACCGTCGAGCTCCTGAAAACCATCAAGACCCGATTCGATTTAAGAACCTTGTTAACCAGTTGGAAAAAACTCTTGAGGCTGGACACGACGAGGCTTCGCGAACGAAACTGCTTAAGCCGTTTCACGACCTGGCAGAGAACCGTGATTTCTGGAACCACACGCTGGATGGAATCGGCGTGCTGATGTCTGAGAAAACCTTTGAGGTGTTTGTATTTCCGCGAACTGTAGGCGAGCTTGTCGTTGTGGCGGATAGTTTTCACGTTAAGCCCCTGAGGAAGTTTCTGCAAAGCACTGACCAGTACCAGTTGCTGGCGTTGTCGCTGGACGAGATCGAAATTTACCAGGGCACTCGCAACAGCATTGAATCCGTAGTCACGGCGCCGGAAATGCCGAAAACTATTAAGGAAGCCCTTGGCGGGGATGTGGAAGAAGAGTATCCGAATCCTTCGCCGTTCGCCGTTCGCAGGCGTGGCCGGCTTATCATGAACTCGGGAAATGGCGGCGGCAGAGATGAGCGGGAGATCGATGAAGAGCGCTTTTTTCGCGCTATTGATACGGCTGTGCATGAGCATGTGTCCAAAAACTCGAAGCTTCCGCTGGTTCTGGTAGCCTTGGCAGAACACCATCATCATTTTCATAAGGTCAGCAATAATCCCTATCTGCAGACTGAGGGTGTAAAGATAAACCCGAAGGCAGTGAAGGAAGATCAACTTCGGGACCTTGCCTGGCAGGCGATGGAGCCGCAGTATCACGCGCGGCTTGATGCGATGAAGGATGACTTTAAAGTGGCACAATCACGCAAGCTGGGAAGCGATGAGCTTGCTGACGTTGCAAAGGCCGCGGTAGCCGGTCGAGTTAATACGGTTTTCCTTGAGGAGAACAGGATTCTGCGTGGGCGGATCGATTCTGGCACTGGCAAAATTGAGGCTGGGGATGATACAAATCCGGCCGTTGATGATATGCTGGATGATCTTGGCGAACTGGTGGAAAGAAATGGCGGCCAGGTGTTTCTTATTCCGACAGATCATATGCCGACGACGACCGGTGTTGCAGCCATTTACCGGTATGAGGCATAGCACAAAATCGAAAAGCTGATAGCATGGCGTACGGTTGCAACATGAGGCATTTGTTAACACGGTATGCCTGCTAATACTAAGCAATACCGCAGGTGCACGACTGTAACTTATAAGATAAAAATTGAAGGATTCATCTATGAACATACAGGTCCATGCTGATCACCACATCCCCGGCAATAAAGAACTTATTGTACAGGCCGAAGCAGTTATAGAAGACGCGCTGGCGCGTTTTAGTGAGCGTCTTACTACGGTCCTCGTTCACTTTAACGATGTGAACAGTAGCACTAAGTCTGGCGAGAATGACAAGCGTTGCGCATTAGAAGCACGGCCAGCCGGCCGCGATCCAGTGACGGTGACGGAACAGGCCGCTAATGCTATGCAGGCACTGGATGGAGCTATTGACAAGATGGTCCGGACGCTTGATAAAACCTTTGATCGACTAAACGACCCGCGGGCACATATCCCTCAGCCTGAAAAAGAAACAATCCTTACTGAGGAAGATGTCTAAGTTACGCTAGCCACTATTGGCTCTACGAAACCGACTAATAAAAAAGCCGCCGTCAAATTATCTGACGGCGGCTTTTTTTGGGTCATTATCGCTTTGTTATTTAATCTGGAAGTTCTTTAACATATACGTTCCGGAACCAGGCGGGAGAGCCGTGGCTTTGTAGCTCGATCTGCTCTTTTGGGGCTACAGGAAGTTTGCGATCCCAGAAATTCTCCAATACCACGTTGTCTACAACCAGCTTTTCGTTCAAGTGAACCGTGACCTTGTCGTCCACCATCTTAATTCGAAACTGGTTCCATTGACCGATGGGATTATCCGCCAGCACCAGGGGATTGCTGGTGTTCTTTTCATTGTTATACAGGCCACCACTGCCCTGGGGCCAGATACGTGGATCCCAGATCTGCACCTGTGGAGTGCCGCGAAGATATATGCCGTTGTCGCCGCCCGGAGGAATACACCAGTCTACCAGCATCTCAAAATTGCGGTAGTCTTTTGTGGTGCACATGTGGGATCCTTCACCATCGAAAAACAGAATGGCGTTGTTTACGTCCCAATGTTTCTGCATCTTGGCGTCGGCTATTGCCTGGGCCTTTTGGAGCTCGTCGGCAGGCATGGCTTTTCTTTTAATGGGGTTGGCAACCAGGCCCTTCCAGCCGTCCAGATTTTCGCCGTTGAATAACGCTGTATAACCGGCAGGAGGAGTGTTCGCGACGTTTTTCAGGCGAACGTTGCGGAATTCAACCTTGTGATGATGACCCAGAAAACCAATGTGGCCGCGGTTCCGTTTGGTGCCGGGATGAGCCTTGCCGCTGGGGAATGGCGTCTTAGCGGCTTCGTCGAGGTTTACATCTGATACTACCTTGCCGTTAACTGTAACTTTGATGTTTCGTCCGACAACTGAAATTTCTTCCGTGTTCCACTCGCCAATCTTCACATCGGAGGGCTGGGCGGGGGATATGCCGTATACTGAGCCGTGAACCTGCCATGGCTTGATGTCTTTATATTGGGGGTCTTTATCGTCTAGAATCTGTACTTCCATGCCGTCATAAGCGGCGTCGCCGTGGAGTGGAGCACGTATTCCGACGCCGTTATTGCCGCCAGCCTCGAGTTTAAATTCGAACCGGAAGACGTAGTCGCCATACTGCTTTTCTGTAAAGAGTTTGCCGCCGCCATCTTTTTGGCAGACGAGCACGCCATTTTCTACGGAATATCCATCCAGGTCACCGCACCAGCCGGAAAGATCTTTGCCGTTAAAAAGGATTGCGAAACCTTCGTTGTCGAGTTGCACCGGAGCTGAGTTGATTTCCTGGATAATACCGTAGATAAACTTCTCTACTTCCTTACGCTTTTTCTCGTCAGGAATAGCTTGCAGTGCGCGTCCCAGGGTTTCGGCGGTTTCCGGACCTCGAATGCCAGTGTCGGACTTGCCTGGCAGCGCAATCTTGACGGCTGCGGCTGCGGCTTCAGCGGCTACGCCCTCTTTATCCACATACGGTGAGACAGCCCGGAGCGCATCGGTTGTTTTTACGTCACCGAGCTGTGATACGATAGTTTTTTGTTCTTCAGGGCGTTTGGCCAGGCGAAGGGCCTGCATCAGTATTTCGGTTTTTTTCGCAGGAGCATCTTTTATTTCGCCGGCGAGGCGGGAAAGGCCGCGCACTGCAAGCACCTGATGGGTTTCCACTGGTGACTTTTGTGCTATGCGGGCTAGTTCTGTCGCCACATCAGTGCTTTGCCATTCAGATAGCGCTCGGACAGCGGCGTTTTGCAACTCGGGTACGGCGGTTGTTGACGCGGTATCGATGACAATCTGAAGTGATTCTTTATCACCCAGGGCTGCCATGGTTTCCAACAGTACTTCTTTTCCATCCGGGTTGGCGGAGGTGAAAGAGTCCAGTAGAAGGCGCGAGCGGGTTGCGGCGTCGCCGGAATCTTTTGCTGCTACGACAAAAGCCTGCCGCGCAGATTTGCGGGTGGCGCTAGAGTCTGCTGCAAGGATCATATCACGCAAACGTGCAAGGTCGCCGGCCTCTGCAACGCGTCCAAGGGCGTCGTAGGCGGCGGAGCGAACTTTTGAATTCTTTGATTCAGTGGCGGCAAAGATAACGTCTTTCTGCTGTACGGCGCGGCGTTCTCCGAGCAGGCCTATGAGGGCAACCTGTCCGGCGGCATTCGACGTCGGCAGCGCCTTAGCTACGGCGGGCAGGAGTTCTTCTGTTTTAACCCTGCGCATCTGATCGATGACGGCTTTTACAATGTTGTCATTAGTAGTGGTCGTCAACGAGTCCAAGTATGCAGGCAGCGCTTTAGACCGGTCTATTTCTCCGGCGGAAGCCACGGCTGTCGTAGCAACCAGTTCGTTTTCGTCGGCGAATTTTGCCGATACAGCAGGAAGAGCCGAAGCGTCTTTCCGGTCGCCAAGAGCAAGCAGAATGGCAACGGTGACTTCAGGATCTGGTGACGTTTCGAGTTCTCTGATGATGTGGACCGTCATAGGCTCAGAAGGGAAACGATTAAGATTATCCAGTGCCGTGGCACGGACATCTTCCTGGTCGTCGCGCACATGGGCCAGCAGATCGTCAGCGGCGGGCTCTCCCACGATGTCGGCGAGAGTGGTCAGGGCAAGTCCGGCAAGATGTTGATTTGCCGGGGTCAGGTCCATGGCGATAACTTCGCGACATATCTCCGCTGCCAAGTCTTTCTGATCTTTAGCCGCCAGGTTTTTCGCGTAATCAAGATAGCGTGCCGGTGCGAGAAGGTCTTCGAACGTTTCCGTGGCAAGGGCGGCCTGTTTCAGGGCATCCCGCGAGGATGGGTCGGCAATGGCAGCAAGGGCATCCAGGGCGGCTGCGCGGACGTCGCCATCCGTTGCATTGACCAAGGGCGCGATCTTCGCCACGGCGTTTGCGGGGGCCAGCTGGGCGAGGGTGAGAAGCAGTCCTGCCTGCACTTCCGTAGTGTTGGAGTCGCTTAGTTTTGTGAGTGCCTGCTCCGCGAGCGCTTCTGGCTTTAGTGCCGCCAGGGTGCGGATTGCACGGGGGCCGAGGTCTTTATCTGTCATCAAGGGGTAAAGGACGTCTGCTATGGAGGGCTGTCCCATAAACTGAAGCTGCTCAATGAGGAATGATTTGGGTTCGACGTCGGTGGTTTTTGCTATGGAGTCGGCGATAAGCTTTGCAAGCTGCTGCTTCTGTTCCGGCGTGCCGCTGTGGCCGGTTGTCCAAACGAGTCCGCCGAGGGCATAACGGGCGGTGGTGTCGGCGTCGCTTTTTTCCGTCGAGAGCTTTGCGGCAAACATCGGCACGAGCACGGCGGCATCTTTGCTTAATTCGCCAAAGAGCTGACGCGCGGTGGCGGCGCTGCTGGTAGGAATTTCTGCAATCAGCGTCTGCTGTTGTGGAGTTACGTTAAAATCCTGTGCGGAAAGCGCCGCGGGCGCAAGACCGAGAGTGAGGGCAAACAGGTGGGCTTTTTTCATATTGTTTGATAGTCCTTTTGGGATGCTAAAGCTTTTAAATTTAAGGTGGCGGTGGAGTCGGTGTCGCATGGTGGCCGCCCGCCGTTTACGACAGAGGCTTTGCCAGTCATTAGCTCAGCGACCACGGCGCGCGCATTGGTTCGTTAATCAGGAGATTCGCCTGTGCATCGTCGATGTACTCGAATTTGTCTGGATCGAAGCGTAGTTTCCGCCCGGTGCGTACGGCGGTTTTCGCGAGGTTGATCAGGGTGCAGGCGCGATGACTGACCTGTTCGTTGAGGCAGAAGGGCTGGCGATTCAACAGGCACGCCTTGAAGTCATCATTTTGTGGATCGGGGTCAGGAAGTTGAGCCAGTTTCTTTTCCCAATCAGGGATAGAGCAACGGAAGCCGCTGAGTACTTTCCCTTCCGGACCTTCAAACATTGGGGTGTCAGGATCGCCCATTTCGGCGTCAATCTTGATTTCGCAGCCGTCTGCGTAGCGAAGAACGACGTTGCGGAAAGGCTGTACGGCATACGGATGCTGTTCGTAGGCGTCGGCTTCCACTTCGATGGGACTCGTGTCGTCTTTGCCCAGGATGTACTGAACCGGGTCTACGAAGTGCTGGGCCTGGTCTCCCAGGCCGCCGCCGTCATAATCCCAGTAGCCACGGAACTTCATGTGGACGCGGTCCTTGTTGTATGGCTTATAAGGCGCGGGGCCAAGCCACATATTATAGTCCAGTTCCGCCGGTACCGGTTCCTCTTTCAGGCCGGGCTGTCCAGACCACGCGAAGGTTTTCCATTCGAACCCGTGAACTTCGCCGAGATAGGCTTTTACGGGCCACCCGAGCATACCGTGCATGATCATCTTTTTGATGGTTTTGACGGGTGCGCCGAGGCCGAAGAACTCACGCTCATAGCGCCAGTAGGTGTTTACGCGGAAGATTCTGCCATTGCGCTTGATGGCGTCGCGCAGGGCGAGACCTTCGCCTATGGTGCGGGACATGGGTTTTTCGCCCCAGATGTCTTTGCCAGCGTTGGCGGCGGCTATGCCCATGACTGCGTGCCAGTGGGGCGGGCAGGGGAGATGCACCAGATCGATGTCTTTGCGTTCAATTACTTCGCGCCAATCCTTGTAAGAGGCGACGTTTTTATAACCTTTTTGGCCTGCCTGGTCCAGGGCCATTTTTAGATGGTTGCTGTCTACGTCACAAACCGCAAGCAGGGGACCAAGGTCATAGTTGATATGTCCGCGCCCCATGCCACCCGTGCCAATAATAGCGCGGGTAATTTGTTCGCTGGGGGGCGTATAGCCAGGACCGCCGAGGACGTGGCGTGGGACAATAGTAAAGCCTAGAGCAGCGGCGGCGCCCGCCTTCAACAGGTCACGGCGACTAATTGTGTTATCGGTCACAAATCCTCCAATAGAGCTTATCAGTATTTATTGAAATTATAAGAGCGTCCAGGGTGCACGCATTGGTTCGTCAACGAGCGTGTTGGCCTGTTCATCGTTTACAAATTTCTCCGCCACCGGGTCATACTGGAGAGGCCGTCTGAGGCGGGTGGCGATCTTTGCCAGGTTGATAAGCGTGCAGGAGCGATGGCCGTTCTGCTCGTTCAGGGCGAAGGGCTGACGGGACCTGACGGCATCGGAGAATTCTGCAATATGAAACTCAGGATCGGGGATTCGATCGAGCTTCACTCGCAGGTCGGGAATATCTGATTCGAAATCCGGGAAAAGCTTGCCCTTTGGCCCTTCGATTAGGGGCACACCTTTTTTGGCGGGGCCGCCATCCAGGATAATTTCGCATCCGTCCGCGTATTTCATGCGAATGGAGCGGAAAGGGTGAACCACTTCCGGGTGCTGCTGAACGGAATCGGCTTCAACTTCAACGGGGCTGGTGTCGTCTTTGCCGAGCAGATACTGAACGGGATCCAGGTAGTGCTGGCCCATATCGCCAAGGCCGCCGCCGTCGTAATCCCAGTATCCGCGAAAGTTTTTGTGAACCCGAAGGCTATTGTAGGGCTTCTCCGGCGCTGGGCCAAGCCACAGGTTGTAGTCCAGTTCCGGCGGAATCGGCTCTGCTTTCAGCCCAGCCTGTCCGTCCCAATCGTCCTGTTTCCAATCAAATCCGGTGCTGCTGCCAAGGGTGAATTTCAGGGGCCAGCCCAGCATTCCGCTATCTACCAGCTTTTTAAGCGGGGCTACGGTGGTGCCTGCTCCGTACCAGTCGCTTTGAAAACGGAACCAGGTATTAACTCTCAACATCCGTCCTGTGCGGCGGATGGCCTCTTTTACTTTAATGCCCTCGCCAATGGTGCGGGTCATGGGTTTTTCACACCAGACATCCTTGCCGCTTTCTGCGGCGAGAATCGACATGGCGGCGTGCCAGTGGGGCGGTGTGACGACGTGGATAATATCGATGTCGTCGCGCTCCAGCATTTCGCGGAAGTCTCGGTAGCCTTTGGCGGATGTATCACCCTGAGCATGAGCTTTTTGCAAGGAACTGTTCAAGTGGCTACTATCCACGTCGCACAATCCCAATATCGGGCCATAGTTATAGCCAATATGGCTTTGTCCCATGCCACCGCATCCGATGATGCCGCGGGTTAGTTTTTCGCTGGGCGGAGTGTAGCCCGGGCCGCCAAGCACGTGGCGCGGGACTATGGTAAATCCCAAGGCCGCCGTGGCGGTGAGCTTGAGGAGGTCGCGACGGCTAAGAGTACGGTCGCAGACCTGGGTCGGGGTCTCTTTTATCTTGGTCACAAATCTGGTTCTGAGGTCCAAGAAACGGCAAGGCAATCATTAATACCTAAAAAATGCTATCAAGGTGCCATGGGGCAAAGAAAAGAAAACACTAGATATTGGAGCTATATGAAAAGGACGCGGCGTTTAATGCTTTCGCGAATCGTTCCGTAGGTGAACCCCAAACGCCATAGGGCGTAGAGCAGTTCCCGCTTCCGTTCGTAATCGTTTTCTGCCGTAAATTGGTCGCAGATTAGTTCAAAGGGCGACCAGGCAAGATCTCGGATGTTTTTCCAGCCAATGGCCGAGGTCACTTCCAGCTTGGACCGGTGTTTTTCAAAGATCGCCACTGAGGCGGCGCCGTAATCGATGGCCTGGTTAAAGAGCTCTCCGAGGGTGTGGCGATGCTGATGATAGACTACGGCATCGTGGCGATACATCATGCGTCCGCCCAGTTCCATCACACGGAAGGCCAGATCGGCATCCTCGCTCATCCAGAGGGAATTATCGAACCCACCCACTTTTTCCAGGGCGGATCGGCGATAGGCGGCGTTTGCGGTGGCGAAGAATCGGGGGAAGTATGCCGAACTGTTAAAGAAGCGGTCGTTGCTGAGGATTCGTTCTTCTATGGTAAAGGTAGCCACAAACCCATCATAATCCAGACTGACGATTTGTCCTCCCGTCAGTAGCATTTCTGGATCGTTGAACGCCTCGACGATATTTGCGAGCCAGTAATCATCGGCAACGCAGTCACTATCGATAAACGCCACGACGGGTGCCCTTGCGGCGGCTATGCCCGCGTTTCGAGCTGCACCAGGGCCACGTTCGGCGCATTTAATAACGCGTACCGGATAGCGTTGGAGTGCCTCATAGGTGCCGTCGGTTGATCCGTTGTCTACCACGATAATTTCCGCAGTCAAATCTTCGTGCAACTGCTGGCTTAGCACGCTGCCAAGAGCACGGTCGACCCATGCCACGCGGTTGTAAAAGGGCATCACTACGGAAATTACTGGTATAACATCAGAACCGAGTTGAGCACCGAGAGTCATGTTTGCCTGGATCTCAGGGTTTTCTGAGATCCGTTTTACTTCACCATGGACGTCAGGTTCCACCGGCTGGCGTCTGCGGTAGATTGCCCAAAGCCGGTAAAGGGGGAGGCACAGGATTGTTAGAAGCAACGAGATCAGTGTCAGTGGGAGAAGCAGGAAGTGGCCAATTACAAACCAGGTAAAGTCTCCCCGGCTGAGGTACTCGAATGGACGATGGTTTTTTGTTTCTTTCCAGTGCGATCCATTTTCGCTTTCATAGGTTTCCATTCAAGCTCTTCTTGCTGAAACTGATGTCTGTCAAAAAGGCAGGACTGACTTTTTAATTTGTTGTATTTATCTGGGCAAAAAAGACTTCACTTGCTCAAATGAAGCCACGGTTTGAGACAGACAAGAATGTGTGTTGTACGTCAATAGGCATCGAAGAAAGTTGATCTTAATGCCGCGGCGTTTTACGTGCCGCTATTGCATCGCTGACGTGCTGTTCCATCTCGTGAACGGCAGTATTCCAGGCGAAAGACCACGCCCTGTCAAGGCCGCGGGCGACTTTGTCCCAGCGCTGGTTTGCAAGAGCAGCTTCGCAATGTTCCACGAACTCTTCGTAGGTGGTGGACAAGCTAACGCTGTCAGAAAACAGATTTTCAAGATCAGGGAGACTTATGCTGACCACGGGACGTCCTGCAGCCATATACTCCAGCGTTTTTGTGGGGTTGATGTGACGGGTCAGATCGTTGACTATCCACGGCATTAGATACACATCGCAGTGGGCCAGGAAGTTTGGAAGCCAGCGGTATTGGACGGATCCGATAAACCGTACATTCGGGGCTGCCTGCTCCACAGATTGCTGATCGAACAGCTTGTGATCTACAGGCCCGATCATGACAATTTCCCACTCAGGGTGAGACTGGCCCAAGTGTGCCAGCAATGTCGGATCAATACGTTTGTCAATGAGACCCACATATACCAGGCGGGGCCGGCGAAGATCGTTCAGTTCCACAGGTTGACGGAATTCCACCGTTTCTCCAGATTGTTTGATATATTTGGTATCGACTTTGGCCTGCTTGCCGGCGGGTTTGCCTTTGGCGGCATTAGTCGCTTCAACGGATGGGACAGAAATTGTTCCATAATCCTCGCCGGATTCGCGAAATGCGTGGTCCACTTTTTTAATTATTTCAACAGCCTCGCCTGATATCTCCGGGTGAGATTCAAAGAAAGCGTCGTTAAACTTGGGGGCTGCCGCGTAGAAATGCGAAAATTCTACCGCGCACGGATAGAAGAATGCCTTGCCAGCGAAGCCGGCGGTTTTTGTCTGATAAAGAGCATGGGTGCCGGCGAAAACGATATCTGCCCGATCAAGCAGATAGCGCTCGCGTTCCGCAATGTCTCTGGGCGACCAGTCAAAGGCGGTGTATTCGTCCTGAATATCGTAGACTACGGCAGCCGGTTTGAAGCTGTCCAGAACGTTTGCGCAACCGGGATAGTAGAACCAGAGGACGGTGTTGCGTAGATTGTGACTGTGCTCCAGCCATCTGACATGGGTGCTGATGACCCAGCGATTCAGAGCGCCGACAAACGGGAGGCGAGACTGGCCGGGGAAAAACAGGGGCGTTTCCAACTCAAGTCCAGGATAAGTGTTATTGTATTCCGAAATCCCATAATGCCAGTGACGCACGAACCAATGGATGTATGAAATGGCGGTCTGCTGGATATAAATGACCTTGCGGTTTTCAGCAAGCCTCATCATTGTGTGGTGATTGCGCTGCCAGATGTGAGACCAGGGCACATGGCTAAGACAAATGACATCGAAGTAGGGATCATCGGGATTGCGCGCGCCGGCAGGTTTGCCCAACAGGCGGATCTGCCAGTAAATGGTTCTTATTGGAATTGCGATAAGCAGGTAAAAAAACAGGAATATCTGCCGGATCGTGTGGAGCACTCGTGGCCAAAAAAATAGAAACTTAAACAAAGTGAGTCCCCTTCGCTGCAAATTGCTGGTTTAGTAACGCTCATGCCGTGGCACCGAGTCGCGCGGGCCTGATTTATCAACCAGTAAGCCCTAAATCCTATCCCGCAACCGGCGCAAACGCATTTTTCTTCAATTCAACGCTCATTATTTGCTCGTTATCATCCGTCAAAACGCTGACAATATCGAAGCGGGCAGGAGCGCAATTGCGAAATCCTGCCATGTAGAAATTAGCGGCGCGGATGATCCTAAGCTGTTTCTCAGGGGTTACGGCAGATTCCGGAGAGTTCCACGACCGGGGGGATCGGGTCTTTACTTCGACAAAGCAGATGTGCCCGCCGTGCTCTGCTATGATATCGATCTCGCCGCTTCGGCAGGCGTAGTTCCTATCCAGGATTCGGTAACCTTCATCTACAAGCTTACGGACGGACGCTTCCTCGCCAAGGCGGCCAAGGCTTTTGCTGTGAAGATCGCGAGCCAGGCGGTTGGCAAAAGGAAGGGCCGGACTGGAACTGATTATTCCAATCCGGCCGCTTATCAATTTCCAGAAGTTGCGCATTGCTAAATAGTACTTAAAACAACTTACCGCTGGCGCACAAATCGGCCGATGAAAACATGACTGTCGCTGCCGCCGTATACGGCGAAGCCGTCTACCAGCAGTCGCTGGCCGTCGATGCGTTCACGATAATGCTCGACGCCGTCCTTGATGTTGGCCACCAGAAACAACTGGCCGTCGTTATAACGTCCGGTCTGTGTGGCGGTGTCATTGCTGGGCCGGAGAATCGAAACGTCAACGGAATCGCCGTTGTTCGTATAAGTCGCCGTTTCAGCCACTATCCACTGTTTGCCGAGGCGATCCGCGTAAAAGGTTTCCATGGAGAGGGTGTTTTTGCCGGTTTTTTTGTACTCGATTTTTACCGACTTGCTCTCTTCCAGCTGACCTGTTGGGCTATAAACCCAAAAATCGCCATTCCAGACCCCCTCATAGCGATCGAAAAGATTACCAGGGATTCGTTCCGGCGCCATCTGGGTTTTCAGGCGGGCGGCGCCTTCCTGAATTTCTTTTTTAGTTGGCGTTTTCTGCGCCTGTGTGGGCGGTGTTCCCTGCACAATTCTTACATTGTTTCCCGATTCGCCCTGTACCGTTCTACCGCCCTCTGCGGGCGCCGGAGTGCCCTGAGCCTGCTGTTGCGGCGGCGCCTGCGGCGGCTGCTGCTGTTCTTCTCCGGTGAGCTTGCCTTTTATGGAGGACAAAAATCCTTGGCCCTGTACATTACTGCAGGCGAGGCCTACAACTGCGGCCAAAACCAGAACTGACTTTTTCATCGAAACCCCAAGTCTCATATTAGCTACGAATATTGCTTCTGCGATTCGACAGCTATTGTGTTGAAATGATTCATTTAGCCCGCTGCCTTAAATTGAAATTCCGGTTATAGGAAATTTATGCCGACTACGCCGACGCGCCCCGAAGTCATGAAACTGCAGCAGAATATTGAGAAGGTTATCAAGGGCAAGACAGACATTGTTCGCCACGCAATGATCTGCGTGCTGGCGCGGGGGCATCTATTGCTTGAGGATGTGCCTGGCGTGGGTAAGACAACGCTGGCGCAGTGTCTGGCCAGATCTCTCAACCTGTCTTTTAGCCGCATCCAGTTTACGAGCGATATGCTGCCGAGCGATATTCTTGGAGTAACTCTGTATGACCAGGCGCGCCGGGAGTTCGATTTCAAGCCCGGCCCTTTGTTCGCAAACATCGTGGTGGCGGACGAGATTAATCGAACCACGCCGAAGACCCAGAGCGCATTGCTGGAAGCCATGAACAACGCGCAGGTGAGCATCGAAAAACAGACGTACGATTTGCCGCGCCCGTTTATGGTGCTGGCCACGCAAAACCCGATCGAATTTCATGGGACATTTCCTTTGCCGAAGAGTCAGATGGATCGATTTATGATGAGGCTACATATTGGTTATCCAGACCTCGAAAATGAAATAACTGTGTTGCGGGAGCAGAGAACCGGGTTTTCAGCCGAACGCCTTGATCCGGTGGTTTCGGGCGAACAGATGATAGAATGGCAGGAGGCGGTCGACGGCGTGCTGGTCAGCGACGACCTGCTGACGTATCTTGCGCGGGTGGTGCAGGCGACGCGAACATCTGCGGAGATCGTGCTGGGGGCAAGCACGCGAGCGGCTCTGGCGCTGCGCGGTGCGGCGCAGGGGAAGGCGTGGCTGGAGGGGCGCGACTACTGCATTCCTGACGACATTAAAGAAATGGTGATACCGGTGCTGGCGCATCGCATCATGGTAAAAGAGGGCTTCGAATCCGCGGGATTCAGTCATGAACAGGAAACCCGGGCGCTGCGCCACGTGATGGCCCAGGTGGAGGTGCCGTTATGATGGGTCAGGTCATATCCTGGTATTCCGGCAATGACGGGTGCACTTCGCGCACAACCAAGGCGGTGACAGGTCACCGCACTCCTGGATGTGGGAATGTCGGCCCTGAGTTTTTCTATCTTACGCGGCGCTTTTTTCAGTCGAAGGTTTTACAAATAACCGGATGTCGAATTTGCCGATGACGTCGCCTGAAAATAAACAAAGCGCTCCCATACAGCACGACATGGCCGAATGTGGCTGGTCTGCGGCGCGGGAATTAGAGTTTGCCGATCTGCGTGCGCAGGGGCTGGAACCTGGACTGATTGCCGTGTCTTACGGGAACCTCGGAACCGCCTGGACGGCGGCAGGTTCTGTGCCTTTTTCTGCGGCGGGGCGCCTGAGACTGGAGCAAAAGCAGGTGCGTTCTGGTTTGCCCGCAGTGGGCGATTGGGTTGCTTTGCGCAACCCCGGAAATTCCGGGAGCTGCGCGTGGCTGGTGCAGGAGATTCTGCCTCGCCGGTCTGCCTTCTGGCGCAAAATGGCAGGAACCGCGAATCGTGCGCAGGTGGTGGCCGCCAACATGGATATTATTTTTGTCGTCACCAGTCTTAATCGCGACTTCAGCGCGCGGCGGCTCGAGCGATACCTGGCGCTGGCCGGTGAGAGCGGGGCGCAGCCGGTCATCGTATTAACGAAATCCGATCTGGCCGGAGAAGAGGAAGCCGGCTATCTGGAAGAAGCAACGGCGCTGGACGCAACGACGCCCGTGCATTCCGTCAGTGTGATTACCGGAAACGGACTTGCTGAGCTGGACTCCTATCTTAAGCCGGGGGTGGTGGTGGCGCTGCTTGGATCAAGCGGCGTGGGAAAATCCACGTTGATCAATTATTGGCTGGGCGAAGAGCGTCTGCGCGTGAACGAAATTCGAAACGACGAACGGGGTCGCCATACGACCACCCATCGGGAACTGATTCGCCTGGCCGGGGGAGCGCTGGTCATTGACACGCCGGGGATGCGCGAGGTCACTCTTATGGATCACCGGGAAGGGCTTCAAGAGGCGTTTGACGATGTGGTGGGGCTCGCGGCACAGTGCCGGTTTAATGACTGTCGACATGAGAATGAGCCGGATTGTGCCGTGAAACTCGCGATTTCGGAAGATCGGTTGGACGAGGAGCGGCTGGAGCATTATCTGGAGCTGCGAAAAGAAGTCCAGGCGGCCGAAGATAAAAAAGTTCAAATGCAGCGGCGGATACAATCGGGCGCCCGCAAAGCGCCGCGCGGAGGATGATCTGGCTCAGGTGTAGTTCGTTGAATGGACTTTTAATCTGAACCTATTTAACCAATTAAGTGGCGAGATGTAATAAGTTTTTTTGTTCAAAGGAGACGCTATGGGGTTCACAAAAAATAGAACTATTTTGGCATCAGCAGCTGCGGCGTTTGTCCTTTTGGGCGGCAGTGCATTTTCGCAGGAAGCTGATATTGCAAAGACGCGCGTGGAAAAGGGCAGCCTGGCTGCGCCGGTTACCGCGGGTAGCCTGGGCTCGGGCAAACCGGCGGCTGGCAGCGCATCAGCAGGTAAGCCACAAGCGGGGAGTCTGACGATTGGCAAGCCGCAGGCGGGAAGCCTGTCATCCGGCAAACCGGCTGCGGGCAGCATGGCCAGCGGCGTTGTTGGCGGGTCACTTGCGCCAGTAATTCCCGGTCCGCCGCCCAGGGCGGTGTCGCCGCGCAGAGCTGCAATGCAGGTTGCGGACGACGGATCAAGCCGGACGCGTAAGCCAAGAGAGCGTCGGACGAAACGTTATTAAGGTGAGATGACCGCCGTTTTCTCTTGAGGCACACCAAACGGCGCCGCATATAATAAACTGGTGTATTCAAACCCTAAAAGCGTCCTCTTCCTAGCCCTCAGCGGCGTTCGCGTTCGTGAGCCAGAATTGTTGGCGCTTGGAATGACGCTGCCCGGTTTTATCGAACGCGGAAATACCATTGCGCAGTTGCCGACGCTGGGACTGCTGACCCTTGCGGGGCTTACGCCGGACGACTGGGATGTGGAATACCAGGAGCTGGACGCCTGGACTGATACGGACATTGACGCTATCGTTTGCTCCCGTTTCGCCTTGATCGCTGTCTCCGCCCTCACCGCGCGGATTCTTGATGCCTACGCTCTATCGGATATGTTGCGCGCCGGGGGAAAAAGCGTTGTGTTGGGGGGACTCCACGTGACGGCCATGCCGGCGGAAGCCGCGGCCCACGCCGACGCCATTGTCGTGGGGGAGGGCGAACCTGTCTGGGTCACGTTGCTGTCGGATTTCGCCGCGGGTTGCCTGAAACCCCGTTACAGGGCGGACAGGCAGTTCGAGTTTGCTCATGCGCCTCTGCCCCGGTATGACCTGCTGGATCCTTCCCGCTATAACCGCATCACCATTCAAACAAGTCGCGGCTGCCCGCTCGACTGCGAATTCTGCGGGGCCAGTCGCCTCATCAGCCGGTATAAAGTCAAGCCGATGGAACTTGTCCAACGCGATCTGGAAAGTATTCTTTCCCGATGGCCCCGCCCTTTTATTGAACTGGCCGACGACAACACGTTTGTCAATAAATCCTGGTCGCGGGAGTTGGCGCGGCTGCTGGCGCAGTATCCGATTCGGTGGTTTACCGAGACGGATATTTCCGTCGCCGACGACGAAGAACTACTGGATTTGCTCGCCGAATCCGGATGCGCTCAATTGCTTATCGGGTTGGAAAGCGCGTCGCCCGAATCCCTGCGCGGCGTGGACAGCCGCGACTGGAAGCTGCGCCGCCGCGACGCCTATATGAACAGTATTGAACGAATCCAGAGCCGCGGCATTTCCGTTAACGGCTGCTTCACTCTTGGCCTCGACGGTGACACCACGGACATATTTGAGGACACCCTGAAATACGTTAAGGCCAGCGGTCTTTCCGAGGTGCAAATCACCTTGTTGACCCCGTTTCCCGGAACTGAACTATACCGCCGGCTCCAACGGGATGGCCGCCTGCTGCGCCCGGCGGCGTGGGACTACTGTACCCTGTTTGATGTGATGTACAAGCCCGCTAAAATGTCGGCGCGGGAGCTGGAACAGGGATTCGCCTGGCTGATGAAAGAGCTTTACAGCGACGAGGCCACCCGCCACCGTAAGCAATTATTTACCGCCATTGCAAGGCGGCGCGGGCAATCGGAATCGGCGACGGCGATCAACAGAGAGACCTTATGAGAAAACATGAAAGTGTCGTTGAATTGGAAACAAGTGCCGGATCCCTCTCCATGATGGATTCGGTCCGGCTGATGCTGCGGGTGCTTACCTATCGCGCCACCAAAGACGAATTGCGAAACGTGAACTACCGCGATCTTATCGTGGGTCTGCTCGTCACATGGATCGTGGGCATTGGTCGCTACTGGGATAACTCGCGGGTGGAACTGCTTCAGCAAATGGGCGTCGGGAGCGTGGTCTACGTTTTTGTCCTGGCTCTTTTCCTGTTTTGTTTCATGTGGCCTTTGCGACCTAAAAATCTGACCTACTTCCGGTTACTGGTTTTTATAACCATGACCAGCCTGCCAGCCCTGCTCTACGCCATACCCGTGCAAATGATCTTTCCGGAGCCGGGTCTCGACACCGCCAATGAAATCAACCTCGCTTTTCTGGCGGTGGTATCTCTCTGGCGGTTGTCTCTGCTGATCTGGTATATGAAAAGGTTGGGGGAGATGCGGGCGTGGAAGGCAGAAATTGGCGCGTTTTTTCCGATAATTCTGCTGATTGCCGCGTTGGTTTTCCTGAATCTGGAGAAGGTCGTTTTTAACATGATGGGCGGACTAACCCAGGATACTGTCAGCCCCAACGACGATGGCTACATATTCCTTACGGGCATCATTTTCTTCGCGCTTTTTTTTGCTATTCCTGTGCTAATCGGCTATATTGTAATAGTCTGTTCCGCATGGCAGAGGATCCTTCCGGCGGCGCCAAAGGATGAGGAAGCGCCGTGTGAGGAAGCGACAGATGAGGAAGCGACGGATCAGGCTACCGAGTCGCTCTGACGTAGTAAAATGCCTGGAATTGCTGCCTCACAATACAAGTAAAAATTTGTCATGTAGTGGTGTTTCCAAGTTTGCAAATGATTGTAAGCTATGGTTTGGTTTTGCCGTACGGCATGCCATTAACTCCGTCCCATACTCAAACAATTTAGGTCCGGCTGCCACCCAATATTTGTGAGTTGCGCTAAGCATTGATAATAATTATAATAAGGCTTGACCCTTATCTCGCGTCTATCCTACACCGGAAAGGCCAGCTTAACCGCGAGGTGTCTGTTGCCCAACAACATGTCGAAAAGTTCTCCACCAAGGCTATTAAAATGCGATGTCTGTTTTTTCTGCTTGTATTATTGACGATTGTGCCGGCGAGGGCTGATCGTCTTATCCTTATTGACGGGCAGGAGGTGCTTGGCCGCATTACTTCAGAATCGGCTACAAATGTCGTTGTCGAAACTGATCACGGCACCATGCCGTTTCCACGTGCCCGGATTAGAAAAATTGAAAAAACAAATCAGACTGAAAACCTGACCCGAAAGTTTGAGACCCTGCTTTCCGCGGATGTCACAAAGGCGCAGCAGTTCTGTGATCAATGTGAAATTCATTATCCGACCCACACTGTCGTCTTTTCCGGATGGGAGAAAAAAATAAAACAGAAGCTTTCGGCGAGTACGACAACTTACCTTTTACAGTTGGAAAAACAACTACTGGTGAAAGCCGAAAGTGTGGCATCTGAACTGGACCAGCTATTGATTAAGCTTGGCAGCGGGGATACAACTAATAGCGCTTTTGGAAAGGCTTTGGCAGCGCGCGCTCATCTGGCGGCGGCGGAGCAACGCCTGGACAAATCCGATGCGAAGATAGCGGGAGAACACGCCCGCCGTGCGTTTGGATATGTGCCGTCGGATCAGGCTATTGCCCTTATGGTAAAATGTCTTGGTCGCTATAGTCCTACCGTCGATGAAGCTTATAAGCTGCGGCTCGCCAACCATCCGGATGCGGACCTGGCGGTCCGGTATGCAATGTTCCTCATGGAGCAGAAAAAAGTCGCGGAGGCATACAAGATTCTGATATCCATGGTGCCTTTGAAAAGCGATTCTCCTCCAGATGTGAAAGCTGTGTACTCGAGCACTTTGCAATCTCTAAGCGGGAACTATAAGCTAATGGCCGAGGCTGGCCTGTCTGAAGCCGCCATTCTCGCCGCCATGCAACATATTAGTCCCGGCTATATGGAGGAGCGTCACCTTATCCTTCAGTTTAACAAAAATCAGGGCGACGCTCAGCTTACTCAGCCACTACTGGACTACATGATAAAGAAAGAACGTTACTCAAAGGCGCTTGATTTTCTACAGCGCCATCTTAAGATAACAGTCGACTCCCCATTGAACCGATACCAGGCGCATCTGCAACCAGGTATTGACCTGGAAATGCGAACTCTTGCGGTAGAGACGAGGGTGAATCGTCTTCTAGTGGTAGCTGGAGGATTGTTGCGTGGATATCTTGAAAAGATTCCGCACCGGGTTTATACCGGGACTTATGTTTCTGAATCAGCGAACGTGTATACCGGCGATTACGAAAAAGACAGCTATGACAATTACGAAATTATCTGGGTCACAAAAGATGCTACCAAGGCGGAACAGCTGGGCAGCACACTGACCGCTCTTCCTGTTCGTTCACGGTGCCCCACCATGAAGCAGTATGCTCAACAATGCGAGCAATTTGAGCTTACGCTTTCGACCATGCTAAGATCGCTTGGAGCGTCATTAGACTCACCTGGAATCGGCGGGATAAACATGGCGTCAGCCGTGCCGGTCGTCACTCCCGCTGCAGAGTTTCCAGAGCAGTTGCCCGGCTTGCCAGTGTTGCAGGCCGATCCACTGGAAACAGCGTCTGGTGCAGTTCCGGCTATTGCTCCGCAGCGTCTCCCTGGGCTTGCGCTGTCGGCCGACTTGACTGATTTAACACCAGTTTCGTCTGGAAAGGATGAAGTTACTTCCAGGGCGGAAAAGGCGGATGCGTTGACAACAAAATTCGATGCAGGCGCTGCCCCTGTCACATCTGCTCAGCCTGCCCCCCTTGCGCCACCATCAACACCGGCTGCCCAATATAATCCGTTCCTGCCAGCCGGCCGCCTTTAACTTTTGCTTCAAAACCTATTAAAAAAAAGAGTTCCAGGAAAGATAACAACTCATGTCGACAAGCATGCCGCCGCCACCACCGCCGTACACCCAGCCTAATACGGGTGAAACAACCTGGAACGGCTATCGGAAACCCCACGCTCTTGCCAGCAGTTGGATGTTGTCATCCATTGGTCTGGGATTGGTGCTTTATGGCCTGATCATCTTGGTTTTCACCCTGCTTAAGCGAGCCGGAGTGGATAATTGGGTCTTCGGCTTCACTTACGAACGGTTGTTTATGCGTGGTAGTATACCCCATATTATGACCCTCGGATTAACTATTGGACTGTCTTTATTACTGATTCGTCTTCCTCTGCTGCGTCTGGAGTTTCGCCGTTTGACAGCGTGGTCTGATCAATTAGGCATGACGTCTGGTCCTGCTACTGGAAACGCACTGGAAGCAGTGCCGGGAGGACCGGCAAATACGAAAACCCTTGTGGATCAGACTATCCACCAGATTTTCGTGCGGAGCACGACTGCCGAAAATCGATCAGAAATGGATGGAGTCGTTGATCAAATTGCATCGGTGGAACGTCGTAAACTCGACGCCAGTCATGTCCCTGTCCGCTACCTCATCTGGCTTATTCCCACGCTCGGATTTCTCGGCACCGTGCTTGGAATATCGCTGGCCGTTTCGGGCTTTAGTGAAGTCATAACCCAAAGCCAGGGCAAGGCAGACGTTAACAGCAACCTTGTCGAGATCTGTAATGAACTGGGGGTTGCGTTTGATACCACATTTGTGGCGTTGATCTATAGCTCGCTTATTGCTCTGCTGATGGCTTATGTTGACCGGTATGAACTCGGATTGTTGAATGCGATCGACGAATTTTATGCCCTGAGAATTCGTCCGCGGCTGGTATTCGCCGCCCGCCCGGAGGGAGCCCCGGCTGCAGAAGCGGGCCCTGCCATGGCATATGCAGGCACGCCAGTCAGCGGCGCGGTTGTAGTGTTGCAAAGCCCCGACGGAGCCCAGGGACAAAGCCTTGCCGATGTTGCGAAACAGGTAGTGGCTGAAAGTCTGGCCTCGCTTTCTGCGGATGGAAAAAGCATCGCATCCAGCCTCACCGAAAGCGGCGTAGCCATTCAGCTAAAGCACTACATTGAAACTAACCTCGTTCACATTCAGCAGCAGCTAAACTGGATGCAAACCAGCGCCATAAATAAAGAGGACATACAGCATCTTTCCAATACATTCGCATCCCAGGCGAACGTACTGGCAGATCTGATAAAGCAGGATATGGATAGACAGGCGCACCTTTCTGCGGTACTGGATAAGCTAGCTGCAGTTGCCGAAAAACTGCACACGGATGGCGTGACGGCAAACGTCGCCATCAGCAGCGTCGTATCCACGCCGGGACGCGGCTAGTCCGCTATGGCACGGAGAGACGATTACGAAACCCGTGAGGCTGTCAGCATATTCAATCTGTCATTCCTGGATGTGTTTGCCTGTGCCCTTGGGGCTCTAGTTCTCATTCTCCTGATGATTTTCAACCAGGTTTCCATCACTTTTGACCCGCAGACAATTCAGCAGGAAATCGACGAAATTGAAGGAAAAAAAGCGGCTGTGGTGGAGCAGGTTCAGGATAACATTAAAGCGGAAACCGATGCGCGGCAATGGGACTCCATGAAAGCGGGGGTTGAGGCAAACCTTGAGCAGCTTGCGGTGCAAGTAAAGGAGCTGACGGCGAAAGCTAACACGTATGCAACCCTGACGACCGATACCGTTACCCAGGCTCAACAGGCGGTTGCCCAGCTCCAATCTCAAACGGTTCGTCAGCGCGATTCAGTTAATGGTATCTGGTTCGGAACAGGCTCAATTTCTCAAAAGGCGCGATTTGTGGAAGTGCAGAAGGACCACCTGATTGATCGCGGTGGTGGACAAAAAAACGTCATTCAAGCTAGCGCGGTGGATGACTTTGTCGCCGGCCTGATACGAATTCGCGATCAGGAATACCCGCTTTTCATCATTAGACCGGAGGGGGTCGACCTATGGGAAAGCGTGGAGGATCTTGTGGAAACTGCTGGCATTCCTCACGGATTCGAACCCTACACCAAGGTGTGGGCTCCGATTCTTGAAGGCGGCGCAAAATGAAATCTCAACGTAAGCCGGTGGAGATTTTCAGCTTTTCGTTTCTTGATGTAATAGCCTGCGGTGTGGGCGTAATCCTGTTCATTACCATTCTGTCAATTTCTCAAACCGTCAACCAGGGTGATCCCGAACTGATGGAGCAGCTGGAAGCCAGTCAGGTGACCGCGGAAACCTTGGATCGTATGGCCAGGCAACTGCAGGAAAATTTGCAGAAGCAAAAAGATATGCAGACGGCTCAGGCGGCTCTGGCAAAGCTTCGAGCGGAGGTTGCGGCGCTGGAATCGAAGTCGACTCTTGGCTCTCAGTATGAACAGCTGCGGCAGCAGTATGAAGTTTCAAAAGCCGGGCTGGAACAGATGAATAACCTGGCCCAGACGATGCCGAAGAGATCGCCGGTTGCCCGGTCTACGAACAAAAGGCCCATGGTATTTCTCTCATTCATCGGCGATGATAAAGTCCGTATCGCTGGAAGAACCGACGAGGATTTTTTCTCTCAAGATTACGAGGTGAACATCTTCGGGGAGGACATAGAACTTACGTCTAAAGGAGAGGGACAATCGGTAGAGGCTCTCATTTCTTCAGGCGGCACTCTCAGAGATATTCTGCTAACGCTAAACCAGGCTGCCCATTATGTGGAATGCTATGTGGAGCCTGACGCGTTTGAAGATTTTATTAAATTGAGAGCCATGCTGCAAAGCGCAGGATGGGACGTCGGATTTATGTTTAAGTCCGATACTGACACATTGTCCTATGGTCCATCAGGTACATCCTCTAAAGTTCAGTAAGAAAGCGATATCACGTTGATGAGATTATCCATTAAAGGAACCATTCTAGTACTGCTGTCACTACCGCTTGTTTGCGGGTGCGACAAAGGCGGAACGGGAGGGGAATCCGTCGCTGACGGGAAACCCGCAGAGAGCGTCGAGTCCGCCGCGCCGCCGGAGGGAGCGCCGGAGGGAGCGCCGCCAACGGACGGGGTCCGTGACAACGACGCCGGCGCTATGCCCGGAGAAGCGCCGATGTCTTCTCCGGCGTCTTCAGTCAAACCAACACCCGCGCCGTCGGGAAATTATGGCGCAAACATAACGAAGGTCGACAAGTCTAAGGACGATCCAAGCCGGTATAACATGGAAGTCATATTCACGTCCGGCCAAGGCAGGGATTTCGTCATAGACGTTATATCTGACAAAACCAAAACGGTAATGTTTTCAGAACCTGTCTCGTTTATACCCGACAACTATTATGCTCATACGACATCGTTTTCCTACGCCGGTCCACTGTCGGATCTTAATGTGCAGGTAAAGTTTGCGGAGGATCAACGGGTGCTGGATACGTGGGATTTGTGAGTCGGAATTATCAATTTGACAAACTAACAATGGAGTTGAGCAATTTTGCGCTCCCCGACGAAATCGATTCGTTCTGATGGTAATGACTAGCCTGGTTAAATGTGCCTATTTCCATATATCATGTTCATATCTGGAGCAGGCGCGTCTTCCAAATGGCCGGATATCACCATTGTTGTCGGTCCTGAAACTGGGACACTCCCGGACCGTTGGCTTAGTGCCCGCAGTCATATCCGTGGCCGTTCCGATCTCTGCTGCTATGTTAACTACGGGAAACTGTGGTGCAGTTATCCTGAGTTCGTCTACCGTGATATAAACTGGATCAGGGATACGGCTACGATAATCCAGATGATTATGATAATGACGCCTACTATCCAGAATTTCGGTTTCCGCTCCTGTCGCCGGATCTCCGCCTCTGCCGTCACGTCCAGACGCACCTGTTCCGGAATCATTTTAAGGGCCAGCGAAATGCCGAGGGGCACAAGGATGACGTCATCCAAGAGCCCGAGGATTGGGATAAAATCGGGTATGAGATCAATCGGACTGAACGCGTAAGCGACGACGCAAATAGTGAATGCTTTTGCGTACCAGGGCATTCTTGGGTCTTTATACGCAAGATACAAAATGAAGGCGTTGCGCCGTAGTCCACCGGCTCCGCCCTTTAGCCATTTAAACATCGTGCGCGCTCCGTCATAAAGGTTTGATCCGCTGTCTTCGCTGCACAAATCATGGATGCATTTCTATCTGCTTTAATTGCGATTGCCCGCTTTTTATTAAGTAAGAAAGCACGCTTGTATTTCATTATTCTCCGAAAATAAACGGCAATGAGACCCATAAGGACTGACCTGCGAATTCGGCGGGAAGCCGACCGAGATTTCCGGTGGTGCTGACAGCATTGTATGCAGCCTGATCCAGTTCCTGATTTCCTGTGGATTTTACGACTTTAATGTTTTGAATAGTGCCTTCGGGCAGGATTTCCCATTCCACCAAGCAAACAATGCCAGGATCGTTAATGCCGGGAGGGGCGATGAAATTGCGCGACAGCAGTTGGATGGCGCGGTTCGTATAAAGAGTGCTTAGGGTTCCCTCCGGGCGGTCCAAAGGCAGCGGGGCGCCCTCGACGCCGTCGGGCACGCCGGTCTTGCCGGCTTTATCGCCGCCCTCTCCTTCCCCTTTACCAGCGGGGTCGGTCTTTTTCTTCTCCGCATCGTAGGCGCTGGCGATTTCTTTTTTATCCGATTTTTCGTCGTCGGAATCTTTTTTTGTTTTCTCAGGTGTTTCTGACTTGTCAGATTTGCCCGGCTTCTTTTTGGTATCTTTTTTTTCTGACTTTTCTGACTTGTCTGACTTGTCTGACTTTTCTGACGTTTCGGGTTCGTCTGACTTTTCAGACTTTTTCTTGTCTGGCTTTGGGGTTGTCTTCGGCGTTGGTTTTGGCGTCGGCGTCGGTGTTGGTTTGGGCTTAGGAGTCGGTTTTGGCGTTGGCTTTGGAGTAGGCTCCGGCGTGTTTTCTGGCGTGGGAGCCGGCGTTGGAGTTGGTGTTTCTTTTGCTGGCATCGGTGTCAGGCGGGGTGTGGCGGTCTGATCGGGGCGGGGCGTTGGCGCAGGCGTGACCACGGGAGTCGGTTCGGGGGTCGCGGCAGGTGTTGGTTCAGGCGTCGTTTCCACAATGGGAATTGGCGTCGGTTCTGATGGCTGCTCTGGCGAAGGATCCGACAGAGATGGCAACTCCATTTCCGGAGGTGTGGCGCCAGGTCCGCCGGCGTCAAGAGTCGTGCCTTTTGGCAGCACCAGAAATTTCAGCTTCTTCACCTCGGGCTTCGGCTGCCACCAAGCCATCGAGATGGCCAGGCCCAATAGAATCCCATGGATTGCCAAAGAATATTTCAGATACTTCAGCAAAATCCACCTGCTGTCGCCGGAATCGAGAAATTAGCGCTTCTATATCTGTAAATCGTAATTTGTAGTTTCGCTCTCAGGGGACTGTAGTGTCCACGGGCAAGGCTACTCCTTCGATGCCGGCACGGCGCAGCGCGCCCACCACTTGTACAAAAGCCTCATAGTGCACATCGCCGTCAGCATTGATTTCAACCCCCAGCTTGCCAGCTGCTGCTTTGTTGCGTGTGACAAGGCGGGTTTCCAGTTCATTTAACTCGAGCAGTTCTCCATCCAGTTCAAATGAACGCGGACCGGTCTGTCCGGCTGCGCCTGCCATGGCTTTGGATATGGAAATGGTTGCAAGGTCGGGCTGATCGCTGGTAAGCTCAGCGGCTCCCTGGGTCATGGTTGGCAAATCTATTTCGACGCCGCTTTTTAGGGATGGCGCCGTAATCATGAAGGCGATCAGAAGCACAAAAGTCACATCCAGCAACGAAGTCAGGTTGATTTCGGCCACCGGTTTTGCCCCTCTTCTGTGTCTCCGCATACCGCCGTGTCTCATGCTTTCTCAGCGTTGATTACCTGTTGCGTTACCTGCTCACCATCAATGTGATCAACTCTTTATCACTGCGGCGACTGAATTACTGTCGGAAAAACTTGGTTTTCGCGTTGCGTTGCAGGCGAATTTGCCAGAACGTTGTGCGTATTGTAGCAGTCGGGCAGCAGAAATTTGTCCCCAACAGATGCGCGGTTTATCCTTTACGGCTATATGGGTTAAAGGGATAACGCGAATTGCTTGTGAAAAATTGCACAATTCTAACAGGAGTTCCCGGGTTACATGGCAACTGGCATTGTTAAGCAGGTCATTGGACCTACACTCGATATTGAGTTTCCGTCGGATTCGCTTCCCAATATCTTAAACGCAGTAACGGTTTACGATCCGAACCGCGGAGCAACACTAACCACCGAGGTTGCCCAGCACCTGGGAAACAACCTGGTTCGCTGCATCAGCATGCAGAGCACCGACGGGCTTGTGCGGGGTCTGGAAGCCATAGACACCGGAGCGCCTATCAGCGTGCCTGTTGGCGAGCAGGTTCTCGGACACATCTTTAATCTTCTGGGCGAAACTCTCGATACAGATAAGCCTCTGGCGAATCTGGAACAGCGTATGCCTATCCATCGCAGCGCACCCGCCTTTACTGAACAGCTTCCGGCGACCCAGATCCTAGAAACAGGTATCAAGGTTATCGACCTGCTGGCCCCATACGCAAAGGGCGGTAAAATCGGACTTTTCGGCGGGGCCGGTGTGGGCAAGACCGTCGTTATCATGGAGCTCATTAACAACATCGCCAAAGGCCACGGTGGTCTATCTGTATTCGGCGGCGTGGGTGAGCGAACCCGTGAAGGTAATGATCTCTGGCACGAAATGATCGAATCGGGCGTTATTACCCCTGGCGATAGCGAAAAAAGCCGCGCCGCGCTTGTGTTTGGTCAGATGAATGAGCCGCCTGGAGCGCGCCTACGCGTTGCGCTTTCGGCTCTAACCATGGCAGAATTTTTCCGCGACGAACAGGGCAAAGACGTTCTCCTGTTCATCGATAACATTTTCCGTTTCACCCAGGCCGGTTCAGAAGTATCCGCGCTGCTCGGCCGTATGCCAAGCGCCGTGGGTTATCAGCCGACCCTGGCTACTGAAATGGGCGCATTGCAGGAACGCATCACGTCCACGAAGCGTGGTTCGGTTACATCTGTGCAGGCCGTTTACGTGCCGGCGGATGATCTCACCGATCCTGCTCCTGCTAACACCTTTGCCCATCTGGATGCTACTACCGTTCTCAGTCGCGCAATCTCCGAGCTTGGTATCTATCCGGCGGTTGATCCGCTCGATTCTACCAGCCGTATTATGGATCCGCGCATCGTAGGTGAAGAGCACTTCTCCATCGCAAAACGGATTCAGCTGCTGCTTCAGCGTTATAAGGATCTGCAGGATATTATCGCGATTCTTGGTATGGACGAGCTAAGCGAAGAAGATCGCCTGACCGTGGGCCGTGCCCGCCGCGTACAGCGTTTCCTCAGCCAGCCGTTCCACGTTGCGGAGGCCTTTACTGGTCGCTCTGGCAAGTACGTAAAGCTGGAAGATACCATCCGCAGCTTCAAGCGCATCGTAGATGGCGAACTGGATGATATCCCGGAGCAGGCCTTCTATATGTGCGGCGCGATCGAAGAAGTACTCGAGAATGCCGAAAAGATGAAAGCCGGCATCGCGCTTTAAGACGCAGAATAAATCAATCTGAAATATCAAGCCCCCGATCTGGCAACAGATCGGGGGCTTTCTTTTTTATCTTTAGTATTTTCGTTGGATATAAAGTTAAATTAGACAGGAGTTGATTTCATCTTTAAGCTTTTGAGCCGCCGCGGCTACGCGCTCCGAATAGTTATCAGAAGTTGCGCCTTCTGGATAAATTAATGAACGTGATGCGTTGATCAAGAAGGCGCGATTGCTGCGTGCCCCGATGGCGTCCAGAGTTTCTGCCAGTTGTCCGCCCTGGGCGCCAATACCGGGAATCAACAGCGGCAGATCCGGGGCAATCTGGCGTATTTTTTCCAAATACTCCGGACGTGTTGCGCCAACCACCAGCCCTACATTGTTGTTGGAATTCCAACTGACAGCTTTTTCCGCTATGCGCAGGTACAGCTCGTTCTTTAGAAGGAAGTCGTCTGCACCGGGGTTCGATGTTAGGCAAAGTAAAAAAGCTCCGCGCGCGGGATTACGCAAAAAAGGTTCAACTGCGTCATATCCCATCAGGGGATTGACGGTAACAGAATGAAAATTCTGATTTTCGAAAACGGCCTCGGCATATCGAGCGCTGGTATTTCCGATATCGCCACGCTTCGCGTCACAAATGGAAATGACTTCTGGATAATTTTCCCGCAGACCAACTCCCATATGCGCCATGAGTGGAAGTGTTTCTTCCAGCGCTTCAAAAAACGCGGCGTTTGGCTTGAAGGCCGCAGCATAAGGCGCCGCTGCGGCTGCCGCAAGAATCATGGCTTGAACGCAGGTCTCGACATTATGAGTTCTACGAGGATCTGTTACCGGTTTGATCTGTTCGAGATCCGGATCCAGCCCAACGCAAAGATGGGACAACCGCCGCCGGCAGGTCGCTTCAAGCCATATATTAAAGGAAAGTTCAGGATGAGCCGAGGGTTCGGAAGACTGCTTTCGCTTCCGAACAGTTTCGGCTGACGTCACTGCCTGGGATCCTCTTCGTCATCGGGCTCGTCAGGGAATGGCGTCAACAACTCATCATTTAGGGCGGGTGGTGCATCCGGATCGTCTTGCCGGCGCAGTTCTCCATATTGATAATTGTTGGTGTTTGGAGTACTATCTGTAGTCGAATCCGCATTAGACGAGGTCGAATCAGGATTATGGGGCACTGTAGGATTCGCGGCAGAAGTAGCTTTTTTTCGCTCTTTCAATGACACGACGAAAAGCACGACAATAAATGCCAAAAACAGCAGGATCAGCGCGGTATCAAAAATACGGTCATCAGTTTCTTCTTTATCAGACTTCTTCGATTCCTTATTTTTAGCCTTCTTTTGCTGGTCCTTCATTGCCGTTATCACAATGGGATCAGAGCTAACAGTGTCAATAGAATAGCCTTTTAAGTTTCCGGTCGTCAGACTGCGCCGTATGGCTTTGGCTGTTTCACGCGTGCTATCAATCCTCTTGCGCTGGATAGCAAGATCTCGTTCCATTTCATCCAGTGAATTTTCCAGTTGGTTAAATCGCTGTTTGAGGATAACGACTCGCTGATGAGGAGGCTTAGTTTCACTTTTTTTGTCAGGCTTCTTTTCATCATCGGACCCACATCCTGCCAGCACGAACATCCCGCCAACTAAAATTAGCGTCAGTCTTAATAGTGAATACCTGGGAAAAGTCCTCTGGTTAAGCATATGACCCGCGTGATCCTTCAAAAAGAGTTTGTAGCCTGCGCAATGTATAACAGATTAAAGGTTATTTGTTTTACCCGGGGTCTCAGGTTCGTCAATCTGTTCTTCCATGCTAGTCTCCAACGCCTTGTCCCAGCCGCCGCCTGCCCGAGTCGGCAATGTCCAACCTTCTCCCGTTACGTTATTGTCGTCAGGAACAATGAATTCTCCAGTGCGCCTCATGCCAACCGAGCGTCCTTCACTATCGGTTACATCATCTTCGTAACCGGGATCTTCTGCCAAATGCACTTCCTTCTCGCCGGTGATGTCTTTCTGCCCATGGGGATATTCCCTGTCATGGGTAGGGTTGTAGTCCTCTGGCGTTACGGGGTTATCAGGGTGCGGCGTTTTCGATTCGTTTGAGTTAGTCATGGGAAGCCTTTCTTATGAATTCCAATCCACGGTAGGGGCAAAATTCGGGCCATAGGTAAGTTCCTAATGTTAGTGTTTATGGCTGATATCCACCACCTTCTGGTGGATATGAGAAGAAACGGGTTAACTCACGTTTAGCTTAATTGTTAAAGAAATTTGATTCTATTACGGTTAAGTGGAATCTTGCGTATGGCATTGTGCTTGCCATGAACACCCGCCGTAATAATCAAATATCGCACAGGATAACTTAAAAGTGAAACGCGCCTTTACCCTTATTGAGCTTCTCATCGTTGTTGCAATCATTGCCATTCTTGCCGCCATTGCGGTTCCAAATTTTTTGGAGGCACAGACACGGGCTAAGGTTGCGAGGGTTCAGAGTGATCTGAGGAGCATCGCCACAGGCATCGAAACTTACCGAATCGATCAGAATTCCTATCCGGAAGGCACGGATAATCCAGATGGATATGATCCAGCGATCAAAGCTTTTCTAGCACCTTACGGCCTGGGAAATAAGTATTACGGGTTTCGTCTTATCTCTGGAGACAAGCACGTCGGCACTGATTTTTTTGGACTGACTACTCCCATCGCTTACATGAACGCTATTCCCAACGATCCTTTTGTAAAGGGATGCGGCAACTGGACGTACTGTTATCGTCCTGCGAAGGAACGTCGTAATGGTTACGTATTGACCAGCGTTGGACCAGATATGGATCATTTGGGCACCAATAACTCTGGTATCGGAAATGCGAATTCGGCGAATCCTTTGAGCACAGCACAAGACGCGCGCCTGGGCGACATTAGTGAACGGGCAGTTATCCACTTTATAGAAGGCACTCAAGGTGCCGGCGTCGACGCATCACGCATGAGAGAGTATCTGGTTGATCTTTCATACGATGCAACGAATGGAACCGTCAGCGACGGCGACGTTTACCGCATCGGTCCTGGGCAATAAGCAGGATCAAGCCCGATTGATAAGCCGCGTGGCCTTGCGCCAAAGGCGCACCGGTAGAGGAATTGCCCCCAACCGGCGCAGGTGTTCCTGAGCTTCGCGATCATTGGGGTTAATTTCCAAGGCTGCACGATAAGCCTCCAGCGCGGGTTGGGTAAAACTCAGACGTTCGTTCGCAAACCCCAGCCGTTTCCACAACCATGGGTTCACCGAGTGTAGCTCGGCAGCCGGGCGCAAGAACTCAAGGGCCCTGGCCCATTTTTTCTCCGTAAGGAGAAAATCACCCACTTGCGCCAATATCCGCCAGTCGTCTGACTCCCGAGTTTCGAGAACCTTGTCGAAACAAAACCGGGCGTTGGGATTTTCGCAATGAGACAATATCTGCCCCCGGATCGCCCACGTAAACGCCGAGCTTCCGTTAGGGCGACCCATCGCGAAATCACTACAGGAGATTGCCCGCTGCCTGGCACCAGACAGCGCCATGGTTAACCCCTGCAGGCTGGCCAGACGGGCATCTTCCGGGAACAACTCCACGGCTCGCATTGCCCACATGGTTGCTTCCCGCTGCTGTTTTAGTTTCAGCAGCGCCAATATCTGGCCGATCCACGGCTCTACTGCGGAATGATCCACCTGCATGGCGCGGGAATAGGCGCGTAATGCCTTCTGATATTCTCCCAGGTAAAAATAACGTTCACCTTCGGCCTGGTAATGCCCCTGATCATAGTCCGTGTCGGGAGACTGGTCAGAAGCTGGTTTTGAGCGCACGCGCGAGCGCAGCCCCATGGGGCCCTCGTCCGGGTCCCTCTCCGGCGAAGCTCCCGTTCCTGTCTCAAGCTTTGAAAAACGTCCCATATCGAATGAGAAGTATGGCGAGCCCGGCGGAAAATGCAAAGTGGAACCGGGTAAGTTCCGCTTGGCGGGCTAGGGCTTCAGTCGTTTTTCACGCTTCTTCCCGGCGGGTTTCTGCGTAGTCGATTCCGGCATGAACCCTTTGTCGCCGGTTTTTTGCTGCCACGTTTCCAAGGCCTGTCGCATAATTTCCAGCGGTTTAATATGCTCTGGATCGCCAGCAAGGTTATTGATCTCAAAAGGGTCTGCCTTGGTGTCGTACAACTCTTCAGCCGGTTTGCGGGGCTGGAAGAAGAGGGTGGCTGAGCCAGTGAGGGTGCTGTCTTCATGAAGGCGTCGGAGTTCCTTCATCGTGGGTGTGCGCTCTGCGTATTCGATCACCTGGCTGTACGGTTTTTCAGGGTAAAAGTTTTTGATATACTTAAACCGGGCGTCGCGGACGGAGCGACTCATGTCGTGGACCTCATCCATACGGTCGCGAGTCTGGAAAAGAAATTGGGGCTCCTTCTCTTTTTCTTTTCCGAGCATCACCCTGCCCTGCATCGCAACTGGCGGGGAAATGTCAGCGAGTTTCAGCATTGTCGGGGCCATGTCGAGCAGAGAAACAAGCTCTTCGTTTCGGGAACCGGGGACAATATGGCCGGGCCAGCGGATGATCAACGGGACCTGAATGCCAGAGTCATACAGCCAGCGTTTGCCTCGGGGCAGGCCGCGTCCGTGGTCGCTAAAGAAGATCACCAGGGTATTGGTGGAGAGACCGGCGTCATCAAGCTCGTCAAGCAACTTTCCGGCTTGCGTGTCCATATCGGATATCATGTCATAGTAACGAGCCTGATCAGCGCGGGTTACAGAAGTATCTGGTATATATGGAGGAAGCGTAACCGCCGCTGTGGCGGTGCGGTCGGCGTTTGTAATGTCGCTCGTTGCTTCTCGAAATTCCTTGTCGGTCAGTTGAAAACGGGACTCGTGAGTGTTCTTTAAATTTATAACTGCAAAAAATGGCTGATTGGGGCTGGGGCGATTGCGCCAGTGGGCTCGTTGCCATTTGCATCCCAGGCGTCGGCCGGTATTTCGAAGTTGTAGTCGTTCTTATCATTGTTGGTGCAGTAGTAACCGGCGTCGCGCAGGTAAGCCGTAAAGCAGCGCACGTCTTCCGGCAGTGGAACCATGCTCCGATGGTGGTGGGTGCCCAGGGTAGTGGCGTAGATGCCCGTAATTATGGCCGACCGGCTGGAGGAACAAACAGGAGAAGTTGCGAAGGCGCGGGTATAAGTGCAGCCCTGTCCGGCAAGCCTGTCCAGATGGGGTGACTTAACTAATTTGTCGCCGTATGAGCCAAGGTCAGGACTTATGTCTTCGCAGGTGATCCACAGGATGTTTGGTTGCGATTTAGTATCTTCTGCAGCTGCAGTTGCTACCGATATGAAGCAAATCAGCATCAGGCTATAAAACGATTTCATGAGTTTTCCCTATGCATTATTTTTGAAAAATGATGAGTGAGATTTACGACAAACAGCGGCTTTACTAAAAGCAAGTACAGAACGGACATTAGATCGGGACCAAGAAGCGCCCCTGGGTATATTGACATTTGACAGCCCCCGCTCCACCACCACGTATAATCAATAGATTTAAAGTTGGATATAGTTAAAGGAATGATATGTTAAAGCGCGTACTGATTACCGGCGGTGCCGGCTTCATTGGATCACACATGGTAGATCTGCTTTTGGAGAAAGGTTATGAAGTTCGAGTATTTGATAACCTTGAGCCGCAGGTTCACGGTGTTATTGATTCGCCGCCGGACTATCTCTCACGCGACGCTGAGTTTATCCGTGGCGACATCCTCGATCGCGATGCCATGGTCAAGGCGCTTGATGGCGTGGACGCCGTCATTCACGATGCGGCCATGGTGGGGGTCGGGCAAAGCCAGCATCAGGTTTTTCGATACACACACGTCAACACGACGGGCACGGCGCTGCTGCTGGACATTCTGGTAAACGAAAAAAATTCCGTAAAGCGCCTTCTGGTGGCGAGTTCTATGAGCATCTACGGCGAAGGACTTTACAGACGACCTTCTGACGGTGGATTGGTTTCTCCGTTGCTGCGTCCGGAAGCGCAACTGAGCGCGGGGACTTTCGAAATGCTTGATCCTGAAACCAGTGAGCCGCTGGAACCGGCTCCTACTCCGGAATCAAAACCACTTTATTGTACGTCCGTATATGCGTTAAGTAAGAAGGACCAGGAGGAATATAGCCTGGTGGTGGGGCGCACCCACGGCATATCAACGGTCGCGTGCCGATTTTTCAACGCCTACGGTCCGCGCCAGGCGCTTTCTAATCCGTACACCGGTGCCGCGGCCATTTTTTCCTCCCGCATTAAGAACGGCAAGTCGCCGTTGCTCTATGAGGATGGAAAGCAGATACGGGATTTTATTAACGTACGTGACCTTGTGGAAGCGAAGCTGTTCCTGATGGAGAACGAGGCCGCCAATCTTGAGGCGTACAACATTTGTACCGGAACCGGAACTTCAATTGCGACGATTGCCTCTACCCTCGCTGAGTTGCACGGGTGCGAAGATCTTCAGCCGGACATTACCGGCCAGTTCAGAGTCGGCGACATAAGACACTGTTATGGCGACGGAAGCAAGCTCGCGGCATTAGGTTGGAAAAGCCGCATCGAATTGAAAGATGGTATGAAGGAACTAGTGGAATGGTCAAAGCAGGTCGAAGCCGTAGACCGGCTTGACGAGGCTCATCAGGAACTGGCCGACAAAGGCCTTATCGGTGGATCCACGAAGCAGTAGCATACCCTGGCCGACACCAATGACGGGCTTGAAAAATTGGGCGGATCGTTTGATCCGCCCATACGTTTAATACAAGAATTTGAGGCCGGCGGCCAAGCGGTGTCACAAGCCTCATTTTCAATTATACCCCGTGCGGCTTCATCACTACCTTAATGCAGCCGTCTTTTTTATCTCGGAAGGTTTTATAGGCATTTGGAGCGTCTTCCAGACTGTTCAGCCGGTGGGTGATAATATAGCTTGGATCAATTTTCCCCTCTGCAACCATGTTCAATAACGGTTTCATATATTTCTGCATATGGGTCTGTCCGCTTTTAATGGTCAAGGCCTTGTTCATAACAAGTCCGATGGGGAACTTGTCGACCATTCCTAAATACACACCAGGAACCGAGACTGTGCCCCCCTTTCGGACGGCATAAATTGCCTCGCGCAATACTTGCGGACGATCTGTTTCCAGCATCAATGCTTGTTTGGTTCGATCATAAAAATGCTGGAGGCCCGTGCCGTGGGCTTCCATCCCGACTGCGTCAATGCAGCTGTCAGGTCCACGGCCGCTGGTCATATCATACAGTTGGGCCATCAGGTGCTCTTCAGTTTCGTAGTTGATAGTTTCGGCTTTGCCAGCAGAGCTGGCCAGCGCCAGGCGTTCTGGTACGCGGTCAATGGCTATCACCCGCCCGGCACCCATCATGTAAGCGCTTTTAATTGCAAATTGCCCCACAGGTCCGCAGCCCCACACCGCCACGGTATCACCCGGTTCGATGGTCGCGTTTTCCGCAGCCATGTAACCGGTTGGGAATATGTCGCTAAGGAATAGGACCTGTTCATCGGTCAGTTCATCCGGAACAATTACCGGACCGACATCCGCATGGGGAACACGGACATATTGGGCCTGGCCGCCCGGGTATCCGCCCATTAAATGCGAGTAACCGAACAATCCGGCGGGAGCAGATCCCATGAGTTTACTTGTCTTCTCTGCGTCGGGGTTTGTCGTGTCGCAGCAGGAATATAGCTGCTTTTCGCAGAAAAAACAGTGACCGCAGGAGATGGTAAACGGCACTACGACTCGATCGCCTTTCTTTATCTTAGTCACTTGAGATCCGACGTCTTCGACGATTCCCATGAACTCGTGGCCCAGGATATCACCTTGCTCCATTTCCAGAACAAAACCATCGAATATGTGAAGATCCGATCCGCAAATCGCCGTGGAAGTAATTTTGATAACGGCATCCGTCGGATCGATAATCCCCGGATCGGGTACGGTATCTACACGAAAATCATGTTTCCCGTGGTAGGTAACTGCGCGCATATCATATCCCCTTTTGGATTAATAAAGGCTGTTTTGCGCATTCAAAATAGCGAAATGCGCGCCGCATAAATGACAGATTTCGCGACTAGATTACGGCTCTTGTATGCCCTCAGGGCTACCAGTCATAATGAGACGGAAGAGAAACAGGCATGAAAAACGCGCTGAAAAATACTGTTGCTGCTTGCGCCACGGTACTTATTGCACTGGCGTCTCAAAATATTTCCGCAAAGAATGTTGATCTGCCAATGACTTCACCTTCATCCACTACTTCCACACTACTTTACATAGGTACGTATACCGGTAAAGGCAGCGAAGGAATTTATCGATTCCGCCTGGATAACGCGACTGCGAAGCTGCACCCGGAGGGTCTGGCTGCCAAGGTGAGCAACCCATCTTTTCTGGCGCTGGCGCCTGATCAAAAGCATCTTTATTGCATTAACGAAATTGAGAACTTTCACGAAAAACGATCTGGTGCGGCCACCAGCTTTTCCGTTGATCACGGTAGCGGAGAATTAAAACAAATTGACCAGGCGGTGTCCGGCGGTACAGGCGGTTGCTATATATCTGTAACTCCGGACGGCAAAGCCGTGCTAGTCGCAAACTATGGGAGCGGAAGCGTGGCGTTGTTGCCAATCTCAGGTATCGGTGGGCTGGAAGAACCGACGTCTGTTGCGCAGCACGAAGGATCCAGTGTTGTTGCAAAGCGGCAAAGCGCGCCTCACGCTCACTGCATTCGTCCTGATCCATCTGGACGATTCGCCGTGGCTGTTGACCTCGGCATTGATCAAATCATTGCTTATCGGCTCGCCACCGATTCTCAGACCATGGATACTTCCGCGCCGATTGTAAACAAAACTACGGCGGGAGCCGGGCCTCGCCACATCGCGTTTCACCCGAATGGCAAACTGGCTTTTGTTTCTAATGAACTTAACAGCACGATAACCGCGTATGAATGGTCTTCGGAGAATGGGACATTGACGGAAATTGTGTCAACGTCTACGCTGCCGGCCAACTTTGATCAGGCGAACTATCCGGCCGAAGTGCTTGTGCATCCTAGCGGGCGTTTCGTGTATTTGTCAAACCGCGGGCACAACAGCGTAGCGGTTTTTGAGGTCGATCCGGAAACCGGAGAAATGACGACCGCGGGCCATGAACCCACCCGCGGCGATCACCCGCGCGGAATGAGCCTGAGCCCCTCGGGAGAGTTTCTGATCGTCGCCAATCAGGATACCGGCAGTCTGGTCGTCTACAGAATTAACCAGGATACGGGAATGCCGGAATTCGCAGATCAATATGAAGGCATCAACCGCCCGACTGGAATTCAGTTTCTGTAAATGCGGGTGGACTTAACACTTCGCTCGCTGCTGACAGCAGGGTTAAAAGTCGGGCCTCGGAAATTGCTTTTTACTCGGTTTCGGACACGTCTTCGGTTCCGGCGACTACCGCTAGTTCAGCCGTTTCCAATTCTTTAATCTGATCACGGAGTTTCGCTGCCATTGGAAAATCTTCCGCCCTTATCGCGTCCGCCAGCCGCTTTTTAAAGTCGTCCGCGCTCCGGAAGTTTTTTACTTCTTCGGCCTGACTATGCGGCACCCGGCCTGTGTGGCGCGTGGCACCGTGAAAACGCTGCAGATCGTTCACCAGCAGTTTTTCAAAACTTTCATAACAGTCGCTGCATCCAAGAATGAGAGACGTCCGATAGGTTCCAAAGGGGAGCCCGCAAGTGGAACAGGTAAGTTCCACCTGAGGAATGCTGGAAGCTGCGTCGCCTGCGGCCGCACCAAGGATTCCGCTCAGGATTTCATCAAGCTGTGGCATGATTTTCTTCTGGTAAGGGCTGTCGGCGGCGGCGCATCTCTGGCAGAGCAAACGTTCTTCTGCTGATCCGTTTGAAAGACGGATAATCTTAACCGTGGCCAGGTTTTGCTGGCATTTCATGCATGGACGCTTATCTATCGGCATATTAAATGACCTCCATGGACACTGAAGAGATTAGGGGCGATTTCGGGTGCTTTATTCGTACGGGGTCGATCTGTCGCGCGGCATCACGGGCCCCAACGGCAGATTGGCCTGGGCGTTCAGGGTCAGGTCGCAGCCGCGATGTAGATCGCGGTGGTGCCAGGCCAAACCCGCAATCATGGCCGCGTTATCCGTGCATAGAGCGGGTGGTGGGAAAACCACACGCCCAGCCTGTCCAAGCTGCTGGGCAGCCATCTCGCGAAGCCTGCCATTGCACGCGACACCCCCGACAATGGCAACCTGGCCGCATTTGCTTTCTTTAAGAGCGCGTAACGTTTTAGACAGCAGCACATCTACTATAGCGTCCTGGTAAGACGCGCAAATATCTGCCATCGCCGTCGGATCCCCGGCAACCGCCGCTGCGCCTCCCATTGCGGTGACCTGGTTTAGCGCCGCTGTTTTCAGGCCGCTGAAACTGAATTGGTATCCGAATGATTTGGCTCGCATCGGACGAGGGAAATTGTATGCCGCCGGGTTCCCCCCCCGAGCCGTTTTTTCTACCAATGGTCCGCCGGGGTAGCCAAGATCCAGAAGCCTGGCCAGTTTATCGAAGGCCTCGCCTGCGGCATCGTCTACGGTCTCGCCAAGGATTTCGAATTCCATGGCGGATTTCACCATGATCAAACTGCTATGGCCCCCGGAAACCACCAGGCCCAAATAAGGAAAGTGGAGCTGAGAATCCTGCTGCAATTCAACAGCTGGCGCTTGAGTGGCAGCAGGTAAATGATCAATAGTTTCCGAAGCATCTGGCGCTTCATTACGAATTGGGTTCATGGTTCCGGCCGATTGACCTTCAAACGGACCCACAAAAGGAACTACGATATGTCGATAGGCCTCAGTTGGTCCGGAAACCATCGGACTATACAGATGACCCGCGATGTGATGAACCGGGATAAGCGGTTTGCCTGCCGCGAATGCCAATGCCTTTGCGGTCTCTACCCCCACAAGCAGGGCCCCCACCAGACCCGGCCCCAAGGTAACCGCCAGCGCGTCAACATCTGTCAGGGCCAAGCCGTTTCGTCCGAGACATTCATCAATCATCGGCACCAGTTTCTGAATGTGCGCGCGGCTGGCGATTTCCGGGACAACACCGCCAAACTTCTCATGCATCAGTACCTGGCTGGCAACGTCGCTGGCCACAAGGCGATGTCCGTCCTCCACAAGGGCTACAGAGGTTTCATCGCAGGAGGTTTCGATTCCGAGTATAAGCATTTCAAGCTTCGGTATACTTCTTGCCCCCGAATAATGCGCGTTGATAGCCAATTTCCGTCGGTTTTAGTGTACCTTAAGCTGTCCGGCAACGCGATTATTGAAAGGGGACACCGCTTCATTGAAAGGTTCCTATCGTATTGGCACATTCTTCGGGATTGGTGTTTATCTACATTTTACGTTTCTGCTGCTGCTCGCCTTTCTCACCTGGGCGGACTATCACACCAGCGGTAGCGTGATCGAGGCACTCTCCAGCCTTGGCTTTATTGTAGCCCTTTTCGTCTGCCTTATAATGCATGAATACGGTCACGCTTTATCCGCCCGCCGCTTCGGCATAAAAACCAAGGACATTACCCTTTTGCCAATCGGTGGAGTCGCTCGCCTTGAGCGTATGCCGGATAAACCCTGGCAGGAGTTTGTGGTCGCCATAGCCGGGCCTATGGTGAACGTTGTTATCGCCATTCTGATTATCGGCGGGTTGTCGATTACGGGGTCGCTTTCCGAAATTCGATCAGGTTTTTTGCCCCTTACTGACATCTCGGCCTCGGGCTTCTGGCTCAGCCTCGCGAAGATTAACATTCTCCTGATTCTTTTCAATATGCTTCCTGCGTTTCCTATGGACGGCGGACGCGTTGTACGCAGCCTTCTGGCCATGGTACTTCCTTATGAGAAAGCCACCGCGTTCGCAAGCCTGCTTGGAAAGATCATGGCGGTTCTGTTTGTACTGGAAGTTTTCGGAATCAACACCATCCCATTTCTTGATGGCGACGGCAATTTCATTCTTGGCTTTATCGCTATCTTCATCTGGATGGGCGCGGCAAGTGAGGCCCGCTATGCGACCATGAAAAGCCGCCTGCATGATATTCCTGTGTCCCGGGCCATGGTCACTAACTTTCGTACCCTGTCGCCGCGCGATACAGTTGAATGGGTCAGTGAATTGGCCGCTTCCGGGCTCCAACAGGATTTCCCGGTGGCAGAGGAAGGCCGCGTGGTGGGCATGCTATTTCAGGCGGACCTTGCGGCAGGCGTGCAGCGCAGCGAGCCTTACCTGAAGGTGTCTGACGTAATGCGCCCGAACGTGCCTGCAGTCAACAGTACAGACCGGCTGGAAGATGTCTTTGCCCAGCTGGTTTCCAGCGGGTTTCCCATCATACCGGTAGTTAGTCGTGAGTTGCTCGTGGGCCTGCTGCCCCTGGAGCGTTTGATGAAAGCTCCACCGCGCAATGGAAACGGACAAGAGACCCTGCGCCAATCAATGCCTAACCGTCAGCAATAGTGGCACCACAAGATGTTCGATGTTCCGGGCCTCTTATACCGTTTGCGTACGTTGCAGGCCAGGAAAGTTTCGCAAACATTAGGCTTTACAGCAACATCATAACTCTCCAAGGTTTCTTTCATGTCTAAACTTAAGATCGGGTGGCTCGATCACCACCTTTACACTCATCATAGCCAGGTTTTCCTGCCCCATATTCTAGGCGACACAGGCAATGGCCGCTTTGAATTTGCCGCAGCCTACGAATCTCACCGGGATACGGATAAAGGCGATTGGTGCAAGGAGAACAACATTTCGCGAGCATCATCTCCGGAAGAGGTCGTGGAAGCCAGCGATGTACTTATGGTGGTCTCGCCCAACAATCCGGAGGCACATCTGGAGCTTTCCCGCGTGGCTCTCGCGTCTGGCAAGCCAGTTTATGTCGACAAATATTTGGCCCATACCATCGACGACGCCCGAGAAATGGTAGCCATAGCCAGAGAAAATGCCACCCCGCTTATGACCTCCTCGTCACTGCGTTTTGCTGATGAGGTTCGCGATCTTATGGCGAAGGTTGATGGCCCTTATGATTACGTTTTTGCCCGCGGAATGGGCCGCTGGCGGATGCATTATGGCGTCCACACGATTGCCCTGGCCCTGCGCGCTTTTGGTCCTCACATCAAGCGCCTCTGCGATACTGGTACAGAGCTTGACCGGGCTGTTATACTGGACGACGGCGCACGTCGTTGCCTCATCGAATGTCACGAATGCGAAAACCAGGCGGACGTGTTCCCGTGGGAACTGGGGGTTCGCTCTGGAAACCATATACATAAGGCTGTCGTTCTCAACTGGGACCAGTTTTATATTAATCTGGTGGAAGAGTATCTTCGGTTTTTTGAAACCAAAGAATCTCCGGTTTCTCTTGAAGAGCAGTTTGCGACCGTGGCCGTTGAACACGCTGCAGAAGATAGTAGAAACCTTGGCGGCGCCTGGGTAGATCTTGCGCGGTTGGATTAAAACTGGCTTCTTAGGTGGCTATTAACAATGTTTTATAACGAGATGAAAATGCTAGTTCCCGCGTTGACCATACTGCTGGTTTCGACCGTTTGTGGTCATCCCGGGCACGAGGATTTTGCGGTGGCTCCGGGGGATGCTGGCACTACGGTTTCTCAGTCAGCCGCTCCGGCGTCTGAATCACCGGATTTAAACTCTCTCCAGGCGGTGCCAGCCAAACCGGTGGAAATGCCGCAACTGAGGCTTCCGGTACTTGGCGACCAGTCCAAACCGTGGAGCGGAACTAATCTGAACAATGATCCGAAAAACTTTCAGTTTGCCATCGTAAGCGACAATACCGGGGCCATGCGTCCCGGTGTTTTTCAGTCTGCCATTAGCAAGCTCAACCTGCTGCAGCCGGAATTCGTTATGAGCGTGGGCGATCTGATAATGGGATATTCCACTGACGAAAAGCTGGTCCGCCAGCAGTGGGATGACTTGGAAGCTCAGGTGGCGAAATTGACAATGCCATTTTTTTATGTGCCGGGCAATCATGACGTTTCAAACGCCACGCAAAAGGCAGAATGGAGTCGGCGATTCGGTCCTAATTATTATCATTTTACGTACGGTAACGTGCTTTTTCTATGCTTGGATACGGAGGACGCTGGCAAAGGCGCTTTGTCTGCCAAGCAGATCCAGTATTTTAAAAAGGCGTTGGCGGAAAATCAGGACGTTCGCTGGACACTTGTCTTTATGCATCGCCCTGTATGGGTGTTTGATGGAATGAAGAGCCTTTCGCCAACCAGAGAAAACGAGCTTAAGCTGTTGAAGGAATCGCGCTGGCACGACATGGAACAATTGCTCGAGGGCAGAAAACACACAGTTTACGCTGGCCACGTGCATTCTTATACCAAATTTGTGCGAAACAACAGCAAATATTTCGTCCTGGCCACGACGGGCGGCGGAAGCGCTTTGCGGGGTGCCGAAGACTATGGCCAGTTTGATGAGGTTGTCTGGATCACTATGACCGACAACGGGCCTATTATGGCTAACCTTCTGCTGGACGGTATTCTTGATGAGGATGTTCGAACGGATGATGTGGCTTTGATGGTCCGAACAATGTTAAGAAGCGCAGTAACGGCCAGGTTAACTGCCACCGATCCTGTGCCGTTCTCTACCGCCACCATGAATATGCGACTGGACAATCAGTCCACCGTTCCGCTCACCCTCACGCTGCTACCCCCCAAAGGGGCTGTCCGTTTTAAACCCACTTCTGCGACTGTAACATTACCACCTAAAAGCAGACAGAACTTCAAGTTTCAAGTGGATGGTAGCCGCGCCTCAAAGGATACGCCTTTAGAGGGTTTGGATATGCAGTGGGTCGGCACGGCGGTTATCCCGGGCAAACCCAAGCTGGAAATTACCAGCACCGTACCCCTCGTTTTTGATTCTGCGCGAGTGGCAAAAAGGGCTGTGGACGGCGCCGCGATAGACGGTAACTTCGCGGAATGGACAACGCGCTGGAGCAGGCCTCAGTCCTTTGACGCGGTGATTGGATCAAAGCGGGCGTGGGGCGGAATGGATGATGCGTCGGTGGAGATTGCGTCGCAGTGGGATGACGAATTTATCTACCTCGCCGCGCGGATTAAAGACGACAGCATAGTTGCCCCAATAGATGCTGAGAAGATTAAAACAGGTGACTTTACGGAGCTTTTTCTTTCCCTGGGGACACCTGAGAATCTAGCAACGACTGAGGGTGAACCGTCAACTAGCGTTTCAAATAGGTTGCTGCGCGTGGTGGCAAGACCGTCGGACAATTCCACATCAGGTGTGGTTTATTTCCGCGGCGACCATCAATTTAACGCCGTTTGCGTCAGCACTCCCGACGGCTATCAGATGGAAATGGCGGTGCCGGTGGATCTGTTCAACGAAGCCCAGGGGACGGCGTGGACCAAATTTGCCTTGAACGTGAAAGTCAACGACTGCGACACAACCGGCTCAAAGAAAGCCGAACTCTGGTGGAAACCGGAGTGGAACGAAAAAGCGGCTAGCCCCGACAGCGGGTGGTTCATTAGAGAATAGCGGCAGGGTTAGAGTTGGTCGGCCGGGGCGCAAGCTCCAGGTAGCACCCCTCCCCGATCAACTACCCGCCCAGCAGGTACTGGAAATCCTCGCTGGTAAGGGTGCGGTTAAACGAATCCTCTTCAAGTATGTTCCGCACCAGCGCCCGCTTCTGCTCTTGTAGTTCCAAGATGCGCTCTTCAATCGTGCCCTGGGTAACCAGGCGATATGCCACCACCGTCTTGTCCTGACCAATCCGATGGGTCCGGTCGATGGCCTGGGCCTCTACAGACGGGTTCCACCATGGATCGAAAAGGATTACGTGGCTGGCGGAAACCAGGTTCAGGCCCGTGCCTCCGGCTTTCAGAGAAATTAGAAACACTGCGGGATCCGCATCATTTTCAAACTTATCGACAAGATCCTGCCGGTTCGTGGTGGCGCCGGTGAGTTTATACGTGCGGATGTCCTTCTCCACCAGTTGCTCTTCCAGGTGGTTCAGCATTTTCACAAACTGTGAGAAGATAAGAACCTTGTGGCCAGCCTGTAACAACGGCGGCACCAGCTCAAGCAGCTCATCGGTTTTACCGCTGGAAACCTCAGGATGTCCGAGCAGGAGCGGGTCACAACAAATCTGGCGCAGCCGCATGAGAGCGGCCAGCATTTCGATGCGCTGCTTGCCTTTGACGCCGGACTCTGTCATGCCGTCGAGCATCAGGCGAACTCGTTTCACTTCGGCCGCATACAGCTTTTTCTGGGCGGCGCCCATGTCGCAGTCGATCCGCGTTTCCACCCGCTCTGGAAGTTCAGGCGCGACCTCCGCCTTCAGCCGGCGGATGAGCACCGGACGCAAGCGAGAGCGCAGCAACTGACTGGCCCGTGCTGCCGATTCCGGATCCGTTGAATTGGTGGATTTGTCCATCGGGCCCAGGTAGCCGGGCAGAGCGAAATCCACGATGGAATACAAATCAGAGATTCGATTTTCTATGGGCGTTCCCGTCATGGCAAACCTGTATCGCGCATTCAGCTGCTTCAGCGCGCGACTTGATTCCGAATGAGGATTTTTGATGGCCTGCGCCTCATCGGCCACAATGGCAAACCAGCTTATTTCACTTAAAGTTTCGATGTCGCGCCGTAGCAAAGAAAAGTTCATAATCACAATGTCATGCTTTTCAAGTTGCTCCAGCTGTTTACGCCGGGCAGCGCCCCGCTCAAGGACCATAACGCTCAGTTCCGGAGCAAATCGATGTGCTTCCCGCTGCCAGTTGTGAGCGACACTAGCGGGACATACCACCAGGGTCGGTCCGGGCGGTGCGCTTTCGGCTCCGTTAGAAGACGCAGCGCTTTCACGCAGAGATAAAAGGGTGGCAATCATTTGGAGGGTTTTACCCAATCCCATGTCATCCGCCAGCAGCGCGCCGCCAAAGTTATTGGCCGCCCATACAAGAAAATTGAGTCCGTTACGCTGGTAGGGGCGTAGAAAATCTCCCGTCTCCTGAGCCACAGGGGCCGCTGGTATGCCGGAAAAATCCAAAAGTATCTGGCGCGACTTTTCCGCCAGCGCGGTAAGAGCGCCCCCGCCGGCTTCCAGCTGTGACAGCACCCCAGCCGGTGCGCCCGCCAAGTGAAGCGCATGCAGTTTCTGCTCCGCCGGGTTTGTCGTCAGACCCAAAGCGTTCAACTGATCCAGTTGATCACGATACTCCTCCAGGTCCGCCCGTCTATAAATTCCTCCATTGGGTAGCCGCACGAAATTTTCCGCTCCAGCCGCCAGCAGTTTCGACATCTCAGCGAAGGAGGTCTGGCTGATTTCCTCTTCAAGTGTAACGGAAACCTTTAGCCAGTCGAGTCCCGACGGCTCCGCTTCAACGGAAATTTTCGGGGCGGCTCGCACGGTGACCATCTTGCGAAACTCATTGTTGCCGAAATAATCGATGTTTCCCGGACGCTGGAACCATAGCGGAAGAAAAGCGGCCAGGCCAGAAGAACTCAGCTGCCCCTTTAGCGACTGGTCATCTGACGGAGCTACCATACCGCTTACGCACAACGTAACCGCATCCAGCCAGTGCTCGAGCTGCTCCACATCTTCCCGGCGCGGCAGGCTGTGCAGGCGGGGCCGCGATTTCCCGTCAGCATCCAGTTCCGCGCTGATCAGGTCGTCAGGAGCGCCTTCTAAAACCTCAGGCTCGCGAACGGTGGCGGCGTCATTGATGGCTGCAGAAAGTTCAGCTTCCTGCGGCTCCAGCGGCAATGAATTCCCACTCTCGACGTCCTCTAGTGCAACGCCGTCAACATCAGGACGTTGCTGTGCGTCCCCGCGCACCACCCACCCTGAATGTGGCCTCCAGCTGAAACAAGGCCCATCGGGCGCGATTGCGCGCGCTCGCGCGGAGACAATAAAATCCGTCTCCTCATCGATTGCTAGTTCCACTTCCCCCCGGCACGGTATTTCCGTCGTCCAGCGGCTCAAGCGCCCCCGCTCGCGCCCTTGCGACAGGACGTGGAATAGAGCGCTTCCGGCTGGAGTGCCTGCCAGCGCATGCATGGGAATCGCGCCCAGCTTTCTGATGGCGCGTAAGACCGTCGGAGACATCCCGTGAGTTTCAATCCGCGTCAGGATATCCCCGTCTCGGATAAAATAGCTGAAGGCGTCGTCCGAACCGTCATGACCCTCCGGGCGATCAACAATAATCGAAGCGTCAGTAAAGGCGATTTCTCGTTCTGATCCATCGGCCCGCGGAGCAAATTTTACCACCCAATGAGGATTGTCGCCATCGCCCTCAGACAGGGTCAGTTCGGCCGAGTGCGGCGAAAATGTGATGGTGCCACCGTCATGCCAGCGGATCAGCTTGCCCCAGGTGGTTACCCACTGATAGATGTGGGAAACGGGAATCAGCGTCTCATCGCGAGGGTCTTCTTTATCCCGGAAACTGGTAGTGGAATAGCAGTGGCTTTCTGCTATCCATGAAATCAGATTGTTGCGCGAGCGTCCGAAGTTGCGTTTCCCGCCTTCGATGTCGCGGCCGACCTGGAGGATACCCCCCGGCTTGCGCGCTAAAAGACCGCGCTGGCCGGCATCTACTTTCATCTGAAAATATAGTGTCGAAAATCCATCCAGCGCCGGAACAGGCATCCAGGTAATTTCCATCCGCTCAACAAGATGCTGTTCTTCCCGTATTTCTCCTGCCCGGTGCAGCCACTGGACCAATTCAGCCTGCGCTATCTCCCGATCATACTTTGCTTCAAGCTTAACAGCCTCCGGTGATGAGAGAAACGCCATTAGTCCGGAGTCTGGTTCTCGAACCCCTCTTCCAGAGCGATTGTATGAGTAGCCCCGTTGGAACTCTTCCACTTTTTCATTCATCATCTTCAGGCGGTGAATGGGATTCTTAACCGTCTTCAGGGCATTTGCAATGTTTTCAAGATGCCAGAAGGATACCCCAGGCAGGCGAACCTTAAGCACCTTCTGAATGATCTGCTTTTGCTCAGTCCATCCGACATTAGCTGCGATAATTCCCCACCAGTTTTCCGGGGGTTGTGCGCGGTCAGATATTGTCGACTCCGCTTCTGCGGGGGAACCGAGAATGCGTTTGAGGTTATCTATTTGAAGGTCGGTCTCATCAAGCAGATCAAAGGCGGTTGCATAATCGTTTTCAAGCTTCTCTGGCAGATCGTTTCCCGCCTTCCGCGCCTGCCACACCAGCACAAGCGCCAAGGCAAGAGCATGTTTGCAGTCATCACCCACCGGACATGTGCATTCTGCGTAAAGAGACCCGGATACTGGACGTATCAACGTCTCATATTCGTCGCTGTTGCCGTCAACCCAACACGAAAGCATCTCCGCCGACTCTGCCTCGATATCGAATAAGCGATCGCTCAAATAAGGAGTAACGCGGCCCAATAGTTTAGGAACACCGTTTTCTAGAAACTCCAAAAGTGCGGGTTCCCACTTGGCTATGTAGGGATTCTTCTTACTGTTTTGCGACCATCTCGACAGCGACATCTGATCCGTTTCGGGTAATAATTTAAGCGCCTGGCAGTTCTTTTCAATAGCAAACTATCCGCCCGACGCCTGACCGGTATAGTACCGTCACCCCGCCATCCGATTCCTTTATTAGCAATAACCGTTAGTGATAAAGGTTAAAAGGCGGGTATAATCGCGGGCGCCAATCTGTGGTACAGCGGTTCTTGTAGCATCAAATTTGGGTGCCCTAATGCCTCAAGAGCGTGAAGACTCTGCCCACAATATTTGTCTCATTTCGCCTAAATAGCAACTTCGGCAAACTGTTAATGTCTTAAGGAACAGTGTGTGTCAACTATTGTTTGATTCACCCAAATAAAACTAGAGGTTTTGTATGCATTCCGTTTTAAGATTTTTATCCATAGGGGCCATAGCTGGCTTGGCCTGTTCCGTGTCGGCCGCTACCGTTTCTGTAAACAGCGTGGTCCCGGAAGTTCCCACTGTCAGTTATCAAACCATCACCGCTGCGTTGAATTACGTAAAAACCACGCAGGAGCCCCGGATCGTTGAAATTGTTGCCGGCGGCCCTTACCAGGAAAACTTGCTTATCAACTTCAGCGTTACCGTTCGCGGAGCCCTGATTCGCCCGACTGTCGTAACGCCGCCTATCGCCGGCGCTCCAGATGGAACCCTTAACGGCAACGGCATTGGCATCTATACTAATGCTGGCAGTGGTGGCGACATCAAGGTCCGCCTGGAAAACATGGACATCATTCCCGCGGTGGGCAACGCCCCTACCCGTGGCGTTCGTTCCAGTAATAACACCGGCAGCCTTTCTACCGATGATATGAAGATAGAACTCGTAAACGTCCTGCTGAGCAGCAACAACGGGTCTAACGCGGCCGTGACTACTGATGGCCTGAGCCTGACCGCTAACGCGGGCAAGACATCTTTTGCCGATGATGGTATGTTCTTCACTGGTTTCGTGGATGTGGATACTACAGGTGTCATCATTAGCAATATTTTTAATGGCGATGCCGTGACAAATGACGGGCTTGTATTTTTTCCTTCCGATGCGCTTCGCACGCTTAATATCGGACCAGGCAGCGTTTTTTCTTTTATGAACCGCGCCGGAGTTCAGGTTGCGAGCGATGGCTCAATTGTTAATATTGTGGGCACCGAAACCGAGCCCGTTGTTTTTACTGGTAATCTGCAGGGAACGCCCGTAAAAAACGCCGCATTGTGCATCTACTTCGATAATAACAGCCTGCCTGATAGCAAGGTGAAGATGGAAAATGTGGTATTTTATAAAAACAATAATACGGCAATTGCCACAAACTTTATCGATCCTGCTGACAGCGTTGTGCCATTAACTGCAACAAAAGTAGCATGGGTTGATAATGCCGATTCAGCAGTAGTCGCAATTGGTGACATTAAAACACCGTGGTCTTTCAATAGCGTAACAATGGTTAATAATGTGCGCGCGCCCAGTACCAGTTTTTTCGAGATTGTCAATTTATTGGAAGCAACCCCAGGGGCATCAACCGGACCTATCACCTTCGTGGATTCCGTGATTGCGGGCAATGGTGATATCGGCGATGGAACAGGCAAAAACGCTTTGCAGTTTAATATGCCCAACGCGGCAATTAGTTTTACTAATTCCGCGATTGTAACTGCCGGACCGCACTCGCTAGCCGCTAGCCCTTTCTCTCTAACTGGTGGTACCCCAACGCCAGTTCAGACGAACGTTATTAATACGGATCCGGAATTCGTAAATGCCGATACGTATCCGGCGGCCGACTTTGTTGACGTGGCAGCGGCCACGTATGACAACGCGGGCACTGGCGGATCAGACCTGAGCGGCTACGGCGACTACGTAGGCACAGGGTCCAGTGTAGGCAACTGGAGCGTTTACTAATACAAACTGCTGCCTTATGACGGCTACATAAATAAATGGAAACGGCGCCCGGATTATCCGGGCGCCGTTTCTATTTTTGTGCTACCTAAGCTGGTGAACTTTTGGCATTGGAGCGCGGTTGGCTAACACCACAAAGGTATGAAAACCCATAAACATTCCCTTGCCGACCGCGTTATAAGCTTTAACCCAGGCGAAATGATATAATGGGAACATGAGTTTTTTCAATAGCAGAAGTGGTCAAATCTTCATCTGGATGCTGGGGGCAGGCCAGGTTGCGGTTGTGGTGGGCTCCCTGATTTTTTCACTGGTGGCCGTGTTCTTTTCCCGCGGAGGTCTGCTTGATGTTGGCGGACTGTTTCTCGCGGTCGCACTTGTGGCCGCGATCGGGGTGAATCTGGTGGTGGTGCTTGTTGCCTATCCCATCCGGCTATTATGGAAACGACCCTTGTCTATTGCGTTTATGGCAATTGGATCGGCCCTGGCAGGAGGTCTGGCGTTTTGCAGCCGGTCGGCATTCGCGGCTCTTGAAGCATACAACCTTAGTCGAAATGGAGTGCATATCCGGGACAGCTTAACTGTTGATGCGATGGCCTGGGCTGCCACTGTGTTATTTATGATTGGGGCTTTGTACGGCGGCGTCTTTGGGTTGTCCTACGGTTTGCTGGAAACGTTTTGCAGATACGAAGCGGCAGATGACTATTCAGACGAAGAGCAAGTGAGAAATTCTCAAGGATAATCCGCTGTCTTGCTCCAGATCCTAACTTAAGATACCTATGCATGTAGTTAAATTGTTAAAGTTATCCTAATAGTCTACTCCCTGATAATGAAAGAACATCATATGGAAACTGAATCCGAGAAACTACCATTTCCTTACAAAGCGGCTAAAGCCAGTTGGACTTGTATACTGATCATTTTTGTCCTGACCCTGTTTAAGTCCTTTCTTGGAGCGGTGTTAGTCCTTAAACAAGCGTATAGCCCGTTAGTTTTGGAGTTTTAGTTTATCAGGTTTGAGTCAAGTTGAGTGGGCGTGTTTCCTTCACTCTTGTTTTTTTTATGTTTAACTGGAGGTTTGCCTT